>JBGAJX010000036.1:0-37747 GCA_044224695.1 Marmoricola sp. | reverse complement strand
CGCCCGGCCCTACAGCTCCGAAAACGAACGCGCAGCACTCTTCCAGGACTGGATCCACACCTACAATCACCACCGCGGACACACCGCACTCGGCGGCAAATCACCAGCAGACCTCGTACCCAACCTGCGTGGACAGAACAGCTAGAGCAGGATCCCCAGCCGCGCATCGACGACCTCGCGCACGATGTCGGCTCCGGAGCCGTCGCCCCGGTGCCAGCCCTCGGCCCAGTCGTCCATCAGCTTCACCACGCGCGGGGTGTCGAGGTCCTGGGCCAGCGCGGCGCGCAAGGTGACCACGAGTTGCTCGGCCTGCGGGACGTTCGTGTTCGACAGGGCCGCGCGCCACGCCTCGAGACGCTTGGTCGCGACGGCGATGTCCTCGTCGTGCCACTCCCAGTCGGAGCGGTAGTGGTGCGGGAGCAGCGCCAGACGGATCACGGCCGGCTCGATCCCGGACTCACGCAGCCGGGAGACGAACTCCAGGTTCCCCAGCGACTTGGACATCTTCTCGCCCTGGTAGCCGACCATGCCGGTGTGCACGTAGTGCCGGGCGAAGCGGATCCCGGGGAAGGCGGCCTGGGCCTCCGCGGCACACATCTCGTGGTGCGGGAAGACCAGGTCCGAGCCGCCACCCTGGACGTCGAAGAACTCCCCCAGGTAGCGCAGGGCGATCGCACTACACTCGATGTGCCAGCCCGGGCGCCCGCGGCCGAAGGGTGACCCCCAGGACGGCTCCCCGGGACGCTCGGCCAGCCAGAGCAGGCAGTCCAGCGGGTCGCGCTTCCCTGCGCGGTCCGGATCGCCGCCGCGGGCTCCGAAGGTGGCGAGCATCTCCTCCTCCGAGAGCCGCGACAGCTCGCCGAAGCGGGGGTCGGACCGGACCGAGAAGTAGAGGTCCCCGTCCACCTCGTAGACGTGGCCCTCGTGCTGCAGCTGCTGGATCAGCTCCACGACGTCGGGGATGGACTCCACGGCGCCGACGTACTCGTCGGGGGGCAGGATCCGCAGCGCTTCCATGTCGGCCCGGAACCGCTCGATCTCGCGGGCCGCCAGGGCCTCCCAGTCCTCGCCGGTCGCGGCGGCGCGCTCCAGGAGCGGGTCGTCGACGTCGGTGACGTTCTGCACGTAGTGGACGGCGTGACCGGCGTCGCGCCACCCGCGGTTGATCAGGTCGAAGGTGACGTAGGTGGCCGCGTGGCCGAGGTGAGTGGCGTCGTACGGCGTGATTCCGCAGACGTAGAGTCGCGCGGTCTCCCCCGGGTGGGAGACCACCCGGGCCCGTGTCCCGGTGTCGTAGAGCTGCACGGCGGGACCACGACCGAACCGCTCCAGTGACGGCACCGTCACGCTGTCCCAGGCACGCATGGGCTGAAGCCTACCCAGGCGAGCCGAGGACGATCGGTCGCCCCTGTTCGGGCGGGAGGCCGGCCTCGGCGACGTCGTTCAGAACGCCGGCCACGGGATGGAGGGCCACTCGCCACCGGCGCGCGGCAGCCGCCCTCCGGAGAGCAGGTGGCGACCGCGCTCGGCGACCGCGCGCACCTCGCGGCGGGTGAGGTGCTCGGCCAGGGCGAGGGCGAGGTCGCCGCCGTCGCGGATCTCCTCCACGACCCGGGCGACGTCGTCACGCTCCTGGTCGCGCAGGCTGTCCCCGCCCCAGCCCCACAGGACCGTGCGCAGTTTGGGCTCGACGTGGAAGCAGATGCCGTGGTCGACGCCGTAACGATGGCCGTCGGGCATCGCCAGGACGTGGCCGCCCTTGCGGTCGGCGTTGTTGGCGACCACGTCGAAGACCGCGACCAGGCGGAGCGCGGCGGAGTCCTCGTGGACCAGCGAGACCGCCCTGCCCGCGCCGTCGGTCGCGTCGAGGATGCGCAGGAACCCGGCGGGCACGGCGCCCTCGGGCACCAGGTCCACCGCCTCCCGCTCCTCGTCGGGTTCACACCACACCTGCACCATGCCCGGGCCGTGCGGACCGTCGCGCAGGATCGTGCGCGGAACGACGTCCCAGCCCAACGCCTCCGAGAGCAGGTACGCCGCGACCTCGCGCCCGGCGAGCGTGCCGTCGGGGAAGTCCCACAGGGGCCGCTCCCCCGCGACCGGCTTGTAGACGCAGGCGAGTCGCTGCTCCCCCACGACGGCCTCGGCCAGGAAGGTCGCGTTGCTCGCCGGCATGATCCGGCCGTGGATCTCCAGGTCGCCCTCCAGCAGGAGGTCGACCTCGCCGTCGAGGCTCACCGCCGGCGGAACCCGTTCGCGCGGGGGCACAGGTGACCCCGGGGGTCCAGCGGCCCGCCGCAGAACTGGCACGGCGGACGCCCGGCGGAGACCACCGCCGACGCACGCTTGCAGAACGCGCGCGCCGCCGCGGAGGTCAGGCTGACGACGAGGACCTCGGAGGCCTGCTCGGGATCGAACTCCTCGTCCGGCTCGGGTGAGTCCAGGGCGAAGACCTCGATGACCACCCGTTGGGTGTCGGTCTCCCAGGCCAGCGTCATCGTGCCGGCGCGGAAGTCCTCGTCGATCGGCTGCTCGAGGGGGGCGTTGTCCTCCAAGCCCACCGGGGCCAGCGCCGGCACGATCTCCGCGCCGCCCTCGGCCCGCATCACGTCGTCCAACAGACCGTCGACGCGTTGGGCGAGGAGCGAGACCTGCTGCTTCTCCAGCGCGACGCTGGTGAGTCGGGCACCGGAGCGCGCCTGCAGGAAGAACGTGCGCTGGCCGGGCTCCCCGACCGTGCCCGCGACGAAGCGCTCGGGCGGGTCGTAGCGGTGGACCACGGTCATGCCTTCGACCCTATCCCCGCGCCGCCACCGACGGGGGCGTCGCTCGAGGTCGCGGTCCGTTTGCGGCCGCGCTTGGGAGGTGGCGCGTTGAGGCCACCGAGGTCGCCGGCGTGGGTGTTGCTCATCAGGACGAAGGGCCGACCGGGCGTGTAGCGGATGACGCTGACCGAGGCCGGGTCGACGACGATCCGCTGGAACGAGTCGAGATGCACCCCGAGCGCGTCCGCGAGGATTGCCTTGATCAGGTCGCCATGGCTGACCGCGACCCAGAGCGCCGACGGGCCGTGCTCGGCCTCGATCCGGGCGTCCCAGGAGCGCACCGCCGCCACCGCGCGCGTCGCCATCGCGGCCATCGACTCCCCGCCGGGGAAGGTCGCCGCGGACGGATGCCCCTGCACCACCTTCCACAGCGGCTCCTTGGCGAGCTCGGAGAGCTTGCGCCCGGTCCAGTCGCCGTAGTCCACCTCGGCCAGTGCCTTGTCCCGTACCGGCGTCAGGCGCGGCTCCTGGCGGAGGCCCACCGCCTTCGCGGTCTCCCGGCAGCGCTCCAGAGGCGAGGTCACCACCGCGGCGAGCCGCAGCGCGGCCAGGCGCTCGCCGGTGCGTGCGACCTGCTCGTGACCGGTGTCGTCGAGGAGTACGCCGGGGGCGCGCCCGGCCAGGACGCCGGAGGTGTTGGCCGTCGAGCGACCGTGCCGAACCAGGAGGACTGTAGCCACGGCGTCAGCGTAGGGGGCCGCGCCCAACACGTCTCCGGGGACGCCGCCCCGGGCCCCGTCGCTGTGCGAAGGTGAGCCCATGATCGTCGACTCGGTCGTCTACCGGGACGGGTGCAGGCTCCCCCCGCCGGAGACAGCATCCGACGGTTCGCTCGACGTGGGTGCGCTGCGGGCGTCGGCCGCGTCCGACGACTTCGTCTGGATCGGGCTGCACGACCCGACGCCGCAGGAGCTCCAGCAGGTCGCGGACGCCTTCGACCTGCACAGCCTGGCTGTCGAGGACGCGCTGCACCCGACCCAGCGCCCCAAGCTCGAGCGGTACGAGCGGCACACGTTCATCGTGCTCAAGACCCTCTGGTACCTCGACGACCAGGACGCCGTCGAGACCGGTCAGGTCGCCGTCTTCATCGGCCCCGACTACGTGATCACGTGCCGCCAGGGTGAAGGAGTCGAGCTGGCCGGCGTACGCGCGAGCCTGGAACAGCGGGCCCACGTGCTCGGCCACGGTCCGGCCGCGGTGCTGTACGCGGTGTGCGACCGCGTGGTGGACGGCTACGAGGCCGTGGTGGCCGAACTGGAGAACGACGTGGAGGAGGTCGAGGAGTCCGTCTTCTCCCCACGGCGCACCCACGACTCGCAACGGATCTACGTGCTCAAGCGGGAGCTGATGGAGGTCCGCCGAGCTGTGCATCCGCTGCGTGCTCCCGTGGAGCGGATGACCTTGGGGGGCGTCGCGTGGGGTGACGGCGACGGACCCGACCCGGCGCTGGTCCCCGAGGAGGCACTGCCCTTCTTCCGCGACGTCGCCGACCACCTCGCCCGGGTCTCGGAGAACGTCGACTCCCTGGAGATGCTGCTCAGCGCCGCGTTCGAGGCGCACCTGGCCCGGATCCAGGTCCAGCAGAACGAGGACATGCGGAAGATCTCGGCGTGGGTGGCCCTGGCCGCGGTCAGCACCCTGGTGGCCGGCATCTACGGGATGAACTTCGACCACATGCCGGAGCTGCGCTGGCGCCTGGGGTACCCCGGCGCCCTGGGGCTGATGGTGCTCCTGTCGGCGCTGCTCTACCGGGCGTTCAAGCGCTCGGGGTGGCTGTAGCGAACCGGGCGACGCGGGCGAACCTCCGGGCGGCTCAGCCGCCGGCCGCGAGCACGCCCTGCCAGACCAGCAGCAGGGTCAGCGTGCCCAGGCCGATCCGGTAGATCACGAACGGCAGGTACGACTTGGTGGTGACGTAGCGCAGCAGCCAGGCGATGGCGGCGTAGCCGATGATGAAGGAGACCACCGTCGCCACGAACGTCGGGCCGACCCCGTAGCTGTTGACGCACGCCTCCGCCGTGGAGCCGGCGTCGCAGGCGAGGACGTCCTTGAGTTCGAAGAGGCCCGCGCCGATCACGGCCGGGATCGCCAGGAGGAAGGCGAACCGCGTCGCCGCCTCGCGTTCGTAGCCCAGGAACCGACCCATGCTGATGGTGGCCCCGGAGCGCGAGACCCCGGGCACCAGCGCCGCGGCCTGGGCGAAGCCGAGGTAGACGGCATGCTTGAGGTTCATCTGGCCCAGGGTCCGGTTGTTGCTGCTGATCCGGTCGGCGATGCCCAGCACGATGCCCATCACGATCAGGGTGGTGCCGACGATGTAGAGGCTGCGGAAGTCGTTCTCGATGAAGTCCTTCAGCGTGATCCCGAGCATCACGATCGGGAGCGACCCGATGATCACGTACCACCCCATCCGGGCGTCGGGGTGGCCACGCCACTCCGGGTTCACCAGGGAGCGCAACCACGCCGTGGCCATCCGCCAGATGTCGTGGCGGAAGTAGATGAGGACCGCGAGCTCGGTGCCGATCTGGATGACCGCGGTGAACGCCGCTCCCGGGTCTCCCCACCCGAAGAGGTCGGGGAAGATCCGCAGGTGGGCGCTGCTCGAGATCGGCAGGAACTCGGTGAGCCCCTGGATCACACCGAGCACGACGGCCTGGAGGTAGTCGAGCACCGAAGCTCCTGCAAGGTCGTGCGGCTGGGATCGCGGCGGCCGGCGATGTGCGGGCGCGGCGTACGGGCCCGCACACTGTACGTGGCTCGGGCGCGCGGCGAGGCAACCGGCCCGCCCCGCGCGTGCCGGTTACGGTGAGCGCATGCAGCAGCGCTTCCTGGGTCGTTCCGGCCTGCGCGTCTCGCGCCTCGGTCTGGGCACCCTCACCTGGGGACGTGACACCGACGAGCACGAGGCCCGCGACCAGCTGAAGTCCTTCGTGGAGGTCGGCGGGACCCTGATCGACACCGCAGCGGGGTATGGCGACGGGGCCGCCGAGGAACTCATCGGGCGACTGCTCGGCGACGTCGTCGCCCGGGACGAGGTCGTGCTGGCGACCAAGGCCGGCGTCCTGCGCAGCCGCGGGGTGCGTGAGGTCAACGTCTCCCGGGGGCACCTGCTGCGCACCCTCGACGCCTCCCTGCGCCGGCTCGGCACCGACCACGTCGACCTGTGGCAGGTGCACGCGTGGTCCGGCGACTTCCCGTGGGAGGAGACGCTGGCGGCGCTGGACACCGCGGTCAGCAGTGGCCGCGCGGCGTACGTCGGGGTCTCCAACTACAACGCCTGGCAGACCGCGCAGGTCGCAACGTGGCAGCGGGCGGTGGCCGGGCGCGCGCCGATCGTGTCCAACCAGGTCGAGTACTCGTTGCTCAACCGCACCGCCGAGCTCGAGCTGGTCCCCGCTGCGGCGGCCCTCGGCACCGGTCTCCTGGCCTGGTCTCCCCTGGGCCGGGGCGTGCTCACGGGCAAGTACCGCGGCGGCACCCCGGCGGACTCACGGGCTGCCTCGCCGCACTTCGCCAACTTCGTCGCCCCCTACCTCGACGCCCGCTGCTCGCGGGTGGTCGAGGCGGTGGCACGGGCCGCCGACGGGCTCGGCTGGTCGCCGCTGGAGGTCGCTCTGGCCTGGGTCCGCGACCGCCCGGGGGTGACCGCGGCGCTGCTGGGGGCGCGGACCGCCGCCCAGCTGACCGGTGCGCTGACCGTGGAGGAGGTTGCTCTGCCCGCGGAGATCACGGCCGCGCTCGACGACGTCTCCGGCCGACGGCACAGCGACGCCTGACGTCGCACCCGGGTCACGGCTCAGGCCCTTCGAGGCCGGTTCAGGCCGGGCTCTGCACCGGGCGCGGCTGCCGGATGATCCGACGTCGCAGGACGACGGTGCGGGTGCCGTCGTGCAGGATCCGGAGCCGGTCGAGCTCCCAGCCGCCGTACTCGGCCTGGTCGACCAGCAGCCGCGTGACGACGTTGCGGGACAGGTGCCGCGGCAGCGTCAGGCGGGCGAACTCGTACTCGGTGGCGCCTCGCCCCGCGCGGTGTCCGCGCCCGGGCATGGTGTGCACGGGGTACGCCGCGGCGAGGCGACGCCGGGTGTCGTCCGGCACGCGCTCCCCGTCCCCGGCTCCCTCGGCCCCGGCTCCCTCGTTCACGGCCCCAGTGCTCACCCGGCCATCGTGACACGGCTCGGGTCGGGTTCAGCCGAGGGGATCGAGGATCTCCACGATCCGTGCCCACGCGGGCGTCGTGGGGTCGATGACGACGAAGTGGTCGCCCTCGACGGTGACCAGGGTGGCCTCGGCACCGGCCTCGGCGGCGGCCGCGACGTAGTTCTCCGACTGGCTGAGCGGCACGACGTCGTCGTCCACCCCGTGGACGCACCACACCGGCACGTCCAGCGGGAGCTGGCGCTGCGGGTCCGCCCGGTCGTAGCGGGCCTCGAACGGCGGCACGCCCGGCGGGCCGCCGAGGAGTGCCTCCACCGCTCCCCCGCCGAGCCCTTGGGCGAAGCCGGTGGTGAGGTCCAGGACCCCGGCCTGGGACACCACGTGGGTGACGCGCACCCGGCTGGGCGACCACTGCGGGAAGCGGTGCCGGGCTGCCGCCCAGGTCGCCAGGTGCCCGCCCGCGGAGTGCCCGAGCGTGATGACCGTGGTGAGGTCCAGGCCCGGTACGTCGGCCAGCGCCTCGATGCCCGCGGCGACATCGTCGAAGGTCGCCGGCCATCCCCCGCCGTTGCCGACCCGGCGGTACTCCAGGTTCCACGCGGTCCAGCCCCGGGCGGCGAGATCCGCGGCCAGCGGTGTGCCGAGGGAAGCGTCGTACTGCGCCTTCCAGTAGCCGCCGTGGATCACCACCACCACTCCACGCGAAGGTCCGGCCGGGCGGTGCAGGTCGGCGTACTGGGACGGGTCGGCGCCGTAGTCGACGCGTTCGGGCTCCGGCAGGCCCGGGGGTTGTTCCGGAGGCTGTGTCGTCGGGTCGGCCGTCGAGCAGGCCGTGGTCACCACTCCCGCCCCCACCGCGGCCAGCAACGACCGGCGGGTCACAGTCACACCTCGTCCAGGAACCGGTCGAAGACCCGCGCGCCGAACTCGAGTGCGTCGACGGGGACGCGTTCGTCCACGCCGTGGAACAGGGCGGTGAAATCGAGGTCCGCCGGCAGCCGCAGGGGCGCGAAACCCAGGCAGTCGATGCCGAGGCGGGCCCAGTGTTTCCCGTCGGTGCCGCCCGACATCAGGTACGGCAGCACCCGGGAGTCGGGGTCCTCGGCCAGCACCGAGCGTTCGATCGCGCGGACGACGTCACCGGAGAAGTCGGTGGTGACCGCGGGCTGGCGGGAGACGAAGTCCACGTCGATCCCCTCGCCCACCAGGTCCGCCAACGTCGCGAAGAACTCGTCCTCGTAGCCGGGCAGGAAGCGCCCGTCGACGTAGGCCCGGGCATGGCCGGGCACCACGTTCACCTTGTAGCCGGCGTCGAGCATGGTCGGGTTCGTGGTGTGGCTGAGCACCGCGCCGAGCATCCGGGCGGCACCGCCGAACTCCTCCACCAGGGTCTCGGCGTTCTCCGGGGTCGCCGCTACCCCGGCGACCTCGCCGACCGCGGCCAGCAGCACCTCCATCGACGGGGTCAGCCGCACCGGCCAGCGGTGCGCGCCGATCCGCGCGACGGCTGCTGCGAGCCGGGAGACGGGGTTGTCGGCGTTGCGCATCGACCCGTGCCCGGCGGTGCCCTCCGCGGTCAGGCGCATCCACGCCATCCCTTTCTCCGCCGCCTGAATCAGGTAGAAGCGCTGGTCGCGCACGGTGACCGAGAAGCCGCCGACCTCCCCGACCGCTGCGGTGCAGTCGGCCAGCATGTCGGGATGCTCGCGGACGAGGAACTCGGCCCCGAGCTCACCGCCGGCCTCCTCATCGGCGGTGAAGGCGAGCACCAGCGGACGACGCGGCAGCCGGCCGGCGCGGGCTCTGGACCGGATGACGCTGAGCAGGATGGCGTCGAAGTCCTTCATGTCGACCGCGCCGCGGCCCCACACGTAGCCGTCGGTGACCTCGCCGGAGAACGGGTGCACCGTCCAGTCGGCGGCCTCGGCCGGGACCACGTCGAGGTGGCCGTGCAGGAGCAACGGCTCCGCGTCCGGGTCGGTGCCGCCCCACCGCGCGAGCAGGCTGGTGCGCCCGGGCGCCGACTCGTGCAGTTCGCAGGTGATGCCCACCTCGTCCAGCAGCGCTGCCACGTGCTCGGCAGCCACACGCTCCCCCGGCCCGCGATCGTCACCGGTGTTGGTGGTGTCGATCCGGATCAGGTCGCTGCACAGCCCGACGACCTCGGCGGCCGGGTCGTACGTCGCGGCGGTGTCGGCGCCGGGGCCGTCGATGCGTTGGCTGTCCACCGGGCCATCCTCGCAAGGCTGTCCAGGGCCGTGGTCGCGACGTGCCGGGCACCGCCGATGCAGGGAGAAGGCGGCTGCTTTGCTACAGTTACGGCCGCACTCACCGCCGTGTCCGCACGGCGGCGGAGTCCACTCGTCCGGGTGGCGGAATAGGCAGACGCGCTAGCTTGAGGTGCTAGTCCCAGAAATGGGGTGGGGGTTCAAGTCCCCCCTCGGACACCAGCGACACTCTCCCGGCATTGCTCAGACGCCGGCGCCACGTGATCCACCGGGGACACGCAGCAACTCGACCCCGAACTCCTCCCCGACCTCAGCCGGGACCTCGGAGTCGAATCCGAAGTCGTCGGTGGCCTCCTCCACCTCATCCGGTGTGCGCGCCACGGCGATCGCGAAGAGGACCGCGTGCGTGTCCTCGAGCCACTCCGTCAGCCGGTCGACAGCTCGCTGTCGGGACTGCGGCCAGTCGGCGTCCTTGAGGGCGCTGACGGTCATCGCCATCTGGGTGGTGAGGTTGAGCAGCGCGTCGTACGCGTCATCCCGCGCCTCGCGCGAGTCAGTGCGGTCGAGCCGGTTGAGTGTCCGCAGGAACCGGACATTGGCCTGCGTCACCGGCTCGTAGATGGTGGCGAGCTGGCGTGCCGCCGCGTCCTCCGCCTCCGTCAGCGGCGTCCCTGAGGAAGGCGCGTCCGCACCGCGGTCCGAGCCGGCGTCCGGGCTGAGCACGAGACACCCCGACAGCGTCAGACCCGTGATCACGGCGAGCGCGGTGGCCCGGGCAAGGGGGAGGCGGCGCGCCATCATCCGCGAGATCCGATCGATCAGTACGCGCCTAACACGGCGACGTGAACGGGCCTCAGGTTACCCCGCGCGTCACGCTTCCGGAATCTTCCCGGCCTCGATACCTCTCGTGCACGCGAAGTGCACTATGCTGCACTCTATGGAGAACGACGCCCGCGACCTTGCCGCCGCGATCGGGGAGCGGGTCCGTCGCGAACGGATCGCACGAACCTGGACCCTCGACCAGTTGGCCGAGGCAGCGGGCGTCAGCCGACGACTGGTGGTCAACGTCGAGCAGGGCACGACGAACCCGAGTGTCGCCACGCTGCTCCGTCTGAGCGAGGCGCTCGGCGTCGGCCTGCCCGCCCTCGTGGAACTGCCGCGCTCCCCCGGCGTCCAGGTGACACCCGCCGGCGAGGGCGCGGTGCTGTGGCGCGGCGACGCCGGCGGGCGCGGCGTACTGCTGGCCGGCGTCACGTCGCCGGAGGTGGTGGAGCTGTGGGAGTGGACGCTCTCCCCCGGCGAACGCCACGAGAGCGAGGCGCACACCCGTGGCACCCGCGAGTTGATCCACGTGCACGAGGGTGTCCTCGCGTTGACCGTCGGCGAGCACCGGCAGGTGCTCACCGCCGGCGACGCGGTGGCGTTCTCCGGGGACCTCCCGCATGCCTATGCGGCCGACGAGAGCGCGTCAGCCCGGTTCTCGCTCGCGGTCTTCGAGCCGGGACCCGGCTCCGGTCACGGGGAGCGGTCGTGACACGGCCCGCACACGGGGGCATCCCGCCCTGGTCACTCGCGATCGCCTCGATGCTCTCGGTCCAGCTCGGCTCGGCGCTGTCGGTCGGGCTGGTCGGCGAGGTGGGCGCGGCGGGGACGGCCTGGCTGCGACTGACCCTGGGTGCGGTGATCTTCCTGCTGATCGCCCGTCCTCCGCTGCGCGACGTACGGCGTGCGGATCTGCCCAGCGTGATCGGTCTGGGCGTCACCAGCGGGCTGATGGCGATCGCCTTCCTCGGCGCCCTCGAGCGGATCCCGCTGGGGACCGCGGTGGCGATCGAGTTCCTCGGCCCGCTGTCGGTGGCGGCCGTGCGCAGTCACCGCGCGAAGGCGCTCGCCTGGCCGGGTCTCGCCCTGGTGGGGATCGTCCTGCTCACCCAGCCCTGGCACGGCGAGATCGACCCGATCGGGGTCGCGTACGCCGTCGCGGCTGCAGTCGGCTGGGCCTGCTACATCCTGCTGACCCAGCGCGTCGGCGACCGCTTCGACGGGATCCGCGGACTGAGCCTGACCATCCCGATCGCGGCGCTGACCGCGGCGATCGTCGGCGTGCCGCAGGCTTCCGGGCACCTCACCCTGCACACCCTGGTCGTCGCCCTCGGTTTGGCGCTGCTGCTACCCGTGCTCCCCTTCGCCCTGGAGATGCTCGCGTTGCGCCGGATGACCCACCACGCGTTCGGCACACTGATGGCCCTCGAGCCCGCCTTCGGACTCGTCATCGGCCTGGTGGTGCTCGCCCAGCGCCCCTCGCCGGGCCAGGTCCTCGGCATCGTGCTGGTGGTCCTCGCCGGTGCCGGTGCCCAGCGCGGCGGGCGCCGTACCCCACAGGGCGAGGCTCAGGCTGGGGAGAAAGACACCCCATCGGTCGTGGCAGGCGCCTGAGGGGCGGCATCCGGGGGTGACGCTGATCACGCTACCCACGGTCGTCGGCGGAGCCGCCTACCAGCACCCCGGATCATGGTCGGGTGACCGCCTCCGATGCCGCCGACCGGGCCCCCCTGGCCGCCCGGCCGCTGACCCAGCCCGCGCGGTCGCGCCTGCCCGAGGACCACCCGGGGCGCGCGGGCGTCCTGGCGGCGCACGCCGCCGCGTTGGAGGCCGGCGAGTCGATGTACGCCGACCCCGCGTCCGGCCTGTTCGTCCTGACGGCGGCCTTCCTCGCCGACCGGGGCTACTGCTGCGAGCGGGGCTGCCGGCACTGTCCCTACGTCGAGGACTGAGCCTCGAGAGCTGGGCGACCGAGACGAGCGTCACGCCCGATTCCCGCGCGCTCGCTCGATTGAAAGTGCAACAATGCACTCTATGGATGAGAGTGCAAACACCGACCTTCGGACTGCACGCCGCCAGGCTACGGCCCGGCGGATCAACCAGTGTGCTCGCGACCTGACCCTCGCCCGCGGGCTCGACGGGTTCAGCATGGACGACCTGGCCGAGGCCGCCGACGTCTCCCGCCGCACCCTCTTCAACTACTTCTCCGGCAAGGACGCCGCCGTCCTCGGAGAAGAGTTGCCCTTCAGCCCCGAGGCCGAGGCCGCCTTCCTCTCCGGCGGTCCGCACGGCGACCTCGTCGACGACCTGGCGGCCCTGGTGATGTCTCTCCTGGACCGCCCGGAGCTCGGGCGCGAGGAGATCACCCAGTTCCGTGACCTGATGAGCACCGAGCCCCGACTCCTCGCGCTGGTGCACGAACGCTTCCAGCACCGCGTGGACGAAGCCCTGCGCCACATCGAGAAGCGCGAGGGCCCGGCGTACGACGCGGCAGCCGCCCGCACGGTGGTGCACCTGATGGCCGCGCTCTTCGACCACGCCCTGATGCGCTTCGTCGAACAGCCCGAACGGACCCTGGCCGACCTCTTCACCGAATGCGTGGCGCACGCCCGCACCGCATTCACCCACTGATTCACCCACTGACCCGCCCCACCGCATCTGCGAAGGAAACCCCATGGCTACTCAGCTCTACCGACTCGGACGCACGGCGTTCCGGCGTTGGCCGGCCTTCCTGGCCGTCTGGCTGCTCCTGCTCGTCGGAGTCGGCGCCTTCGCCGCGACGATGTCCAAGCCCCTTTCCGACGAGTTCTCCATCCCGGGCATCCCCTCGGAACGGGCTGCCGACCTTCAGGCAGAGCTCTTCCCGGGCAGCGTCGACGCCTTCTCGCAGGCCGGTGTGACGGTCGTCGTCCAGGCCCCCGAGGGCGAGCGCCTCGACGACCCGCAGAACCGGGCCGCGGTCGACGCCCTGATCGCGGATCTGTCCGCGCTCCCCCAGTTGCCGGAGCCCGTCGAGGGCCAGCCCTTGATGAGCAACCCCGTCGACGCCGCGGCCGGACTGACCGACCAGTTGGTGCAGGCCGCCACCGAGGCAGGTGGGGATGTCGAGGCCGCCCGTGCGGATGCGGAGGCGCTGAGCCCCCTGTCGGCCGACGGCCGGACCGGACTGATCACCTTCGCCTTCGACGTGGACAGCCCCACCGCCGTGGAGCCGGAGACCCGTGACGCCGTCGTCGAGGCCATGGAGGCCAACCGCGACTCCGGGCTCGCTATCGAGGCCAACGGTGCGGGCATGCAGAACACCGCGCCCCCGGACGCCACCGCCGAGGCCATCGGCATCGGCGTCGCCCTGGTCGTGCTCGTACTCACCTTCGGCTCGCTCGTCGCTGCCGGCCTGCCGATCATCACCGCCGTCATCGGCATCGCCCTGGCCGGAGCGGGAGTCACCAGCCTGACCGCGTTCACCGACGTCGGCTCGAGCACCCCCATCCTGGCCACGATGATCGGCCTCGCGGTCGGTATCGACTACGCCCTCTTCATCCTGGCGCGCTACCGCAGCGAACTGCACCGCAGCGACAGCCGCGAGGAGGCGGTCGGACGTGCCGTGGGAACCGCCGGCTCCGCGGTGGTCTTCGCGGGCCTCACGGTCGTCATCGCGCTGGTCGCACTCGCCGTCGTCCGCATCCCGTTCCTGACCTCGATGGGTCTGGCCGCCGCGGCCGCCGTCGTGATCGCCGTCCTCATCGCGCTCACCCTCGTGCCCGCAGTGCTCGGCATGCTCAAGTCCAAGGCCTTCGGCGGTCAGGTCATCAAGTTCCACCCCAAGCACGACGAGCAGGGACGCCTGGTCAACAACGGTGCTCGCTGGGCCACCGCGGTGGGCCGCGCACCGATCGCCGTCGTGCTCGTGGTGGTCGTGGCGCTCAGCGCGCTTGCCTTGCCGCTGAGCGGACTTCGCCTGGCCTTCCCGACCGACTCCACCGCGCCGGCCGACACCACCCAGCGCAAGGCCTCCGACCTGGTGACCGAGGCCTTCGGCGCCGGCCGGGAGGCCCCGCTGCTCCTGGTCGCCGACGGACGCGGGCTGCCCGCCGAGGATCGGCAGGCCGCGTACGGCGAGGTGGTCGCCTGGGCCTCGGGCCAGACCGACGTGGCCAACGCCCAGATCGTCGCCCAGAACGAGGACGGCACCGGCGCCCAGATCCTGGTCACCCCAGAGAGCGGACCCGACGAGAAGTCCACGCAGACGCTGTTGGAGGACCTGCGCGCCGGTCAGGACCAGATCTCCGAGGACACCGGGCTCGCGCTCGGTGTCACCGGTCTGACCGCGATCACCACCGACATCTCCGACCGCCTCTTCGGCGCACTGCCGGTCTACCTCGCGGTCGTGATCGGGCTGGCGTTCCTGTTGCTGATGATCGTCTTCCGCTCCGTGCTGGTCCCGCTGACCGCGACGCTGGGCTTCCTCCTGTCGGTCCTGGCCACCCTGGGCGCCACCGTGGCGGTCTTCTCCGAGGGTCTCTTCGGGTGGTTCGACCCGCAGCCCCTGGTGAGCTTCATGCCGATCTTCCTGATCGGCGTGGTGTTCGGACTGGCCATGGACTACCAGGTCTTCCTCATCACGCGGGTCCGTGAGGCGCACGTCCACGGCGACACGGCGCCGGAGGCCATCGTGGACGGCTTCCGCAACAGTGCCCGGGTCGTGGCGGCCGCCGCGGTCATCATGATCTCGGTCTTCGCCGGCTTCATCCTGATGGACGACCCGGTCATCAAGTCGATGGGCTTCGCGCTCGCGGTGGCGGTCTTCCTGGACGCGTTCGTGGTCCGCATGACGCTCATCCCGGCGGTGCTCTACCTGCTCGGCGAGCGCGCGTGGACGCTCCCGGGCTGGCTCGACCGCCTGCTGCCCAAGGTCGACGTCGAAGGTGAGGCGCTGCTCGCGGCGCGCCACGACCACGACCGTGCGCCCGGCGAGAAGGACCTGGCCGGCGACGGGGACGAGGATCCGCTGTACGCCGGGGTCTGATCGGTGAACGGGCCAGATGAACTGGCACAACGGGCCGGAAAGGGGTCTCAGCGCCCCGATCCGGCCCGTTGTGCCATCCGAGATGGCCCCACTCCTGGACTAGAACACGTTTCAGGTGTGTGCCACCATCGTCACGGCACGCACCCAGGAGGAACCATGTCGCAGACCCAGCCCCGCCCCCGGCCCGAGGGCCTCGACAAGCCGTGGGTGCCCAAGCTGATCAAGGCGGGCGCCAAGGCCCAGGTCTGGATCTACCGCAAGACGAACGGCCGCCTGGGCGGACTGTGGCGCATCGGCGCCGGGTGGAAGAAGCCGGTCCCCGTCCTGCTCCTCGACCACGTCGGCCGCAAGTCGGGCACGCAGTTCACCACGCCGCTGCTCTACCTGCGGCACGGGGACGACCTCGTCGTGGTCGCCTCGCAGGGAGGTCTGCCCAAGAACCCGCAGTGGTTCCACAACCTCGTCGCGAACCCGGACACCCAGGTCCAGGTCGGTGCCGAGTTGAGGCGGGTGCGCGCCCGGGTGGCGGACGCCGAGGAGAAGGCGGCGCTGTGGCCGCTCCTGGTGGAGCTCTACGCCGACTTCGACAGCTACAAGACCTGGACCGACCGCGACATTCCCGTGGTGATCCTCGAGCGCCGCTGACCCGTGTCGGAGTTCATCGAGGAGGACCTCAGCCCGGCCGAGATCGCACGGCAGGAGCAGCTCTACGGACCGTTCACCCAGAGCGTGCGTGCCCTGATGGACGCGGTGATCCGCACCGAGGTCGACGAGGAGACCGTGCGCGCGGCGCAGGCCGCGATCGAGGAGCTCACCGCGACGCTCACGCGGCAGCAACTGCCCGCGTCCTACGGGATCCGCTTCAGTCCCGGGGGCACGAGCATCCGCCCCTGGGGCAACGTCGTGATGGGCCTGCGCAACCCCGCGGCACCGCCGCTGACCATCACCCACGACGAGCACGGCGCCGCCGTCGCCGACTTCGTGCTCGGCGCGGTCTACGAGGGGCCACCCGGTCTGGCGCACGGCGGTGTCTCGGCCATGCTGCTCGATCACCTCTTCGGTCACGCCTGCCGGGCCGAGGGCCGCCACGGGATGACCGGGACGTTGACGGTCCGCTATCGCCGTGGCACCGCTCTGGGTATCCCGCTGCGGGCGCGCGCCTGGGTCACCGGGCACGAAGGCGTCAAGACCTTCGTCGCCGGCGAGATCACCGACGCCGACGGGGTGACCGTCGAGGCGACCGGCACGATGATCCTGCCGCGCTGGGCGCGGGACGGCACCCCGGAAGCATAACTCCTGTTACGGTCGGTCGTTGTCACGAGTGGTGCCGCGTTCCCCTGGCGCCGCCCTGTTCCCGAGACCTTCGCGTCGAGACCCCCTCCCCGCCGCGCAGCCCGGGAACGGACAGCACTCACGAGTGCGGCGGGGGCCGTTCCCCACGGCCCCCGCCGCGCGCTCGGTCTCCGCGGTCGTCGGCGGGGCGCCTCCGTGGCAGCCGCGGCTCGGTGGCCGGTTGCGGCTCAGTAGCCGGTGCGCACGACGTGCGCCGGTTCCTGCTCGGCGCGGATCCGAGCCAGCTGGTCGGCCACCAGGCGCGCCGCCCGCTCCTGCCATCCCGTGGCCCCTCCGGCCACGTGCGGTGTGACCACGGCGCCCGAGGTCCACAACGGATCGGTGGTCGGCAACGGCTCGGGCACGGTCACGTCGACCGCGACGCGCAACCGGCCCGACGCAGCTTCCGCGGCGAGCGCGACCTGGTCGACCAGGGCGCCCCGCGCCACGTTCACGACCCACGCGCCGTCCGGGAGCGAGGCGAGCACCGCGGCATCGACGAGCCCGTCGGTCTCCGGCGTGTGCGGCAGTGCCACGATCAGAGCGTCGGTGCGGGGCAGCAGGGCGCGCGCGTCCGCCCAGGTGAGGACACCGGGACGCGCCGTCCTCGCCACGAGCGCGACCTCGGCATCCAAGGGACGCAGGGACGCGGCGACGCGCTCGCCGATGTCGCCGGCGCCGAGGACCAGGACGCGGCGTCCGGCCAGGGTGGTCGGCTCGTGGCGCCGCCAGACGCGCTGGGCCTGCTGCTCGGCGTACCGGGGCAGTTCGCGCAGCCCGGAAAGCAGCAACGCCACCGCCAGTTCAGCGGTGCTGGCGCCGTGGATCCCGCGGCCCGCACACAGCAACGGGGCGTCGGCGCGCGCGGCCAACACCGTCGCCCAGGGTTCGACCCCGGCGGAGAGCAACTGCACCACGCGCAGTGACGGCAGTGCGCCCAGCGCAGCCTCGATCCAGGCGGCGTCCTGCCCCACGCCGTACGGCGGCACCCAGACCGCGGCGTGCTCGGCGCCGTCGGGAGCGGGCTCGAAGCCGTCCCAGACCAGCACCGCGGGGTCGTCCAACAGCGCCGCGACCTCGGCCTGGCAGAGCGCGAACGGCGTCGTCACGCTCACCAGCCCGCGGGGAGCGGGCGGCCCTCGTGGAACCCGGCCGCGGACTGGAACCCGATCAGGGCCCGGGTGTGCAGCTCGGCGAGGTTGCGCGCACCGGCGTAGGTGCAGGCGGACCGGATGCCGGCGCAGATCTGGTCGATCAGGTCCTCCACGCCGGGACGCTCCGGATCGAGGTACATCCGGCTGGTCGAGATGCCCTCCTCGTAGAGCGCCTTGCGCGCCCGGTCGAAGGCGCTGTCGCTGGACGTGCGCTGCTGGACCGCCCGCGCCGAGGCCATCCCGAAACTCTCCTTGTAGCGGCGTCCGGACGCGTCCTCGTGGAGGTCGCCGGGCGACTCGTGGGTGCCGGCGAACCAGGACCCGATCATCACCGAACTCGCGCCGGCGGCCAGCGCCAACGCCAGGTCGCGGGGGTGGCGTACTCCCCCGTCGGCCCACACGTGGGCCCCGAGCTCGCGGGCGGCGGCGGCACACTCGAGCACCGCGGAGAACTGAGGACGTCCGACCCCGGTCATCATCCGCGTGGTGCACATCGCGCCGGGTCCGACCCCGACCTTGACGATGTCGGCGCCCGCCTCCACCAGTTCGCGGGTGCCCTCGGCGGAGACCACGTTGCCCGCGACGACCGGAACCTGCGGGTCGATCGCCCGCACCAGCTTCAGCGCCTCGATCATGCGGTCCTGGTGGCCATGGGCGGTGTCGAGGACCAGGCAGTCCGCCCCGGCCGACAGGAGCGCCTCGGCCTTGGCGGCGACGTCACCGTTGACTCCCAGCGCCACCGCGACCGCGAGTCGCCCCGAGTCGTCCAGCGTGGGCCGGTAGAGCGTCGCCCGCAGCGCGGCGAGGCGGGTGAGGACGCCGACCAGGTGTCCATCGGCGTCGACCACGGGAGCCACGCGACGTCGGGCCCGGTCGAGTTCCTCGAAGGCCGTACGAGGATCGACGTCGTCACGCAAGGAGGAGACCTCGGTGCTCATCACCAGGTGGACCTGGGTGAAGCGGTCGACCCCGCGGCAGTCGTCCTCGGTGACCACGCCGACCGGGCGCCCGTCGACGACGACGAACGCGGCGCGGTGAGCCCGCTTGGGGATCAGGGCCAGGGCGTCGGCGACGGTGTGGTGGGGGTCGAGGGTGATGGGGGTGTCGAAGACGAGGTGCCGCTGCTTGACCCACCCGAGGACCTCCTCGACCACGGGGAGGGGGATGTCCTGCGGGATCACGGCCAGGCCGCCGCGGCGCGCCACCGTCTCGGCCATGCGCCGCCCCGCGACGGCCGTCATGTTGGCGACGACCACGGGGAGGGTCGCGCCGGTCCCGTCCGCGGTGGTCAGGTCGACGTCGTGGCGTGAGGTCACCCCCGAGCGCCGCGGCACCATGAAGACGTCGTCGTAGGTGAGGTCGTAGGGCGGTCGGCCGTTGCCGTCGAGGAACTCCACCCCACCACCCTAGGCGGGCGCGGGATCCCCTGCGGGGGCGTACAGGGTCGCGGTGCCCGCCTTGCCCTTCAGGGTCAGGCCTGGTCGCGCCACCAGCGGCGTACCGCCCTCGCCCAGGAGCTCGCGGGTGCGTTCGGTGAGCAGCACGGTGTCTCCCGTCGCCCGAGTCGCTGCCTCCACCCGGGCCGCGACGTTGACGGGGTCGCCGATGACCGAGAACTCCAGCCGTCCGGCGCCACCGACGTTGCCCGCCACCACGAGGCCGGAGTTCAGTCCGATTCCCACCGACAGCGTTCCGCCGAACTCCTCGGCCACCGCCGCCTCGATCGCCAAGGCGGCCTCCAGGGCCCGCTGCGCGTGCTCCGTCGTACGCCGCGGCGCGCCGAACACCGCCAGCAACCCGTCCCCGACGAACTTGTCGACGTGACCATCATGGGCTCGGATGAGCGGCACCGCCCGGCTGAAGAGCCGGTTGATCGTCGCCACCACCTCGCGGGCCGGAGTCTGCGAGGCGAAGCCGGTGAAGTCGCGGATGTCGAGGAAGACCACCGTCACCTCCACCTCCTCCCCCGCCAGGTCCGTGCCGGCGGCGAGGACGTGCTCCGCGACCGCGGGGTCGACGTAGGTGCCGAAGGCCTCGCGGATCCGTTCGCGTTCGGCCAGTCCCACCGCCATCTCGTTGAAGCCGAGCTGGAGCCTCCCGATCTCGGTGCCGTCGTAGACCGGGATCCGGGTCTCGAAGGCGCCGCGCCGGATGTGGGTCAGGCCCTGGGCGACCGCGTTGATGGGGTCGGCGGTGGCGCGGGCGGCACGCCCGGTGACCAGCAGCCCGACGAGGATCCCGGTCGAGCCCAGCACCACCATGGACACCGCCAGCTCCTCGCGGGTGGCGAAGGGGTCGATGAGGGCGACCAGGCCGATCGAGACGAGCCCGCCCATGGGGATGGCGCTGCCGAGCGCCCAGGCGAGCAGGTTGCGGCGGGCGACACCGGGCAGGCGCAGGCGCTCCTCCAAGCCGTCGGCCAGGGCGCGGGCCGCCACGGGGCGCAGGATCCGTTCCGTGAGCAGGTAGGTGCTGGCCGCCGTGGTCAGGCCGGTCAGGGCCACCGTCACGAGCACCCAGAACGACCCGATGAACCCCAACCCACGGGCGAGGACGGCGAAGAGCACGGCGCCACCGAGCCAGAGGACGACCTGGACGTCGAAGAGCCGACGCGGCGCGTAGAGGACGATCCGCTTCTCGTCCGAGGTGGCGGGACGTTCCTCGCGGAGGAAGCCCCACAGCTCGGCCTGGGAGCGGAAGCCGGCGATGACCCCGATGGGGACCGCCACGGCGACGTAGGCGATCGCGGCGACGAGGTAGAACAGCGCCGGCCGCTCCTCACCCTCCGGAGGGGGCAGCGGGATGACGACCAACAACAGCGCCGTCACCACGACGGCACCGATCAGGTTGGCCACCACGAGCACCAGGGACAGCGCCGCCGCGGTCGCGGGCGCCAGGAGGCGGCCCGAGAGGCGGCGGGGAGTCGAGGGATCGCGGGGCACAGACGCATTGTGGCGTCCCGCGCCGTCGTCGCGAGGCCGAACTGCGCTCAGACGTCCTTCTTGGGGAACCACGGCACGAAACCCGAGGTCCGCCGGACATAGGCCACGTACTCGGGGCGCCGTCCGGCCATGTCCTTCTCCAGCAGCGGCTTGCCGGTGCCCTTGGCGAGCAACAGGTTCATCACCACCGGGGACAGGATGGTCAGCCAGGCGATCCCGCCGTCCGCCGCCATGAGGAAGATTCCCCACCAGGCGCAGGCGTCCCCGAAGTAGTTCGGGTGCCGGGTGTAGCGCCACAGGCCGGTGTCCAGCACCTTGCCGGCCGAGTCGGGGTCGGACCGGAACCGGTGCAACTGGTAATCGCCCACGGTCTCGAAGAAGAGGCCGACCACGAAGACGACGAGCCCGACCCAGAAGAGCCACGTTGTCTCCGCCGCGCTGAACATCGCCACCTGGACCGGCAACGACACGAACCACATGATCGCGCCCTGGGTGAGGTAGACCCGGCGCAGCATGTGCAGGTCGGGGTTGCCCGTGGCCTTGCGCATGATCGCCTCGTAGCGCGGGTCCTCGCCGTGGCCTCGCGACCGGTTGGCGATGTGCGCGGCCAGGCGCACGCCCCAGGCGGTCACCGCGACCAGCAGCGCCACGCGACGCAACGGGTCCCCCTCGCCCCCGGAGAGCAGGAACGAGGTCCACGCGATCGCCACGAAGCCCAGCCCCCAGGTCACGTCGATGACCGCGTGGCGGCCCACGCGCACCGCGACGACGAAGGTGATGGCGAGCGCGGCGACGACGGCCGCGATCGTCCACGGCAGCGCCGCGGCGAACTCCTGCCCCGCGAACGGGGCTCCCAGACCGTTCATCTCGAGCCGCTCACCAGGCCCGGACGGGGTCGAGGCCGCTGCGGCCGTCGGCGGTCGACTTCACCGCGAGGATCTGGTCGACCCCCATGCGGCCCTCCTCGAACGCCAGTGCCCCGCCGACGAGGTAGAGCCGCCACACGCGCGCGTTCTCCTCCCCGACCATCGCCACGACGCGGTCCCAGTTCTGCTCGAAGGTCGCGTACCAGTGGTCGACGGTGGTCACGTAGTGCTCGCGCAGGGCGTGCACATCGCGGACCTCCAGGCCCGCCTTCTCGATCAGCCCCACGGTCTCCCCCACGGGCCGCATGTGCATGTCGGGGGCGATGAACGCCTCGATGAAGGGACCCCCTCCGGGGCGGGTCGTGCGCGACATCTGCTGGATCAGCGCGCGACCGCCCGGGCGCAGCAGCCGCTCGATCTGGCCGAGGAACACGGGGTAGTTGGCGTCGCCGACGTGCTCGCCCATCTCGATGCTGGAGACCGTGTCGTAGGGGCCGTCGGCCACGTCGCGGTAGTCCTGCAGGCGGATCTCCACGAGATCCCCGAGGCCGCGCTCGGCGATCCGGGCGTCGATGAACGCCTTCTGTTCCTTGGCGATCGTGACCCCGGTGACCTTCACCCCGTAGTGCTGCGCCGCGAACAGCGACAGCGACCCCCATCCGCACCCGATGTCGAGGTGCCGGTGACCGGGCGCCGCCTGGTCGAGGCCCAGCTTGCGGCAGACCAGGTCCAGCTTGTCGCGCTGGGCGTCCTCCAGCGTGTACGACGGGTCGTCGCTGGTGAAGTACGCGCACGAGTACGCCATGTGCGGGTCGAGGATCAGCGCGTAGAAGTCGTTGGAGAAGTCGTAGTGGTGGCTGATCGCGTCGCGGTCGCGCCGCAGCGAGTGCAGCCGGCCGCGCAGCCGGGCCTGCGACGCCGGAGGCGCGGGGGGACGGCCGACGACGTGGTGCTTCAGCGCGACCTTGAGGCCCTCGCGGATCGTGGTCAGCCCGAGCCGGCTCGACACCTCGTGCTCACGGGCGATCGCCCACGCACGGCGCAGACCCTCGAGCAGGTCACCCTCGACGTCGATCTCGCCGAGGACGTACGCCTGGGCCAGACCCAGCTCGCCGGGGCGGAAGGCGAGCCTCCGCAGCGCGACCGGGTTGTTGACCACCAGGGCCGGGGCGTCGGCCGGTCCCTCCTCGGAGCCGTCCCACGCCTTGATGCGCACGGGCAGGTCGCCCCCGAAGACGGTGCGGGCGACGGCGGCCAGGTCGGCTGCGGCGCCACCGGATCCCGTCGGCTGCGGGTCCTGATGGTGGGAGGGCGGGGACGAGACGGTGGTCATGGGAGCCTTTCGGGGTCGCGCCGGTGCGGACGGCGTGTTCAGGTGCGGTTCGTCGCGGCGGCCTCCCGGGATGGGCGGGGGCCACGCCGAAGGCGCACGCTCGCAGAATGTCATGCACCCCCTGAGCAGGCGTAGGCTGCCGCGCATGCTGCCCCAGTCCCCTGCCCCCTGGGTCGAGGCCTTCGCCGCGCGCTTCGGCTCCGCTCCCCAGGTCGTGACGCGTGCCCCCGGCCGGGTCAACCTCATCGGCGAGCACGTGGACTACAACGGCGGTCGGTGCTTGCCGATGGCGTTGGAGGCCTCGACGTACGCCGCCGCGTCGCCCCGCACGGACGGTCGGGTCCGGGTCGCCAGCCAGCAGGCGGACACCGTGTTCGAGGCCGCGGTGGCGGACGTCGTGCCCGGCAAGGTGGACGGCTGGGCGGCGTACGCTGCGGGGGTGCTGTGGGCGCTCCGGGAGGACGGCATCGACGCCCCGGGCCTGGACCTGCTCGTCGACGGACGGGTGCCGCAGGGCTCGGGGCTCTCCAGTTCCGCTGCCCTGGAGTGCAGCGTCGCGCTGGCGGCCGCCACCCTGGCCGGCGTCCCCGACGACGCCGAGCTGCGGCGGCGCCTGGTGGGCGTGTGCGTGCGTACCGAGGGTGAGATGGCCGGCGCCCCCACCGGCGGGATGGACCAGACCGTCTCGCTGATGGCCGAAGCCGGTCACGCGTTGCTGATCGACTTCCACGACTTCTCCCTCGAGCAGGTGCCGTGGACCGCCGCGGCGGCCGGGCTGGAACTGCTGGTCGTCAACACCCGGGTCCAGCACGCCCTGTCCGACCAGGACGGCGACGGCGGGTACGCCGCCCGGCGCGCCGACTGCGAGCAGGCGGCCGCGCGACTCGACGTCCGGCATCTTGCGGAGGTCACCGACCAGCAGGCCGCGCTGGCGGGCTTCGAGGGCCCCGGGGACGAACGGCTGCTGCGGCGGGTCCGCCACGTGCTCACCGAGCTCGACCGGGTCGACGCGGCGGTGCGGGCCCTGCGCGCTGGTGACTTCGCCGAGGTCGGCCGGCTGTTCGTGGCCTCGCACGCGTCGCTGCGCGACGACTACCAGGTGTCCTGTGCCGAACTCGACGTCGCGGTGGACACCGCCCTGGGCGCCGGTGCGCTCGGCGCGCGGATGACCGGCGGCGGCTTCGGCGGGTGCGCGATCGCGTTGATCCCGGCCGGCTCCGGCGAGGACGTCGGGAAGGCCGTCACCGCGGCGTTCGCCGAGCGCGGGTGGCGCGATCCGGAGGTGTTCACCACCGAGGCGTCCGGCCCCGCCGAGCGCCTCCTCTGACCCCGGCTCCCCGACTCGCGGGCGAGTACGTCGTCAGCTCAGTTCGTCGTCAGCGCAGTACGTCCTCAGCGCAGGGCGAGGAGTTCGGTCGTCGCCTCGGCGAGGGTCGAACTCCAGACGATGTAGGCGGCCAGGGCGTACACCAGCCCCAACTGGATCCGTGTGCTCATGCCCCCACGGTGCTGGCCGAGCATGACGTCTCGGTGAACCCCGCTCGGCCGACCCATGACCCGCCCGCGAACCCTCCGCCGACTGGTCACGTTTTCCCGCCGACTGGTCGCATCTTTCGGACGACTGGTCACGTCTTTCCGGCCGGAACCCCATGTTCACCCGTGAAACTGGTGCTCCCCACGCGCTGCAGCACGTGGGGAGCACCAAGGTCACATGTTCACTTGTGAAACTGGCAGGTCCGGAAAAGACCTGACCAGTGGAGCGAAAGACCTGACCAGTCAGCGGAAAGATGTGACCAGTCGAGGGGTCACTTCAACTCCGCGGAGGACTTGCCGAGGATGCGGCGGGCCACGATGAGCTGCTGGATCTGCTGGGTGCCTTCGAAGATGTCGAGGATCTTCGAGTCGCGCGACCACTTCTCCAGGAGCAGCTCCTCGGAGTAGCCGAGGCTCGAGGTCAGCTCGACGCAGCGCAGCGTGATGTCGGAGCCCACGCGGCCGGCCTTCGCCTTGGCCATCGAGGCCTCGAGCGAGTTGGCCTTGCGGTTGTCGGCCATCCACGCCGCCTGGAGCGTGAGCAGGTAGGCCGACTCCCAGTCCGACTCCAACTGGAGGTACGTCGCCGCGGCGGCCGACTGGTTCTGCGCGGGCCGGTCGTAGTCGATCTCGACACCGGCCTCCTCGAGCAGCTCGCGGGTCAGTTCGAGGGAGGCCCGAGCCAGCCCGACGGCCATGGCCGCCACGAGCGGACGGGTGTTGTCAAAGGTCGCCATCGCGCCGGCGAACCCCTGCTCGACGTTGATCTCCGGGGAACCCAGCAGGTTCTCCTTCGGCACGCGGCAGTTGTCGAAGATGATCGTCGCGGTGTCGGAGGCCTTGATGCCGAGCTTGTGCTCGAGGCGCTCGACGTTCATCCCCGGGGTGCCCTTGGCCACCACGAAGGACTTGATCGCCGCACGGCCCAGGCTCTTGTCGAGCGTCGCCCAGACGACGACGTGGTCGCAGCGGCCACCGGCGGTGACGTAGATCTTCTCGCCGTTGATGACGTACTCGTCGCCGTCGAGGACCGCGGTGGTCGAGATGTTGGCCGAGTCCGACCCGCAGCCGGGCTCGGTGATCGCCATGCCGGCCCATACGCCCTTGAACCGCTCCAGCTGCTCCTCGTTGGCGACCGAGGCGATCGCGGAGTTGCCCAGGCCCTGGCGCGGCATCGACAGCGTCAGGCCGACGTCACCCCAGCACATCTCCATGATGGAGAGCACCGAAGCCAGGTTGGCGCCGTTCTTGACGCCTTCGTCGGCGGGCTTGTCGGAGCGTCGTACGCCGGTCGCGCCCGCGCCCTCGGAGGCGCCGGACTCGCTGAGGCCGTCGATCATCGCGGCGAGCATGTCCAGCTCGACGGGGTACTCGTGCTCGGCGATGTCGTACTTGCGGGAGTTGGGTCGCAGCATGTTCATGGCGACCTGGTGGGCCTGGCCGATCAGGGCCCGGTGCTTCTTGGGAGTCTCGAGGTTGATCATGGTGTCTCTCCTGGTGGGTGACGGTCGGTGGTCAAGGACCCCGACTCAGACCAGGACTCCTCCTTCCAGCACGGCGAGCGCCCGCAGGTCGCGGTACCACCGCTCGACGGGGTGTTCCTTGGTGAATCCGTGACCACCGAGCAGCTGGACGCCGTCCAGGCCGATCTGCATGCCGCGCTCGGAGCAGAGCTTGCGGGCCAGCGCGACCTCACGGGAGAAGTCCTTGCCCTGGGCGGCGCGGGAGGCGGCCCGGTAGGTCACCAGGCGCATGCCCTGGAGTTCGATCGCGATGTTGGCGACCATGAAGGCCACGGCCTGGCGGTTGCTGATCGGCTCGCCGAAGGCCTCACGTCCGTTGACGTAGGGGATCACGTAGTCGAGCACGGCCTGGGACGTACCCACGGCCAGGGCGCACCAGCCCAGACGGGAGAGCCGGACCGCGTCGCGGTAGGAGTCGGCGTCGCCGAGCAGCGAGATGGCCTCCACCCGGACGTCGGTCAGGGTGAGGGTGGTCAGACCGGCGGCGCGGACACCCATCGACGGGTCGGCGGCCACGGTCAGGCCCGGGGTGGAGGACTCGACGATGAACAGCTGGGGCGCGCCGTCGAGCATCGCGCCGACGACGAAGAGCTCCGCCTCGACGCCGCGGACGACGCCGGACTTGGTGCCGTTGAGCACGAACCCGTTGCCGTCGCGGCTGGCGACGGTCCCCGGCGCCAGCGCGTCGAAGAGCGGGCGCGGCTCGGAGAGCGCGAGGGCCGCCGCCGGGACGTCGTCACCGGCGAAGGCGGGCAGGTAGGTCTGCTGCTGCTCCTCGGTGCCGTAGAGCGAGAGCGCCGTGGCGACCGCGCCCGGCGCGAGGACAGCGAGCGCCAGTCCCATGTCGCCCTTCGCGAGGGCCTCGGCGACCAGGGTGCCGGCGACCGCGGACCGCTCGCCGGCGATCCCGCCGAGCTCCTCGGGGACCCCCAGGATCGGGATGCCGATCTCGAGGCTGGCCTTGATGACGGCCTCGGGCGCCTGGCAGGTCTCGTTCGCCTCGGACGCCGCGGGCGCGAGCACGTCGGTGGCCAGTTCGGTGACGACGTCGACCAGCATCTGCTCGTCCTCGGACGGCGTCAGGTCGAAAAGGCCGGTCGCCTTGGCCGCGGGGACGCGGTTGCCGGTCTTCTTCGAACCGCTGCGGGAGAACTGACGGCTCGCGGCGCCGACTGCCTGAAAGCCGGTCTTGGTCGCGGTGAAGACGACCTGTTCGGCCGGCTTGCGCAGCCCGAGACGGTCCAGCGCAGGGCTCTGCGCGAGCTTGTTGAGGGCGGCCACCGCCAGCCCGATGGGGTCGGCCTTCTCAGTAGTGGTGAGGCCGTTCTTGCGGGCCGTGGACCCGTCGCGGAGCGGTTTCATCAAGGACATGCACTCACTGTAACTTTGAGTTACAGATAGTGCTACACCCCCGTGGCGTGGGCGGGGTCACACCACACCCCGGGCGCCCTGAGGTGCCGGCTCCCCTCCTTACGATGGGACCCATGACCTCCACCGAACCTGATCTGCCCTCCCGTGGCACCCTGCCCGAGGGCGGCACCGTCCGGCCGATCACGCGTTGGGGGGCACCGGTCATGCACCGCATGCAGGAGCCGGTGACCGTGTTCGACGACGAGCTGCGCGCGTTGGCCGCCGACATGGTCGCCACCATGTACGCCGCCGACGGCGTCGGTCTCGCCGCGTGTCAGATCGGCGTCGACCGCTCGATCTTCGTCTTCGACTGCCCCGACGAGGACCACGTCATGGTCAAGGGCGTGGTCTGCAATCCCGTGCTGTACCTGCCCGAGGGGAAGGACCGGCGCCTCGACGAGGACGACGAGGGCTGCCTCTCGTTCCCCGGGGCGTTCGTCCCGTGCGCACGCCCCGACTACGCCGAGGTCCGCGGGCAGGGACTCGACGGCGAGCCGGTCAGTTTCAGCGGGACCGGCCTGCTGGCCCGCTGCCTGCAGCACGAGACAGATCACTGCCGCGGCACCGTCTTCGGAGACCGGCTCAATCGTCGCCTCCACAAGAAGTTGCAGAAGCAGCACGACGCCAAGGTCGAGGACTTCCCGCAGGGCTGGCCGGCGCTCCCGACCGAGGACTGACCTCAGTTTGAGCGGTTGCGTGCCACGTAACAGGTCACCGCGGTGGCCGCGGCGACGTTGAGCGAGTCGATCCCGGCAGCCATCGGGATCACCGCGCGCACCTGCGCCGAGGACAGCCACCGCTGCGACAGCCCGGCCCCCTCGGTGCCCATCAGCAGCGCCACCCGGTCACGACCCGCGACCGCGGTCTCGATCGGCACCGCGTCCTCGGCCGGGGTGAGCGCGATCGTGGTGAAGCCGGCGGCGTCGAGTGCCGCCACGGCGTCGTACCAGTTGTCGATGCGCGCGTAGGGCACGGTGAACACCGCCCCCATCGCCACCTTGATCGAGCGCCGGTAGAGCGGGTCGGCGCACCGCGGGGACAGCAGGATCGCGTCGACCCCGAACGCGGCCGCGGAGCGGAAGATCGCCCCCACGTTGGTGTGGTCGACGGTGTCCTCCAGCACGACCACGGTGCGCGCCCCCTCGAGCACCTGCGGTACGTCGGGCAGCGGCCTGCGATGCAACGACGCGAGAGCGCCGCGGTGCACATGGAAGCCGGTCACCTGCTCGGCCAGATCCTCGGAGACGACGAAACAGGGTGCGTCGGTCTGCGCGAGTTCGGCCGCCAGCCCGTCCAGCCAGCGCGGGGCCATCAAGAAGGAGCGCACCCCGAAGCCGGCGCGTACGGCGCGGCGGACGACCTTCTCGCCCTCCGCGAGGAACAGGCCGTGCTCGGCCTCCAGATGCGTGCGCAACTGCACGTCGCGCAGGTCCCGGTAGTCCGCGAGCCGCGGATCCGCGGGGTCGGTGATCTCGACGAGTTCGGCCATCGGGGTCTCGACCGCTCAGTCCTCGTCGGGCGCGGTCGCGCTCAGCGCCGGGTGCCCCGGGTAGCGGGCAGGGTTCGCCACGGCCACGACGCCGCCGACCACGATGATCGCGGGCGGGCGGATGTCGGAGGCCGCCAGGTCGACCGCGAGGTCACCCAGCGTGGTCCACAACGTGCGCATCGTCGGCATGCTGCCGTCGGCGACCACCGCCACCGGCGTCTCGGCGGGACGCCCTCCGGAGATCAGCGCAGCCGAGATCGCGGGCGCGTTCTGGACGGCCATGAGCAGCACCACGGTCCCCTGCAGCCCGGCCACGGCGTCCCAGGACACCAGCGAGGCCGGATGCCCCGGCGGCAGGTGCCCGGAGATCACCGTGAACTCATGGGCGACCCCGCGATGGGTCACCGGGATCCCGGCCAGTGCCGGCACCGAGATCGCGCTGGTGATCCCGGGCACGACGGTGCAGGGCACCCCGGCATCGGCGCAGGCGAGCATCTCCTCGTAGCCGCGGCCGAACACGTAGCTGTCCCCGCCCTTGAAGCGCACGACCCGCTTGCCGGCGCGCACCCGGTCGACGATCACCGCGTTGATGTCGAACTGGTCGGCCGAGCGTCCGCGCGGGAGCTTGGCGACGTCGATCAACTCGACATCCGCGGGCAGCTCGGAGAGGAGCTCGCGCGGCGCGAGCCGATCCGCGACGACGACGTCGGCATCGCCCAGCGCGCGGCGCGCGGCCACGGTCACCAGGTCCGGGTCGCCCGGCCCGCCACCGATCAGGACGACGCCCGGGGTCTTGTCGTGCTCGCGCACCGGCAGTGCCCCGTCGCGGAGTCCGGTGATGATCTGGTCGCGGATCGCGGCGGAGCGTCGTGGCTCGCGGTTGCCGACCACGGCCACCGTGACACCCGCGTGCCGGCCTACCGCCGGGGTCCAGGCCGAGGCGCGGGTCGCGTCGTCGGCGCGCACACAGAACGTGTGCCGTTCCTCGGCCTCAACCGAGACCCGTTCGTTGACCTCCCGGTCGTCGGTGGCGGCGATGACGTACCACGCGCCGGCGAGGTCGCCCTCGGCGTACCCCCGGGCGACCCACTGCACCTCCCCCCCGCCGACCAGGCCCTCGATCGCGGGGGTCACCACGGGCGAGACCACGACGACGTCGGCACCCACGGCGAGCAGACCGGGGACGCGGCGTTGGGCGACCTGGCCGCCGCCGACGACGACGACCTTGCGACCGGCCAGGCGCAGGGCGGAGGGATACGGCGGGAACTCCTCGACAGCGTCGCTGCTCATGTCGCTGCTCATAGGGCCATCCCACCACCGAAGTCGCCTCCGGGCACCGGGCGACCAGCACCCGGAACCGTGAGACTCAGGCGGTCAGCGCGGTGTAGGCGTCGCTGGCCAGGAACGCGGGCAGGAAGTACGCCGTGGCCTCGGCGAGATCGAGCTCGCCGATCCGGGCGGGGTCGACGAAGACGATCTGGCGACCCTCGCCGAGCACGATGTCGGCGTCGGTGAGGTCGGCGCGACCGACCCAGATCTGCCAGTGGTTGCGCAGATCCGGGACGTTCTTGGTCTCCGGCGTGTGGTCGCCGTCGTACCAGACCCGCAGCACACCCTCCGGTAACTCCAGCCCGGTCTCCTCGCGCAACTCGCGACGCATCGCCTCGGCCCAGTCCTCCCCGGGGTCGACGTGCCCGCCGACGATGCCCCACTGGTCCGGGGCGACCGGAGCCTCGGAGTCGCGTTCCTGGAGCAGCACCCACCCGCGCGCATCGACCAGGAAGATCCCCGCGACGTCGCACGAACGGTCGGCACAGGGCAACAGGTGGTCGGGGTCCTCGAGGCTCACCGGCTCAGTCTCGCCCATGGCCGGTGTCGATCGGGGCGGATCGCTCGGGGAGAATCACGGCATGCTCGACTTCGCGCGCACCGACCTCCTCGGCGAGCCCTACCGGGCACGGACCCTGGCGTTGCGCCCCGACGACGAGGGCGAGGTCGTGGCCACGCTGGTCCATCGCCCGGCCGAGGGCCCCTCGGTGGGCGCCGTCCTGCACGTGCACGGCTTCTGCGACTACTTCTTCCACACCATGGCGGCCGACTTCTGGGTCGAGCGTGGCTACGACTTCTACGCCCTGGATCTGCGCAAGTACGGTCGCTCGCTGCTGCCGCACCAGACCCCCAACTTCGCCCGCTCCCTCACCGAGTACGACGAGGAGCTGGATGCGGCGTACCGGATCATCGCCGAGCGGCACGGGTCCGGCCGCCTGGTGGTCTCCGGACATTCGACCGGAGGGCTGCTGAGTGCCCTGTGGCTCGACAGCCGACGGCATCACGTCGCCGGGGTGGTGCTCAACTCACCGTGGCTGGACCTCAACGGCTCCTGGGTGACGCGGACCGCCGGGACAGCGGTGATGGACCAGATCGGCGCTCGGCTGCCGACGTGGGAGATCCCGCGGACGGTCTCGGGGCTCTACGGGCGGAGCCTCCATCGCGACCACGGCGGTGAGTGGGACTTCAACACGACGTGGAAGCCGTTGGAGTCCTTCCCGGTGTACGCCGGGTGGCTGCGGGCGATCCGCCGCGGTCATGCCGCGGTCCACCGGGGGCTTGATGTGGGTGCCCCGGCGCTCGTGCTCACCTCGGACCGGTCGGTGCACCCGAGCGAGTGGGAGCCTGCGGTCGACCACAGCGACATCGTGCTCGACGTCGACCTGATCGCGAAGTGGGCGCACAAGCTCGGCCCCCACGTCACCCTGGTCAAGATCGCCGGTGCCCTCCACGACGTGGTCCTCTCGCGGCCCGAGGTGCGCGCCGCCGCCTTCGCGGAGACCGCGCGCTGGCTCGAGGCGTACGTCGAGCGCTGAAACCTCCCCGGAACACCCCGGCTCAGCGCAGCAGGAAGACCAGCAACGCCACGGTGCCGACCAGCACAATGAAGGCGCGCAGCGCGGGTGCGGGCAGTCGGCGTCCTACCTTCACCCCGATCTGGGCGCCGATCACCGACCCGACGGCGATCACCCCCGCGATGGCCCAGTCGACGTCGGCGACCGCGATGAAGATGATCGCGGCGACGCCGTTCACCAGCCCCGCCAGCACGTTCTTGAAGGCGTTGTTGCGATGCAGGGAGTCGTGGGTGCCGATGCCGAGGACGGCCATCAACAGGATCCCCTGCGCGGCCCCGAAGTAGCCGCCGTAGACCCCGGTGACGGCGACGCCCGGCCACACCCAGGCCCGGTCGGAGGGCGTGTCGGTCTCACTCGCGTTGCGCCGTACTCGCGCGGTGATGCGCGGCTGGAAGGCCACCAGCAGGATGCCCACCACGATGAGCACCGGCACCACGGCGTCGAAGGTGGACGACGGCAGCACCAGCAGCAGGACAGCGCCGGTGACTCCGCCGAGGACCGCCGCACTGCCCAACCGGACCAGCCGCCGGCGCTGACCGACGAGCTCGTGACGCCACCCGATCGCCCCCGAGACGGCTCCGGGCACCAGCCCGACGTTGTTGGAGACGTTGGCGGTCACCGGCGGGACTCCCAACGCCAGCAGGGTCGGGAACGTGATCAACGTTCCCGACCCGGCCAATGTGTTGATGAGTCCTGCCGCGGTCCCTGCGAGGCCGACCAGCAGCAACTCCACCCAGGTCACTGCGGCGGCGCCCCCGAGGGCGGAGCGGACGTGCCGGCGTCGCCCGAGGTCGGCCGGTGCCGCATCGCCGCCTCTTCGGCGGCACGCTTGGCCTCGGCCAGCGCGGCCTGTGCCTCCTCGCTTGCGGCTTCCACCACGGCGTGGTCTACGGCGTCGCCCATGTCTACGCGCGTGCGCGGACCAGGCAAGTCCAGCGGAATGGAACCCACTGCGCTACCCAACCCCTCGAGCGCGCGACCGATCTCGGACGGCACGATCCAGACCTTGTTCGCGTCGCCCTCGGCGATCTTCGGCAACATCTGGAGGTACTGGTAGGCCAGCAGCGACTGGTCCGGTTGACCGTCGTGGATGGCCTGGAAGACGGTCTGGATCGCCTGCCCCTCACCCTGGGCGCGCAGGATGCGTGCCTGACGCTCGGCCTCGGCGTTCAGGATCTGCGCCTGCCGGTTGCCCTCGGCGTTCAGGATCGCGGCTTCCTTGTTGCCCTCCGCGGTGAGGATGGCCGACTGGCGCTGACCCTCGGCAGCGAGGACCATCGCGCGCTTGTCACGGTCGGCGCGCATCTGCTTCTCCATCGCGTCCTTGATGGACGGCGGCGGGTCGATGCCCTTGATCTCCACACGGTTGACACGGATGCCCCACTTGCCGGTGGCTTCGTCGAGCACCGTACGCAACCCGCCGTTGATCTCCTCGCGGCTGGTCAGCGTCTGCTCGAGGTCCATGCCGCCGACGATGTTGCGCAGCGTCGTCATGGTGAGCTGCTCGACGGCCTGGATGTAGTTGGCGATCTCGTACGTCGCCGACACCGCGTCGGTGACCTGGAAGTAGATGACCGTGTCGATGGAGACCACCAGGTTGTCCTGGGTGATCACCGGCTGAGGCGGGAAGGAGACGACCTGCTCACGCAGGTCGAGGGTGTAGCGCACCTTGTCGACGAACGGCACCACGATGTTCAGGCCCGCCGGCAGCGTCGTCCGGTACTTCCCGAAACGCTCGACGATCCCGGCCCGCGCCTGGGGCACGATCCGGACCGTCTTGGTGAGTCCCAGGACGACCAGGAGCAGGAGGAGGAGGAAGAGTCCCCCGACGATCTCCATGTGGATGCCTTTCTCGTAGGGCGGTAACGCCGGGTCAGGTACCCAGCTGCGGGATCTCGTGAACGTACGCGGTCGCGCCCTTGATCTCGAAGACCTCGATCTTGGCGCCCGGGGCGATCACGACGTTCGGGTCGTAGGGCCGCGCCGTCCAGACCTCGCCGGAGATCTTCACCTGGCCGGACTGGTCGGTGATCTCGGAGAGTGCGTAGCCCTCCACGCCGATGAGCAGTTCGTGGCCGTGCTTGAGATCCGGGCCACCGTGGAGGCGCTTGACGACGCTGGGCCGCACGAGCGCCAGCATCGCCACCGACGCCCCTGCAGCGAGCAGGATCTGGAGCACCAGCGGACCACCGACCAAGGCCGTGGTCATGCCCACCAGCGCACCGACGGCCAGCATGAGCAGGACCAGGTCGAGGCTGAACATCTCGGCCATGCCGAGGAGCATCGCCAGACCGAGCCACGCCTGCCAGTCGTAGTCCCGCAACCAGTCCATGTGTTCAGCCTACGGGGCGCGGGGTCAGCGGGCCCGGGAGCGCGTACGGCGCCGCGCGGCGTACCGGTTGTCCTCGACGCTGAGCACCAGGGGCATCCCGAACGTCGTCGACAGGATCTCCTCGGTCATCACCCGCTCCAGCGGCCCGGCGGCGACCACGCGTCCCTCACGCAGGAGAAGGGCGTGGGTGAAGTTCGGCGGAATCTCCTCGACGTGGTGGGAGACCAGGACGATGGCCGGCGCGACGCCGTCGAGAGCCAGGACCGAGAGGGTCGAGACGAGGTCCTCGCGTCCGCCGAGATCGAGACCGGCGGCGGGCTCGTCGAGGATCAGCAGTTCCGGGTCGGTCATCAGGGCACGCGCGATCTGGACACGTTTCCGCTCGCCCTCGCTCAAGGTGCCGAACGTCCGGTCGGCCAGTTTGGTGACCCCCAGTTCGCTCATCAGGTCCTCGGCACGCTCGTGGTCGATCTGGTCGTACTTCTCGCGCCACCGGCCGACCACGCCGTACGACGCCGACACGATCACGTCGCGGACCAGTTCATGGCGTGGGAGCTTGTCGGCGAGCGCGGCGCTGGTCAGCCCGATCCGCGGGCGCAGATCGAAGACGTCGACCGAGCCCAGGCGCTCCCCGAGCACGCGGGCCGTGCCCGCGCTGGGGTGGATCTGGGCGGAGGCGATCTGCATCAAGGTGGTCTTGCCGGCCCCGTTCGGTCCGAGCACCACCCAGCGCTCGTCCTCCTCGACGGTCCAGTCGACGGCGTCGAGCAGCACCGCGTCGCCCCGGCGGACGGTGACCCCGGTGAACTGCAGGACCGGTTCCATCGACTCCTCTGCCCCCTGGCTCGTTCGGACTGACGGGACCAACCTACGGCACCACGGACCCCCGGCCGTCCCTGCGCCCCGCCGGTGTTCCGCCGCCGTTCCGTCCGCGCCCTGCCCGCGTCCTGGCGGGGCGGCGTACCCTCTCGTGGGTGAGCGAGAGGCCGAGCACCGGACCCGGTGCGCACCGCAGCGACCCGCGGGGTCAGGAGCAGGACGCGACGTCGCTGCCCGACTCCGGGTTGCTGGCGATCTGGCTCGCGGCGTACCTGGCCGGGGAGGTGAGCCCGGACGACGTCCGCGACGCCGTGGTCGGAGAGGACGCGGCCCATCACGTCGTAGGACTCGGGCAGGACCCGGGCGAGGCAGAAGCGTTGATCCTCGCGCTCGGCACGCTTCGCCGTCTCGGCGCGACCGGGGTGACCCTCGCTCTGCCCGTCCCCGGCGATCCGCTGGGACTGGGGGGCCCGCCGCCGTTCAACGCCGAGGCCCTGGAGATCGAGGAGGCGGTGCTGCTTCCCGGAGCCGGTGTCGGGCTGCTCCCCCGGCGGGCCGGCGCCGGCGTGGTCTGGCAGGTGCTACCGGCGAACCCGGCTGCCGTCCCGCACGTCGCCGAGGCCGACCAGGATCTGCGCCGCGTCCTGACCGTGGCCGCCACGACACTGGCCGACCTCGAGGTCGCCCGTTGGCGCCCCGACGTCGCCGACGCCCTGCTCGACCTGCGCCGGGACCTGGTGCTTCCGCTGCCGTCCTCGACCGACGCCCGGACGGCGCGGCTGCTGGGCTCCGCCCTGCGCTGCCGGCGGATCGTCGAGCTCGCCCTCGCCGATGACGGGGGTTCGGTCACGGCGTCGGAGGCCCAGCAGCGTCGGGAGGCCCTCGCCCCGCTCGAGCGCGCGTCTCGTCGCGGCCTGGTCGCTGCGTGCAGCCGGTCCGCGGACCATTAGTCTCGGACTCTCTGGACGGCACGACACGGGCGGCGAGATGGACAGCGAGAACCCGAAGACCCTGCTGATCACCGTGACCGGTGGCGACCGCCCCGGCGTGACGGCAGGACTCTTCGCGACCCTGGCCGACTTCGGAGTGGAGGTCATCGACATCGAGCAGATCGTGCTGCGCGGTCGCCTCGTGCTCGGTGTCCTGGTCGCGGCCCCGCCTGCCTGGAAGACCCTGCGCGAGGCGCTGGTCACATTGGGGGCCGACCTCGACATGGAGGTCCGGGTCGAGAAGGGTGTCGGCGACAACCGCAAGCGGGGCGAGGGCCGCAGCCACGTGACGGTCCTCGGGGCCCCGCTCCGGGCTGCGGCGGTGGCCGCGATCTCCGGGCGGATCGCGGACGTCGGCGGCAACATCGACCGCATCGAGCGGATGGCGCGCTACCCGGTCACCGCGATCGACCTCGACGTCTCCGGCGCCGACCCCGACCGGCTGAGGCTCGTCCTGGCCGAGGAGGCCGCCCGCCAGCACGTCGATGTCGCGGTGCAGCCGGCCTCGCTGCTGCGTCACGGCGTACGGCTGATCGTGATGGACGTCGACTCCACGCTGATCCAGGGCGAGGTGATCGAACTGCTGGCCGAGCAGGCGGGCTGCCTCGACGAGGTCGCCCGGGTGACCGAGGCCGCCATGCGCGGCGAGCTGGACTTCGAGCAGTCGCTGCGTGAGCGGGTCGCGCTCCTGAAGGGGCTGGACGCCACCGCGCTCGACGTCGTCTACGACAACCTCGTGCTCAGCCCTGGCGCCCGGACCCTGGTGCGCACCCTGAAGCGGCTGGGCTACCGCTTCGCGATCGTCTCCGGCGGGTTCAGCCAGATCACCGACCGCCTCGCCGCCGAGCTCGGGATCGACTTCGCCGCCGCCAACGAGCTGGAGATCCTCGATGGTCGCCTCACCGGGGCGATCGTGGGCGATGTCGTCGACCGGGCCGGGAAGGCCGAGGCGCTGCGCAGGTTCGCCACCGAGGCGGGTGTGCCGCTTGCCGCCACGATCGCGGTCGGCGACGGCGCCAACGATCTCGACATGCTCGCGGTCGCCGGCCTCGGGATCGCGTTCAACGCCAAGCCCGTGGTGCAGAAGGCGGCCCACACCACCGTCAACGTGCCGTTCCTGGACACGGTGATCTACCTGCTCGGGATCACCCGCGAAGAGGTCGAGGCCGCCGACGCCGAGGCCGGGATCACCACCCCCGCCCCACCGGTCTGACCGCGACTGGTCGCATCTTTCCGCCGACTGGTCAGGTTTTCCCGCCCACTGGTCAGGTCTTGACGGAAAGACGCGACCAGTCGCGTGAAAGACCTGACCAGTCGCGGGCGAGACCTGACCAGTCGCGGTCAGGAGCCGCCGACGTGGAAGTGCGTGATGCGGGCTCCGCCGGGGCTCAGGGTCGCCCAGGAGCCCTCGATCTCGAAGATGGCCAGGGCTGCGGGCGGGAGCCCTTCGAGGAGGTTCCGGACCACCTCGGGGTCGCCCTCGCCGTCGTCGAGGAGATAGGCGAGGTAGGCCAGACCGGGGTTGTGCGCAACGAGCAGCACCGTGGCGTGCTCGTCCTCGACCAGTCGGAGCATCTCCAGCATCACCTCGGGCTGCGAGGCGTAGAGCTCCTGGTCCATCTGGGCCTCGGCGGTGCTCGCCGAACCTGCCCGGACCTGGTCCCAGGTCTGGCGGCACCGGCGCGCGGTGGAGACCAGTGCCAGGTCGGGGACACGCCCGACCCCGACGAGGTAGCGGCCCGCCTCCTCGGCGTCGGTCAGCCCTCGCGGGGTCAGGGCACGCACGAAGTCGGTGTCGGCGTACGGCTCAGCCTTCGCGTGCCGCATCAGGACGAGGCGTCGGGTCACCGGTTCATCCTCCCTGACGGGCGTTCCGCTGTCTGCGGAACCCCCTCCGAGCGCGTCGCGCCCGCGTCAGACGGGGTCAGACCCGATCTCGCAGGTAGGGGTGTGAGGGCGTCTGGTTTCGGGTGCTCGCCCCGCGTGTCATGCCTTTGGCGGTTGCGGGCATGTCCGTGGCCGGACCGTCTCCGGTCGTGGTTTCCCAGGTTCCTCGGGTAGTG
>JBGAJX010000055.1:0-6168 GCA_044224695.1 Marmoricola sp. | reverse complement strand
CCAAGATCCGACTGATCACCCGGGTCGCATTCGGGTTCCGCTCACCCGAGGCCCTCATCGCCCTCGCGATGCTCAACCTCGGCGGCCACAAGCCCGTCCTCCCCGGCAGGTCATGACCCACGGATCAGTCAGGAGAGCCCGAAAGTTGCGACCAGTCAGCGGGAAGACCTGACCAGTCGCGGGAAAGATGCGACCAGTCGTCAGACCTCGGGGGTGTCCTTGACCGCGCGAGCGGCGCGGGACTCGTAGGAGTTGCGGACCGGGTCGTGCGACGCGTTGACGAAGACCTTGTCGGCCTTCATCGCCTTGGCCAGGCGCAGCGACAAACCGCGGGGGAGGACCCGGGTGGTCGTCAGCAGCGGGCCCGCCGACTTGGGCACGAAGACCCGCAACCGCGGCTTGAGCAGGGCCTCGCTGATGCCCTCGGCCACCGACTCCGGGGTGATCGACTTGAAGCCGGGCAGGTCCGGGACGCCGGTGGACAGCTCGGTGCGCACGATGCCGGGCATCACGATCGAGACGTGCACCCCGTGCGGCGCGAGTTCCTGCTCGATGGCCTCGGTGAAGCCGATGACGGCCGACTTCGACGCACAGTAGGTGGAGCCGCCGGGGATGCCGGCCATGCCCGCGGTGGAGGCGATGTTGACGATGTGACCGCCCTGGCCCCGGGCCACGAGGCGGCGGGCCGCCTCGCGCGTCGCGACGATCAGCGCGCGCACGTTGAGGTCGAGGATCTTCGCGGTCATCGCGTCGTCCTCCTCCAGCAGCGTGGAGAGCGGCATGATCCCGGCGTTGTTGATGACCACGTCGACCGGGCCCAGCTTCTCCTCGGTCTCGTCGAGGAACGAGGCGAAGCTCTTCGGGTCGGTCACGTCCAGCTCGACGGCGATGGTGCGGCCCCCGATCCGGGTCGCGGTCGCCTCGGCGACGTCGAGGTCGAGGTCGAGGTCGCCGATGGCCACGTGGGCACCCAGCGCGGTCAGGTGGGTGGCGGTCGCGGCGCCGATGCCGCGTCCGGCGCCGGTGATGGCGACGACCTTGCCTGCCAGGGAGTTCGTCATGGAGTTCCTTTCGAGAGGGGCCGAGATCAGGAGAGCGACCGGAGGACGACGGGGAGGCCGTCGGAGGGGGTGGGCAGCGAGGTCATGTCCCAGCGGACCTGGTAGTCGGCGGGCACCTCGACGCGGAAGTTCAGCAGGATCCGGTGGACGAGCGCCTTCACCTCGCCGCGACCGAAGTTCATCCCGATGCACTTGTGGGCGCCGCCGCCGAAGGGCACCGAGGCGAACCGGTGCTGCTTGTCCTCGCGGCGGGGCTCGGCGAACCGGTCCGGGTCGAAGGAGTCCGCCGCGGCAAACACGTCGGCGTTGAGGTGCGACGCCCAACCGGCCACCGTCACCATCGTCCCGGCAGGCACGAAGTGGCCGAGGATCTCGGTGTCGACGGCCGCGCGCCGCGCCATCCCGGGCACCGGCGTGACCAGGCGCATCGCCTCGGAGAACACCAGGTCCAGCGACTCCAGCTTCTCTGTGCCGGGCAGGTCCATCGGCCCGTCGCCGTACGCCTGCGACTCCGTGCGGCACCGCTCCTGCCACTCCGGGTTCTTGGCCAGGTAGTAGCAGATCGTCGTCGCGGTGATGGTCGAGGTGTCGTGCGCGGCCATCATCAGGAAGATCATGTGGTTGACGATGTCCTCGTCGCTGAAGGTGTGCCCCTCGTCGGAGCGCACCCGGCACATCACCGCGAAGAGGTCCTCGTCGTCCGAGGCCCGCTTGGCCGGGATCCGCGAACGGAAGTACTCCTCGAGCATCCGCCGGCTCTTCAGCCCGCGGCTCCACCGCAGCCCGGGCACGGGGTAGCGCACCAGTGCGAGGCCGGCGCGCACGCAGTCCTCGAACGCGTCCCGCATCCGCGCGGTCTCGTCGTCATGCTCGGCGCCCATGAAGACCTTGACCGCGACGTCGAGGGAGAGGTCCTTGATCATCGGGTAGAGCTCGACCGGCCGATCCGTCGGCCAGGTCGGGACGACCTCGTCGATCAGCTCACCCAACTGCAGCAGGTAGGACTCCAGACGCGGCCGGGTGAACGCCTCCTGCATGATCCGGCGGTGCAGCAGGTGCTCCTCACCGTCGAGCAGCATCAGCCCGCGGTTGAAGAACGGCCCGATGAACCAGGCCCAACCGTCCTGGCTGAAGGTCTTGTTCTTGTTCACCAGCACGGCCTGCGTGGCCTCGGGCCCGACGACGGTCACCATCGGCATCCCGAACATCGAGGACCACGACACCGGCCCGAACCGCCGGTAGTGGTCCAGCGACAGCGCCGGGCCCTGCCGCATGAACAGCAGGGTCTTGCCGATCACCGGCATCCCGGGCTCGCCCATGACGGGCTTGAGGCCGGAACCGGGAGGCGGCGTCGCCAGCGGGCGCACCTTGCCGTGCACCTTGGCCAGCGCGTCCTCCACCATGTTGTCACCGGGATAAGAACTGAGCGTGGGCCGATGCTCGCCGACCTTCCGGGCCAGATCCCCCAGTCGGTGGCCGGCCTCGGGGAGCTGCGACGCCATCAGAGCATCTTCTTCGCGAGGTTCAGCTTCCAGGAGGAGAAGGGCGCGCGCATGGCCGGAAGGTCGCGCAGGTACGACGGCCGGCGCAGCACGGCCTTGCGGTGCGAGAACGTGTCGAACCCGGCCATGCCGTGGTAGGCGCCGTACCCGGACTCGCCGACGCCGCCGAAGGGCAGCTCGTCGGCGAAGAGGTGCACGAGCGCGTCGTTGATCACCGCGCCACCGGAGGAGGTCTCTCCCAGCACGCGGTCGGCCGTGGCATCGGAGGAGGTGAACACGTAGAGCGCCAGCGGCTTCTCGCCGGAGTTGATCGCCTTGATCGGCTCGTCCAGCTCGTCGAAGGCGATGACGGGGAGGACCGGGCCGAAGATCTCCTCGCCCATGATCGCGGAGTCCATCGAGACGTCGCGCAGCACGGTCGGTGCGATGTAGCGGGCGTCGACGTCGACCTGCCCGCCGCAGACCAACTGGTAGCCGCCGGCGTCGAGGAGACCCTTGATCCGGGCGGTGTGGTTCTCGTTGATGATCCGGCCGAAGTCGGTGCTCGAGCGCGGGTCCTTGCCGTAGCGGGAGCTGATCTCCTTCTCCAGCTGGGCGCAGAACTGGTCGACCACCGACCGGTGCACGAAGACGTGGTCGGCGGCCACGCAGGTCTGGCCTGCGTTCATCCACTTCGCGCCCGCGACGCGGCCCGCGGCGAGCTTCACGTTGGCGTCCGCGGCCACGATCACCGGGGACTTGCCGCCGAGCTCGAGCGTGACCGGGGTGAGGTGCTTGGCGGCCGCGGCCGCGACGATCCGGCCGACGGTGCCGTTGCCGGTGTACATGATGTGGTCCCAGCGCAGGTCGAGCAGCGCGGTGGTCTCCGGGATGCCGCCCTCGACCACCGCGACCGCGTCCGGGTCGACGTACGCGGGGAGGTGGCGCGCCAGCGCGGCCGAGGTGGCGGGAGCGACCTCGGACGGCTTGCAGACCGCGGTGTTCCCGGCCGCCAGCGCGGCGGCGAGCGGGGAGACCAGCAGGTACACCGGGTAGTTCCACGGAGCGATGATCAGGACGGCGCCGAGGGGCTCGCGGATCAGCTCACCGCGGCCGGGCTTCACGATCCAGGGGACCTTGCGCGACTCGGGCTTGGCCCAGGAGCGGAAGTGCTTGAGGTTGTGCTCCACCTCGCGGCGGGTGGCGACCACGTCGGCCACGACGGCCTCGTAGCGCGGGCGGCCCAGATCGGCAGCGAGCGCGGCGACGAAGTCCTCCTCCTGCTCGGTGAGCATGCGCACCAGACCGCGCAACTGGGCGGCGCGCCACTCCATCGACCGGGTGCGACCGGAGTCGAAGGCGGCGCGCACACGGCCGTGCGCTCCCTCGGGGCTGGCGATGCGGGCGGGACCGGCGTCGACCTGGGTCACGTCTCCTCCTGGGCTGACGATGACAGTGACAGTGTTACTGACAGTGTGGCCTGTCACTGTGCCTCTCGGGTAGTCCCTAGGGCAAGGGTTCTCACCATGTGTTCGCGGTCACCCGCTGGCCCGGAGAGGGCGCTCCGCGGCGAACCGGGGCGTTCACAGACCGGACACAGGTCAGGGCGAGGTCTGTGCCAACCGGCTCCCGAAGCGTGGCGGCATGACAGCAACCCTGCCCTCTCTGCCGTCCGCCCGACCGACGACCACCGACCTGGCGGACCCGTCGAGGCCCGCCTGGGCCCGCCCCGCCCTCCTCGCACTGCTCGGGGTCACTTCCCTGCTCTACCTCTGGGGGTTGAGCGCCTCGGGCTGGGGCAACGCGTTCTACGCCGCCGCCGCTCAGGCCGGTTCGGAGTCGTGGAAGGCCTTCTTCTTCGGCGCCTCCGACGCTGCGGCCTCCATCACGGTCGACAAGACACCGCTGTCGGTGTGGGTGATGGCCCTCTCCGTGCGGATCTTCGGGCTCTCCTCCTGGAGCGTCCTGGTCCCACAGGCCCTCATGGGCGTGGCGTCGGTGGGCCTGCTGTGCAGCATCGTCCGGCGCGCGAGCGGCTCGTGGGCGGCCGGTCTCGTGGCCGGCACGGTGCTGGCGCTGACCCCCGTCGCCGCGCTGATGTTCCGCTTCGACAACCCCGACGCCCTGCTGGTGCTGCTGCTCATCGGCGCCGCCGGTGCCACGCTGCGGGGGATCGAGCTCTCCGACCCCGAGCCCTCGCGTCGTGCGCTGCGCTGGTTGGTGCTCGCGGGCGTCCTGGTGGGTCTGGGCTTCCTGACCAAGATGCTGCAGGCGTTCCTGGTGCTGCCGGCCTTCGCACTGGCGTACGCCGTGGAGTCGCGCCTGGGCTGGGGCCGGCGCGTGGGCCATCTGCTGGCCGCCCTCGCAGCGACGGTCCTCGCGGCGGGCTGGTGGGTCGCGGCGGTCGAGCTGTGGCCGGGGACGCGCCCCTACATCGGCGGCTCGCAGAACGACTCGATCCTCGAGCTGACCCTGGGCTACAACGGCCTCGGCCGGCTGACCGGGGACGAGGCTGGGGCAGTCGTCGGCGGTCCGGGGATAGCCCCCGGAGGGGCGGTCGGCGGCGCGTGGGGGCAGACGGGCCTCCTGCGGCTCTTCGACGCCGAGAACGGCGGCCAGGCCTCCTGGCTGCTACCCGTCGCCATCGTTCTGCTCCTGACGGGCCTCTGGGTACGACGGGCCGCACCCCGCGGCGACCGCGTCCGGGCGGGGCTCCTGGTCTGGGGAGGGTGGCTGATCGTCACCGCCGTGGTCTTCTCCTTCATGGCGGGGATCTTCCACGCGTACTACGCGGTCGCGCTGGCGCCTGCGATCGGTGCGGTGGTCGGACTCGGTGGACTTGCCGTGTGGCGCGCCGAGCGAGGCCGGCCCCTGCTGTTGGCGACCGTGGCGGTCCTCGGTGCTACCTGGGCCTTCGTCCTGCTCTCCCGCACGCCCGACTTCGTCCCGTGGCTGCGATGGGTGGTGCTCGCCACCGGCCTGGGTGCCGGGCTGGTCCTCGCCGTGGGGGCGTTCCTTCCGAGAGCCGCGACCCGGATCGCCGCCGCGTTGACGGCGCTCGCGCTCTTGGGCGGCCCGGCCGCGGCCACACTGCAGACCGTAGCGACGCCGCACACCGGGTCGATCCCCTCGGCGGGACCAGCGTCGGCGGTGGGCTTCGGTCGCGGAGGAGCCCCGATGGGCGGGCCGGTGAGTGGGCCTGCCGGTGCACTCCTCGAGGGCAGCAACCCCGGCGAGAACCTCGTCGCCCTCCTGCTCGGCGACGCCGACGACTACACCTGGGTGGCTGCGACCGTCGGCGCCAACTCCGCGGCCGGCTACCAGCTTGCGACCCAGGAGTCGGTGATGCCGGTCGGCGGCTTCAACGGCAGCGACCCGAGCCCCACATTGGCCGAGTTCCAGTCGCTCGTGGCGAAGGGGGAGATCCACTACTTCCTGGGGGGTGGCTTCGGCGGTTTCGGTGGTGGCGGGCCGGCGGCCGGCGGCGGCACCAGCAGCGAAATCACCGCGTGGGTCGAGTCGACCTTCACACCGACCACCGTTGACGGAATTGCCGTCTACGACCTCACCGCCGAGGCGGCCTCGTCGTGACCGGAGAGGTGACGATTCCCGCGCCAAGTTCCGGG
>JBGAJX010000054.1:0-6411 GCA_044224695.1 Marmoricola sp. | reverse complement strand
CAGACTGGGGCAAGGCCATCGGTTGGACCCTTCTTTCGGTGTGTTCTTGGCGGTTCACACCGAAGATCCCGCCGATGGCCTCTAACGTCCTCACGCCTCGCCGCCAGCCCTCAAACCCCACCACCCCAGGGGACTCTCCTGACCCGCGTGGAGACCGCCGCCGGACGCGTGCTCGGTGTCCGGCTCCGCGGCGGCGAGATGATCGTCGCCGACGCGGTGGTCTGCGCCGTCCCCGTCTGGTCGATCGGAGACCTGCTGGAGGGGGTGCCCGAGCACGACGTCGTACGCCGAGCCGCCGCCGAGCTCACGCCGGTGCCGATCGTCAGCGTCAACCTCTACCTGGACCGCGATCTCGGTCTCGCGGACTGGGGCGAGATCCTGTACGGCGGCGAGGGCGTGCTGGAGCAGGTCTGGGACCGCCAGCGGATGCACGGCCGTGACCCGCGCGGGGCGTGGCTGTTCAGTACGACGGTCTCAGCGGCGTACGACCTCATCGCGCGTCACCCGCGCGAGATCACCGCCCTGCAGCGGGAGACGCTGGCCCGCTACTACCCCGCTGCACGCAACGCGGAAGTGCTGCACAGCCACGTCGTCAAGATGCCGAGGTCGACGTTCCGGCAGCGCCCCGGAAGTGCCGGCGCACGCCCCGATCAGCGCACCTCGGTGACCGGGCTGGCACTGGCCGGCGACTGGACCCGCACGGACTGGACCACGACCATGGAGGGCGCCTGCCAGAGCGCGGCGCGGGCGGTGGCGGTCGTTCAGGACGCGGTGTCGTAGCGCCGCCTCCTCGGGAAATGGGTTGGAGCGGGTCCCCCGCACCTGCCACTCTGCAGCCATGTCTCCCGCCGACGGTGTCGACCCCCTCTTCGAGCCCTTCCTCGCGACCGCGGAGCGTGTCGCGCGGGAGCGCCCCGACGTCGATCCCGACCTCGCTCGCGAAGTCTTCGTCGAGGCGGCGACCCTGCTCCACAACGGCTTGGCGCTGGACGGGCTCGACGAGCACGACGCCCGCGCGGTGATCGCGGGTCTCTGTGAGGACCTGGTCGAGCCTGACCCCGGCGCCGCGGTACGCCGGCGCGCCGGGGCGGTCCCCGCCGAGCCTGGCGGCCTTCACGACCCTGAGGCTGTCTCGGCCGCCTACCTGGTGGCCGCGAGCGTCCTGCAGTTGTAAGCGAGAGACCAGGACTCAGCGACCGTCCTTGAGGATGATGAACCCGGCGGAGACGTCCTTGTTGCCGGTCGGGTCGATGTAGTGCACCCCGCGGTATCCCTTGGGCACCGTCAATGTCGCGTAACGCAGCGACAGGAGCGGGAGGCCGAACAACATGCTGACCTCCCCCTCGGGCAACTGATACCCGAGGGTGTTGCGGGCGCCCCATCGCGGTTCGTCGTTGAGGAACCGGAAGTTCATCGTCGTCCTCGGCGGGATGTTCCCGGGCGAGTCGCCGTCCCAGCGACCCTCGTCCTGCGTGCGATACGTCAGGACGAGCGGCTGATCGGTCTCGTTGGAGATGCTGAACTTGACGGTCTGGACCTCCTGCCACCACTCGCCGAGCTCGGGGGCGGTGTCCGGAGGCTCGGCGGCCTCGCCCTCGACGAGGGCCTCGCCGACGACGACGCCGCAGGAGGACAGCGTCAGACCGCACGAGACGACGGCGGCGAGCACGGCGGCACGAGACCGAACAGACATGACGAAGGCTCCCGGGGAGCGGGCGGGCAGGGCCTCCAGGGTAGGAGTCTGGACTGGCTGCGCGCAGGAGAAGTCAGCAGGTCCAGCAACCGGTGTGATCCTCCGACTCAGGGACATGGCACGCTCGTGCCACGAGGTCGGTACGCACGGGGTCAGTACGCACGGGGTCAGACGAGGAGGACAGACGATGACGCAGAGCGACGCACCCGTCGCGGTGGTCACCGGGGCGGCGCAAGGCATCGGCAGGGCGATCGCGTTGCGCCTGTCCCGTGCCGGTCATCGGGTCGCCGCCTACGACGTCGACGAGCAGGGATTGGAGACCCTCGCCTCTCAGGTCTGGCTGACCGGCCTGCTCGACGTCCGCGACCCGGCTCAGTGGCGCTCGCGCCTAGACGAGCTTGCCGAGCAGACCTCAGGTCGCCTCGACCTGCTGGTCAACAACGCCGGCATCCTCAGCTCAGGGCCCTTCGCCGAGATCCCGCTGGAGGACCAGCGGCGCATCGTCGAGGTCAACGTCACCGGCGTGCTGACCGGGTGTCACGCGGCGTATCCGCTCCTGCGCGACACCCCGCGCTCGATGGTGGTCAACCTGGCCAGTGCGAGCGCGATCTACGGGCAGGCCGAACTCGCGACGTACTCGGCGACGAAGTTCGCGGTGCGCGGGCTGACCGAGGCGCTCGATCTGGAATGGGCCGACGACGACATCCGGGTGACCGCGGTGTGGCCGCTCTTCGTCGCCACGCACATGGTCGACGGGATGGACATCGCCAGCACGCGGTCCCTCGGGGTGCACCTCAGCGCCGACGATGTCGCAACGACCGTGCTGCACCTGGTCAGCGACCGACCGCGCGGCGTGCACCACGCGGTCGGGACGCAAGCGAAGGCGCTCCTGGCTGCCTCGGCGGTCACCCCGAGCTGGATGATGCGCTGGGTGAATAGCCGGATCGCGAAGGACTGACGGCCCGCTCGTCGTACCGTGCGCGCGCCGGCGCATGGGCGGCATCGCGCAACTGGGTGTCCGCTCCGAGGAGCCGGTAGATCCCGTCCACCACCGGGATCGGCAGGAGCGTGGAGAGCGCGACGAGCACCGGAAGACGATCGGGGGCGTAGACCGCGAAGCGGCGCTTGACGACCGCGTCGACGACCTTGCGCGCCACCTCGTCCGGCTCGACCGTGGGCAGCAGTCGGTGGCTCGGGACGCCGGCGATCAACTCGGTGTTCACCAGCCCGGGCATGACGCACGAGACCGAGACCCCGGTCCCGCGCAGCTCGCGACGCAGCCCTTCGCTCAAGCCCACGACGCCGAACTTCGTGGCGCAGTAGGTCGTCACCCCGACGAAGGCGAGCTTCCCAGCCGAGGACGCCACGTTGACGATGTGCCCCTCGCCCCGGGCCGTCATGCGCCGCGCGCACTCGCGGGACCCGTGCACCACCGCGGTCAGGTTGAGCTGGATCTGCCTGTCGGCCAGGTCCGGGTCCTCGGCGAGGAAGTCGTCGACCAGCATGATCCCGGCGTTGTTGACCAGCACCTGCAGCGGGCCCAGGCGGGACTCGACCTCGTCCAGGAAGGCCGCGAAGGCGGCCCGATCGGTCACGTCGACCGCGAGCCCGATCGCTTGGCCGCCCAGGGTTTTGGCCGTCATGGCCGCCTCGGCACCCTCGATGTCGCCGAGGGCGACCAGCGCTCCTTCCGCGTGCATGGCCCGGGCGATCGCCGCGCCGATCCCGCGTGCTCCGCCCGTGATCACGACGACCTTGCCGTCGAGGTGCTGCGTCATGAGGTGTGCCTGACCTTGCCAACGAGGTCCGCCAGCGGACCGATGCGACGTGTGCCGCGTGCGCCGAACAGGCGCAGCGCGTGCTGGGTGAGGTGCCCCTTGACGGGGGTGAGGGGGTACCACGCAAGCCGGGGCACGATCGGCACCGGGACGCGCGTGGTGGTGACGACCTGAGGCCGGCAGAACTTGCGAATCCCGGCGGCACCGCCCAGTCGGTTCCCGGTGCCCGACGCCTTCCAACCAGCTTGCGGCACCGGGAAGCACGCGAGATGGATGCTGACGTCGTTCACATCGACCGCACCGACCTCCAAGCGGGCGGCGGCCGCGCGACCCCGCGCGACGTCACGCGTCCAGACCGAGGCTGACAGCCCGTACGCCGAGTCGTTGGCCAGGCGCACGGCCTCGTCCTCGTCACGGACCCGCATGACCGGGATGACGGGGCCGAACGTCTCCTCCCGCATCACCTCCATGGTGTGGTCGACGTCGAGGAGCACAGCCGGCCGCAGGAACCGTCCGCGACGCGATCCCCCGACGACCACACGGGCCCCGCGGAGCACCGCGTCCTGGATCTGCGCCTCGACCAGGTCCGCCTGGGCCGGTGTCGTCATCGCTCCGAGGTCGGTGGCGGAGGCCTCGGGCACCTGGCGCAGCCCTCGCACCAGGTCGCAGAGTCGCTCGACGAAGGCGTCGTGCACCGCGTCGACGACGTACACACGCTCGACCGAGGTGCACATCTGCCCCGTGTTCGACAGCGCCCCGAACGCGATGCCGCGCGCGGCGAGGTCCAGATCGGCGTCCTCCAGGACCACCGCCGCGTCCTTGCCTCCGAGCTCGAGTCCGCACGGGATCGGCCGCGCAGCGGCGCGCACGCCGACCAGCCGACCGGTGCTCGTGGAGCCGGTGAACTGGACGTAGTCGACGTGGTCGACGACGGCGGCACCGACCGGACCCATCCCGGTCACGACCTCGAAGACCCGCGGGGCACCGATCTCCTGCCACCCCTCCCGCAGGCGCATCACCGTCAACGGCGTGAACTCCGAGGGCTTCACCAACACGGCGGCTCCGGCCATCAGGGCCGGTGCGGCGTCGAACAGCGTCAACCCCAGCGGGAAGTTCCACGGAACGATCAGGCCGACGAGGGGATAGGGGCGGTACGTCGTACGCAACCGCCGCGAGGCGGTCATGAGCCCGTGCGGCAGCGGAGTGTCGTCAGCGAGGAAACCGGCCGCCCGGTGCGCGTAGTAATGCACGAGATCGACTCCCATGCCCAGCTCGACGACGGCCTCGGCGCGTGGCTTGCCGGTCTCGGCCTGGAGCAGCGTGACGAGCTCGTCCTCGTGGTCCCACATCCAGTCGACCCACCGGCGCAGCCAACGCGCCCGGCCGCTCGCGCCGAGTGCGTCCCAGGACGGCTGCTCGTCGCGGAGCTGGTGGGCCGCCAAGTCGACCTCGTGCGGGGACAGCACCGCCACACCGGCGATGACGTTGCCGGTCATCGGGTTCACCACGTCGTGGACCCGGACCTGGTCCAGCTCGTCCGCCCGCTTGCTCATGCGTTCACCGTAGGAAGACCGGCTCCCCGCCGACACAGCCGCAACGGCCAGGTAGGTGACACTTCCGGCCACGCAGGGTGGAAGATTCGACCATGCCGGAGCAGAGCCCCTCGGAACAGTGGTCGGTGAGCCGTCCGGTGGACAGTTCCGCGCTGCTGGTGGCGCTCGCCGTGGAGCACGGGGTGTCCCCCGCCGACGTCCTGGCCGGGACCGGGCTGGACCTCGTCAGCATCCACGAACCCGGCCGCACCATCACCGCTACCCAGGAGCTTCGGCTGGTCCAGAACCTGGTCTCCCTGGTGGAGCGACCAGGGCTCGGCTTCATCGCGGGCGACCGCTATCACTTCGGGATGCACGGCGTGTGGACCTACGCCCTGCTGAGCAGCCCCACCGTGGCGGGCGCGATCGAGATCGGGGTGCGCTTCGTCGACCTGACCTTCAGCTTCTTCCGCGTCTGGACCGAGCCGTACGGAGGGCACTTCCACCTCAATCTCGACGTGACGCCGGTGCCGAGCCAGGTGCGCGAGTTCCTCCTCGAACGGGATCTCACCGTGGCGCTCAGCATCGGCGCGACGATGCTGGGTCCGTGGCTCCCCGTCGAGTCGGTCGAGCTGTCGCTGCCGGAGCCGACGGACCCGGTCCACCGCGCGATGTACACCGAGCGCCTCGGCGTGACGCCGACCTGGGGCGCCGCGGTGTCACGGGTGACCCTGCCCAGCGCGCTGTTGGCCCTGCCGATGCCGCGCGGTTCCGCGGAGGCGGCAGCGGAGGCCGAGCGAGCGTGCGCGGAGCTCTTGGCACAACGGCGCCAGCGCTCGGGCTTCGCCGGCGAGGTGCGCACCGCGCTGACCCAGGGGCGGGTGACCACGCCCCAGGCTGAGGTCGCAGCGCGCCTCAACGTCAGCCTGCGCACGCTGCGCCGCCGGCTCGCCGAGGAGGGCACGACGTACCGGGAACTGGTCCAGGAGACGTTCGGTGTGCTCGCCGAGGAACTGCTCGGCTCCGGACTCACCGTCGAGCAGGTTGCAGAGCGCCTCGGGTACGCCGACAAGTCCAGCTTCCACCGCGCCTTCAAGCAGTGGCGCGGGGTGAGCCCGGGAAGCGTCGGCAGGGCACGGCGTTCAAGCGCCGAGGACTCGGTGAGTATGGCTGAGCCGCACCATCCATGACCTCGCCGAGCCCGCGGCCTTCACCCACGCCTTCACTCGGTGGTACGGCGTCCCGCCGTCACGGTTTCGCGAAGCCCGCTAGGTGTGATGCCCAGCCAGGTTGTTCAACCTGGTGATGGGTGCGGCCTTCCCGATTGCTGAGTGGGGCCGGTGGTGGTTGTACTTGTGGAGCCATGCTGGCAGAGCGGCCAGCCGGGCTGACTCGGAGTTGTAGAACT
>JBGAJX010000035.1:0-48129 GCA_044224695.1 Marmoricola sp. | reverse complement strand
CGCGGCCACCAGGCCGGCCAACGTGGCCGGTCCGGACTCCAGCGCCGAGAGCACCAGAGCGGCTTTGTCGAGAACGCCGACTCCGCTAGAGTTGTCCATAATCTGATAATGCCGTCTCGCATGTTGATATGCAAGCGTGGGTCGGCACCGCGGGACGCGGTCCTCGTCACAGCGACGACGGGATCGGTCGAGGTCGAAGGAGAGGGCGCCATGGGGCGGACACTGGCTCAGAAGGTGTGGGACGAGCACGTTGTGCGGAGCGCGGAGGGTGAGCCGGATCTGCTCTACATCGACCTCCACCTCATCCACGAGGTGACCTCGCCGCAGGCGTTCGATGGTCTGCGCCTTGCGGGCCGGACGGTGCGTCGTCCTGATCTGACGTTGGCGACCGAGGACCACAACGTGCCGACGGTGGACTGGGACAAGCCGATCGCGGACCCGGTGTCGCGGACGCAGGTGGAGACGTTGCGGAAGAACGCGGCGGAGTTCGGCGTCCGGCTCCATCCGTTGGGTGACGTGGAGCAGGGCATCGTGCACGTGGTCGGGCCGCAGTTGGGCTTGACCCAGCCGGGGATGACGATCGTGTGCGGCGACTCCCACACCTCCACCCATGGTGCGTTCGGGGCGATCGCGTTCGGGATCGGGACCAGTGAGGTCGAGCACGTGCTGGCCACGCAGACGCTGCCGCAGGCGAGGCCGAAGATGATGGCGGTCACGGTGAACGGGTCGCTGCCGGCCGGGGTGACCGCGAAGGACCTGATCCTGGCGCTGATCACCCGCACCGGCACCGGTGGCGGTCAGGGCTACATCGTGGAGTACCGCGGCCAGGCCATCTCCGAGCTCTCGATGGAGGGTCGGATGACGGTGTGCAACATGTCGATCGAGTGGGGCGCGAAGGCGGGCTTGATCGCGCCGGACGAGACCACGTTCGCCTACATCAAGGACAAGCCCGAGGCGCCGAAGGGTGCGGACTGGGATGCCGCGGTGGCGCACTGGAAGACGTTGGTCACCGATGCGGACGCGGTCTTCGATGCCGAGATCGTGATCGAGGCCTCGGAGCTGACTCCGTTCGTGACGTGGGGGACCAACCCCGGTCAGGGTGTCGAGCTCGGTGGTGTGGTGCCCTCGCCGGAGGACTTCGCTGACGAGTCGGAGCGGGTCGCGGCGGCGAAGGCCCTGGAGTACATGGGGCTCACCGCGGGCACCCCGATGCGTGAGATCGCGGTGGACACCGTGTTCGTCGGCTCGTGCACCAACGGCCGGATCGAGGACCTGCGCTTGGCTGCGGAGATCCTGGAGGGTCACACGGTGGCTGAGAACACCCGGCTGCTGGTCGTGCCGGGCTCGGTGCGGGTCCGGCTCCAGGCCGAGGCCGAGGGCCTGGACAAGGTCTTCACCGCCGCCGGTGCGGAATGGCGTGGTGCGGGGTGCTCGATGTGTCTGGGCATGAACCCCGACCAGCTCGCGCCCGGGGAGCGGTCGGCCTCGACCTCGAACCGCAACTTCGAAGGCAGGCAGGGCAAGGGCGGACGCACGCACCTGGTCTCGGTGCCGGTGGCCGCGGCCACCGCGGTGCTGGGCCATCTCGCCTCGCCCGCCGACCTGCCCACCCTCCCCGCCGTCTGAGGATCAGGAGAACAGCCATGGATGCCTTCACCACCCACACCGGGACCGGGCTGCCGCTGCGGCGCAGCAACGTCGACACCGACCAGATCATCCCCGCGGTCTATCTCAAGCGGGTGACCCGCACGGGCTTCGAGGACGGCCTATTCGGTGCCTGGCGGGGCGACCCGGACTTCATCCTCAACCAGCCCCAGTACGCCGGGGTCTCGGTGCTGGTCGCCGGCCCCGACTTCGGCACCGGATCCTCCCGTGAGCACGCGGTCTGGGCGCTGATGGACTACGGCTTCAAGGTCGTGCTCTCCTCGCGGTTCGCCGACATCTTCCGCGGCAACTCCGGCAAGGCCGGTCTGCTCGCCGCCCAGGTCGACCAGGACGTCATCGAGCAGTTGTGGGCCGTCATCGAAGCGGACCCGACCACGGCCATCACCGTCGACCTCGAGGCCCGCGAGGTCCGCGCCGGTGACCTCCTCGCCCCGATCACCGTCGACGACTACACCCGCTACCGCCTCCTCAACGGCCTCGACGACATCGGCATCACCCTCGGCCACGACGCCGACATCGCTGCCTACGAAGCCACCCGGCCGTCCTGGAAGCCCGTCACGCTCTAGACGGGTCGACGGTGCCGGCGACGGGCACCTGAGCGACAGGCGACAAACCCCTTCTCCTGACAGGGAGAGGGGGTTTTCCCTTGTGTACAAGGGGAAACGTGATTGCCGCGGCGAGCTCGACGCGACCAGAACCCGGCTCCGAGCCGTGAATTCTCCTGATTCCACGCCGCGACGCGCGGGAGAATCGCCCGAAAAACATGAAGAAAACCTGCGGATATCGTTGTGAGACCTCCTACTTTTCCCTAGCGTGCAAGGGAAACGCCGAGCACAAGTTCGGCCCATGTCGTTCACGAAAGGGAATCTGGTGAACAAGACACAGCTGGTCGACGCTCTGTCGCAGCGCTACGAAGGCAACCGCAAGGCCGCACAACATGCCCTGGACTCGGTCCTCGATGTCATCACCCGCGAGGTCGCCCGAGGCGAGAAGGTCGCCATCACCGGGTTCGGATCCTTCGAGAAGCGGGTCCGTGAGGCCCGCTGGGTGCGCAACCCCCGCACCGGCGACCGCATCAAGGCCAAGAAGACCGCGATCCCCAAGTTCACCGCGGGTGCTGAGCTCAAGGCCGTCGTCTCCGGCGCGAAGAAGCTGCCCAAGGTGACCGCCCCCAAGGCTCCGGCCGCGGCGAAGAAGGCCGCTGCGCCGGCGAAGAAGGCTGCCGCCACGACCACCGCTGCCGCCAAGAAGGCGACCGCACCCGCCAAGAAGGCCACCGCTGCTGCGGCGAAGAAGGCTGCTCCGGCCGCCAAGAAGGCTGCTGCTCCGGCGAAGAAGGCCGCCGCGACCACGACGGCTGCGGCGAAGAAGGCCGCTCCGGCGAAGAAGGCTCCGGCCGCCAAGAAGGCCGCTGCCCCGGCCGCGAAGAAGGCGCCCGCCAAGAAGGCCCCTGCCGCCAAGAAGGCTCCGGCTGCCAAGAAGGCCGCTCCGGCCAAGAAGGCTGCCGCTCCGGCCGCGAAGAAGGCGCCCGCCAAGAAGGCGCCCGCGAAGAAGGCTCCGGCCAAGAAGGCCTGAACCACTGCTCGTCGACGAAGGGTCGGGCCCCCGAGGGGCCCGGCCCTTCGTGCATGTCCGGGACCTGGTGCTTGTCGCGGAGGGCCGGGTCGCGCTTCAGTGACGCGCGATCCCGCCCAGGGTGGCCACCAACCGGGTGTGCGATCCGGCGCCGAGTCCCAGCGCGGCCTCCAGATCGGCCGGGGTGTCGACGTCACGGCGTACGCCGGCAGGAGCCTCCAACGCCGACGCGCCACTCGCGTGGTGGGCAGCCGCGGAGTCGGGACCGAACCGAGGATCGAAATCCTGCAGGGTCGAGGCGGTGTAGAGGGTGGTGCCCGAACCCGACGCGTCCGCCACGTAGCCCGCCTCCACCGTGACGGCCCCGCGCAGGGTCGCCTCCAGGTCCTCGGCCCGCAGGCACGGAAGGTCGCCGCACAGCGCGACCGGTCGCAGCGTGGGACGCAGGCGCAACAGTTCGGCGGCGCCTTGGCGCAGGACGGCGTTGAGCCGGCCGGTCTCGGTGTCGGGGATGACCTGGGCGCCCAGCTCGCGCATCGGCAGTGCCAGCGACAGCTCGTCGGTCACCACGAGGACCGCTCCGACCAGCGCGCACTCGACCGAGGCAGCCACGGTGTCCAACGCGAACGCTGCCACGAGGTCCTGACGGAGCGGATCACCGAGCTCGGCCAGGCGCGTCTTGGCCTGGGTCAGGCGCTTGACCGGCACCACCACGCCGAACCGCGGCAGGGCCGAGTCGTCGCCGGGAGCGCTGAGGGTGGTCATGACGGCTCGATCCTCTCAACACCCTCGGGCCGACGGCGAACCCACCCCGGAGGTGCTCCTCCCGGCGCACGCCGAGGCTCTCGGCCAGACCCCGCCGCGGGCAGTAGGGTCGGCCTGGAACGAGCCGGACGGTCGGAGGGGAGGTGGACCCGTGGGCAAGCCCCGACGGATGCATGAGCGTCGCGGTCTGCCGTTCGCCTTCGCGGTGTCGGTGGCCAAGCCGGTGCTGCTGGCCACCACGCGGCGGCACTGGGTCGACGGGGAGAAGATCCCCGCCGAGGGTGGTGCGGTGATCGCGGCCAACCATGTCTCGCACGTCGATCCGTTGACCTTCGCCCACCTGGTGTACGACCACGGCAGGCTCCCGCGCTACCTGGCGAAGGCGGAACTGTTCGACGTTCCCTTCGTGGGTTCGATCCTGACCTCGACCGGCCAGATCCCCGTCCGGCGGCTCACCGCCGACGCGTCGCACGCCTTCTCCTCGGCCGTCCAGGCCGTCGAGGAGGGCAAGATCGTGATCGTCTATCCCGAGGGCACCATCACCCGCGATCCCGACCTCTGGCCGATGGTGGGCAAGACGGGAGCGGCACGCATCGCGCTGACCGCGGGGGTGCCGGTGATTCCGGCCGCGCAGTGGGGTGCCCAGGACGTGCTCTACCCCTATGCCAAACGCCCGCACCTCGTGCCGCCGCGCACCATCCACGCCAAGGTGGGCGACCCGGTCGACCTCGACGACCTGCGCGGCGGGCCGTTGACGCCCCAGGTGCTGCACGAGGCGACGTCGCGCATCATGGCGGCCATCACCAGCCTGCTGGAGGACCTGCGCGGTGAGACCGCGCCGGCCACCCGCTTCGACCCCCGAACAGCGGGGGTCAGCCAGATCGGCAACCCGCACCTGCACCACGAGGATCCGAAGGAGAACCAATGAGCAAGGTGGCCGTGTTCGGAGCCGGATCCTGGGGGACCGCGTTCGCGATGGTCGTGGCCGATGCCGGGCACGACGTCTCCATCTGGGGTCGCCGCGAGTCCCTGTGCGCGGCGATCAACGAGCAGCACGAGAACGTCGACTACCTGCCCGGGATCAGGCTCCCCGACAGCATCAGCGCCTCCCACGACCCCGCCGAGGTCGCTTGTGGCGCCGAGGTCGTCGTGCTCGCCGTACCGTCGCAGACCCTGCGTCAGAACCTCGCCGAGTGGGGCTCCGCCCTTCCCGAGGACGCGATCATGCTGTCGCTGATGAAGGGCGTCGAACTCGGCACCCTGAAGCGGATGAGTGAGGTCATCGCGGAGCTGACCGGCGCCGGCCCGGAGCGGATCGCCGTGCTCTCCGGTCCCAACCTGGCCAAGGAGATCGCCGCCCGTGAGCCGGCCGCCTCCGTCGTCGCGTGCGCCGACGAGAAGGCCGCGGCGCACGTGCGCGAACTCCTGCACGGGCCGAACTTCCGGCCCTACTCGAGCACCGACGTGATCGGCTGCGAGCTCGGAGGCGCCTACAAGAACGTCATCGCCCTGGCCGTCGGCATGGCCGTGGGTCTGGGGTTCGGCGACAACACCACCGCGTCGGTGATCACCCGCGGACTGGCCGAGACCGCGCGACTGGCGGTGAAACTCGGTGCCGATCCGATCACGCTGATGGGGCTCGCCGGGCTCGGTGACCTGGTCGCCACCTGCTCCTCGCCGCTCTCGCGCAACCGGACCTTCGGCGAGAAGCTCGGCCAGGGCATGACCACCGAGGAGATCACCGCCTCCACCCGCCAGGTGGCCGAGGGCGTGAAGTCGTGCAACTCGCTGCTGGAGCTCGCGCAGCGCAACGACATCTACGCGCCCGTGGTCGAGGCGGTCGCCGCCGTCATCGAGGGGCGCATGACCACACAGCAGATGATGGAGAGCTTCCTGACCCGGGAGACCAAGCGGGAGCGGGACTGAGCCCGTCCCCGCTCGCATCTCGTCCGACGCGGCTCAGCCCTGCGAGCCGCCGGCCACCTCGTAGCTCCACAGCTCGGAACTGACCGCGACCGGAGCAGGCTGCCCAGCGCCCTCGTGCCCGTGCCCGGCACCCGCGGCGCCCTGCTGGTCGGAGGACGCCTCCGTGCCTCGATGCCCCTGACCGAAGGCTGAGGAGTTCATCCAGGCGCCGAACGCGTCCTCGTCACGCCACCGCGTCACCACCAACCAGACGTGGCGACCGTCGGTGGGGCGCAGCAACTCGAACCCCTCGAAGCCCTCCTGCCCGTCGACGGCACCCGCGCGCGCGGCGAACCGCCGGGCGAGCTCGTCGCCGCTGTCGGGATCGACGGTGATGGCATTGATCTTCAGCACGCTCATGCCTCGATCATGGCAGCGAACGCCAGCTCCAGATCAGCCCACAGGTCCTCGACGTCCTCGATGCCCACCGACATCCGCACCAACGACTCGTGGATCGTGGGAGCTTCGGCCTTCCAGCGCCGGCGGCGTTCCAGCGTCGACTCCACCCCGCCGAGGCTGGTGGCGTGCACCCACAACCGGGTCGAGCGGGTGAACAGGTCGGCGGCCAGCGGTCCCTGCACGAGCACCACCGAGATGATCGTGCTGAAGCCCGGGTAGCGCACCTCCGCCACCGCCGGGTGCTCGGCCAGGCGTTCGGCCAGCTCACGCGCGTTGGCCTCCGCGCGCTCCAGACGCACCGGGAGGGTGCGCAAGCCGCGCAGCGCCAGCCACGCCTCGAACGGGCCCGGCACCGCCCCGGTGAGGTCACGGCGCTGCTTGAGCACGTCGTACAGGCTGTCCTCGCGGGTGACCAGCGCGCCCATGAGGACGTCGCTGTGGCCGGAGATGAGTTTGGTGGCCGAGTGCACCACCAGGTCCGCGCCCAGCTCCAACGGGCGCTGGATCATCGGGGTCGCGAAGGTGTTGTCGACCACGACGTACGCGCCGGCGTCATGGGCAGCCTGCGCGACCGCCGCAATGTCGACGATCTCCAGCGCCGGGTTCGTCGGTGTCTCCACCCAGACCAGGGCGGCGTCCTCACAGGCCGCCTCGAGCGCCCCGGGGTCCGTGACGTCGACCAGACGCGCCTTCAGCCGGCCACGCGCTTCCAGATCGGCCAGTTGCATCACGGTGCCCTGGTAGCTGTGTCGCGGTGCGACCACGACCGCGTCCTGACCGACCAGGTCGAGCACCGTCGCCACCGCGGCCAGGCCGCTGGCGAACGAGAGGCAGCGACCGCCCTCCAGGGCACCGAGGGCCTCCTCGAAAGCCGTCCACGTCGGGTTGCCGTAGCGGCCGTACTCCACATCACCCCCACCGACGTACGTCGAGGCGAGCGTCACCGGGTGGCTCAGCGGGGCGTCGGGCACGTGGTCGGGCCGTCCTGCGGTCACCGCGAGGGTGCGTAGGGACATACGCGGGGACATGCGCGGGGACAGGGGATTCTGGTCGGGACGTGCGGGGTCCGGGACGGTCATGGGCTGATCGTAGGCGGGTAGGGTCAGCACACCATGAGTGAGTCGCACGAGCCCGCCGTCCCGTCCGAGCGCCGTCCGCGCGTGGCTGTGATCTTCGGGGGCCGATCCAGCGAACACTCCATCTCCTGCATCACCGCGGGCAGTGTGCTCGCCGCCCTCGACCCCGCGGCGTACGACGTGGTGCCGGTCGGCATCACCGCCGACGGCGCGTGGGTGCTGGAGTCCGGCGACCCGGCCGCGCTCGCGCTCGGGCCGAACGGCGAACTGCCGCAGGTGGACGCCTCGCGTCCGGCGGTGCACGTCGAGCACCGCGGGTCGGGACCGGTGCTGGTGGTGGCGCCGGCGGGTGAGCCACCGCGCGACCTCGGTGCGATCGACGCCGCGTTCCCGGTGCTGCACGGCCCGTACGGCGAGGACGGCACGGTCCAAGGGCTGCTGGAGATGGCGGATCTGCGCTACGTCGGGGCCGGCGTGCTGGCGTCGGCGGTCGGGATGGACAAGCACTACATGAAGGTCGTGCTGAGTGCCGCCGGCCTGCCGGGTCTCGGCTACACCGTGCTCACCGACCGGCAGTGGCGTGAGGACCCCGACGACTGTCGCGCGCGCGTCGCCGCCCTCGGCCTGCCCGTCTTCGTCAAGCCCTGCCGGGGCGGTTCCTCGATCGGGATCAGCAAGGTGAGCTCACCGGACCAGCTCGACGCCGCCGTCGAGGAGGCACGGCGCTGGGACCCCAAGGTGATCGTGGAGGCCTCCGCGGGCGACGGCGCCCGCGAGGTCGAGTGCGGGGTCCTGGAGGGCATCGACGGCGCGGCTCCCGAAGCCAGCGTCGTCGCCGAGATCACCGTCGAGGGGCACGACTTCTACGACTTCGCCGCGAAGTACCTCCCCGAGGAGAGCACCCGGCTCGACGTGCCGGCGGTGCTCGACCCCGAGGTCGCCGACCGGATCCGGCAACTGAGCGTGGCGGCGTTCGAGGCGCTGTCGGTGGAGGGCCTGGCCCGCGTCGACTTCTTCCTGCTCGCCGACGGCGCGGTGGTCGTCAACGAGATCAACACCATGCCGGGGTTCACGCCGACCTCGATGTTCCCGCGGATGTGGGGGGCCTCCGGGCTGACCTATGCCGCGCTGGTCGACCGGCTGGTGCGCACGGCGTTGGCGCGTCCGACCGGGCTGCGCTGACGTCGTGGTCTCAGCACCCGCCCGTCGCGGGGACGGCTGCGGCGACGCTCGCGGCCAGGTCGGCCAAGGCCGTGGCCGGTGGGAGGTACTCCGCGGGTAGCTCCAGGCGCGCGGTCACCGCCCGGTTGACCAGGGTGATGCTCACGTCCTCGCCCTCACCCGCGGGATCCTCGGGCACGTACCACTCCACGTCCTCGACGATCGTGCACGCGGCGAGTTCGTCGAAGTCCGGATCGGGCTCGACCCCGCACGTCAACACGATCGCGGGATCACCCCAGGCGGCGACCCGCTCGGGATCGGTCACCTCGCGCGCCGGTTGGTCCGCGACGGACTCCGGCACACCGGCCATCAGGTCGGCGCACAGGGCCGCGGTGTCGGCGTCGACCTCCGGGACGGCCACCTCGACCGGACCCGCCGAGCACCCGGTCAGCGCCAGCGCGGCGAGAGCGAGCGCGCCGGGCCGGCTTCGATGCCGTCCCCGGCGCCACCGGGCGCCCATGCCGCGCGGGACGGGACGTCGTCGGTGGGGCACCGGGGGGAGCGGGTCAGCGTCAGATGTGGACGACCGGGCAGGTCAGCGTCCGGGTGATGCCCGGGACGGCCTGGACCTGCGCGACCACGAGCTTGCCGAGCTCGTCGACGTTGGTGGCCTCGGCGCGCACGATCACGTCGTAGGGGCCGGTGACGTCCTCGGCCAGGGTGACTCCCTTCACCTCGCCGATGGCGCGGGCGACCTCGGCGGCCTTGCCGACGTCGGTCTGGATCAAGATGTAGGCCTGCACGGTCATGGTGCTGCTCCTGTCCTGGTGAGTCGTCCCTCCCGCCGGCGCCGAGACCGGTCCGGACGAGCGGACTTCAACCTATCGCGCACGGTTCTCGGCCCGCGACCCCGCGTGGGGTGGTGGGAGCCGATGGGCTTGAATGCCGGTCATGACCTCCTTCCCTGCTGCTGGCGCTCCGGTCTCCGAGGTCGGCGAGTTCGACGTCATCGACCGGATGGTCGAGAAGTTCGGGGTCGGGGAGGGCGTGCTCCTCGGGCCCGGTGACGACGCGGCCTTCGTCGAGGTGGAGGGCGGCCGCGTGCTGGTCGCGACCGACATGCTGGTCGAAGGGCGCCACTTCCGTCGGGACTGGTGCAGCGCCACCGACGTCGGACACCGCGCCGCGGCCCAGAGCCTGTCGGACCTCAACGCCATGGGCGGACGCGCGACCGCGGTCACCCTCGCGCTCGCCGTTCCCGCCGATCTGCCCGTCTCCTGGGTCACCGACCTCGCCGCGGGGGTCGCCGCCGAGTGCGCGCTGGTCGGAGCCTCGGTCGTCGGGGGCGACCTCACCCGCGGCGAGTCGGTGGTGATCAGCCTCAGCGCGGTCGGCGCGGTGGACGGCGATCCGGTACGCCGCAGCGGCGCTCGACCCGGAGACCTCGTCGCCCTGTGCGGCCGCCAGGGTTGGGCCGCCGCCGGCCTGGCCGTGCTCGGGCGCGGGTTCCGCTCCCCGCGGGCCGTCGTCGAGGCCTACCGCCGCCCCGAGGTCCCGTACGCCGCCGGCCCCCAGGCGCGCGCGCTCGGCGCCACCGCGCTCATCGACGTCTCCGACGGGCTGCTCGCCGACCTCGGCCACCTCGCGGAGGCCAGCGACGTCGCCCTCGACCTCGACCGTGCCGCGCTGCCGGTCGACGAGCCGCTCCAGACCGTGGGCGCCGCGCTCGGCGCCGACCCCTTGAGCTTCGTGCTCACCGGTGGCGACGACCACCCCCTCGTCGCTACCTTCCCTCCCGGCACCGACCTCCCCGCACCGTGGCGGGCCATCGGGCACGTCGCCGACGGCGCCGGCGTGACCGTCGGCGGCGCGGCGTACGAGGGGGAGACGGGGTTCCGCCACTTCTGACCCGCCGCCGGGAAAGGCGGACGGAGTGCAGGTTTCACTAGATCTCTAGTGAAACCATCGCTTCCTGAGTGTTGCAACGCTCAGGAAGTGCAGGAACCACTAGAGATCTAGTGAAACCTGCAAGCCCCCAGAAAAGCCGAAAGCCGCCCCCAGGGGCGGCTTCCAGTCGTACGACGTGCAGCAGGTCAGCGGGTGACCTTGCCGGCCTTGAGGCAGCCGGTGCAGACGTTGACCCGCTTGGGGGTGCCGTTGATGGTGGCGCGGACCCGCTGAATGTTGGGGTCGAAACGACGCTTGGTGATCTTGCGGGACCAGGGCCGGTTGTTGCCGAAGCCCGGGCCCTTGGCGCAGATGTCGCAGACGGCAGCCACCGTGAACTCCTGAATTACCACTCGATGTCAGAACAGGGGGGTCCGGACCGACGCCGGACAACCGCGTAAGAGTAACCGATGCGGCTGGACCCACCCAAATCGCGGGTCGCGGCTCGTCCTCGTCGTCGTGCGGAGCCGGAGGGCTACCCTGACCCGGACCGTACCGGGAACGGGCTGACGAGGGAGGGTGCATGGAGCGGGTCTCCGAGGGCTTCGGGGTGTTGCCGCTGCTCCGCTTCTCCGAGCTCGCCCTCACGGGGCTGTCCGAGGCGCGCGAGGAGATCGACGCCCTCAACGTCTACCCGGTGCCCGATGGAGACACCGGCACCAACCTCTTCCTGACCTTCGAGGCCGCGCACCAGGCGCTGCTGCTCGCGGTGGAGGAGCAGGGCGGCACCGAGTCCGCCGACCTGGCGCGGAGCATCGCGGCGTACAACCGCGGGCTGCTGCTGGGCGCCCGCGGCAACTCCGGCGTGATCATGTCCCAGCTCGTCGGGGCGTTGCTGAAGCGGCTGGCCGGCGCGAACCCCGAGGAGCGCGCGGCTCGGGTCCTGGCCGACGCGATGGTCGCGGCGACCCAGGCCAGCTATGCGGCGGTGGGCGAACCGGTCGAGGGCACGATGCTCACGGTCGCGCGGTGTGCCTCCGACGAGGCGCAGCGCGTCGTCGCGGAGGGCGACGCCCGGACCGCGGAGGTCCTCGAGGCCGCCGCCCGGGCCGCGGCCGAGGCGTTGGAACGGACTCCCGACCAACTGCCCGTGCTGCGTCAGGCCGGCGTCGTCGATGCGGGTGGGCGAGGGCTGTGCATCGTGCTCGACGCGGCGGAGTCGGCGTACACGGGCCGTCGCGAACTGCGCAGCCACGCGCCCCTGGGCCGCCGGGTCATCCCGATCCCGCACGCGGGCACCGACCTCACCGAGGGCGGCCCGGCGTACGAGGTGATGTATCTGCTCGACGCCGACGACGCGCTCGTCCCGGGCCTGCGTCGCGCACTGCAGCCACTGGGGGACTCCCTGGTGGTCGTGGGCGGCGAGGGGCTGTGGAACGTGCACGTCCACGTCGACGACGTCGGGGCGGCGATCGAGGCCGGCATCACGGTCGGCCGCCCGCACCGGATCCGGGTCACCCACTTCGCCGACCAGATCGCTGCGCACCCCAAGAGCGAGCGCGTCGGCCGCGCGGTGGTCGTGCTGTCCTTCGGCGAGGGCCTGGCCCAGGTCTTCGAGGAGGCCGGGGCGGTCGTGGTCCGGGCGACCCCGACCCGGCGCCCGTCCACCGGCGAACTGCTCGAGGCGATCCGCGCCTCAGGCGCCGCCGAGGTGATGCTGCTGCCCAACGACCGCGACGTGCTGCCCACCGCCAACGCCGCCGCCGGGGTCGCGCAGAACGACGACGGCATCCGCGTCGCGGTCATCTCGACCAACGCTCAGGTCCAGGCGATGGCCGCACTGGCGGTCCACGAGCCGGGCCGCCAGTTCGACGCCGACCTGGTCGAGATGACCGCCGCTGCCCGGCACGCGCGTTCCGGTGCGGTCACGATCGCGGCCAAGCAGGCGATCACGATGGCCGGCGCCTGTGAGCCCGGGGATGCCCTCGGCGTCGTCGAGGGCGACTTCGCGGTCGTCGGCCAGGACCTGTACGACGTGTCGTGCGCGGTGGTCGACAAGCTGCTCGGCGGTGGTGGTGAGCTCTTCACCGTCGTCCACGGCGAGGGTGGCGCCGACCTTGCCGAGCGCGTCGCGGCGTACCTCGCCGCAGCCCACCCGACGGTCGAGGTGATGGTGTTCGACGGCGGCCAGGAGCGGTACCCGCTGCTCTTCGGTGTCGAGTGAGGTGAGCCGGTGACCGGGCACCGCTGGGACACCCCGCTGGCGCGGGCGGTGGGGGAGAAGACGGCCAAGGTGCTCGCCGGTCTCGACCTGCACACCGTCGGTGACCTGCTCGAGCACTATCCGCGGCGCTTCATCCCGCGCGGGGAGACCAGTTCGGCGGAGGACTTCCGCCCCGGCGAGCAGGTCACCGTGGTCGCGGAGGTCCGCTCGGCCACCGCGCATCCCTACCAGGACAAGCGCACCCGGCGTACGGCATACCGCACCGAGGTGCGTTGCCGCTTCGGCGGCACCGAGGTGTGGATGACCTTCTTCGACAGCAAGTCGCACACCGCCCAGTGGCGCACCACCCAGTTGGCCCCCGGGAAGCGGGTGCTGGCCGCGGGCAAGGTGACCCGCAACTCCTACAAGCAGGATCGCTGGGAGCTCACCCACCCGCAGTACGACGTCGACATCGTCGACCGCGACCTCTCCGCGCTGCAGCCGATCTACCCGGCCACCGCGAAGGTGAGCTCGTGGATCGTCGAGACCGCGGTCGGCATCGTGCTGGAGGCGATGGCGGAGTTCCCCGACCGGCTGCCCGCCGACCTGCGCGAGCGGCACGCGTTGATCAGCGCCGAGCAGGCGTTCCGGTGGATCCACCGCCCCGAGGACTGGTCCCAGCTCGGCGCGGCGACCAAGCGGCTCAAGTTCGACGAGGCCCTCGTCGCCCAGGTGACCCTGGCGCGACGCCGGCGCGTGCAACAGGAACAGGTCGCGGTGGCCCGGCCCGGCCGCGACGGCGGGCTGCTCGACGCCTTCACCGCCCGGCTGCCCTTCGAACTCACCGCCGGGCAGCGCCGCGTCGAGGCCGAGATCCTCGCCGACCTGAGCCGTCCGCACCCGATGCATCGCCTGCTTCAGGGCGAGGTCGGCTCGGGCAAGACCGTGCTGGCGTTGCGGGCGATGCTCCAGGTCGTCGACTCCGGTGCCCAGGCGGCGCTGCTCGCCCCGACCGAGGTGCTGGCCCAGCAGCATCACCGCTCGACCACCCGGATGCTCGGGGACCTCGCCGCGGGCGGCATGCTCGGCGGCGCTGAGGACGCCACCCGGGTCGCGCTGCTGACCGGCTCGCTGCCCGCGGCCGCCCGCAAGCAGGCCCTGCTCGACATCGCCTCCGGTGAGGCGGGCATCGTCATCGGCACGCATGCGCTGCTCCAGGATCGCGTCTCCTTCGCCGAGCTCGGCCTGGTCGTCGTCGACGAGCAGCACCGCTTCGGCGTGGAGCAGCGTGCGGCCCTCGGAGCGCGCAACGCCGACCAGCCGCCGCACGTGCTGGTGATGACCGCGACCCCCATCCCGCGGACGGTGGCGATGACCGTCTTCGGCGACCTGGAGACCTCCGCCCTCACCGAGCTGCCGGCCGGCCGCGCGCCCATCCAGACGGTGGTGGTGCCGCTGGCCGACCAGCCGGGGTGGTGGCCGCGGGTGTGGTCGCGGGTGGCCGAGGAGGTGGCCTCGGGGCGCCAGGCCTACGTGGTCTGCCCGCGCATCACCGGCGACGAGCAGAGCGCGGAGGACGACGGCGACGAGCCGCCCGAGGACGACGCCGACGGCGGCGGCAGCACCACCCGGGCGCTGGCCGCGGTCGAGGAGGTGGCCCCCGGGCTGCGCGAGGGGTCGCTCGCGGGTCTGCGGGTCGAGGCCCTGCACGGCCGGCTCGACGCGGATTCCAAGGACGCGGTGATGTCGGCCTTCGCCGCGGGCGAGATCGACGTGCTCGTCTCCACGACGGTCATCGAGGTCGGCGTGGACGTCGGCAACGCGACCACGATGGTCGTCCTCGACGCCGACCGGTTCGGCATCTCCCAGCTCCACCAGCTGCGCGGCCGGGTGGGCCGCGGCGGTCACCCCGGCCTCTGCCTGCTGGTCACCGCCGCGCCGATCGACACCCCGGCGCGGACCCGGCTCGACGCGGTCGCCTCCACCCTCGACGGGTTCGAACTGGCCGACCTCGACCTGGAGCAGCGGCGCGAGGGCGACGTGCTCGGCACCGCGCAGTCGGGACGCCAGGGCACGCTGCGGCTGCTGTCGGTGCGACGCGACGTCGACGTGATCACCGAGGCCCGGGAAGCCGCCACCGCGCTGGTCGGCCGTGACCCCGACCTGGCCGAGGCGCCCGCCCTGCGTGCGTCGGTGCTCGCGCTGGAGGAGAGCGCGCGCAGCGACTACCTGGACAAGACCTGAGGAGGCCGCGGCCATGACGAGGATCATCGGCGGCACCGCCGGGGGCCGGCGCCTGCGCACCCCCGTCGGGGACGCCACCCGCCCGACGTCGGACCGGGTCCGCGAGGCGCTGTTCTCCGCGCTGGAGTCGCGGTTGGGCTCGCTGTCCGGGCTCGCGGTCCTGGACCTGTACGCCGGAAGCGGCGCGGTCGGGCTGGAAGCGGTCTCGCGCGGCGCGGCGTACGCCCGGTTGGTCGAGCACGACCGGCGTACGGCCCGGCTGATCTCGACCAACGCCGCGGACCTGGGGTTCACCGACCGGACCGCGGTGACCGCACGCACGGTCGCGGCGGTCGTCGCGGGAGCCGCGGACCGGGGCTACGACGTCGTCTTCGCCGACCCGCCGTACGACGTGCCGACATCCGCGGTGGACGAGGTGCTCGTCGCCGTGGTCGCCGGCGGCTGGCTGGCCCCGGACGCGCTGGTGGTGGTCGAGCGCTCCAAGCGCGGCGCGGCGCCGCGGTGGCCCGAGGGCCTGGAACCGCTGCCCCCCAAGGCGTACGGCGAGACCACGCTCCACTGGGCCCAGCGCCCCACGCAGCCGGGCGACGAGCAGGCGGACGAACCGGCCGGGGACCTGGGGTAGGTTCACTCGGGTCCGCACCCGCCACGGCGCCACCCGGCGACCGCCTGGCCAGTCAGGAGATCCGCGATGCGCCGCGCCACCTGTCCCGGCTCGTTCGACCCGGTCACCAACGGGCATATCGACATCATCAGCCGCGCCGCCTCGTTGTTCGACGAGGTCGTCGTCGCTGTCGGGGTGAACAAGTCGAAGTCGCGGCTCTTCTCCGCCGAGGAGCGGATGGAGATGCTCACCGTCGCGGTGGAGCCCTATCCCAACGTGGTGGTCGCCGGCTTCACCGGTCTGCTCACGGATTTCTGTCAGGAGCGCGGCATCCACGCGATCGTCAAGGGCCTGCGGGCGGTCACCGACTTCGACTACGAGCTCCAGATGGCCCAGATGAACTCCAGCCTCGCGCCCGTGGAGACCGTGTTCGTGCCGACCAGCCCGGAGTACTCGTTCCTGGCCTCGAGCCTGGTCAAGGAGGTGGCCTCGTTCGGAGGGGACGTCTCGGGTCTGGTGCCGGGCTTCGTGCTGGAGCGGCTGCGCGCGCGACTCGCCGAGCGCCGGGACTGAGCTCTCCGGGTGGCCGCGGGGGAGCCCGCTTTTGTGCTCCCTCGACGCGGGACGGTATCCTGGTCGGCGGTCCTCAAGCGTGCCCCGTCCGACGGGTCTGCGTGGGGACCGAGACCTGTTGACCGTCGTCGAAAGTTGTCCCGTGCGTCTCGACCCGAGAGCGCCGCTCGTGCTCGACACCCGCGAGCTCGGCCGCCGCCCGGGGTCGGAGCGACACCGGACGCTGACGGCGCCGGCCCCAGCAGATCTCGGGATCGAGGTCCTCGGAGTTCCCGAAGGCTCCCCGATCGAGCTTGACCTCAGGCTCGAGGCGGTGGTCGACGGGGTGCTCGTCACCGGCACTGCGGAAGCAGCGTTGGAGGGCGAGTGCGTGCGGTGCCTGGAGGCCATCCAGGACCGGACGGAGGTGCGGTTCCAGGAGCTCTACGTCTACGACGACGAGGAGCAGCTGGAGACCGACGAGGACGACGAGACCAGCCGGCTCGAGGGCGACCTGCTCGACCTCGAACCGGTGCTGCGGGATGCGGTGGTGCTTGCACTGCCCTTCCAACCGCTGTGCCAGGACGACTGTCCGGGACTGTGCGCCGACTGTGGCGCGCGCCTGGCGGACGACCCGGACCACAGCCACGAGGAAGCCCCGGACCCGCGGTGGGCCGCTCTGCGCGGACTCACCGAGGAGCCGGGAAGCTGACCGCAGCGCCCACCCAGAACCTGAGCAGAACCCACGGCCGCGCCTGACGCGGCCCGACCGAGGAGTGAACAAGTGGCTGTCCCGAAGCGGAAGACGTCGCGGAGCAACACCCGTCACCGCCGCTCGCAGTGGAAGGCCGCTGCGCCGTCCCTGGTGACCTGCGCCAACCCGGCCTGCGGCGCCAAGCACCTGCCGCACCGCGCCTGCCCGACCTGCGGTCAGTACGGCGCCCGCTCGGCCCGCCGCCAGGTCCTCTGAGCACCGAACGTATGGACGCGTCCGTCGAGCCCCTCGGGTACGACGAGCTGCGTCAGGCGCTCGGCGACCCCACGTTGGACGTCGAGCTGCTCGATCGCGCCCTGACGCACCGGTCGTTCGCGTACGAGAACGGCGGCATCCCCACCAACGAGCGGCTGGAGTTCCTCGGCGACTCGGTGCTCGGCATCGTGGTCACCGAGACGCTCTACCTGGCGCACCCCGATCTCTCCGAGGGACGGCTGGCGAAGTTGCGGGCCGCGGTGGTCAACGCGCGCGCCCTGGCCGACGTCGCCCGCACCATCGGGCTCGGCGACCACATCAAGCTCGGTCGCGGTGAGGAGATCACCGGCGGGCGGACGAAGGCGTCGATCCTGTCCGACACCGTCGAGGCGGTCATCGGCGCGGTCTACCTCAGCGGCGGCTTCGAGGTCGCCCGCGAGGTGGTCCACCGGCTCTTCGACCCGCTGATGGACACCGCTGCAGGGCTGGGCGCGGGACTGGACTGGAAGACGAGCCTGCAGGAGCTCTCCGCGGAGCACTCGCTCGGCGTCCCGGAGTACCTCATCGAGGACGAGGGCCCCGACCACGCCAAGACCTTCACCGCTCAGGTCAAGGTCGGCGACGCGCGCTACGGCCACGGCACCGGTCGCTCCAAGAAGGAAGCCGAACAGCAGGCCGCGGAGACGGCGTACCGCGAGATCGTCGCCAAGGTCGGCGGCGGGCTCGGCGTCCCCGAGGTCTCGGGCTAGGTCCCGGGCGGGGTCTGGTGCCGGAGCTCCCCGAGGTCGAGGTCGTCCGCCGCGGCCTCGACGCGCACGTCGTCGGGCGGACGCTGGCCTCGGTGGAGGTGCTGCACCCTCGCCCCGTACGCCGTCATGCCGGCGGCCCTGCGGGCTTCGCCGCGGATCTGACCGGGCGCACCGTGCTGGCCGCGCGACGCCGCGGCAAGTACCTGTGGCTGCCGCTCGACAGCGGGGATGCCCTGATGGCGCATCTCGGGATGAGCGGCCAACTGCTCGTGCAGCCGTCGACCGCCGCACCCGAGCGGCACCTGCGGGTGCGCTTCGCCCTGGACTCGCCCGGGGGAGACGCTGCGACCGGCGAGGAGGCCCGCGAACTCCGGTTCGTGGACCAGCGGATGTTCGGTGGGTTGGCCGTCTCGGTCGGGGGAGCGGACCTGCCGCCGGAGATCGCGCACATCGCCCGCGACCCGCTCGACGAGGCCTTCGACGACGAGGTCTTCCAGCGCCGCGTGCGGGCCAGCGCGTCCGGGATCAAGCGGCTGCTGCTCAACCAGACGCTCATCTCCGGCGTCGGCAACATCTACGCCGACGAGGCGCTGTGGCGTGCCGGCGTCCACGGCGAGCGGCCGGGGCGCCGACTGACCCGTGCGCAGGTGCTCGCGGTGCTCGCGGGGGTGCGCGAGGTGATGCTGGCGGCGCTGGACCAGGGCGGCACCTCCTTCGACGCGTTGTACGTCAACGTCAACGGCGAGAGCGGCTACTTCGATCGGTCGCTGGAGGCCTACGGACAGGAGGGGCGGCCCTGCTCGCGCTGCGGCGCGATGATCGTCCGGGTCGCGTTCATGAACCGCTCGTCGTACTTCTGCCCGGTCTGTCAGCCCCGACCGCGGGGGTCCAGGGGTCGGGATTGACCCAATTCTGGGGGCGTGAGACCCTTGGATTACCGCCCCCCTGTCTTCACGCGGTCCGTCACGGGCCGTAGCGGGGCTGTGCACGCAACGCCATCCATCGGAGGACAAACACCATGGCCAAGGCCCTCCTCGGGTACATGAACGGGACCGACCCTCGCGTCCAGTCCCAGCTCACCGCGGAGAACCGGCGACTTCGGCAGCGGGTCGAGGACCTGCAGGCGCAGATCCTGCGTCTCTCTGCCGAGAACGACGCGCTTGCGGCCGCAGCGCAGACGTCGCCTCTTCTCACGGTGCCGGACCAGATGCAGCCCGTCTGATCCGTCTCGGAAGAAACTGAACACACCGCCCGGTGGCCTCGGCCGCCGGGCGGTTTCTCATGTGGCGGCGCGCGGTCCTTGATCGTGCGGCGCACCGCTCGCCTCCCGGGTCCCGGGCGGGTCGACGGGTAGGGTGAGCGGCGCTGACGTGCTGGCTTCCCCGCGGCGGGCTGCATCCCGACGTTCGGCACGGCGGACCGCCCGACGCTGAGTCGTGCCGGGCGGGCGAGACCCCTGGTGAGGAGCCCACGTGTACCTGAAGAGCCTGACGCTGCGAGGCTTCAAGTCCTTCGCCTCGGCCACCACCCTCCAGCTCGAGCCGGGCATCACCTGCATCGTGGGTCCCAACGGCTCCGGCAAGTCCAACGTCGTCGACGCGTTGGCCTGGGTGATGGGGGAGCAGGGCGCCAAGTCCCTGCGCGGCGGCAAGATGGAGGACGTCATCTTCGCGGGCACGGCGGGGCGCCCACCGCTGGGCCGCGCCGAGGTCGCCCTCACGATCGACAACACCGACGGTGCGCTGCCGATCGACTACTCCGAGGTGACGATCAGCCGGACGATGTTCCGCAACGGCGGCTCCGAGTATGCGATCAACGGCCAGTCGTGCCGGCTCCTCGACGTGCAGGAACTGCTGTCGGACTCCGGCATCGGGCGCGAGATGCACGTGATCGTCGGGCAGGGCCAACTCGACTCGATCCTGCGCGCGACCCCCGAGGAGCGGCGCGGCTTCGTCGAGGAGGCCGCCGGTGTCCTCAAGCACCGCAAGCGCAAGGAGAAGGCTCTCCGCAAGCTGGAGGCCACCGAGGGCAACCTCACCCGGCTCTCCGACCTGATCACCGAGATCCGCCGCCAGCTCAAGCCGCTGGGACGTCAGGCCGAGGTGGCTCGCAAGGCCGCCGTCGTCCAGGCCGACGTCCGCGACGCCAAGGCGCGGCTGCTCGCCGACGAGCTGGTCACGCTGCGCGAGTCGCTGGCCCAGGAACTGGCCGACGAGACCCTGCTGCTGCAGCGCCGCGCCGAGGTCGAGGCCTCCATCGAGCAGACCCGCGGCCAGGAGGGCGCGCTGGAAGCGGCGCTGCGCGAGGACCTCCCGGCCCTGACCCGGGCCCAGGACACCTGGTACGCGTTGACCGGCCTGCGTGAGCGGTTCCGGGGCATCGCCGGCCTGGCCGCCGAGCGGGTCCGCAACGCGGCCGCCGAGCCGGAGATCCCCGCCGGACGCGACCCCGAGGAGTTGTTGGCCCAGGCCGAACGCGCCCGCGCGCAGGAGCAGTCCACCGCCGCGGAGGTCGAGCGGCACCGGGTCACCCTGGACGAGGCGCTCGCGGCCCGACAGCAGGCGGAGGCCGCGTACGTCGCGGAGGACCGCAGGGTGGCCGCGCTCGTCCGCGCCGCCGCCGACCGTCGCGAGGGCCTGGCCCGGTTGGTCGGTCAGGTCAACAGCATGCGCTCCCGCGCGAGCGCCGCCGCCGAGGAGCTCGGTCGGCTGGCGGTCTCGCGTGACGACGCCGTCGCCCGTGCCGAGCGCGCCATGCGCGACTTCACCGCGCTGGAGACCCGCATCGCCGGACTGGACGCGGGCGAGGAGGGGCTGGACGCCGAGCACGAGGTGGCCGCGCGCCAGCTCGCCGACATCGAGGAGCGCCTGGCCAAGGCCCGCGAGGAGGCCCAGACCGCGGACCGCGAGCGGACCGCGCTGACCGCCCGTCGGGAGGCTCTCGAGCTCGGTCTCAACCGCAAGGACGCCGCCGGGGCACTGCTCGCCGCCGGGGACCGCGTCTCCGGCGTGCTGGGGTCGGTCGCCGCGCTGCTCTCGGTGCGCGCCGGCTACGAGGTGGCCGTCGCCGCCGCGCTCGGCGCCGCCGCCGACGCGGTCGTCGTGGACGGCCTCGACGACGCGCTGGCCGCAGTGGCCCACCTGAAGGACGACGACCTCGGTCGAGCGTCACTCCTGGTCGGCGGAGCCCCGGAGGACTCGTCGCCCTGGCCGGAGCTGCCGGCGGGCACGTCGTACGTCGTGGACGCGGTCACCTGCTCGGCCGAGCTGAGGCCCGCGCTGCGGCGCCTGCTGGAGCGGGTCGTGGTCGTGGACGACCTGGCCCAGGCACGTGAGCTCCTCGCGTCGCGGCCCGACCTGGCCACGGTCACCCGCGCCGGCGACCTGGTCGGGGCGCACGCCGTCACCGGCGGGTCCTCGGCCGCGCCGAGCCTGTTGGAGGTGCAGGCCGCCGTCGACGAGGCGACCGAGCAGTTGGGCGAGGTCACCCGGACCTCGGAGCGGTTGGCCTTCGAGCTGACCCGGTTGGAGAACGAGCGGCACGAGGCCCAGCGGTCCGTCGACGTCGCGCTGGCCAAGCTGCACGAGTCCGATGCCCAGCTCGCCGCGATCGCCGAGGAACTCGCGCAGTACGGCTCGCTGGCACGCTCGGCGAAGGCCGAGGCGGAGCGGATCGACGCCGCGATCGCGGCCGCCACCGAAGCCCGCGACACGGCGCTGGCAGGCCTGGGCGACCTCGAGGCGCGCCTGGCGGCCGCCGAGGCCGACACCGACGAGGAGCCCGACACCTCGGTGCGCGAGCAGCTCGACGAGGCGGCGCGCCTGGCCCGTGCCGCGGAGACCGAGGCCCGGCTGGCGCTGCGGACCGCGGAGGAGCGGGCCCGCGCCGTCCACGGTCGGGCCGACGCCCTGGTCCGTGCGGCCCAGCAGGAACGCGACGCCCGGGCCCGGGCCATTGCCCACCGCGACCGGGTACGCCGCGAAGGCGCCGTCGCCGCGGCCGTCCAGGACGGCGTGGCCCAGGTGCTGGCCCGTCTGGAGGGCTCGATCGCCGCGGCTGCCGCCGCGCGCGACGCGGTCGAGCAGGGCCGGCGGTCCCGTGAGGACGAACTGCGCACCACCCGCGCGGCGTTACGCGCGCAGGAGAAGGAGCTCGCCGAGCTGGTCAGCAGCGTGCACCGCGACGAGATGGCCCGCACCCAGCAGAAGATGCGGATCGACCAGCTCGCCGAGCGCGCCCTGGAGGAGCTCGGCCTGGAGGCCGACGCCCTGGTGGCCGACTACGGCCCCGACCTCCCGGTCCCGGTGCTGGTGGCCGGCGAGGACGGCGGCATCACCGAGGCCGAGCCCGTGCCCTTCGTCCGCGAGGAGCAGCAGAAGCGGCTGCGGGCCGCCGAGCGTGCTTTGGTCCAGCTCGGCAAGGTGAACCCGCTGGCGCTGGAGGAGTTCTCCGCGATGGAGGAGCGCCACCAGTTCCTCTCCGAGCAGCTCGACGACCTGCGGCGCACGCGCAAGGACCTGATGGACATCGTCAAGGAGGTCGACGACCGCGTCGAGCAGGTCTTCACCGAGGCCTGGGAGGACGTCCGGGTGGCGTTCGACCACGTGTTCGCGCGGCTCTTCCCCGGCGGCGAGGGTCGGCTGATCCTCACCGACCCCTCCGACATGCTCAGCACCGGCATCGAGGTCGAGGCCCGTCCGGCCGGCAAGAAGGTCAAGCGGCTCTCGCTGCTCTCCGGCGGTGAGCGGTCGCTGGTCGCGGTCGCCTTCCTGGTCTCGCTGTTCAAGGCGCGCCCCTCGCCCTTCTACATCCTCGACGAGGTCGAGGCGGCGCTGGACGACGCGAATCTGGGGCGCCTGCTCGACATCTACGCCGAGTTGCGCGACAACAGCCAGCTGCTCGTCATCACCCACCAGAAGCGCACCATGGAGGTCGGCGACGCCCTCTACGGCGTCACCATGCGCGGTGACGGCGTCTCGACGGTGATCAGCCAGCGGCTGCGCGAGAGCGAGCCGGCGTGACCGGTCGCGCACCGCGGCCGACCCGGGACGACTACGTCGCGTGGCGCACGGCCACCACCCGCTGGGCCGACGACGACGTCTACGGCCACCTCAACAACGCCCGCTACTTCGAGCTGATCGACACGTCCGTGAACGCGCACCTGATCGAGGCGGCGGGCTGCGACATCCGCGCGCTGCCGGCCATCGGGGTGGTGGCCGAGGTCGGCTGCCGCTACTTCGCGGAGATGGGCTTCCCGGCGCCGGTGGAGCTCGGGCTGGTCGTCGAGCGTCTGGGCACGTCCTCGGTGGTCTACCGGATCGGGCTCTTCCAGGGGGACGGCGACGAGGCCAACGCCGAGGGGCGCTTCGTGCACGTCTACGTCGACAACACCGTCACCGACGGTCCCCGCCCGGTCGTGCCGGTGCCCGCGGTGATCCGGGACGCGCTGTCCCCGCTGGTGCGCGAGAGGTCCTGAGCCCGACGATCCGGTCGGCCCCGCGTGAGCCTGCTCACGCCGTACGCCGTGCGCGGTCAGGCGCGTTGCGGGCCGGTGGCAGCATCGAGGGCATGGCCGTGATGATCCTCTCCCTGACGCTCATCCTCACGCTTGCCGGCGCGATCGCGCTGTACGTCATCTACCCGCGGCGTGGCCTGGACGTGCCGCACGCCCCGTGGGTGGGCGACGCCCTCGAGCGCGGCGTGGCGAAGCTGCCGACCCTGGAGAACTCCGACCGCTGACTGGTCGCGCCTTTCCGCCGACTGGTCGGGTCTTTCCGCCGACTGGTCGCGTCTTCCCGCCGACTGGTCGGGTCTTTCCGCCGACTGGTCGGGTTTTTCCGGCGACCGCTTGAAAGATGCGACCAGTCGGCATTTCGGGGACGGCGGGCCCCGATGGTTGGATAACCCGCGTGGGTGACCTTCTCTACCTGATCATTGCCATCGCCGTCGTCGCGGTGGCCGTCCTCATCGGCTTCCTGACCACCGGCACGAAGCGCCGCCGCGGTCCGGTCGGCCCCGGAGCCGGCACCGGGGTGATCGCGCGGGCGGAGACTCCGGCCGAGCCGCTGGTCGGCGACGATGCCGAGACCCCGCGGGACACACCGACCCGCACCATCGAGGAGGCCGACCTCCTCGACCAGCCCGGCGGCGCGACCGCGCTGCTGGAGCGTCCGGAGGGGACGGCCAGCCGTCTGGTCCGGCTCCGGCAGCGGCTCGCGTCCTCCCAGGGAGCACTGGGCCGGGGACTTCTGGCCCTTCTCTCGCGCGACCGGATCGACGAGGACACCTGGGAGGAGATCGAGGACACGCTCCTCACCGCCGACATCGGCGTCGGTCCGACCACCGAGCTCGTCGAGCGCCTGCGCACGCGGCTCCGTGTCGAAGGCGCCTCGTCGCTCCCGGTCCGCGACGTCCTGCGCGAGGAGTTGCTGACCCTGGTCGACCCGACGCTCGACCGCCGCCTGAGCGTCTCCCGCGTCGACGGGAAGCCCGCCGTCATCCTGATGGTGGGCGTCAACGGCACCGGCAAGACCACCACGGTCGGCAAGCTCGCGCGCGTCCTGGTCGCCGAGGACAAGAGCGTCGTCCTGGGCGCGGCGGACACCTTCCGGGCCGCGGCCGCCGACCAGCTGACCACCTGGGGCGAGCGCGTCGGCGTGCCGACCGTGCGCGGCCCCGAGGGTGGGGACCCGGCGAGCGTCGCATTCGAGGCCGTCCGCGAAGGCACCGAGCAGGAGGCCGACGTCGTCCTGGTCGATACCGCCGGACGGCTGCAGAACAAGGCCGGCCTGATGGACGAGCTCGGCAAGGTCAAGCGGGTGGTGGAGAAGCAGACCCCGGTCTCGGAGGTGCTGCTGGTCCTCGACGCGACCACCGGCCAGAACGGCATGATCCAGGCGCGCGTCTTCAGCGAGGTGGTCGACGTCACCGGCATCGTGCTCACCAAGCTCGACGGCTCGGCCAAGGGCGGCATCGTGGTCGCGGTACAGCGCGAGCTGGGGGTCCCGGTCAAGCTGGTCGGCCTGGGGGAGGGCCCCGACGACCTGGCGCCCTTCGACCCCGCCTCCTTCGTCGACGCTCTGCTCGGCGGCAGCTGAGGCGACGACTCCCGTCAGTTCACACACGGACGCCGGTGACCTCGCGGTCACCGGCGTCTCGTCGTCCTGCCTCCCGCGGCGGTGCGTCCGCGGCGACCCGACCCGACCGGGTGCGGAGCAGACACGCGTGACATCGACGAAACACGCCTGCGGAAGCCGTTACGTGGGCGTAACCGCGGCCGATGCCCGGTGAAACCTCCCGCTCGCAGAGTTGACCCGTCGAGAGCCCTGGGGTGGGGACAACGAGGTTGCCTGCTGCGCTCCGACAGCGACCGATAAGCACCTCGCACCCTTGCGAGACTGATGGAGGTTCCATGGCTGGCTATAACGCCTTCATGCTGGTGGCCACGGCGTGGGTCTTGATGATGACCGTGCCGGCACTGGCGCTGTTCTACGGCGGCATGACCCGATCCAAGTCCGTGCTCAACATGATGATGATGTCGTACGGCGCTGCCGCGATCATCGGCATCGTCTACGTCCTGTGGGGCTGGTCGATGTCCTTCGGCGAAGGGGGCAACGCCTTCTTCGCCAACCCGTTCGACCTGTTCGGTCTGGAGGGCGTCGACTCGACCAGCTACGTCGCGGTCGCCTTCCAGATGACCTTCGCGATCATCACGGTCGCGCTGATCTCCGGCGCCATCGCCGACCGCGTGAAGTTCTCCTCCTGGATGGTTTTCGCGCCGATCTGGGCGACCCTGGCGTACTTCCCGATTGCCCACATGGTGTGGGGTGGTGGTTTCATCACCGAGAACTTCCCGGCTCAGGACTACGCCGGCGGCACCGTGGTGCACATCAACGCCGGTATCGCAGGCCTCGTGCTCGCCCTGGTGGTCGGCAAGCGGGTCGGCTTCGGTAAGGAGCCGATGAAGCCCCACAACCTCACGCTGACGATGCTCGGCGCGGGCCTTCTCTGGTTCGGCTGGTACGGCTTCAACGTCGGCTCGATCGTCCTGGGCAGCACCGAGGAGGCCGATGTCGTCTCCCAGTTCGCCAGTGAGACCGGCGTGACCTTCATGAACACCACCATCGCCACAATGGCCGCCATCCTCGGCTGGCTGCTGGTGGAGAAGTTGATGCACGGCAAGGCCACCTCGCTCGGCGCCGCCTCGGGAATCGTGGCCGGTCTGGTGGCGATCACCCCGGCCTGTGGCGCGGTGACCATCCCCGGTGCGATCGCGATCGGTGCTGTGGCCGGTGGCCTTTGCGCCGTGGCGGTGGGCCTCAAGTACAAGCTGGGTCTCGACGACTCGCTCGACGTCGTCGGCGTCCACCTCGTCGGCGGCCTCGTCGGTACGCTGATGATCGGCCTGGTCTCCAGCTCCGCCGCTCCCGGTGGCATCGACGGTCTGTTCTACGGCGGCGGGTTCGAGTCGCTGGGCAACCAGACCATGGCTGCCGTGGTCGCGATGGTCTGGTCCGCGGTGATCACGCTGATCATCGCCTTCGCCATCAAGTACACCCTCGGCTGGCGCCTCAGCGAGGAGGACGAAGTCGAGGGCATTGACTTCGTCGCCCACGGCGAGTCGGCCTACGACCTGGTGAACCGTAGCGGCGGTGGGACGAGCCGCCCGTCGGTGCTCGCCTCCAGCACCTCCAAGACCAGCGAAGGAGCCAACGCATGAAGCTCGTCACCGCGGTCATCAAGCCGCACAAGTGGGAGGACGTCCGCGCCGCCCTGGAGACCTTCGGAGTGACCGGCATGACGGTCAGCGAGGTCAGTGGCTACGGCCGGCAGAAGGGCCACACCGAGGTCTACCGCGGTGCGGAGTACGACATCGCGCTGGTCCCCAAGATCCGCGTCGAGATCGTCGTGGACGACGTCGACGCCGACGGGGTCGTCGGGATCATCGTCAAGTCCGCCGCCACCGGCCGCATCGGTGACGGCAAGGTCTGGGTCTCTCCGGTGGAGACGATCGTCCGAGTCCGTACGGGGGACAAGGACGAGGCGGCCGTCTGAGAAGACCGCTCGCTCGAGGTGAGCCGGCTCTCCTTCCCCGCGGGAGGGAGAGCCGGTTCACACGCGCGTAACAAACAGTGACTGCGGAGGAAACATGACGGCCCCAGGGTTTCCGACGTGAATACCGGAGACACCGCGTGGCTGCTCGCCGCCTCAGCCCTGGTCCTGCTCATGGCGCCCGGCCTGGCCCTCTTCTACGGCGGCATGGTGCGCAGCAAGACCGTGCTCAACATGATCATGATGGTGTTCGGCGCCCTGGCCGTAGTCCCCATCGTGTGGGTCCTGGTCGGCTACTCGATCGCCTTCGGCGACGACCTCGGCGGCGGCCTGATCGGTGATCCGACGCAGTACTTCGCCTTTCGCGGGATGCTCCCCGACGTCACCTCCGAGAGCGGCGGGCTTCCGATCACCCTGTTCGCCATCTTCCAGGGACTCTTCGCCGTGATCACCGTCGGCCTGATCGCCGGCGCGGTGGCCGACCGTACCCGCTTCGGCACATGGCTGGTCTTCTGCGCGATCTGGACCGTGGTCGTCTACGCACCCGTGGCGCACTGGATCTTCGACTTCTCCGCCGGCGACCACGTCGGCGGCTGGATGGCCAACAACCTCAAGGCGCTGGACTTCGCGGGAGGCACGGCCGTCGAGATCAACTCCGGCGCCGCGGGCCTTGCGGTCGCGCTGGCCCTGGGGCCGCGGATCGGCTTCGGCCGCGAACCCATGAAGCCGCACAACCTGACCCTGGTCATGTTGGGGGCGGGTCTGCTGTGGTTCGGCTGGTTCGGCTTCAACGCCGGGTCCGCCCTGGCGGCCAACAACACCGCGGCCGTCGTCTTCGTCAACACCCTGCTCGCCGGGTGCACCGGCCTGCTGGCGTGGCTGGCCGTGGAGCGCCTGCGGGACGGGCACGCGACGTCCTTCGGCGGGGCGTCGGGAGTCGTGGCCGGGCTGGTGGCGATCACGCCGTCCTGCGGCTCGGTGACACCGCTCGGCGCGATGATGATCGGCATCCTGGCCGGCTCGATCTGCGCGTGGGCCGTCGGGCTGAAGTACCGGTTCGGCTACGACGACTCCCTCGACGTCGTCGGGGTCCACCTGGTCGGCGGGCTCGTCGGCACCATCGGGATCGGCTTGCTGGCGAGCGCTGCGGCGCCCGCCGGGGTGGACGGACTCCTCTACGGCGGCGGGGTCGACCAGCTGTGGCGCCAGATCGTCGCGGCGCTGGCGACCTTCACCTACTCCTTCGTGATGACCATGATCATCGCCAAGGCGCTGGACCGGACGATGGGCTTCCGGGTCGAGCGCGATCTGGAGCTGAGCGGCGTGGACGTGGAGATCCACGCCGAGACGGCGTACGACCTGCATGTCGCCGGCGGCGCCCGGCCGCACTTCGGGCAGGGTTGAGACCGACCGACCGGCCGCCGTACGCCCCCGTCGGCGCCGGACTGAGGAGGAACAGATGAAGCTCGTCACCGCGGTCATCAAGCCGCACAAGTGGGAGGACGTGCGCTCCGCGCTCGAGGCGGCCGGGGTGACCGGCATGACCGTGAGCGAGGTCAGCGGTTACGGCCGCCAGAAGGGCCACACCGAGGTCTACCGCGGTGCGGAGTACGACATCGCGCTGGTCCCGAAGGTGCGCATCGAGATCGCCGTCGAGGACGAGGAGTGCGACGCGATCGTCGACACGGTCGTCCGTGCCGCCCGCACCGGCCGTATCGGCGACGGCAAGGTGTGGGTCTCCACGCTGGACCAGGTGGTGCGGGTGCGCACCGGCGACCTGGACGAGTCGGCGCTCTGACCGCCGCCGAGCGGCTCGCCCGCACCGAGGAGGCCGACCGGCTCTGCCGGTCCGCCTTCGCGACCGCGCTGAGCGGCGAAGATCCTGACGCCCCCGGACTGGGGGTGGCCCTGGTCGCGGTCGGCGGCTACGGGCGCCAGGAATTGGCGCCCTTCTCCGACCTGGACCTGGTGCTCGTCCACCGCCGGGACGTCGACGTCGCTCGCGTGGCGACCGACCTGTGGTATCCGCTGTGGGACGCCCGCGTGGCGCTGGACCACTCCGTGCGGGCTCTGGAGGAGGTCACCGAGACCGCGGCGGCCGACGTACGGGTCGCGCTCGGTCTGCTCGACGCACGGCACCTGGCCGGGGACACCGCGGTGACCCTGCGGCTGCGCGCCGACGTGCTGGCGCACTGGCGCCGGGACGCCCGGAAGAACCTGCCCGTGCTCGGCCGGCAGGCCCGCGAGCGTGCCGGGAGCCAGGGCGAACTGGCCCACGCCTCGGTGCCGGACCTGAAGGAGTCGTCGGGCGGCCTGCGCGACGCCACCGTGCTCAAGGCGCTGGTGGCCACGTGGCTGGTCGACGTGCCGCACGTCGACCTCGAGCGCTCGCGGGTGCAGTTGCTCGACGTCCGCGACGTGCTCCAGGCCGCGGCGGGGCGTGCGTCGGACCGGGTGTCCCCGGAGCTGTGGGCGCCGCTGGCCGAGGGGCTGGGGCTGGTGCGACCCGACGGCGGACCGGACGCGGACGCGGCACAGCGGCACCTGCGTCAGATCGGTCGGCGTACGGCGCACCTCTCACGCCTGACCTGGAGCCGGGTCGACCGGGTGCTGGCCCCCTCCCCGGCGATCGTGCGCGGCAGAGCCCCCCAGTTGGAGTTGGCGGCCCCCGGCGTGGCGGTGTCCGGCGGGGAGATCGTGCTGGCGCGTGGTGCCGAGCCGGCCCGTGACCCGTTGCTGCTCCTGCGGGCGGCGACCGCCGCGGTCGAGCGGGGGCTGATGCTCTCGCCGTCGTCGGCGGCACGCCTGGCGGCGGAGGCTCCCGTGCTCCCGGTGCCGTGGCCGGCGGAGGCCCGTCAGCTGCTGGTCCGCCTGCTCGCCGGTGGCCCGGCCCTGCTGGCGGTGTGGGAGACCCTCGACGAGACCGGGGCCCTGACCCGGCTGCTCCCCGAATGGGAACGGGTCCGCCTGCTGCCGCACGCCTCTGTCGTGCACCGGTTCACCGTCGACCGGCACATGGTCGAGACCTGCGTCGAGGCCTCGCGACTGATCCGCAAGGTGGCCCGCCCGGACCTGTTGCTGGTCGCCGCCCTGCTGCACGACATCGGCAAGGGAGGCCTGGCTGACCACAGCGTCGAGGGGGCCCCCATCGCGGCCTCGATCGCGCGGCGGATGGGGTTCCCCGCCGAGGACGTCGCCACGGTCGCGGCCCTGGTGCGGTGGCATCTGTTGTTGGTGGAGACCGCCACGACGCGGGATCTGGACGACCCGGCGACGGTGCAGCACGTCGCGTCGCGCCTGGCCGATGTCGCGGAGCTCGACCTGCTCGCGGTGCTCACCGAGGCCGACGCCCGGGCGACCGCGCCCAAGGCGTGGACCACCTGGCGGGCAGGGCTCGTGACCGACCTGGCGGGGCGGGTGCGCGAGGTGCTGCACGGGCGCCCGCTGCACCAGGTCACCGGCCAGGTCGAGGAACCCACGGTGCCTCCCGGTGCCTTCGACGACCCCGATCACCTCGAGGTGTCGGTGCAGCCGCTGGCCGACGGGGCCCGGGTGACGGTGACCGCGACCGACCGGGTGGGGCTCCTGGCCGACGTGGCCGGGGCGCTCGCGGTGCTGCGGCTCTCGGTGCGCTCGGCGCGCGTGGGGGTCGAGGACAGCGTGGCGTGGTCGACGTGGGACGTCGACGACGCCTCGATCGACGTCTCGACCCTGCGCACCCGGATCGAGGCGGTGGCCTCGGGCCGGCTGGACCCGGCCGGGCGGCTGCGGCCCCGGGCGGGGGCCCTGCCGCCGGTGGTGGCGGTGCGCCACGAGGCGTCGCGCGACGCCACCGTGCTGGAGGTGCGAACCGCTGACCGGCCGGGGGTGGTGTTCCTGGTGTGCCGCACCCTTGCGGCACTCGACATGTCGGTGCGCTCGGCCCACGTCGCCACGCTGGGCCCGCAGGTGCTCGACGTCTTCTACGTCCAGGAACCCGACGCGGGCGCCCTGACCGACGAGCGCGCCGCCACCGCCGCGCACGCGTTGCGCGAGGCACTCGAAGCCGCGGCTACGCTTGACGCCTGATGTACGCCGCGGGGCGCCCGCGGACCGACGACTCCCTGAGGACTGACTGCAGTGTTCGCCACCCTCTCCGACCGCCTCGCCGACACCTTCAAGAACCTGCGGGGCAAGGGCCGGCTGTCGGAGGCCGACATCGACGCCACCGCACGCGAGATCCGCATCGCGCTGCTCGAGGCCGACGTCGCGCTGCCGGTCGTCAAGCAGTTCGTCGCGGCCGTGAAGGAGCGGGCGCGCGGCGAGGAGGTCAGCCAGGCCCTCAACCCGGCCCAGCAGGTCGTCAAGATCGTCCACGAGGAACTCGTCCAGATCCTGGGTGGCGAGACCCGACGGATCCGCTTCGCGAAGAACCCGCCGACGGTGATCATGCTGGCCGGCCTCCAGGGCGCCGGCAAGACGACGCTGGCCGCCAAGCTCGCGCTGTGGTTGAAGAACCAGGGGATGAGCCCGCTGCTGGTGGCCGCCGACCTGCAACGCCCCAACGCGGTGAACCAGCTGCAGGTCAACGGTGAGCGCGTCGGGGTGAAGGTCTGGGCGCCCGAGCCGGGCAACGGTGTCGGGGACCCGGTGTCGGTGGCCCGCGGGGGCGTCGAGGAGGCCCGGCGCACGCTGCACGACGTCGTGATCGTCGACACCGCCGGACGGCTCGGTGTCGACGCCGAGATGATGCAGCAGGCAGCGGACATCCGCGACGCGGTCAACCCCGACGAGATCCTCTTCGTGCTCGACGCGATGATCGGCCAGGACGCGGTCACCACCGCGCAGGCCTTCCTCGACGGCGTCGGGTACGACGGCGTGGTGCTCACCAAGCTGGACGGCGACGCCCGTGGTGGTGCGGCGCTGTCGGTCCGCTCGATCACCGGCCGACCCATCATGTTCGCCTCCAACGGCGAGAAGATGGACGACTTCGACCTCTTCCACCCCGACCGGATGGCCTCGCGCATTCTCGACATGGGTGACGTGCTCACCCTGATCGAGCAGGCCGAGAAGGCCTTCGACGCCGACCAGGCGGCCCGCGCCGCGGCCAAGCTCACCGGCCAGGGCGGCGACTTCACCCTCGAGGACTTCCTCGAGCAGATGCAGGCGATCCGCAAGATGGGCTCGCTCGGCAAGATCATGGGGATGCTCCCCGGGATGGGGCAGTTCCGCGACCAGCTCGCCAACTTCGACGAGCGCGAGATCGACCGGGTGCAGGCGATCATCTACTCGATGACGCCGGGCGAACGGCAGAACCCGAAGATCATCGACGGCTCCCGGCGGGCCCGCATCGCCAAGGGCTCGGGCGTGCACGTCTCGGAGGTGAACCTGCTCGTCGAGCGGTTCTTCGAGGCGCGCAAGATGATGCAGAGCCTGGCCAAGGGCGGCGGCATCCCCGGCATGCCGGGCGCGGGGCGCAAGCCAGGCAAGGGCAAGCAGCAGGCCCGCAAGCGTCCGAGCAAGGTCTCCGGCAACCCCGCCAAGCGCGCGGCGCAGGAGCGGGCCGCCCGCGAGCGTGCCGCCGCGGGACCGGCCGTCCCGGGCGGCAACCCGCTCGGCCTGCCCCAGGGAGCCGAGGACTTCGACCCGGCCGACTTCAACCTTCCCCCCGAGGTGGCGAAGTACCTCCAGCAGTGAGCCGCTAGGTTCGCTCCATGAGCGAGGTGCTGCGGTTCCGAGGTCCGGTCCTGCCTGAGGGGGAGACCCGCGACCTGTACGTCGTCGACGGCCGGGTGACCTACGAACCCCAGCCGGGGGTGGGGATCACGGCCGAGGGCTGGATCGTGCCCGGGCTGGTCGACGCCCACTGCCACATCGGCCTGGAGGAGCACGGCCCGGTCGGTGAGGACGAGCAGCTCGCCCAGATCGTGGCCGACCGCGACGCCGGCGCCCTGCTCATCCGCGACGCCGGCTCGGCGGCTGACACGCGCTGGATCCAGTCCCGTGACGACCTGCCCCGGCTGATCCGGTGCGGCCGTCACGTCGGGCGCACGCGGCGCTACATCCGCAACTACGCCGACGAGGTCGAGCCCGACCAGCTGGCGGCCGCGGTCGCCGCCCAGGCTCGCGCCGGCGACGGCTGGGTCAAGCTGGTCGGGGACTGGATCTCCCGGGAGTCCGGCGATCTCGCGCCGTCCTTCCCGGCCGACGCCTTCGCCGCGGCTATCGCCGCCGCCCACGCCGAAGGGGCCAAGGTGACCGCGCACTGTTTCGGCACGACGGTGCTGCGCGGCCTGCTCGACGCGGGCATCGACTGCATCGAGCACGGCACCGGTCTCACCGAGGACCTCATCGAGACGATGGTCGCGCGCGGTGTCGCCCTGGTGCCGACGGTGATGCAGACCGAGAAGTTCCCCGAGTACTCCGAGGCGGGGCGGGAGAAGTTCCCGGCGTACTCGGCCACGATGGACGAGCTGTACGCCCGCCGGCGCGCCACGCTGATGGCGGCGTACGAGGCCGGGGTCCCGCTCTTCGCGGGCTCCGACGGCGGGGGAGTGGCGCGCCACGGCAACCTCGCCGGGGAGATCGTGGCCCTGGCCGAGATGGGGCTCGGTGCCCACGACGCACTCGGCGCCGCCTCGTGGCGCGCGCGGGAGTGGCTCGGCTTCGACGGCTCGTTGGCCGAAGGGACGGCGGCCGACCTGGTGGTCTACGACGCCGATCCCCGGGCGGATCTCGACCAGCTGTTCCGGCCACGGCAGGTAGTGCTGCGCGGCGCCCGGGTCGCGCCCTGACGGGGATCCGATCGTTCCCGGGGGGATGCCTGCTCCGGCACAGGGCGCCGGAGGTCGGGCCGGATTGGAGCCGGAGTCCCTCCGTCTGGCACAATGTGCGGCTGAGTCCTGCCAGGCCGGTCCCTCTCAACCGGTGAGCCGCAGGCCCACCGAGCCGGACGTCCGGTGCCCCACCTGGCGCGCGAGGCTCACTCGTCACGACATTCCAAGGAGACACCACACTCGTGGCCGTCAAGATTCGCCTGAAGCGGATGGGCAAGATCCGCGCCCCCTACTACCGCATCGTCGTCGCCGACGCCCGCACCAAGCGTGACGGTCGGGTCATCGAGGAGATCGGCAAGTACCACCCCAAGGAGGAGCCCTCGCTGATCGAGGTCAAGTCCGAGCGGGCGCAGTACTGGCTGGGAGTCGGCGCGCAGCCGACCGAGGCCGTCGAGGCCATCCTCAAGGTCACCGGGGACTGGCAGAAGTTCAAGGGCGAGGCCGGCGCCGAGGGCACCCTCAAGGTCAAGGAGGTGGGCAAGTCCAAGCAGGAGATCTTCAACGAGATCCTGAAGGAGACCCACAGCGAGGCCGGCACGGAGGCCGTCACCAAGAAGGCCGCCAAGAAGTCCGAGGACAAGCCGGAGGCCAAGGCCGAGGAGCCCGCCGCCGAGGCTGCCCCGGAGGCCGCTGAGGCTCCCGCCGAGAGCACCGAGGCCTGAGCCCGTGCTGGTCGACGCTCTGGAGCACCTGGTCCGCGGGATCGTCAAGCACCCCGACGACGTCGTGGTTCGTGACAAGCAGTTGCGCCGCGGCTCCCTGCTCGAGGTGCGGGTCAACCCCGACGACCTCGGCAAGGTCATCGGGCGCAACGGCCGCACCGCCACGGCGTTGCGCACCGTCGTCGGCGCGCTGGCCGGCAAGGGCTCGGTCCGCATCGACTTCGTCGACGTCGACCGGCGCCGCTGAGCACCACCACCCGCACGGGTGGAGCCACATCGTGACGGAGGGGGAGGCCGACCGGCCTCCCCCTCCGTCGTGTCTCCCGTGACCTGCACCGCGAACCCTCAGGAGGGACCGTGACCGACACCGCACCGACCGAGGTCGTGGTGGGCCGCGTGGGCCGCGCGCACGGCATCCGCGGCGAGGTGGCCGTCGAACCGCTCACCGACGAGCCGGACCGCCGGTTCGCCGCCGGCGCCGTGCTCGACGTACGGCGACCGGACGGACATCCGCACGCGGCGACTACGCCCCGCGTACTCACCGTGGCGGGCACCCGCTGGCACTCGGGGCGGCTGCTGGTCCGCTTCGAGGAACTGGCCGACCGCACGGCGGCCGAGGCCGCGCGCGGGCTGCGCCTGGCGATCGCGGTCGACGCGAGCGAGCGACCCGAGGACCCCGAGGAGTTCTACGACCACCAGTTGGTCGGCCTGCGCGTCGAGACCACCGAGGGAGTCGACGTCGGCGTCGTCCGCGAGGTGCTCCACGCCGGGGCCCAGGACCTGCTCGTGATCGCCCGGGACGGTCGCGAGGACGCGCTGGTCCCGTTCGTGGCCGCGCTCGTGCCCGACGTCGACCTGGACGCGGGCCGGCTCCTGGTGGCCGACCGCCCCGGCCTGCTGGAGGCAGGGGAGGACTGAGCGATGCGTATCGACGTCGTCACGATCTTCCCCGACTACCTCGCCCCGCTGGCGCTGTCCCTGCCCGGCAAGGCCGCACGCACCGGGCTCCTCGACCTGACCGTGCACGATCTGCGCGCGTGGACCCACGACCGGCACCGGACCGTGGACGACACCCCGTACGGCGGCGGTGCCGGCATGGTGATGAAGCCCGAGCCCTGGGGGGAGGCCCTCGACGCGCTGCTGACCGAGGACGCGGTGCTCCTCGTCCCCACGCCCAGTGGTGAGCCGTTCACGCAGGCCCTCGCCGCCGAGCTGAGTGCGGAGCGGCACCTGGTCATCGCCTGCGGTCGCTACGAGGGCATCGACCAGCGGGTCAGCGAGGACGCCGCCACCCGGGTGCGGGTGCGGGAGGTGTCGCTGGGCGACTACGTGCTCAACGGGGGCGAGGTGGCCGCCCTCGCCGTGATCGAGGCGGTCGTCCGGCTGCTGCCCGGCTTCATGGGCAACCCGGAGTCGCTCATCGAGGAGTCGCACACCGACGGCCTCCTGGAGTACCCCGTCTACACCAAGCCCGCGCTCTGGCGTGGCCGGGCCGTTCCCGACGTGCTGCTGTCCGGCGACCACGGCCGCATCGCGGCCTGGCGGCGAGCCGAGTCGGTACGGCGGACCGTCGCCCGGCGACCCGACCTCGCGGCACCCTCGACCCTGGTGTCCACCGACCTCGGCGCGGTCGGGGTCACGAGCGCGGTCCCGGCCGACGCGGGCGAGATCCTCACGCTGCAGCGCGCGGCGTACGCCGGCCAACCGGGACACCCGGCCCTGGCCGAGACGCTCGAGGAGGTCCGTCACGCGCTCGGCTCGACCACGGTCCTTCTCGCGCGCGCGGGAGGACGGCTCGTGGGGGTCGCGCGGGCCGCGACGCCGCCGACGCGCCCGGACCTGTGGCTGCTCGACCGACTCCTGGTGGCACCGGACCTGGTCGGGAGCGGTCTGGGCCGACTGCTGCTGGACGCCGTCGAGCGGTCCGCGCCCGGCGATGTCACGGCGTACGTCGTGGATGCGGGCACGCTGCCCGAGGGCGGTCGGGCGCACGGGCTCCTGCGGCGCGCCGGCTACCGTCCCGGTCCCGGTCCCGGTCCTGGTTCCCGCGCGAGGACGGCCGATCCCGCCGGCCCCTGGCTGCGCAAACGGCGCCGCTGACCCGGGCCCCGGCGCCCTGCCTGATTTCGAGCGGGTGGTCCGGCTGTGGCAGAATCTCTCCTTGGTCCGCGACCCGACGGTCGCTCCTGCCCGGTGCAGGAGGATCGGCGGTGCACCTGCCACAGGGGGCACGCCGCGGGGACACCACGGACCGACCGAGAGCACACCCCATCATCCGTGGGCGACCTGTGGCGCCGACGAGGAGCATCATGACCAACGTCATCGACGCGCTCGCTGCTGACTCCAAGCGCGACGACATCCCCGCCTTCCGCGCCGGGGACACCCTCAAGGTCCACGTCAAGGTCGTCGAGGGCAACCGCTCGCGTATCCAGGTCTTCCAGGGTGTCTGCATCCGGATCCAGGGCTCGGGTATCGGCCGCACCTTCACCGTCCGCAAGGTCTCCTTCGGCGTCGGCGTCGAGCGGACCTTCCCGCTGCACACCCCGATCATCGACAAGGTCGAGGTCGTCACCCGCGGCGACGTGCGTCGCGCGAAGCTCTACTACCTGCGCAACCTCCGCGGCAAGAAGGCCAAGATCAAGGAGAAGCGCGAGTTCTGATCGGCGCGCGCACCGTACGATCCGCCGCGTGAGCGAACAGCAGACCACCGACGAGCGTCGGGGCCGGCCCTTCTGGCAGGAACTCATCCTGCTGCTCGGGTTCGCCCTGGCGCTCGCGGTCGTCATCAAGGCCTTCTTCATGCAGGCCTTCTACATCCCGTCGGGCTCGATGAACGACACCCTGGTCCTCAACGACCGGATCCTGGTGCAGAAGGTCTCGTACTGGGGTGGCGGCGCTCCCGAGCGCGGCGACGTCGTGGTCTTCTCCGACCCCGGCGGCTGGCTCGCCGGCCAGGAGTCTCCGGAGCCCCGGAACGCGGTGTCCCGGACGTTGGAGGTGTTCGGGCTCTTCCCCACCGGCGGTCACCTGGTCAAGCGGGTCATCGGCGTGGGCGGTGACACCGTGGCGTGCTGCGACGACCAGGGTCGGGTCACGGTCAACGGCACCGCCCTGGACGAGGAGGCCTACCTCGCCCCGGGGGTGAAGCCGTCGCTGACGACCTTCACCCAGGAGGTCCCCGACGGCTACCTGTGGGTGATGGGGGACAACCGCCCCGAGTCCGCGGACTCCCGCGCCCACCTCGGCGATCCCGGTGGTGGCTTCGTGCCGGTCGAGGGCGTCGTCGGCAAGGTCTTCGCCGTGGTCTGGCCGCTGGACCACGCCACGCTGCTCAAGCGCCCCGAGACCTTCGAGGCCCTGACGCAGTGACCGTCCTGCCGCGTGGGGTGACCGTCCGGCGGGACGCCGGGCTCTACGGCTACGAGCGCGCCCTGCGCCGCAGCGGGCTGGACCCGATCGCCGGTGTCGACGAGGCGGGCCGCGGCGCCTGCGCCGGGCCGCTGGTCGCCGCCGCGGTGATCCTGCCGGCGGGACAGCGGGGCGTCATCCCCGGGCTCGCCGACTCCAAACTCCTGACCGAGCGCGCCCGCGAGCGCTGCTACGACCACGTGCAGCGCCGGGCGCTGGCCTGGTCGGTGGTGGTCGTGCCGCCGGGGGAGTGCGACCGGCTCGGCATGCACGTGGCCAACATCGAGGCGCTACGTCGCGCCTTGGCCCGGCTCGAGGTGCGTCCGGCGTACGTGCTCACCGACGGCTTCGGGGTGGACGGGCTCGAGGTGCCCGGGCTCGCGGTCTGGAAGGGCGACCGGGTCGCCGCGTGCATCGCAGCGGCCTCGGTGCTGGCCAAGGTCACCCGCGACCGGATCATGGCCGACCTCGACCGGGAGCACCCGGCGTACGACTTCGCGACGCACAAGGGCTACATCACGCCCACCCATACCGACGCGCTCGAGCGTCACGGACCCTGCCCCGAGCATCGCCGCTGCTTCGTCAACGTGCGTCGCGCCGAGGAACTGGCCGCGCTGCGTGACAATGGCGAGGACGGATGCCGGCCGCGGGAGGAGACGCGATGAGTGCTGAGGATCTCGAGCGCTACGAGACCGAGATGGAGCTCCAGCTCTACCGCGAGTACCGCGACGTGGTCAGCATCTTCAAGTACGTCGTGGAGACCGACCGCCGGTTCTACCTCTGCAACCAGGTCGATGTGAAGGCCCGGACGGAGGCCGGTGACGTGTTCTTCGAGGTCTCGATGACCGACGCCTGGGTGTGGGACATGTATCGCCCCGCCCGGTTCGCCAAGAACGTCAAGGTGCTGACCTTCAAGGACATCAACGTCGAGGAGCTCGCCGAGTCCGACCTGGAGCCCCCGAAGCCCTGACCGCTGGGTTTTCTGTGCACTGTTCGGTTTTCCGGACAGGTCCTGCCCTGCGACGTACCCTCAAGAGTGGATTTTGGTGCAATTCGGCCGGAATCTACCTTCGCGGGTGAGGGTTGAGGGACCACCGCCCGTGACGGTCACACCCACGGGAGGGAGGGCCGGGACGTGCTGCCACGCGGACCCGGAGCACCCGGCGGGCGTCGTCGGACGTGCCGTCGCGCTACCCCCTGGCCGCGTCCGGGCCGCACGCGCTCCGAGCGGGGCGTCGCCGCGGTCGAGGCGGGACTGATCGTCACCTTCCTGAGCCCGCTCCTGGTCGGCACCCTGTTCTACGGCACGTACTTCTGGAAGGCGCAGCAACTCGACGCCTACACCCCGACCATCCCGCCCACCGCGGTGGTGGGGACGTATCTGAACTGCGTCGACCTGCTCACCAAGGTCCGCAACACCGTCCTGGTCAACAGCAACGGACTCGGCACCGCGACCGAGCTGCAGCTCGACGACATCACCGCCACGGTGGTGGACCACGTGCCGGAACGGCTCGGCGTCGACGTCCTGATCAGCGTCCGCGTCCCCGTCGTCTCGGCCGGCGTCGGCGCCCTGCTTCCCAACGGCGGCGACGTCGTGACCGAGGCGCTCACGCGGCTGGAGAGCGTCCGCCTCGACACCCAGAGCTGCTGATGGCGGGGGCGTGCAGGTCGCGGCGACGCGACGAGCGAGGTGCGGTCGCCCTGATCGCCGGGCTGGTGTCGGGCGTGCTGCTGATGGTCAGCGCGTTCGTCGTCGACATCGGCGGCACCTGGCTGCGACGCGGCCAGCTCCAGGTCCAGGCCGACAAGGCCGCCCTCTTCGCCGCGCAGGAGCTGCCGGCGACCGACGAGCTGACCCGGTTGCGGGTGGCGAAACGCGTCGCCTACTACATCGCCTGCCACCCCGTGTTCGGTCAGAGGGACCTCAACGTCGCCATCCCGGCCTGTCCCTCCGGGCCCTCCGACGACTCGCTGACCACCTACGCCCAGATCCTGATGAACACCGGCCTGGTCTCCTTCCCGACCAGCACCCAGGTGCAGGTGATCACCCCGGACTCCTCGGTGCGGTTCGCCTTCGCCGGGGCGGTGGGCGTCGAGGACACCGTCCAACGCAAGACCGCCGTCGCCAAGGTCAGCTCCCCCGGGGAGCTGCTCCCGGTCGGGCTCTCCCTCCAGTGCCTGGCCGGCATCGTCAACAACGCGGGCCTGGGCAGCGCCGTGGACGGGCTGCTCCCGCTGAGCTACATCACGCCCGGGGCGGCGAGCGCGGGGACTTCCCTGCCGACCGACGCCGAGCCGGTCTTCTCCGGGTGGAGCAGCACCTACTCCGGCACCAACGCCTCGGCGAACGTCACCGTCAGCAACCCCTCCCTGGTGGGGACCACCCTCACGCTCTCGGTCAGCTCCCCGGGTCTCCTACCGACGTTGAACGGTCTGCTCGGCGGCAACGAGGTGGTCTTCCAGCGCGGCAGCACCGTCGTGGGGCCGGTGGCGGCCAGCTCCCTCGACCTCGTCGGCGGCACCCTCGTGGTGGCCCTCCCGACCGACGTGGCGAACACCCCGGGCGTGTGGCACGTGAAGGTGAAGCTCTTCACCGGCAGCCTGCTCAACCTCGGCATCATCGGCACCAACGCGAAGTGGTCCTCCCTCGACACCACCGTCACGATCATGCCGGCGACCGCGTCGGTGCTCGACCGGGTCCGTTCGCAGATCTCCGGCGTGCTCGACCTGAAGAACTTCCTGGCGTGCGGCCGGCTGCTGGACTCCCCGCGCCCGGTCACCGGGGGTACGCCGCCGCTCACCTTCAACCTGCAGGAGGGACTCGACCACGCGTTGACCCCCAACGCCGCGTTGCTCCAGTTGCTGGGGGGCCAGAGCCTGCCGCTGAACGGCAGTGCCTCCGCGCTCACCACAGCGCTGGGCACGACGGTGAGCAACGTGCTGGCCAACCCGGCGTACGGGCTTTTGGGGTGCGTCGGCTCGCTCTACAACCGGCTCGACACCGGCCAGACGTGGGCGGCGGTCACGGCGGGCACCGCGTCCCCGGCCAACTGCGTCCGGGTCGGCGCAGGCCCCACGACGGAGCAGGAGTTCACCGACGGGCTCCTCAAGGACACCCCGGCCAACGGCACGACGCCGGGCTACGGGCGGCTGAGCTGTCAACGCAGTGGCGCCTGCCCCGGGGACACCGTCACGCTCCCGGGGTTCACCGGCAGCTACAACAACGACGCGTTCGGCGACTTCGTCAAAGGCGGCTCCAGCACCCTGCTCGACAGCAACCTCGCCTTCGCCCTGGACACCTACCTGCTGCCGGGGGTGCCGGTGGTGACGCCCAGCGACCGGCTCGAGGAGCGCCTCTACGCCTCGCCGCGCTTCGGCTGGGCCCCCGTGCTGAGCGGCCTGGACCTCAACGGGGCGACCGCGGACAGCCCGATCCTCACCTTCCGGCCGGTGTTCCTCGACAACGGGGAGGCCGACGACCTCTCGATCGCCGGGCTGACCCCGACCAAGGTCGTCGACGGACTCGGCTCCTACCTCGCCCAGGCCGTGTCCGGGGCGGTCGAGGAGGTGCGTACCAGCCTGGGGATCCTGTCCAGCGCCCTCGACCTGGTGCTGGACACACTCGGGCTGGGGTCGGTCCTGACCAGCCTGGGCGGGGGTGACGTCAACGGTGCACTCGGTGCGCTGGGCACCACCCTCGGACTCGATCTGGGGGAGGAGAAGGCCGGGCTGGTCCTCCAGGACGGGACGCTGAAGGCCGCGCGCTTCATGACCATCGCCCCCGACGCGCTGCCGGCGGTCTCGCAGGATTACGACGGGCCCGTCAGTGACTACGTCGGGGTGGGTCCCAAGATCATCCGGCTGGTCCGATGAGGCGGCGCGATGAGCGCGGCGCCACCGCCCTGGAGTTCGGCCTGGTCGCGCCCCTGCTCTTCATGATGATCTTCGGACTCATCCAGTACGGCTACCTCTTCTGGTCGCTCACCACCGCATCGGCCACCGCGCGCGAGGCGGCACGTCGACTGGTCGTGGGCATGGACTGGCAGTCCTGCGTCGAGGTGGAGGCACTGACCCAGGCCGCGCAGCCGGCCGTGGGTGCGGGGATCCTGGTCACCCACCGCTACACCGACGACGACGGGGTGACCCTGGTCCGGCCGGCCCAGGTCGGGGACCTGGTCGAGGTGACCGTCGAGTTCCCGTCGCTCTACCTGGGCATCCCGCTCCTGCCGGTGCCCGACGAGGGCCACGTCCGGCAGAGCGCCACCGCGCGGGTGGAGAGCCTCCCGCCGGTCCCGCCGACCTGCGGGTAGCACGCCAGGTTCCCTCCCCAGGGTCGGTGGACCAGGGTTCTCCCCGCCCTCGACCCCGGCGACCCGAGACGGTCCGGCCTGGCACGCAGAGTGTGCGCAGGAGGTGGGCCATGACGGCAGGACAGGGGCGCCGCGCGCTCGGGACGTACGGCGAGACGCTGGCCGCGAGGTATCTGAGCGAGGCCGGCATGACCGTGCTCGACCGGAACTGGCGGTGCGACCTGGGCGAGCTGGACCTGGTGTTACGCGACACCGGGACGCTCGTGGTCTGCGAGGTCAAGACCCGCACCAGCGACGCGTTCGGCCATCCCCTCGAAGCCGTCACGACGGTGAAGCTCGCCCGGCTTCGGCGGCTCGCCGCGCTCTGGCTCGCCCAGGCCTCGTGGGCTCCGCACGGGGTGCGCATCGACCTCGTGGGCGTCCGGCTCGACCGGTCCGGAGACCAGCGCATCGAGCACGTCCGCGGGGTGGGGTGATGGCGGTCGCGATCGTGCGAACGCTCTGCCTGGCCGGCCCCACGGGACACCTCGTGGAGGTGCAGGTCGACGTCGCGCAGGGGCTGGTGGGGACGACCCTGGTGGGGCGGCCCGACACCTCCATCTCCGAGGCGCGGGACCGCTGCCGGGCGGCGGTGGTCAACTGCGGTCTGGAGTGGCCCACGACCCGTCGGGTGACGGTGCTGCTCTCTCCGGCCGACCTCCCCAAGCGGGGCTCCCATGTCGATCTGGCGATCGCGGTGGGGATCCTGGCCGCCACCGGCCAGGTGCCCCTCGCGGGCCTGGCGGACACCGCGTTCTTCGGGGAGCTCACCCTCGACGGTCGTCTGCGAGCGGTCCCCGAGTTGCTGCCGCTGGTCCTCGCCGCCCGCGATCTGGGGCTGGCGCGCGTGGTCGTTCCCGAGTCCCAGGCAGCCGAGGCCGGCCTCGTGCCGGGGGTCGACGTCGTGGGCCTGCGCTCACTGCCCCAGGTGGTCGCGCGCCTCCAGGGTGCGCAGCTGCCCGAGGCGCCCGAGGTGGCACCGTTGGGATCCGGTCTCGGCGGCCGGACGGGGATGACGTGGCGTGGGCAGGACCGACTGGAGGACCTCGACCTGGCCGACGTGCACGGCATGACCGACGCGCGTTATGCCGTGGAGGTGGCCGCGGCGGGTGGGCATCACCTGCACCTGACCGGGCCGCGCGGCGCCGGCAAGACCACCCTGGCCGAGCGGATCCCGGGCCTCCTCCCCGACCTGGAACCGGAGCAGTGGGTGGAGCTCTGCGCGGTGAGGGCGCTGGGAGGTGAGCCGGTGCTCTCGGGTCCCGGAGCCCTGCGACCGCCCTTTCGCGCACCGCACCCCTCGGCCAGCCGCACCAGCCTGCTCGGGGGTGGGACCGGCCGGGTGCACCCCGGCGAGATCAGCAAGGCGCTCCACGGGGTGCTCTTCCTCGACGAGTTCGCCCTGTTCCCGCGTGACCTCATCGAGTCGCTGCGCCAGCCGTTGGAGTCGGGCGAGGTCACCTTGACGCGCGGGGACGAGGTCGCCTCGTTCCCGGCACGCTCGCTGGTGGTCCTGGCCTCCAACCCCTGCCCGTGCGGGGACTTCCATCACGACGCCCGGCTCGACGGATGCACCTGCAGCGAGACCGCCCGGCGCCGCTACCGCGACCGGCTCAGTGGCCCGGTCATCGATCGGATCGACATCACCCGGCACCTGACGCCGGTGCGGGAGCACGAGCTCGACGACTTCTGGGATCCACCGGAGAGCACGGCGATCGTCCGTGCCCGGGTGGAGGAGGCGCGAACCCGGCAGGTGAACCGCTACGCCGGGACCGCCTGGCGACTCAACAGCGACGTCCCGGGCCCGGTGCTGCTGCGTCGCTGGCCGCTCCCGGACCAGGGGCGCGTCCTGGTCGAGAACGCCGTGGCTCGCGGTCGGCTCACGCGGCGGGGAGCCACCCGGGTCCACCGCCTGGCGTGGACCGTCGCCGACCTGGCAGGCATCGATGCGCCGGACGAGGCCGCTGTCCGCACAGCGCTGCTGCTCCGCACGGGGGAACCGCTGGCGCTCGCCGACCTCCCGCCCCGGGAACCGGGAGGGCCCCGATGACGACGCCGGGCCGTGCCCCGAGCACCGCGACTCCGCTCCCGGAGGACGAGCGGCACGCTCGACTCGCCTTGAGCCTCGTCGCGGAGCCCGGTGATCTCCGCGTCGCCCGTCTGGTCGCGGCCCTCGGCGCGGTGGAGGTGGTGCGGGCCCTGGAAGCACAGCTGGATCTGCCGCTTGCGGAGGGAGACCCGGCGCAGGGACGGGAGCTGAGCGGTGCGCTCACCGCGCGCTTCGCCCAGCTCCAGCCCGACAAGGTCCTCGCCTCCGCCCTGGACCGTGGGATCGCATTCCTCGTCCCCGGTGATCCCGGTTGGCCGGACCAACTCCACGACCTGCGCGTCGTCGAGCCGCTGAACCGGATGGGCGGTGAGCCGCTGGGGCTGTGGGTGCGGGGAGACCTCGCTGCCGCGCTGCCGGCACGGCGCGGTGTCGCTGTCGTGGGGTCCCGCTCCGCCACGACGTACGGTGCGGAGGTGGCGCGGGACCTGGGTGCCGACCTCGCTGGCGCCGGGTGGACGGTCGTCTCCGGTGCCGCGTTCGGCATCGACCACGCCGCGCACCGGGGGGCGGTGGCCGTGGGCGCGCCCACCGTGGCGGTGCTGGCGTGCGGGGTCGACCGCGCGTACCCGGCGGCCCACGCCCGTCTGCTCGCGCACATCGCCGAGACCGGGGCACTGGTCTCCGAACTCCCGCCTGGTGCGGCGCCCACCCGTTCGCGCTTCCTGGCGCGCAACCGCGTGATCGCCGCCCTGGGCGTCGGCACGGTGGTCGTGGAGGCCGCCATCCGCAGTGGCGCGCTCAACACGGCGAGCTGGGCCGCGCGCCTCCAGCGACCCGTCCTCGGCGTGCCCGGTCCGGTCACCAGCGCGCCGTCGGCCGGCGTGCACGAGTTGGTGCGCTCCGGTGCCGCCACCCTGGTCACGCGGGCAGCCCATGTGGAGGAGGTGCTGGCCGACTACGGGCACAGTCTTCTCGAGACACCCCGTGTGCCGGAGACCCCTCGTGACCGGCTGTCCGCGGTCGACCACGCGGTGTTGGAGGCGGTCCCGCTCCACCGCCCCGCGACGGTGCAGTCCGTGGCGCGCACCGCTGGGGTGACGGTCGACCTGGCGACCTCGGCTCTGGGCCGGTTGCGCGAGGCCGGCTGGATCGAGGTCGTCGCCGGGCGGTGGCGGCAGGCCCCGGCGACGCTCTTCGGGGAGGCGGATCGGCCGCTTCCGTGAGCGCGTTCTCGGCGGTGCGTGCCGAGAGGCGGCCGGACCCCGTCCGAGCGGTTCCGTCGGCCACGACCGTGCGCCGTCGCCACGGAGCGGTGCCCTGTCCCTACTCTCGAAGCATGGCTCCCACCCCGACGCGAGGCGATGCGGACGACCGTGGGCCGGACGAGGAGCTTCCCGAGCCCTTCGCCCGGCTGGTTGCCGACTACGAGCGTCATCTCAGCGTCGAGCGGGACCTGACCCCCCACACGGTCCGGGCCTACGTGGGGGACGTGACCTCCCTGCTGGCTCACGCCCACCGCTGGGGCCACACCGAGATCGACACCCTGGACCTGCGCACGCTGCGCTCGTGGCTGGCTCAGCAGAGCACGCGCGGACGAGCTCGGACCACGATCGCGCGGCGGGCGACGGCGGCTCGACGGTTCACCGCCTGGTTGACGCGGACCGGCCGGGTGGCGGTCGACCCCGGGAGCTCGCTGGGGTCGCCGAAGACCGGGCGGGCCCTGCCGCCGGTCCTGCGTCAGGACGACGTACGGCTGCTGTTGGACGCCGCGGCCGAACATGCCCTGGCGGACGGACCCGTCGGCGTACGCGACCTGGCGGTGCTCGAGCTTCTCTACGCGACCGGCATCCGCGTCGGCGAGTTGTGCGGCCTGGACGTCGACGACGTGGACAGGGAGCGTCACGTGGTGCGGGTCCTCGGGAAGGGGCGCAAGGAGCGTTCCGTTCCCTACGGCGTGCCGGCGCAACGAGCCCTGCGCGCGTGGCTCGACCAGCGTGGCCACCTCGCCGGCCCTGAGTCCGGACCGGCGCTGTTCCTGGGTGTGCGGGGGCGGCGGCTGGACCAGCGGGCCGTGCGGTCATTGGTCCACGACCGTCTGGCCGAGGTGCCGGACGCCCCCGATCTGGGACCGCACGGGTTGCGGCACACCGCGGCCACCCACCTGCTGGAGGGAGGCGCGGACCTGCGCTCGGTGCAGGAACTCCTCGGCCACGCGTCGTTGGCGACCACGCAGATCTACACACACGTCAGTTCCGAGCGGCTGCGAGCGGCGTACACCCAGGCGCATCCGCGGGCCTGATCGGCACGGCCTCATGCCGTGGCCACCGGCCCCGGAAGACGCGACCAGTCGGCGGAAAGACGTGACAAGTCAGCGGAAGGATGCGACCAGTCGCAGGATGTGGAGCAGGGCCGTGGCACCCGCGAGCGCGGTGACCTGCCGAGCGCCTGCGGGGGAGGGGTGTCCCGGCGCGGGCGCGGGGGGTTCGACGTGCCCGCCGGACGGTCCGCTGTCCTCGTCGTGCGTCCCGGTCGGGTCGAGGCCTTGGCGCTCCGGCCCGGCACCGGCCGGTGGCCCTGCGGCCGGCCACAGCCGGACGGGCCGAGGCCCGTCCACCAGATCCAGCGGATCCAGGTAGATCTCGCCGCGTTTCCAGCCCCAGTGCAGGCAGGTCCTCGGCGCACAGTGGCTGCCGCGGCGGAGCAGGGTGCCAATCACCTCTCCTGCCGCAACCACCGTCCCCCGACCGACGACGGCGGCGACCGGTTCGTACGTCGTGCGCGTGGAGCCGTGATCGACGACGACCACGCCGCGACCGGCGATGCTGCCGTCGAACGTCACCCGGCCGGACAGCGCAGCCCGGACCGGCGCGCCGGGACGGCCCCGGAGGTCCACCCCACGGTGTCCCGAACCCCAGGTGACCGCCGGGGGATCGAAGCCGTGGACGACCGTGGGCTCGGGCTCGAGCGGCCAGACCCCGTCGGCGGCAGCCGCCGACGACGGGGCCGTGGCCAGGAGCAGGGCGAGCACGAACATCGCGGGGATCACGACGGGCAACACACGGGCCCCGCGGGGGCGGGCTGTCGGCCGGGATCGGTCAGGGCTGGTCATCCGCAGAGCCTCGCTTCGCACTGCCGGGAGCGTTCCGGTGAGGCGGCGACCTGGGGAGAACAGGACCGGCGGGTCCGTGGGGAGAAGACCCGGCGCGAGGGCGATTCGTGGCCGCGCGAAGCCTGCAGTAGACTCGCCGATGGCGACCCGCGCGTGCGGGTCGACTATCGCACGCCCGTCCAACCGCGCCGTGCCCGTCAGCGGGCCTGCGGGCGGTCGGACCTCGGTCCCGGCTCCGGCCGGGTGGTCCTCCGCCGGGCGTCAGGGCAGGAAGCACCCGCGACCTGCGACAACCGTAAACAGGTGTGACCCGGCGCGGCCCCTCGAGGGACGCGTGCCGGTGCGCGCCGAGAGAAGAAGAGAGTCGAAGGCCATGGCCGTCGTCACCATGCGCCAGCTCCTCGAGAGCGGCGTCCACTTCGGGCACCAGACCCGCCGTTGGAACCCGAAGATGAAGCGCTTCATCATGACCGAGCGCAACGGCATCTACATCATCGATCTCCAGCAGTCGCTGGCCTACATCGACCGCGCGTACGCGTTCGTGAAGGAGACCGTCGCCAAGGGCGGCACGGTGATGTTCGTCGGGACCAAGAAGCAGGCCCAGGAGGCCATCGCCGAGCAGGCCACCCGCGTCGGGATGCCCTACGTCAACCAGCGCTGGCTGGGCGGCATGCTCACCAACTTCCAGACCGTGCACCAGCGGATCAACCGCCTCAAGGAGCTCGACGAGGTCGACTTCCCGACCCCGGGCAACACCGACGCGAACCGCGCCGTCGCCCTGCTCACCCGCGTCGTCCCCGACGCGGTCGCCGACGGTCTGATGGCCCGCGCGGGCGAGCGTTCCGGTGAGGCCGAGACCGGCGCCGAGCT
>JBGAJX010000034.1:0-54501 GCA_044224695.1 Marmoricola sp. | reverse complement strand
GTCATAGACAATGTCGTCGTGGGTCACGGGATGGCTTCCTATCTCTAGATCTTCAGCAATCCAGAGACTGCCTCCCGTGACCCACACCCGCACGGAGGCTGGCTGGGTGTCACCCCAACCCGTGATCTCTACGCTCTAGGCGAGTCGCGACCACGATCAGCAGCACCGCCGTGGTCATCGCATCGCCGAGAGCGTGATGAGGAGTGAATACCGGGAGACCGAGGCTTCGGGCAAGACCCTCCAGGCTCGGCTCGCGCGGCCCACCCTCGGCCAGGCCCGCGGCCCGGGCCAGGGCGGCGGTGTCCACCAGCCCGTTCGGCACCCGCTCGCGCAGCGGCCGAAGCGCTCGGTTGAGGAAGGCGCGCTCGATCCACGCGGCGTGCGCTACGAGGACCGACCCGCGCAACCGGTCGCCGAGGGGTCGGACCACCTCGGGCATCGTCGGCGCCTGAGCCAGGACGTCCCGGGTCAACCCGTGGATGCGCAACGCCTCGACGCCGATCTCCCGCGACGGTCTGACCGGCTGGTACCAGGAGGTAGCGGCATCCACCCGCGCGTTCACCACGTCCACCGCCCCGATCGAGACGATCTCGTCGTCCTCGAGGTCCAGTCCGGTGGTCTCCACGTCGACGACGGTGAACCGGGTGTCGCGCCAGTCCCGACCGGTCTCGGCACTCCACGGCCGCACAGGCCGCAGCGGTCTCATCGGCGGCTCACCCACTCGGCGTGGAGGCGCTCCTGGACCGCGGCGATGGCCTTGAAGGACTGCCGCAGATGGCGCCGTCGCAGCGGGTCGATGTGCCGGGGGTCGATCCAGGTGGACACCGGGGTCCCGTTGCGCAGGTCGTCCACCTGGCCCTCGAAGATCAGCTCGTAGATCTGCTGGTGGGCGTAGGCCAGCTGTGCCGCCTCGTCCTCGCGGAGCAGCCCCGCCTCCTGCCCGATCCGGATCCGTTCCTGGGTGCTCGTGACCGGGGTGCGTGTCTCCAGGGCGATCCACCGGCCGATGCCGACGACCGGGTTCAGCCCGCCCTTCTTGAGGTCCAGCTGGCCGCGGTGCTGCCCCTCGTGGTCGACGATGAAGTCCTTCACGAACCCGACCGGGGGCTTGGCGGCCAGCGCTGTCACGAGATGGCGGCGCACGAACGAGCCGTCGTCGGGCAACGCCTGGATCGCCTCCTCCAGCCGTCGCCCCAACGCCAGGCCGGTGACCGGTCGCGCGTCCGTCTGCATCGCGCCCAGCAGCAGGGCCCCCTCGGTGTCGGGATGCGCGCGCCCGTGCGCGGCGCGCTGCAGCCACGCGTCGTACGAGCGGTTGAACAAGGGGCCGCTGGCATTGGCGCCGTCGGGGCAACGCTGGAGTCCGCACTGCTCAGCCAGGACGATCACCGCCTCCGCGGCCTCGCGCAGCGGGTCCGGCGGCCCGGGTGCGGACCACACGAGCGCGGTGTCGAGGTCGGAGGCGGGCAGCGGCTCCCGGCGGGCCAACGAGCCGAGCACCAGCCAGGAATAGGACGCGTCGTCGTCGGAGGCGAAGGGCTCCACCCAGCCGATGCACTTCTCCAGGACCGCCTCGACCATGGCGCTCATGAGGGCGCCGATCCGCAACGGTGGCACTCCCGCGTCGAAGAGGGTCACCGCGGTCGGGCGCAGTTGGCTGGTGGCCCCGATGAGCGCGGGCAGGTCGGCGGCGTTCTCGATCGCGGAGCGGATCGTCAGCGGGTCGCGGATCTCCGCGGCCGCGAGGTCGATCGCCCGGCACACCCCGACGGGCTCCCCGGAGGCATCACGCACGACGAGGTGGTGCACGCCGCGGTGGACCATCGTCAGGAACGCGGTGGCGGCCGTGGCCTCCGCGCCGATCGACAGGGCGGGGGAGGACACGATCGAGGAGAGCGGGGCGTGGATCGAGCGCTCGCCCGTGGCCACCAGGCGGCGACAGTCACTGTCGGTCATGATGCCGAGATCCGGGCCCATCCGGATCAGCACGCACGAGCCGCCCTGCGTGGTCATCACCCGCGCTGCCTCCCGGATGGTGACGCGCGCGTCGCACCACAACGGCGGGCTCATGTAGTCGGTCACCGGGCGCAGCGTTGAGTCCACGACCGTGCTCGCCAGCAGCGACGACCTCCCGGGGGCGAGGTCGGCCCGCTCGAAGCGCAGCGCGTCGGGGTGCTCGAGGATCGTGCGCGGGTCGGGGAGCAGGTAGAGCAGGGTGTCCACGGCCGCCTTCGCCGTCAGCGCGGGCGGGAGCCCGCTGAACACCGAGAGCTGGCCGAAGGTGTCGCCCACGCCGAGCTCGTCGACCACGGTGCTCCGGTCGAGCACGTGGACGATGCCGGTGCGGACCACCGCGAGGTACTCCAGCCGGCTCAGGTCCGGCCCGATGATCACCGACCCGGCGGGATAGAACGCGACCTGGAGGTGCCGGCTGAGCCGGGCCAGATCCGAGGCGTCCAGGCGGTCGTAGGGAGGGTGCTTGCCCAGGAAGTCGATGAACTCCTGCACGGCACCTCCTCTCCCTGCGTCGTGTGCCTGCGCCTCGGATCCGGCCCGTGCCGGGTGGGTGCGCGGTCGCGTCGCCCGTCAGGAGCGGACGAGTTCCTGCTGCTCGGGCTTGGGGATCGCGGTGTCGTACGGCGCGGTGCTGCGCCCGGCGGTGGGGTGGATCGCCTGGTAGATCAGACCGATGGCCAGGACGGCCAGGCCCGAGAGCAGCACCGACCAGTTGTCGTACCACGCGACGTCCTCGCCTCCGATCGGACGGATCAGCGCGATGATGCCGATGATGCCCCAGGTCAGCGCCAGGATGTTGACCGTCATGCCCCAGCGTCCGAGCTGGAACTTGCCGGACGGCTCCCAGCCCTTGGCCCGCGCCCGCAGGGCTGCGAGCACCACCATCTGGAAGCCCATGTAGATGCCCAGGGCCGCGAAGCCGACGATCTTGGCGGTGGCGTTCGTGGAGACCTTGGAACCGATCACGATCACCGCGGGGACGAGGCCGGCGAGCAGCAGGGCGTACGGCGGGATGTGCCGCTTGTCCCAGAACTGCTTGAGCAGGCGCGAGCCCATGATCATGTCGTCGCGACCGTAGGAGAAGGCCAGTCGCGAGGCGGCCGCCTGGAGGCTGATCACGCAGGAGAGGAAGCTCAGCAGCACCACGAAGAGGACGACGCGAGCGCCGGTCTCCCCGAAGCCTTCGACGAGCACGGTCTCCACCGGCGCGGTGTTCTCACCGGAGATCACCGCCGGGATGTCGGTCACGGCCAGGACCAGGGCCAGCGTCACCCAGATCGCGGCCAGGCCGCCGATGTAGATGGTGCGCCGCATCGCCTTGGGGATCAGCTTGCCGGGGTTGGGCACCTCTTCGGCCACGTCGCCGCAGGCCTCGAAGCCGTAGTACTGGTAGATGCCGAGCAGTCCGGCGGTGGCGAAGGCCCAGAAGTAGTTGCTGCCGTCGGCGGGGGCGCCGAAGCTGTCGAAGAGGATGTCGAAGCCGTGCTCGCGGTGGGCGATGAGGAGCCACAGCCCCACCACGAGGGCACCACTGAGCTCCGCGATGAAGCCGAGCATGGCGGCCAGGGAGAGCACCTTGGTGCCGAGGAAGTTCACGGCGGTGGCGATCGTCAGGATCGCCAGGGCGCACAGGATGATCACGTTGACGGTGATGTTCTCGACGCCGAAGGCTGCGGCGACGTACGGCGCGGAGCCGTAGGACACCGCCGCGATGGTCGCGAAGAGCGCGCACATGTAGACCCAGCCCGTCATCCAGGCCCAACGCTTGCCCCAGAGCCGTCGCGCCCAGGGGTAGACGCCGCCGGCGACGGGATACTGCGCGACGATCTCGGCGAAGACCAGCGCCACGAAGAGCTGGCCCACGCCGGCGATGACCAGGGTCCAGATCATCGGCGGGCCGGCCATCATCAGCGCGAACCCGAAGACGGTGTAGACCCCGGCGACGGGGGAGAGGTAGGTGAAGCCGAGGGAGAAGTTCGCCCACGCGCTCATGTCTCGGCGGAACTCCGAGGCGTAGCCGAGGGACGCGAGATGCGCGGCGTCCTCGTCGTGATGGTCAACTGCAGACATGGATGATTCCGATCGTCCGGCGCCGCTGCCACGGCAGAGGGGAAATGTAAGGTCGTGAATGCGTTGGACCCGCCCCGAAATCAGGGGGGTGGGTGGGCGTCCCCGTGGCCGGTAAACTACAGTTCTAGGTTATTAACCGCAACGGGTGCGGGAACTTTTTTCTGGCAGGCCTGGACCGGTGCCGTGGAGGGGAGGGCGATCGTGCCGAAGTTGTCGGTGCTGGCGACTCCCGCGTCGGGGGGCCGCGCGGAGGACATCGTGGCCCGTCTCAGGGAGGCGGTCTTCCTCGGCATCCTGAACCCCGGCGACCAGCTGCCCACCGAGATCGATCTGGCTCAGCAGTTCGGCGTCGCGCCGATGACCGTGCGGGACGCACTGGCGGTGCTGCGTGAGCGCGGGCTCATCGAGACCCGGCGCGGGCGCACCGGGGGGTCCTTCATCCGGCAGGGGGCGAACCTCCCGGTCGAGGAGGCGCGCAGCCGCCTTGCCGAACTCACGCTCTCCCAACTGCGGGACCTCATCGACGAGCAGCAGGCGATCAGCGGCCAGTCCGCGGCCCTGGCGGCTGAGCGTGCCTCGGAGGTCAACGTCCGCCGCCTGTTCGAGTTCACCGACCGGCTCCGGGCCGCCGACGACGTGGGGGACTGCGTGCGGGCAGACAGTCGGTTCCACGTCGAGGTCGCCGTGGCCGCCCAGTCGGAGCGTCTGACGCGGCAGGAGGTCCGGATCCAGGCCGAGGTGAGCGGCCTGCTGTGGCTGCCGCTGGGTCCCGAGCTCGACCGCAGCGCGATCGCCGACGAGCACCACGCGATCGCCGTCGCCATCGCCACGGGTGACCCCGACCTGGCGCGGCAGAAGGCCCAGGAGCACGTCCGGCGTTCGCTGCACCAGCTCACCGAGCTCCAGCTGCTGGTCACGGAGGACGAGTCGTGAGCGGCACGACGGCGCAGAGCCCGCAGGAGCTGGCCGACGGCGTGGCGGCGCTGTTGCGCACCTGCTTCGCGCCGATCGAGCAGTTGGCCGCCGTGGTCGCCTCGTGCGTGCCTGCGCAACGCAAGCTCCGCGAGGACGACCTCGCGCCCGCGGCGGCGCTCATCAAGGAGGTGCTGCCCGGAGACGAGCTGCTCGTGGGCATGGGCTTCGTGGCCGACCCCGGCGTCGTAGCCGGTGAGGAGCACTTCCTGCTCTGGTGGCAGTTGCGCGGGGGCAAGGCCGCCCGGCTGCGGCTCAACCTCGACGCCGCGAGCCCCGACCTCTACGACTACACCCAGATGCCGTGGTTCGCGCTGGCGCGGCAGGAGCGGCGCGGCGTCGTGCACGGCCCGTACGTCGACTACGCGGGCTCGGACCTCTTCACGATGACCGCCGCCGTCCCCGTGGTCGCCGACGGGATGTTCCTCGGGGTGGCCGGGGTCGATCTGCAGTTCCTCGAGCTCGACCGGCGGCTCGTGCGCCTCCTGCGCCCGGCCGGCACCGACGCGTGCGTGATCGACGCGGTCGGCCGCGTGATCGCCACGAACAACGCGCGGTGGGTGGTCTCCTCGCGCTTCAAGCAGCTCCCGGTCCCCGGTCGTGACGGGGTTGCCCACCTGGTCGCCGTGCCCGGCGACTACGGCTGGTCGCTGGTCATCGGCGACGCCGGCTGACGCAGCGCGCTCCGGTCGATCTGCTCCCGGTGTGGAGAAGTTGTCTGCACCACTCTTGACTTTAAAAACCTATTCCTAGAGTCTTTAGCTCCCGGCGCAGCCGACCGACTCTGGAGACAGCGATGACGACCACCTCCCTTCCGCCGAAGATCCCCCACCTCGACCTGGCGGACCCGACCTTCTCGATCACCTCCGCGCAGGTGAAGGCGGCCCGCGAGCAGCACTGGTACGCGACCACGCCGTACGGGTTCGCGATCCTGCGCTACGAGCAGCTCAGCCGGCTCATGAAGAGCCCGAAGCTGCGGCAGGGGAGCGCCCAGTGGCCCGCGCACAACGGCGTGCACGAGGGCCCGCTGGCCGAGTGGTGGAAGAGCTGGATCCTCAACAAGGAGGGCGAGGAGCACCACCGCTTGCGCCGCCTGATGAACCCGGCGTTCTCGCCGAAGCTGATCGGTGGCCTGGTGCCCCGCTTCCAGGCGCTGGCGACCGAGCTCATCGACAACTTCGCCGAGCCCGACCGATGCGAGTTCATCTCCGAGTTCGCCGACCCCTACGCCGCGCGCGTCATCGCGATCATGCTCGGCATCCCGGAGTCGGAGTGGTCGATCATCGCGAAGGAAGCCAGCACCGTCGGCCTTGCCATGAGCGTCACGATGAAGCAGGAACTGCCCCGCATCGAGAGTGCGCTGAGCAGCCTGCACGACTACGCCGACGCGCTCATCGCCGACCGCCGGGCGAACCCCCAGGACGACTTCGTCACCACGCTGGTCAACGCCAGCCGCGCCGACGACGGGCGACTCTCGGACCAGGAACTGCGCGACGGGCTCGTGCTGCTCATCTTCGGCGGCTACGACACCACGCGGAACCAGCTCGGGCTGGCGATGGAGACCTTCATGGCCCACCCCGACCAGTGGCGACTCCTCGCCGAACGCCCCGAGCTCGGCAAGGCCGCGGTGGAGGAGGTCATGCGGGTGAACCCGACCGTACGGTGGGTGACCCGGGAGGCCCTGGAGGACTTCCAGTACGAGGACCTGTTCGTCCCGGCGGGCACCACCGTCCACATGATCAGCGAGGCCGCCGGCACCGACCCGCGGGTCTTCGGTGAGCCGTCGTTCGACATCACCGCCGAGCGCAAGCCGCACTACGGCTTCGGTGGCGGAGCCCACCACTGCCTGGGCCACTTCGTCGCCCGCAGTGACATGAGCGAGGCCCTTCCCCTGCTGGCTCGGCGGATGCGCGACCCCCGGCCCCTCGAGGGTGACGTCTGGCTCCCAGACTCCGGCAACACCGGCCCGACCCGCCAGCCGATCGCGTTCACCCCCGGCTTCTGAAACCCCACCACCGAAAGGACCCACCGTGAAGGTCACCGTCGACATGACCCTGTGCGAGGACCACGGGCAGTGCGCCATCGCCGCCCCCAAGGTCTTCCGCATCAACGACGAGGGCAAGCTCGAGTACGACGCGAGCCCCGACGACAGCGAACTGCAGAACGTCGAGGAGGCTGCGGACGTCTGTCCTGTGCAGGCCATCCTCATCGGGGAGTGAGCCGTCGTGTCCGGGCCTGACGCGCGGATCGCCGTCGTCGGCGGGTCGCTGGCGGGGCTGCGCGCTGCCGAACAGGTCCGCGCCGCGGGCCACACCGGCCCACTCACCGTGTACAGCGAGGAACCGCACCTGCCCTACAACCGGCCACCGCTGTCGAAGGAGGCGCTGGCGGACCTGACGCTGGTGACACCGGAGTCGATGCACGAGCGGCTGGCCTTCCGCCGACGCGCGTCCGTCGCCGACGTCGACTTCCGGCTCGGCGTGACGGTGACAGGCTCCGACCTGACCCGGCGTACCGTCACCCTGGACTCGGGAGAGACAGAGCCGTACGACGGGCTCGTCGTCGCCACCGGTCTGCGGTCGCGCGAGCTCGCCGTACCGGGCCCTCCGGCCGGCCGGCACCGGCTACGCACCCTCGAGGACGCGCTGGCCCTGCGCTCGGGACTCGGCGACCACTCCGACGTCGTCGTGGTCGGTGCCGGGTTCATCGGTTGCGAGACCGCCTGCACCCTGCTCGCCCTCGGACACCGTGTCACCGTCGTGGAGCCGACCGGGGCGCCGATGAACCGCGTCCTCGGCGCGGAACTGGCCGCCGCCGTCCAGGCGCACCACGAGGCTGCCGGCATCCGGTTCGTGATCGGACCTGGCGTGAGCGCCCTGACCGGTGTCGACCGGGTCTCCGGCGTCACCCTGGACACCGGCGACCACCTGGCGGCGGACCTGGTCGTGGAGTCGGTCGGCTCGCTGTGCAACACCGAGTGGCTGCAGGGCAACCCCGGGATCGACCTCTCCGACGGCGTCCTCACCGACAACGACCTCGTCGTGGTCGGCGCCGACCGGGTGGTCGCGGTCGGGGACGTCGCCCGGTTCCCCAACCCGCTCTTCGACGACGTCGCGCGCCGCGTCGAGCACTGGAACATCCCCACCGACACCGCCAAGCGGGCCGCAGCCGCGCTGCGGTCCCAGCTGCTCGGCGTACCGCTGGATCTGCCGCCCTTCACACCGGTCCCGGCCTTCTGGAGCGACCAGTCGGACCTGCGGTTCCAGTCCTTCGGGTCACCGGCGCTGGCCGACCACGTCGAGGTCGTCGAGGGCGACCTGGGCAACCTGCCCGGCGGCGTCCTGACCCGCTACACCCGCGAGGGCCGGCTCGTGGGCTCCGTGGCGGTCAACCTCTCCGGCGCCCGCCAGCGCGCGCTGCGTGAGGAGTTCGCCGTCATGGTGCCCGCCGCCTGACCACCCGCACTTCTCTCCATCCCGATAAGCCCAGTCCCCGAGAACACCAGCCCCCGAGAACACCAGGAATCACCATGCCCACCACACCCCTCGACCTCCACCGCGAGGTCAACGCGAGCCAGGACGCTCTGGCCCGTGTCCGCAGCGAGATCGACACCCACGGTGTCGAGACCGTCTACTTCCAGGCCGTCTCCATCACCGGCCGCGTGGTCGGCAAGGTGCTGCCCGCCCGCCACGTCGAGCGTGTCTCGGCCCACGGCATCCAGCAGCACCGGACCGCGGCGGCCAACCTGCAGACCACCCAGTCCGGGCTGCTCCTGGGCGGTGGCGTCAACGCCGCCGAGTACACCGCGCTGCCGGACCTCGACACCTTCCAGGTGCTGCCCTGGGACACCACCACCGCCCGTGTGTTCTGTCGTCTCTACGAGCCCGACCACCTCGAGCCGGCGCTGGCCGGTCAGCCGTACGCCGCGGACTCCCGTGGCCTGCTGCACCGCGTGCACAGCGAGTTCACCGAGCGCACCGGCCTGGAGATGCGCACCGGCACCGAGCCGGAGATGTCCTGGGAGGGGCCCGGACTCGAGGCGTCGTTCCGCCCGGGTTCGTCCCCGGCCTACCACATCGAGCACCTCGAGCGGGCCCGCGCGATCTACCAGCGGGTGATCCGCTACGCCCAGGCGATGGGCCTGGACATGATCGAGGGCGACTACGAGGACGAGGGGCAGATCGAGCTCAACTGGATGTACGACCACGCGAACCTCACCGCCGACCGGCTGGTGACCTACCGGCAGATCTGCAAGCAGGTCGCCCGCGAGCTCGGCATCCAGGCCAGCTTCATGCCCAAGCCCTACACCGGCCAGATGGGCAACGGCTGCCACCACAACTTCAGCCTGTGGCGCGACGGCGAGAACGTCCTGGCCGACAAGGGGGTGCGTCAGCTGCACCTCACCGACGAGGGCAAGCACGCGCTCGGCGGGGTGCTCCGGCACGCGGCCGGGTCGATGCTCGTGATGGGCTCGACGGTCAACTCCTACAAGCGCTACTGGGACGCCGGCCAGTTCGCCCCGTCGAAGATCAACTGGGGCCTGGACAACAAGACCTGCACCGTGCGGCTCTCGGCCAACGGCCGCCTGGAGTTCAAGCTGCCCGACGCCGCGGTCAACCCCTACCTCTCGCACGCGATCCTCATCGCGGCGTGTGAGGACGGCCTGAAGAACCAGATCGACCCCGGCGCGCCCACCGTGGGGTCGAGCTACGACCAGCCGCAGAACGAGGCGTTCCCGCCGCTCCCGTTGACGATGGGCGAGGCGATCGAGGCGTTCCGGGCCGACACCGTGATCCGCGAGACTTTTGGCGACGAACTCAGCGACCTGCTGCTCGCCTTCCATGAGGACGAGTGGGCGCGCTACTGCGGCCAGGTCTCGGAGTGGGAGCGCCGGATGTACTGGGACGACGCCCCGTGAGCGCCGCGACATTGCGGCTGGCCTGCCTGGACGCCGACGCGCCGCCGCTGTTCGGCCTGGCCGACGCGGACGGGCTCCGTCAAGGGTTCGAGCCCGCGGTGGGCCGGCTTCTGGCCGAGGAACTGGGCCGCACCCTGGAGTGGGTCCTGGTCCCGTGGACCGAGATGGTGCCGGCCACGCAGCGCGGTGACGCCGACGCGGTGCTGTGCGGTCAGGGGATCACCCCGCTGCGCCAGGAGGTCTCCGACTTCACCCGGCCGTACGCGGTGTTCCACGAGGGTGTTCTGGTCCGGCGCGGAGACCCGATCGCCTCCGCCGCGGACCTGCGCGGGCGCCGGGTCGCCGCCATCGAGAACTCCACGAACATGGCGCTGGCCGAGACGTTCGACGGCGCCGTCCTCGTGCCGTTCGGCGCCGGCTCCGACGACGTGTACGCCGACATGCTGGCCGCGCTGAAGGCGGGTGAGGTGGACGCGGTCGTCGACGACGACGTGGTCTTCGTGCCCCTGGGGGAGGAGCACCCCGACTTCGCGCTCGCGTTCGTGGTGAAGACGGCGAACCGGTGGGGTCTCTCGGTGCCGAAGGGGCAGGCCGCGTGGCTCGGCGAACTCGACGCGGCCCTGGGCCGGATCATCGCCGACGGCCGTCACCGCGCCGCCTGGGAGCAGTGGCTGCCCAACCTCGACTACCCCTTCGGCGACGCGGTGGACGCGTGAGGTGCCCATGAGCCGTCCCCTGATCGCCGTCATCGGTCGACGATCCGACCGAGTCCCCATCCTCCGGTTCAGGAGCCCGTGGTGTTCCACGGACTCGGCACCGGTCCGGGAGCCGACCTCGCCGACCGGCTCGGTCGCTTCGACGGCGTCCTGATCCCCGGCGGCGCCGACCTGGGTCCCGAGCAGTACGGGCAGGAGCCGCACCCGGCGACGGTCGCGGTGGTGCCCTGGCAGGACACGCTCGATCTCGCCGTGACCCGTGCGGTGATCGCGTCAGGCCAACCGACACTCGCGATCTGCCGCGGCATGCAGGTGCTCAACGTCGTGTGCGGCGGCACCCTGCAGCAGGACCTGGTGGAAACAACGGTGCCGCACCGCAACGCGGTGCACGAGGTCGTCACCGTGGCGGGTTCACGTCTGCGCAGCATCACCGGCCGCGACACCCTCTCGGTGTCGTCGTACCACCACCAAGCGGTGGACATGCTCGGCGCGCAGCTGAGCGTGAGCGCGACCTCGGCGGACGGGCTGGTGGAGGCGGTCGAGCACGACACCGCCGACGTCGTCGCGGTGCAGTGGCACCCCGAGGACCTGTTCGCCACGAACCCCAGCGACCTGGCGCTCTTCGCTGACCTGGCGGAGCGGGCGCAGAGCTGGAGAACCCCGTGCAGGAGAACCCCGTGAAGGCGACCATGCCCGAGACGAACGTGGCCGAGGTGACCGTGGCCGAGGTGACCGTGGCCGACGTGACCGTGGCCGACGTGACCCCGGCGGCCCCGCAGCCGACCGACCCGGTCGCGCACATCGCGGTGCTGGTGTCGCTGAACTTCCCGGACCTGACCGAGGAGACCGCGCAGCTGGTCCGTCGCTTCACCCGGGTGGCCCTGGAAGAGTTGGTGGCGCTGGGTGCGTCGTACGAGCTCTTCGACACCTCCAAGCCGCTGGCCGACCCCGCGGCCGTCGCACGCTGCGACGGGCTGCTGATGCTCGGCGGCGGGGACATCGACGGCCGGCTCTACGGCGCCGACCACGAGGAGGTCCCGAACTCCTACGGTGTCGACCTCCGTGCCGACCAGGACGGCATCGCCGCCGTGCACGCCGCGACCTCGGCGGACCGGCCGGTGCTCGGGATCTGCCGCGGATCACAGCTGATCAACGTCGCGCGCGGAGGGACGATCATCCCCGACATCGACGACTACGGTCTCCACCGCGGCGGCCCGGGGGAGGCGATGTTCCTCGACGAAGAGGTCGTCCTGGAACCGCGCTCGCGGATCGCGAAGCTCCTTGGCACCGACCGCACCGTGGTCCGCTCGGGCCACCACCAGGCGGTCGCCGATCTCGGAGCCGGGCTCGTCGTCACGGCCCGGGCGCACGACGGCATCGTCGAAGGGTTCGAGGACCCGGAGCGGTGGCTCGTCGGCGTGCAGTGGCACCCGGAGGACGACGACGGATCGGAGGCGTCACGGCGAGCGCTCTTCGCCGGGTTCGTCGAAGCGTGTGCCGCTGCGCGCGACTGAGACTGCTGCGCAACACTGGGACCACCGCCCGACCGGAGGGAGTCGCATGTCGTTGCCGACCGTAGCGAGCCTGTGCGCATCGCTCGGGCAGCACCTGCAGCCCGCCGAGGGTTTCTCCGCGCCCCGGACGCCGGTCACCGCGGTGCACATCTCCGAACTGCTCGACCCGGGCGCCTACATCTCCGGCGGCGAACTGCTGCTGACCACCGGCTTGGCGCTGCCGACCAACCGGATCGGCTGCCAGGGGTACGTCGCCCGGCTCGTGGAGCACGAGGTGGTCGCACTCGGGTTCGGCCTCGGTCCCGTGCACCGGGAGGTGCCCGAGGAACTCCAGGCGGCCTGCCGTACCCACGACCTGCCGCTCCTGGTGGTGCCGACCCCAACGCCCTTCATGACGATCACCAAGGCCTACTGGGCGGCGCGGGCCCGCTCGACCGAGCAGTCCCTGCAGGACGCCGTCGCCACCCACCGGGCCCTCATCGACGCCGCGGTCGCGCCGGACCCGCCTGCGGAGATCCTGCGCCGGCTCTCCCGCGCCCTGGAGGGCTGGGCCGCGCACATCACCCCGACCGGCGAGGTGGACCAGATCCACCCGGCCGGCCTCATCGACGAGGCCCAGGGCCTACAGGACGAGGTGGCGCGGCTGCAGGTCGCCGGCGTCCACTCGGCGGCCTCCTTCGCCAGCAACGACCGCTACGTCGCGCTCTACCCGATGGCCGTCGAAGGTCGCGTCGTCGGCTACCTCGCGGTGGGGACGCCCGCGCAGCTCACCGCCAGTCAGCGCAACATCGTGCTCACCGCGGTCGCACTGCTGAGCATCGACGCCCTGCGGCGGCAACGGTCGGTCTCGGCGCGGCAGGCCGAGGGCCGCTGCGTGGTCACCCTGCTCGACCTCGGACTCGTCGACGCCGCCCGCCAGCTGGCCGCTGCGGTGGGCCTTCCGGCGCTGGGCTCGCGCGGCCGCATCCTGATGCTGCGCGGCGAGGACGGCGCGGGACTCGCCGCCGTCGTGGAGGCCTGGTGCCCGCAGGCCTACGAGGGACGCACGACCCGGCAGGAGACCTGGTTCCTGCTGCCCCTCGACCATCCGCCGCTGCGCGCCCTGGCGGGCGCGGTCGCCGTACGGGATCCCGGGGCGTCCGCGAGCGTGACCGCCGGGACCAAGTGGGAGGACATCGGCACCGCGCGGGCGAGGCTCGCGACCGCCGTGGCCGACCTGAAGCCCGGGCAGTTGAACCTGGTCGACGACCACCCCCGGGACGACGAGGCCCTCGCCCTGCGGCTGGACCGGTTCCTCGACGAGCAGTCCGAGGCCACCGTGGCGGCGCTGGTGGGCTATCTGCGCCATCGCGGCCAGTGGGAGCAGACCGCGCGCAGCCTGGAGATCCACCGCAACACGCTGCGCTACCGGATCACCCGGGCCCGCGAGGCGCTCGACCTGGACATCGACGACCCCGACAACGCGGCCCGGCTGTGGCTGATGCTGCGTGCGCGGGGGATCGCCTGAGGGGGTTTCGAGACGCTCGCTTCGCTCGCTCCTCAACCACCGTGCTTGGACGAACCGCACAAGCGGCGCCGATCTTCGGTCCGTGTGCACCAGGACGCGAGGTAGGCGCGGTTCCTACCGTCGCAGGGTCGCCACCGAGACGGAGGAACCCATGTCGCAGGCCAACCACGCGCAGCCCCTTCAGCGCCGCCAGCTCGTCACCGCCATCCCCGGCCCGAAGTCGCAGAAGCTCCAGGAGACGCGCGAGCTCGAGCTCGCGAACGGCCTCGGCACCACGCTGCCGGTCTTCGTGGAGCGCGCGGGCGGGGCGATCCTGGTCGACGTCGACGGCAACCACATCGTCGACCTGGCCTCCGGCATCGCGGTCACCAGCGTCGGCGCCTCGAACCCCGAGGTGGTGCGGCGCGTCGTCGAGCAGGCCGAGCGGTTCACGCACACCTGCTTCATGGTCACCGAGTACGACGGCTTCGTCGACGTGGCCGCCGCGCTCAACCGCCTGACCCCCGGCGACCACGCCAAGAAGACGGCCCTGTTCACCACCGGCGCCGAGGCCGTCGAGAACGCGGTGAAGATCGCGCGCACCGCGACCGGGCGCTCCGCCGTCGTCGTACTGGGCCACGCCTACCACGGGCGCACCCTGCTCACGATGAGCATGACCGCGAAGAACGTGCCCTACAAGGAGGGCTTCGGGCCGTTCGCGCCCGAGGTCTACCGGGTGCCCTCGCCGTACCCGTACCGCTGGCCCGGTGGCGCCGACGTCGCCGCCGAGCAGGCCCTCGCCGCCCTGCGCGACACCGTGCTGACCCAGCTCGGTGCCGGCAACGTCGCCGCGATCGTGGCCGAGCCGATCCAGGGGGAGGGCGGCTTCATCGTGCCGCCGCCGGGCTACCTGCGCGGCGTGCAGGAGTTCGCCCGCGAGCACGGGATCGTCTTCATCGCCGACGAGATCCAGACCGGGCTGGCCCGCACCGGGGCGCTGTTCGCCTGCGAGCACGAGGGTGTCGTCCCCGACATGATCCTCACCGCGAAGGCGCTCGCCGGGGGCATGCCGCTCTCGGCGGTCACCGGTCGGGCCGAGCTGATGGACACCGTCCCCGCCGGAGGTCTCGGCGGCACGTACGCCGGCAACCCGGTCGCGTGCGCCGCGGCGCTCGGTGCGCTGGAGGCCATCGAGCGGGACCACCTGGTGGAGCGGGCCCAGGAGATCGAGGCGCGCGTGATGCCGCGGCTGCGCGCCCTGCAGGGGCCGGGCTCGGCGGTCGGCGACGTGCGCGGACGCGGCGCCATGATCGGCATCGAGTTCGTCGAGCCCGGCACCACGGAGCCGGCACCCGCCCTGGCCAAGGCGATCGCCGCCGAGTGCCACCGGCAGGGCGTGCTGCTGCTGGTGTGCGGCACCTACGGCAACGTCATCCGGCTGCTGCCGCCGCTGGTCATCGACTTCGCGCTGCTCGACGACGCGCTCGACGTGCTCGAGGCCGCGGTGGTGGCGGCGTCGTGAGCATCAGCTCCTTCGACCCGCGCACCGGGACGACGAACGGCGTCGTCGCGGAGACCACGCCCGCCGCAGTGGCAGACCAGGTCCGCGCGGCCGTCGCGGTCGCCCCCGGTGTCGCGTCGACCCCGCCCGGCGAGCGTGCGGTGTGGCTGCACGCCGTCGCGGACGCGCTGGAGGCGCACCTGCCCGAACTCGTCCACCTCGCCGACGCCGAGACCGCACTCGGTGAGACCCGGCTGACCGCAGAGGTGGCGCGTACGGCGGGCCAGCTCCGGTTCTACGCCGACGTCGCCGTGGAGGGCTCCTACCTGGGCGCCGCGCTCGACGCGCGCACCGAGACCCGGCCGGCGCTGGCCCGCATCAACCAGCCGGTGGGACCCGTCGCGGTCTTCGGAGCGAGCAACTTCCCCTTCGCGTTCGGGACGCTCGGGAACGACACCGCCGCGGCCCTGGCCGCCGGCTGCCCCGTCGTGGTCAAGGCCCACCCGGCCCACCCGCTGCTCAGCGAACGCCTGCTGCACCTCGCCGAGCAGGCGCTCGCCGACGCCGGCGCTCCGGCCCACCTGCTCCAGATGGTGGCGGGCCACGAGGCCGGTCTCGCACTGGTGCGCGCCGACGGGATCAGCGCGGTCGCCTTCACCGGCTCGCAGGCCGGTGGGCTCGCGTTGTGGCGGGCCGCCAACGAGCGGGAGGTGGTGATCCCGGTCTACGCCGAGATGGGCACCGTCAACCCGGCCCTCGTGACGCCGGCCGGCGGTCGCCGGATGGCCGAGATCGCCGCAGGGTTCGTCGCGTCGTACACGTTGGGGTCCGGTCAGTTCTGCACCAAGCCCGGGCTGCTCTTCGCGCCGGCGGGCTGCGAGGCGGCGACCGAGGTCGCCAAGGCCCTGCGGGCCGCCTCGCCCGACGCGCCCATGCTGACCCGGGCCATCGCACAGTCGGTCCGCCAGGGACTCGAGCGCCTCGAGGAGGCCGGCGCCACCCTGGTCGAGCAGGTCGACGGCGACGGCGCGGGCTGGTCCGCCCCGGCCGCCGTCCTCGAGGCGTCGCTGGGCGCACTGCGGCCCGGCAGCCCTCTGCTGGAGGAGTGCTTCGGTGCGGTCGCGCTGGTCGTGGAGTACGCCGACGCCGACCAGTTGCGTGACGCCGTCGCCCACCTGCAAGGTGCCCTGGCCGGGAGCGTGCTCACCGGAGCGGACGACGCGGACGCCGCCGCCTTCGTGGAGCTCCTCGCGCCCAAGGTCGGCCGCGTCGCCGTCGACGACTGGCCGACCGGCGTGGCCTACACCTGGGCGCAGCAGCATGGCGGTCCGTGGCCGGCCACCTCGGCACCGTGGGCCACCTCGGTCGGTGCGGCCGCCCTGGACCGGTTCGTGCGGCCGGTGACCTACCAGTCGACCCCGGACGCGTGGCTGCCCGAGCCCCTGCGCGCGGAGAACCCGTGGCACCTGCCGCGTCGGGTGGACGGTGTCCTGGTGCTGCCGGGAGACAGGCCATGACGGGCTCCTCGAAGAGCGCGCCGACGAGCCCGTTGGAGGGCGTGCTGGTCGCCGACTTCAGCCGGGTGCTCGCCGGGCCGCTGGCGGCGTCCACGCTGGCCGACCTGGGGGCGACGGTCGTCAAGGTCGAACGCCCCCGGCGCGGCGACGACACCCGGCACTGGGGTCCGCCGTGGACGGAGAACTCCAGCTCCTACTTCGAGTGCGCCAACCGCAGCAAGCGGTCGGTGGAGCTGGACTTCCGCGACCCCGAGGACCGCCGGCTCGCCGTCGAGCTCGCGCGGCGCGCCGACGTCGTCCTGGAGAACTACAAGAGCGGCGACCTCGCCCGTCACGGGCTGTCCTACGACGACGTGTCCCGCCTCAACCCCGGGGTCGTCTACGCCTCGATCACCGGGTTCGGCAGCCGCGAGGGCCGTGACCTGCCGGGCTACGACTTCCTGGTGCAGGCCGTGGGTGGGCTGATGAGCATCACCGGCGGCCCCGACGAGCCCACCAAGGTCGGAGTTGCGCTGGTCGACGTGCTCACCGCGAAGGACGCCGTCATCGGGATCCTCGCCGCGTTGCGGGCTCGGGAGACCAACGGCGTCGGCCAACTCGTCGAGGTCAACCTGCTGTCCAGCCTGCTCGGCTCCCTGGCGAACCAGGCCTCGGCGTACCTCGCCACGGGGACCTCACCGCAACGGATGGGCAACCGACACCCCTCGATCGCGCCCTACGAGACGCTGGCGGCCAAGGACGGCCACGTGGCGCTGTGCTGCGGCAACGACGCGCAGTTCGCCCGCCTGGCCGACGTGTTGGGCAGCCCGGCCCTGGCCGAGGACCCGCGCTACGCCACGAACGCCGCGCGCGTCGCTCACCGCGACGCGTTGGTGGCCGACCTCGAGGAGCGACTGGCGCTCGACACCGTCGACACCTGGATCGAGCGGCTCACCGCCGTCGGCGTACCGACCGGGGCGGTCGGGTCGATCGCGGACGCCTTCGCGCTGGCCGAACGCCTCGGGCTCGACCCGACCGTCGACGTCGGGCCCGGCGCACCGCGCCAGGTCCGCAACCCCGTGACGTTCCACGGCACCCCGATCACCGCCTACGCGGCACCGCCGCGCCTGGGCGAACACAACACCGACATCCGACAGTGGCTGACACAGGAGAACCCCTCATGAACACCAACACCCCGCTCCCGCCCTTCGCCCCGCTCGACCCGGCCGGCATCGACGACCTGCTGAGCCCCGACGAGATCGCCGTGCGGTCCTCGGTCCGCCAGCTCTGCGCGGAGCGGATCGAGCCGTTCGTCGCCGACTGGTTCGAGCAGGGTCGCATCGAGGACCCGCGGGGTCTGGCCAAGGAGCTGGGTGCGCTGGGGGTGCTGGGGATGCATCTGGAGGGCTACGGGTGTGCGGGGATGTCGGCGACCGAGTACGGGTTGGCGTGCCTGGAGTTGGAGGCGGTGGATTCGGGGGTGCGGTCGCTGGTCTCGGTGCAGGGGTCGTTGGCGATGTTCGCGATCTGGCGGTGGGGCAGTGAGGAGCACAAGCAGCAGTGGCTACCGGCGATGGCCGCCGGTGAGGCGATCGGATGTTTCGGGTTGACCGAACCGGACGCCGGGTCGGACCCGGGCAGCATGCGGACACGCGCCCGGCGCGACGGGGACGACTGGGTCCTCGACGGGCGGAAGATGTGGATCACCAACGGCTCGATCGCCGATGTCGCGGTGGTGTGGGCGCAGACCGAGGACGGCATCCGCGGCTTCGTGGTGCCGACCTCGACCCCGGGGTTCTCCGCCCCCGAGATCAAGCACAAGCTCTCGCTGCGGGCCTCGGTGACCTCCGAACTGGTCCTGGACGGCGTCCGGCTGCCCGCCGACGCGGTCTTCCCCGAGGTCCGCGGCCTCAAGGGCCCGCTCTCGTGCCTCAACGAGGCCCGCTACGGCATCGTCTGGGGCGCCATGGGTGCCGCGCGTTCGTCGCTGGAGTCGGCGCTGTCGTACGCGGGGGACCGGGTCCAGTTCGGCAAGCCGATCTCGGCCTTCCAGTTGACGCAGGCCAAGCTCGTCGACATGAACCTCGAGTACACCAAGGGACTGCTGCTCGCGCTGCACCTCGGGCGCCGCAAGGACGCCGGGACGCTGCGCCCGGAGCAGGTCAGCCTCGGCAAGCTCAACAACGTCCGCGAGGCCCTGGAGATCTGCCGCACCGCCCGCACGATCCTGGGCGCCAACGGCATCTCGCTGGAGTACCCGGTGATCCGCCACATGAACAACCTCGAGTCCGTCCTCACCTACGAAGGCACCGTCGAGATGCACACCCTCGTGGTGGGTCAGGCGATGACGGGGCAGGCAGCGTTCCGCTGAGGCGGCTGAGGCGCCCTGTGGTTGCTCAGACGTCGCGACTGCGCACCCCGGCCACGACCAGCTCGGCGAGCATCTCGTACGCCGACGCGTCGGTGAGTCCGGTCGTGGACTCGATGTCGCCGCGCTGGATCGACTCCATCACCGACCGGGTGACGGCGCCGAGGAAGGCGGTGCGCTCGCTCGCGCCGTCGCCGGAGGCCTGGGCGAGCAACTCCTCGACCCGGGCCGCGGCGATGGAGGTGTTGCGTGCGTAGATCGCGCGGGCGGGCGCGAAGGCGATGACGTCGGCGTAGAAGCGGGGAGAGGCGGGTTCCAATGCCTCGGCGATCGCGCGCAGGTAGGTGCCGATCCGCTCGACCGGATCGGTGATGCCGCCGATGCGTTCGTCGACCTGCGCGGTGGCGTCGCGGAAGAACGTGCGCACGACCGCGGTGACCAGTTGTTCCTTGCTCGGCGCCACGCCGTACAGGGTGGACTTCGAGCACTTGAGTCGCCCGGCGAGGTCCTCGAGGCTGAAGTCCAGGAAGCCTTCGGCGAGGAAGATCTCGACCAGACCGCGCAGGATCTCGGCACGGCGGGCGGCGCCGCGCGAGGAGGTGACCGGTGCCGTAGGCATGAGGAAACCGTACCAGACTTGCGACTTCAGTACGGTTTCAGGTATCACTGGAATCGGAGGTGACCATGCCCGCACAGAGACTCATGCCCAGCCGCGACGCGGACGACCTGATCGAGCTGACCCGCAGCATCGTCGACAAGGAGATGCGTCCCCGCGTCGACGAGGCCGAGCGGACCGCGACCTTTCCCCGCGACGTGTTCACCACGCTCGGGCGGGCTGGGCTGCTGGGCCTGCCCTACCCCGAGGAGTACGGCGGCGGCGAGCAGTCCTACGGGGTCTACCTCCAGGTCATCGAGGAGATCGCCTCCGGCTGGGCGAGCGTCGGGGTGGGCACCAGCGTGCACGCGCTGTCGTGCTTCGGGCTCTTCCACGCCGGCACCGAGGAGCAGAAGCAGCGCTGGCTGCCCGAGATGCTCGGTGGCGAACTGCTCGGCGCCTACTGCCTCTCCGAGGCGCACGCGGGCTCCGACCCGGCGGCGATGCGGACCCGGGCGGTCCGTGAGGGCGACGAGTACGTGATCTCGGGCGCCAAGGCGTGGACCACGCACGGCGGCGAGGCCGACTTCTACAAGGTGATGGCGCGGACCTCCGACGACAAGGGCCGCGGCATCTCGTGTTTCCTGGTGCCCGCCGACGCCCCCGGCCTCACCGCCGACACCCCGGAGTCGAAGATGGGCCTGATGGGCTCGACCACGGCCACGATGCTCTTCGACGGCGTCCGGGTGCCGGTCGAGCGGCGGCTGGGGGAGGAGGGCCAGGGCCTGCCGATCGCGCTGGCCGGCCTGGACTCCGGACGGCTCGGGATCGCGGCGGTCGCGGTCGGCGTGGCCCAGCAGGCCCTCGACGTCGCGGTCGCCTACGCCCAGGAGCGCGAGGCATTCGGCAAGCGGATCATCGACCACCAGGGGCTGGCGTTCGTGCTGGCCGACATGGCGGCCGCGGTGGAGTCGGCGCGCGCGACCTACCTGCACGCCGCCCGCCTGCGCGACGCCGGCAAGCCGTTCTCCCGGCAGGCCTCGATCGCCAAGATGGTCGCCACCGACAACGCCATGAAGGTGACCACCGATGCCGTGCAGGTGCTCGGCGGCGCCGGCTACACCAAGGACTTCCCGGTCGAGCGCTACATGCGCGAGACCAAGGTGATGCAGATCTTCGAGGGCACCAACCAGATCCAGCGCCTGGTGATCAGCCGCGACCTGGCCCGCTGAGCGTGCTGTGACCCACGGCGAGGTGTGCTGACGCCGCGGGCGAACCGTGGGACGGTGGGAGCCGTGAGCGATTCTCAGTTCGACCACCTGATGGAGAAGGTCGTCCACGGGTTCGAGATCGGCGGCGTGGTCGTCCTCGTGATCGGCGCGCTCGGTGCCTTCGTCGTCGCGGCGGGGGTGTACCGCCGCGAGGGGTCGGTGGCGGCGTACGAGTCGGTACGCCGCAACGTCGGCCGCGCGATCCTGCTGGGCCTGGAGTTCCTGATCATTGCCGACATCGTGCTCACGATCACCGTCGATCCCACGGTCGACAGTGCCCTGGCGCTGGGCCTGATCGTGCTCGTGCGGACGTTCCTCAGTTTCTCCCTCGAGGTCGAACTGGAGGGCACGCTGCCCTGGCGCCGTGCCTCCAGGCAGGTCTCCGAGTCCGCCCCGGAGGCCACGCCCGGGCGGACCTGAGTCAGCCGCACTCACTCGTCCGGGCGCCCCCTGAGCCGCTTGGTCTCGCCGCGCTGCCGCTTCTGCTGCACGCGGCGACGCTGGGACGATGCGGACGGCTTGGTCTTCACCCGCTTCGGGGGAGGAGGTTTCAGCGCCTCCTCCAGCACCCGCACCAAGCGCTCCTCCGCGACCCGCCGGTTGGCGACCTGGGAGCGTCGCTCGGAGGCGACGACGGTGACGGTGTCGCCCACCCGGGAGCGCAACCGCTGCTGGAGCGGGTCAGTGCAGCAGTTTGAGCCCTGCTACGCACCCGATGATGCCGAGCAGGAGCAGCACCTTGATCACCGACGCCGGCTCCTCGCCGGTCGCCATCGCGAAGGCCACGGTGAGGGCGGCGCCGATGCCGACCCACACGGCGTACGACGTGCCGACCGGCAGTTCGCGCATCGCATACGCCAGCCCGCCCATGCTGGCCAGCAGGGCGCCCGCGAAGACGATCGAGGGGCCGAGGCGGGTGAAGCCCTCGGAACGGCCCAGGGCCGTGGCCCACACCGCCTCGAGGACGCCGGAGAGAATCAGGACGAGCCACGACATGGAAGTCTCCTTGGCGCCGTCTTGTCGCACACCGGGTACGGCACCGCTCGTCCGGGGGCCGGGGAGGCCCTACCCCCAGGCTCTCAAACGCGATGCGGAGACGCCAATCGCCGGCCGGTGACCTCGGTCTCCACCCGCCTACCCTGGTCCGGTGCGCACCGCCTTCGACCTCGCCGCGGCCCTGGACGCCGCCGGCGACCCGGCCGACGCCCAGTTCCTGCAGCGCTACTTCAAGACCGGTCCGGGGGACTACGGCGAAGGCGACGTGTTCATCGGGGTGCGCGTGCCCGCCGTACGGCGTCTGGTGAAGCAGGCCCGCGACCTGCCCGTGGGTGAAGCCTGGGTGCTCCTGGAGAGTCCCGTGCACGAGCACCGGCTCGCGGCGTTGTTGGTGCTGGTGGACCGGTTCGACCGGGCGAGCCGCCCGCGCACCCGTGACGAAGTCGCGCGCGATGACCTGCATGCGGGCTATCTACGGGCGTTGGCCGCAGACCGGGTGAACAACTGGGACCTGATCGACACCTCCGCGCCGACGCTGATCGGCGCCTGGCTGCTCGGACCTCCGGCCCAGGATCTCGTCGAACTGGACCGCCTCGCGGCTTCCGCGAGCCTGTGGGAACGACGGGCGGCGATGCTGGCGACGTCGGCCTTCCTGCGGGCGGGGGACGCGGCCCCGACGTTCCGGCTGACCGAGGCGCTGGTCGACGATCCTGAACCGCTGATCCACAAGGCGACCGGGTGGATGCTGCGCGAGGTGGGGGTGCGTGTCTCCCGTGAGACGCTCACCGACTTCCTGAGCATCCACGCGGCACGCATGCCGCGCACCATGCTCAGCTATGCCGTCGAGCACCTCACCCCGCAGGAGCGCGCCCACTTCCGGTCACTCTGACGAGAATAAGACCGTCGTCGCCGCCGCACTCGGCGGCCGGACAGGCCGGGGTTTCGTTGGCATCTGTCGTATTCCTCCGCTGAGGACTAGGTCAGAGGTGCTCTGCCGCACCGCTGGTGATCGACCTAGGCTCGATGAGGAGACGACGCGGGGTCAGGAGGCGTCATGCGCTCACGTCGAACAACCTGTACGGCCGCGGCTGCCGTTCTGCTCGCCCTGACGGGCTCGTCGAACGCAGGGAGTGCCGATGCCGGCACGCATCCACGTCAGGCGGCGACGCCCGCCTGGGTCACGGTATCGGGCGTGGTTCACTCATCCGCCCTTCCCGGGGTCGCCCGGTTGGGCGGCCAACTCCAGGTGGTCTGGACGCTGACCCAGAATTCCGATCGTTCGATCTACACCCGCGTCCTGGCGAAGAACGGTGCGCCGGCGTCCGCCATCCTCCCCGTCATCACGGGCTGGCCCGCCATCGTCAACGACCCCAAGGTGATTGGCCCGGTCGGGACGCGCAGGGTGGTGTTCGCCGGGATCCATCCTGATCCCTTCTCGGACTACACAGGGCCGGCGGTTTTCTCCGAGAGCACCGACGGGACCTCGTGGGATCTCGGAGACGGATCGCTCTCCCAGAGCACCGCTCCAGGCAGCGGCGGCGAAATCGCGGCCCTCGATGTCGACGGCGTCCCCTTCTTCGCCAAGGGCGGCTTCTCAGGAGGCGTGATCGTTCACCGTGGCGTCGATCCCGACGTTCCGGCGACTGCCCCGGACTTCCGCGCCACGGAGACCCAGGGAGCCCCGGTGCAGGTCAGGCTCGCCCGCGACCGGGCCACCGATGACGTCTATGTCGCGTGGTTCTCGCTCGGAGCCACGCAGGATTCCGACGCCGGGGTGTTCGTCCAGCGCATGTGGCCGCGGCCGAACGGGGCGCTGTTGAAGGCCCCCGGCTCGTCCAACGGGCAGGCCGGCGCGATCAACCCTGGGCAGCCCCTCGCGGTCGCCGAGCGCACCACCGGGGGAGTCTGGGTCGCCTATCGGGTCGGTCATCCCACGAGCACCCAGATCCGGGTCTGGCGGGTCGGCGCGCCCGCTGATCAGTTCCTCACTGTGAACTCGCCCGGGGCGACCGTCGACATGCTGTGCCTCTCCACGGCGCCGGGTGGCCGGCTGTGGCTGACGTGGCGCACGGTCGGTGACCACAAGCTCCACGCAACCCGCACCAACAAGGCGGCGACGAAGTTCGGCCGCCGACAGCATCTCGTCCAGCCCGGCGGATTGTCCACGAGTGTCCATGCGACGGAATGCGAAGGTTCCCCCGGACCTCTCGCCTTGATCGTCAACGCGCAGCCCGTCGGCGAGTCGCCACGTCTCTACGCCCGGCGAGTGTTGCCGGCGCTGTCGGCAGCCCGCGCCCCGGCGCAGCTCAACAAGGGGCTCGTGACCGTCACCGTCACTGACGCCGGCGACCCGATCAAGGGCGCCTCCGTCACGCTGAGGGGGGTCACCCGAAAGACCGCGGCGAACGGCAAGGCCAGCTTCACCGTGCCTGCGACGGCGCCCGCGCGCCAGTACCCGATCGCGGTGCGCAAGGCCGGATTCGCCGGACTCAACCTGCGCGTCAGGGTCATCTGAGCGCCGCCGGTCAGATATGCCCGGCGGGGCGCTGGCGAGGGTGATCAGCCTGGGCCGTGGTCCTCGCTCAGCTCGGCTCGGCGAGGAACACCGGAATCTCCCGGTCGGTCTTCGCCTGGTACTCGGCGTACGGCGGGAACGCCTTGACGGCCCGCTCCCACCACTGGGCCTTCTCCTCGCCCTCGAGCAGCCGCACGTCGAAGTCTCGGGGCTCGGGCCCGTCCTGCACGGTGACGTGCGGGTGCTGGACGAGGTTGTGATACCAGGTCGGGTGGGTCGGAGCGCCGCCCTGGGAGGCGACGAGCGCGTACCGTCCGTCGTGCTCCACGCGCATGAGCGGGGTCTTGCGGATCTTGCCGCTGCGAGCCCCGAGCGAGGTCACGATCACGACAGGGAGACCCGTGTCCATCAGGGTGTTGCCCCGCGTCCCGCCGGAGGACTCGTAGGCCTCGACCTGGTCGCGGACCCACTGCTGCGGGCTTGGTTCGTAGTCACCGGTGAGAGGCATGACTCCACAACTACCACGGGCCTCCCGATGTTCCGCCGCGTTCAACGCACGGGCTCGAGCCTTCGCCGGCCGAGCGCGACGATCACCACCAGCGTCAGCGTCGTCACCATGCTGAGCATCAGCGACGGGATCGTCAGGGAGGCGGCTGTCGCGTGGGCGCCCTCCTCGAAGAGGTCCGGCGTCAACAGGCTCTCCCACCCGTCCTCGGCCAGTCGCGACACCGCGGTGACCAGTTCGGCGAGGTTCCCGAGGATCGCCAGCGGCAGCGTCACCAGCAGGACAGCGGTGGCGGCCCGCCCGGCGCGGGTCAGTCGCCCGGCCCGCAGGCGGCGTACGACGAGGATCGCGCCGACCAGCAGACCTGCGGCGAGGAGGTGGTAGACCACGTGCGGATGGCTGTCCCCCACACGCTCGGTCAGCGACGGGTTGGCGAAGGCGAAGATGGTCACGAAGGGCAGCCAGATCAGGGCGAACAGGAGCAGGGCGGGCTTCAGTGCTGCGTGATTCATCGGGTCCTCGTCGATCGTGGGTCAGGGATGCCACGACGTTAAGAACTCCCAGGTCAGCGGGCATCGGCCCTTTCGCCTAACCGGCCCGCTCGGTCCTCTCGGGGACCTCTGCGGCGCTCTCCCGCCAGGCGAGCGCGGCGTGGACGCGCCGGTTCTCCGCCGGCCCCTCGGGCAGTTCGAGCTTGGTGAACACCGACCGCAGATGGGCATCGACGGTGCGTTCGGAGAGGACGAGTCGGGCCGCGATCCCGGCGTTGGACAGGCCGTCGGCGAGGAGCTCGAGCACCTCGGTCTCGCGTGGCGTCAGCCGAGCGCGGTCCACGCGAGACGGCGTCGGCAGTACGTCGACCGGCTCGAGGACCAGGGCGTGCACCCCCGTCGGCGTCAGAGAGGGGGAGGGCGCGAGGACGGCGGGCGTGGTCAGCGCTCGCGTCGTCCCTACGGCGACGACGGTCACCGCGGCGTACATCCCGCACAGCAACGCCACCGGCGCCGACGCGGCGGTCACGGCTCCGAGCGCGGAGCAGAGCATCACCAGCGCGGCACCCGCCAACGACGAGAGACCGGTCAGCGTCAGGCGGCGGGCCGCGTCCCCGTCGGCGCGTGCCGCCGCGCGCAACGCCATGACGGGGCCGAGGAGCACCGTGCTGAGGAAGAGCATCATCACGCTCGCCCCGATGACCTCGCCGGGCGCCCACGTGATCAGCGCGGGCAGGTCGAAGGGCGCGAAGTCACCGAAGAACAGCGCGAAGAGGGCCACCGCGCTCACGCCCAGCCCGGCCACGACGCCGGCGACCACGCGGCCGGAGCCGGTGCCCAGGTAGCGGACCGCGCCGAGGGGGAGCAGCGTGAAGGCGGCGATCAACGGCAGATGTCCGGAGGCAGCGAGGACGCCCAGCGCCCAGGAGACGCGCGTCGGGGCCTCGGTGTTCACCGACAGCGCCAGCGCGGCCCAGAGCCCGGGGAGGGCCGCACACCAGAGCGCGAGGGCCAGCAACCCCTGCCGCCACCGTACCCAGCCGGGGGTCAGCCGGTGGTAGGCCAGCCCCTGGAGGGCAACGGCCACCGTCATCGCGCCCACCACGACCCAGGAGATGCCGAAGAACGCCTCCGTGACCGACCGCGCCGCCCCGACGAGCATGACGGTGACCATCACCGTCGCGGCCAGGACGAGCAGCGAGCGACGGGCGCGCCGGGTCGTGCTCACGCCGGACCGCTCAGTCCTCGTCGCCGCCACCCCAGGTCAGCGAGTAGACCTCGAAGGGGGCGGCGAACGCGACGCCCATCCTCGCCCCCGCCGCCCGGGAGAACCCCTCGAGGAACTCGCGCTCGTCGAAGTCCTCCCAGCCCAGGCCGTCGATGTAGGCGCGGTGAGCCTTCAGCGAGTCGACTCCGGCGTCGAAGGTGTCGGTGGTGTCGACGCCGTGTCGGGCCTGCGGCGAACCGCCGGCCCACACCGCGCGGACGCCGCCCCAGGTCTCCAGGCCGTCGACCAGTTGCTCGGGGAAGATCCAGCGGTTGCCGGCGTCGCGGACCCCGTCCAGCACCGCGCGCCCGACCGCGATGTGGTCGGCCTGGTTGAGCGCCCCGGGCCCGAAGGTCTCGCGGAAGTTGCCGGTCATCACGATCTCCGGCCGGTGGCGGCGTACGACGTCGGCGACCGCACGTCGCAGGGGCAGGCCGTACTCCACGATCCCGTCGGGGAACCCGAGGAACTCCACGACGTCGACCCCGACCACGCGCGCGGAGTCGATCTGCTCGCGTTCGCGGATCGGGCGGCACTCGTCGGGGTGCAGACCGTCGATGCCCGCCTCGCCGCTGGTGACCATCACGTAGACGATCTCCTTGCCCTGACCGGTCCAGCGGGCGACGGCGGCCGCGGCCCCGAACTCCATGTCGTCGGGATGCGCGACGATCGCGACCGCCTTCGACCAGTCCTCGGGCAACGGCTTGAGCGGCGGGGGCGCCTGGTCCATGGGGAACTCCCTCGTGTGGCGGCAGTGCTGCCGAGCATGCCACGAAGGGTGCCGGTAAAGCCTCCCGGAAAAACCGGTCAAAAGGGACCAAGGTCCTTAGCCTGGAACCCCCCCACCCCATCGGAGCACCTGTGGCCGACCTCCTCACCCAACGGCAGCGGCTTTTCGCGCGCCGCTTCACCGCCGGACTCACCCCTGCCCTGGCGACCGAGATCAGGAACGCAGGCACCCCGCGCGCCTGGTTCGTCCGTCAACTCGACCACACCGCGGTCCCGGACGCCCCGGGCGCCGCGGTCGACGCGTGGTTCCCCTCGCTCCAGCGCACGCCGCGCCAGATCTTCCAGCGCCAGGTGGACGAGATCCAGGGGTCGTGGGAGGTCATGTACGACCTGAGCCGCTGGACCGTGACCCGGCGACTGCGCAGCAAGCGCCAGGTCTACGAGCAGATGGTCGACTTCTGGTCGAACCTGCTGCACGTGCCCCTCGGCCACGACGAGGCCGCCTTCCACCGGGTCTCCTACGACCAGGTGATCCGGCGGCACGCGCTGGGATCCTTCGACGACCTGCTCGTGGAGGCCATCACCCATCCTGCGATGGGGCTCTTCCTCGACAACGCGACGTCTTCCAAGGACGCCCCCAACGAGAACCTCGGGCGCGAGGTGCTCGAACTGCACAGCGTCGGGGTGGAGGCCGGCTACACCGAGGAGGACGTGCTCCAGTCCAGCAGGCTCCTGACCGGCTACCGCGTGGATCTATGGTGGCCGGACTTCCGGGCCTTCTACGACCAGAGCTGGCACTACACCGGGCGCATCGACGTGCTCGGCTTCAGCCACGCCAACACCGCGACCGACGGACGGTCGGCCACCGAGGCCTACCTGCGCTACCTGGCGCGTCATCCCGCCACGGCCCGCCGGATCGCCGGCCGTCTGGCGCAGCGGTTCGTCTCCGACACCCCGTCCGAGGCGCTGGTCAACAAACTCGCCAACGTCTACCTGCGCAACGGCTCGGCGATCAAGCCGGTGCTGATGGCCCTCGTCGACCACCCGGACTTCCTGGCGTCGTACGGGAAGAAGATCCGCACCCCGATGGAGGACTGGCTGGCGACCGCCCGGGCCCTGCGCATCGGGGTGAAGGCGCCGACCAGTGACGACTCCTTCGTCAACGCGATGGTCTGGCAGTACAAGACGATGGGCGCGGCGCCGTACGAGTGGAGCGCTCCGGACGGCTACCCCGAGACCGGGGCCGCCTGGACCAGCGCCGGGCGGGTGCTGGGGAGCCTGGACCTGCACCGGACGCTGGCCGCGGGCTGGTGGCCTACCGAGCAGGCCACCTACCGGCCGATGACGGCCTGGCTGCCGGCCCTGCCCGCGACGGTGGCCCAGGTGATCGACCACCTCGGCCGGGAACTCCTCGGGCAGACGGTCAGTGCCGCGGTCCGCCAGGCGGTGGCCACCTCGGTCGGGCTGCCGCTCGACCGGCGCGTCACCCGCGACGACCTGTGGGACTACCGGGTGATGACCATGCTCGCGTCCCTGCTCGACTCCCCGATCCACTTCTACCGGTGAAGCAGGTATCGACGATGACCAGCACCTGCGGCTGTCCCGACTTCCAGCTCTCCCGGCGCCGCTTCCTCGCCGCCGCCGGGATCACCGGTGGTCTGGCCGTCACCGGGTCGTTCCTGGGCCAGGCCCACCGCCAGGTCGCGTTCGGCGCGGAGCCCGGCGGCAACGTCGTGGTCGTCCTCAGCCTGCGCGGTGGCGCGGACGGGCTGTCGATGGTCGTGCCGCGCTTCCCGGGCGACCAGCAGATCCTCGCCGACCTGCGACCCACGCTGCACATCCCCGCACCGAGCCTGATCGGGGCGCATCCCGGCTTCGGGCTGCACCCCGAGCTCGCGCCACTGCTGCCGATGTGGCAGTCCGGCTCGTTCGGGGCGGTGCACGCCGTGGGGCTCCCGGCCCCCAACCGCAGCCACTTCGAGGCGATGGAGCTCATCGAGGACGCCGACCCCGGCAGCATCGCCCGGGTCGGTTGGGTGAACCGGATGATCGGCCTCGACAGCCAGGCCCTTCCCGAGGTCTCGGTGCAGCTCGGCTCGACGATGCTCCCGACCGCGCAGCTCGGACCGGCCCAGGCGCTGGGTGCCTGGCAGGTCTCGGACCTGGAGCTGCCGCGCCTGGGCACCGAGCCGCCCGCGCGGCGTACGTCGTTGCAGCAGATGTGGGGGACCCGCACCGACAAGCTGGGCCTCAGCGTCCAGGCGACCGTGGCGGCCACCGCACGGCTGGCTCCGCTGGTCGCCGCCGCCGACGACGAGGTCCATCTGAGCGCCTACCCCGAAGGACCGCTGCGGCGGGTGCTGGCCAACACCGCCGCACTGATCCGGGCCGACGTGGGCACCAAGGTCGTCACCATCGACTACGGCGACTGGGACATGCACGCCGGCCTGGGCGAGGGCGACAACGACCCCACGTCGGGTTGGATGGCCGAGCACCTGCGGCACTTCGCGGGGGCGCTGGCCGCTTTCTTCACCGACCTCGGCGCGCACGCCGGCCGGGTGACGGTCGTGACGATCAGCGAGTTCGGTCGCCGGGTCGAGGAGAACGGCGACCACGGCGTCGACCACGGCTACGGTAACGCGATGCTCCTGCTCGGCGCCGGCGTCAACGGGGGAGAGGTGCACGGGTCCTGGCCCGGACTCGGCGACCTGGACGAGGGTGATCTGCGCACCACCCGTGACTACCGCAGCGTGCTGTGGGAGGTGCTCGCGTCGCGCTTCCCCGAGATCAGCGGCAGCCGTGCCAGTGTGTTCCCGGGGTTCGTACCGGAAGCGATCGGCGCCATGGGCTGAGCCCGGGCGTCACTCCCGGCGGGCTCGCCCGTTGAAGGAGACGTCGGGCCCACCGGGCCCGGAGAACCGGAGGATCCTCGTGCGCCGCGCGTTGTTCGCCCTGATGGCCCTGCTGCTCGCCGCCGTCGGCCTCGTCGCCGCGGAGGTCGGCACGATCTCGACGGCGTCCGCGGCGGGGAAGCTCCCGGTGCCGTACACGTTCCTGCCCAGCGCGATCGTCGGTGGGCTGCCGCCCGGTGTCGATGCCCCCGGCACCAACGACTGGACCCGTCGACCGAGTGCCGCCCACCCACAACCGGTCGTCCTGGTCCACGGCACCATCGGCAACAAGGCGACGAACTGGCCGACGTACGGCCCGCTCCTGGCCAACGAGGGTTACTGCGTCTACGCACTGACCTACGGCGCGTTGGGGGACGACCCGGTGCAGTCCACGTTCGGCGGGCTCGGCCGGATGCAGGACAGCGCCCGGCAACTCAAAGCGTTCGTCGCGCGGGTGCTCGCCAGCACCGGAGCCCGCAAGGTCGACCTGGTCGGTCACTCGCAGGGCACCCTGATGCCGTCGTGGTACCTCCAGCGGCTCGGCGGCGCCGACAAGGTCCGCAACTACGTCTCGCTGGCGCCGCTGTGGCACGGGACGAAGGTGGCCGCCATCGCCGACGTCGTCGGACCGGTCTTCGGCCTCGACCCCGACGAGGCCGTCCCGGTGTGTGTGGCGTGCGGCCAGTTCGCGCCGGGGTCCCGTTTCATGGCGCAGATCCGTGAGGGCGGTCCCGCGGTGCGCGGGGTGCGTTACACCAACATCGTCACCCGGTACGACGAGCTCGTCGTCCCCTACACCAGCGGCATCGAGCCGGGCATGCGCAACGTGGTCCTCCAGGACCGCTGCGCCACCGACTTCTCCGAGCACTTCCAGATCGTCTCCAGCCCGGTCGCCGCGCAGATCGTGCTGAACACGCTCGATCCGCAGCGCAAGAAGCCGGTGGTGTGCTCCTTGGTGCTGCCCTTCGTGGGCAGCCCCGGCGCCTGAGCGCTGCGGGACCGAACCTTGGTCAGAACGCGAACTGCCGCAGGTCGTCGCAGAAGTTTTGATCGGAGAAGTCGCTGTTGCCGGTGGAGGGCTTGAGGACCTGGAACGAGTCGGGCACCTCGACGTCGTCGAAGGGGTCGGTCGGCGTGCCGTTGTAGTCGACGTCGAAACTGAACGAGAACGCACCGGGGTCCTTGAGAACCAGCCGTCCGTCGGAGTCGTAGAACCTTGAGCCGCCAGCCTGGAAGACGACAATCGTGGCCGTTCCGTCTCCGTTGTCGGTGATCTTCTGGTCGAGACTGCTGACCGTGAACTTGTTGGTGTAGGTGCCACCGGTGTCCAGGTTGGTCGTCACGGTGGTTCTCCGCACGCTGTCAGGGAGAAGGGGAACGGTGAGGAGCCGCGGAGGTTCGGCCGGTAGTTCCCCGAGACCTCGTTCGGCTCCTGACTCCGCCGAAGCACTTTGTCTCCGCACTCGGCCATGGTCAGAACTGGCTCTTGATCGGAGGGGTGCGTCGGAGTGGGTAGCCACGGTGACGTTCGTCAGGCACGGGGGCTTCGCCACGATTTCGGTGCCGGTTGGGTACAGTCCGCGACGTCGGAACGATCCGGGGGAGGGTCCATGGCGGTGCTCGTGGAGTTCGAGGTGCCGGAGGCCTCGCAGGAGCAGATGATGAGCCTGGAGCGCTTGACCCAGGTGCGTGGCGAGGCGTTAGGGAGGCCACCCTTCACAGGGTGCATGTTCATCGCGGTCACGCCGCGCGGTGAGGGCTTCCACTTCGTGTCCGTGTGGCGGACCGAGGATGCCTTCCGCACGGTCATGGAGTCGATGCTCGGCGTCGATCTCGCCGAGGTCGGAGCGCGCGCCTCGGACGCACTCGTCAGCCCGGTCCTGAGCATGGCCATCCCGGGGAACGACGCCCCCTGAGCCGGTCGCCTCATCAGGCCGACGTGCGGTTCGCACGACGCGCCCGGTCCAGACTCCTCCGCAGTCGGGCGTTCTCGGCCTCGAGCTCGAGCACCTTGGCGATGCCGGCGAGGTTGAGGCCCTCGGCGAGCAGGTCGGTGATCCGGTGCAGCCGATCGAGGTCGTCCGCGCTGTAGCGGCGGGTGCCGCCCGCGGTGCGTGCCGGGGTCAGGAGGCCGTGGCGTTCGTAGGCGCGCACGTTCTGCACGCCGGTGCCGACGATCTCGGCCACCACCGAGATCGCGTACACACCCTGATCCGGTGTCGGCATCGAACCACCCTCATCTCAGACTTGAGTCGAGCGCGCTCAAGTGTTAGAAAATCTATATCCGACAATACAGATCGCGGTGAGCGCCGCGACGTCGTACGGAGGTGAATCCCATGCTGATGCGTACCGACCCGTTCCGTGACTTCGACCGTCTCGCCCAGCAGATCCTGGGTGCCGGCACCACCTCCCGCCCGGCGATCATGCCGATGGACGCCTGGCGTGAGGGTGACTCCTTCGTCCTGGAGTTCGACCTGCCCGGGATCAGCCCCGAGACGCTCGACCTCGATGTGGAGCGCAACGTCCTGACCATCAAGGCTGAGCGGCCGCGCCGCAACGGCGACTGGGAGATGCTCGCCGCCGAGCGCCCGACCGGTCTCTTCAGCCGCCAACTCGTGCTCGGCGACAACCTGGACCTGGACCGCATCGACGCGCACTACGAGCACGGCGTGCTCAGGCTGCGCATCCCGGTCGCGGAGAAGGCCAAGCCGCGCAAGGTGTCGGTGACGGTGGCTTCGGCCCCGGAGCAGACCTCGATCAACGCCTGATCCGGGTTCGCGCGTCCCGGTCGTGGGGCGGGGGTTGCGGGCCGACCTAGGCTCGATCGCATGAGCGACCCCCGCCCTCCCGCCGTCACCACCTGGGGTGCGCTTCGCACCCAGGGCCACCGCGTCCGCACCGTCAAGGAAGAGCTCCGCGAGAACCTCCTGACCCGCCTGCGGGCGGGGGAGCCCGCCTTCCCCGGCATCGTCGGCTTCGACGACACCGTCCTGCCGCAGCTGGAGGGTGCGATGCTCGCCGGCCACGACCTCGTGCTCCTCGGCGAGCGGGGCCAGGGCAAAACCCGGCTCATGCGGACGCTGTCGTCGTTGCTCGACGAGTGGATCCCGGTGATCGAGGGCTGCGAGATCAACGACGACCCCGGCGCGCCCGTGTGCGTGCGCTGCCGCCGTCTGGCCGCGGAGACCGGGGACGACCTGCCGGTTTCCTGGCTGCACCGTGACCAGCGCTACGTCGAGAAGTTGGCCACCCCCGACACCTCGGTCGGCGACCTCGTCGGCGACGTCGACCCGATCAAGGTGGCCGAGGGGCGCACGCTGGGCGACCCGGAGACGGTGCACTACGGGCTGATCCCGCGCACCAACCGCGGCATCTTCGGCATCAACGAGTTGCCCGACCTGGCCGAGCGGATCCAGGTCGCGATGTTCAACGTGCTCGAGGAGCGCGACATCCAGGTCCGCGGCTACAGCCTGCGGCTGCCGCTCGACCTGCTCCTGGTCGCCAGCGCCAACCCGGAGGACTACACCAACCGCGGCCGCATCATCACCCCCCTCAAGGACCGCTTCGGCGCCGAGATCCGCACGCACTACCCCGAGGAGGTCGCCGAGGAGGTCGCGGTGATCGCCCAGGAGGCCGCGGTCGTGGCCGAGGTCCCCGAGTACCTGCTGGAGGTGATCGCCCGCCTCACTCGCGGTCTGCGCTCCTCGGCGTCGGTCGACCAGCGGGCGGGGGTCAGTGCCCGCTTCGCGATCGCGGCGGCGGAAGGCGTCGCCGCTTCGGCGCTGCGGCGTACGGCGCGCACCGGCGACCCGCACGCGGTCGCCCGGCTCTGCGACGTCCCCGCAGTGCTGCCCACCCTGCTGGGCAAGTTGGAGTTCGAGATGGGCGAGGAGGGACGCGAGGTCGAGGTCGTCCACCACCTGCTCAAGATCGCGGTCGCGGAGACCTTCCGCGAGCGCCTGGCCGGCATCGACCTGTCCGGCTTCGCCGGCGTGTTCGCCGAGGGCGGCACCGTGGAGACCGGCGAGCTCGTGCCCGCGGCCGACCTGCTCGCCCAGTTCGCCACCCTCCCCGGGCTGTCGAAGGTGCTGGACCGGCTCGGTCTCGGAGACGACGCCGGTCCCGGCGAGTGCGCCTCCGCGGTGGAACTCGTGCTCGAAGGCCTGCACCTGACCCGGCGGATCGACAAGGAGACCGTCGGCGGCCGGACGGTGTACGGCGCGTGAGCGAGCACCGGTTCCGGTACGGCGCGTGGCGCGGCGGGCCCGACCCGCTGGCGCCGCCGTACGACCTGCGCAAGGTGCTCGACGAGGTCGGCGACGACGTTCTCTCCGGCGGCTCGCTGCGCGACGCGCTGCGTGACCTGCTGCGCCGGGGCTTCGACGGTCGCCGCGGGTTGGACGAACTGCGCGAGCGCGTTCGACGTCAGCGTCGGGCCGCGCAACGTCGCGGAGACCTGGCCGGGACGTTGGATCAGGTGCGGGCCGCGCTGGACCAGGCACTCGCCACCGAACGCGACACCCTGTCCGGCCTCGATGACGACGACGCGCGGCTCGCCGAGATGGACCTCGCGACCCTGCCCGATGACACCGCCAGCCAGATCCGCGCGCTCGACCCCTACGCGTGGCGCTCGGACGAGGCCCGGGCCACGTTCGAGGCGATCAAGGAGATGCTCCAGCAGGAGGTCCTGGACGCCCAGTTCGCGGGCATGAAGCAGATGCTGCAGCAGGGCGATCCGGAGGCTCTCCAGGCGGTCAAGGACATGCTCGCCGACCTGAACCAGTTGCTCGCCCAGCACGCGCGTGGCGAGGACACCACCGACGCGTTCGCCCAGTTCATGGAGCGTCACGGCGACCTGTTCCCCGAGGGGCCGGAGAACGTCGACGACCTGATCGACGCGCTCGCGCGCCGCCAGGCCGCCGCGGACCGGATGATGGCTTCCCTGACGCCTCAGCAGCGGCAGGAGCTCGGCCAGTTGATGAGCGACGCTCTCGGCCAAGACCCCGACCTCGCCTCCCAGATGGCGCAGCTCTCCGACAACCTGCGCGCGTTGCGCCCCGGGCTGGAACGGCGTCGCCCCGTGGAGGGCAGCGGCGAGGGGCTCGGCTACAGCGCCGCCGTCGAGGCCGTCGCCGACCTGGCCGACCTCGAGGCGCTGGAGGACCAGTTGTCCGACGCCGCCGGCGGGTCCCCGCTCGACGACGTCGATGTGGACTCCCTCGAGCGCCAGCTCGGTCCTGAGCTGGCGGCGGACCTGCGTGCGCTGCAGGAGCTGGAGCGGGAGCTGGAGCGCCAGGGCTTCGTCACCGGAGGCGATGACGGTTTGCGGCTCACCCCGCGCGCCGTACGCCGGCTCGGCGAGACCGCCCTGAAGCGGGTCTTCGCCCAACTCGAGGCGGCCGGCGCCGGCGACCACGACGACCGGCGTACGGGCTCGGCCGACGAGCGCACCGGCGCCAGCCGCGCCTGGGAGTTCGGCGATGAACTGCCCCTCGATGCTGTCCGCACCGTCGGCAATGCAGTGCGCCGCGGCTACCGCCCCCGCCCGGTGGTTGAGGAGCCGGGCTTCGCCAGGCGTGGTTCGGTGGTTGAGGGGCCGGGCTTCGCCAGGCGTGGTTCGGTGGTTGAGGGGCCGGGCTTCGCCAGGCGTGGTTCGGTGGTTGAGGAGCCGAGCGCAGCGAGGCGTCTCGAAACCACCCCCCGTCTCCTCGTCGAGGACTTCGAGGTCGTCGAGACCGAACGCCGCACCGCAGCTGCCGTCGCCCTCTGCGTGGACCTCTCGTACTCGATGGTCAACGAGGGCCGCTGGGGTCCGATGAAGCAGACCGCGCTGGCGCTCTCGCACCTGGTGCAGACGCGCTTTCGGCAGGACGCCCTGCAGGTGATCGGCTTCAACCGCGTCGCGCGCCGGCTCACCCCGGTTCAGCTTGCCGAGATCGAGCCGGAGTGGGTGCAGGGCACCAATCTCCAGCACGCGCTGATGCTGGCGGGGCGGCACCTGCGGCGTCACCCCGACGCCGAGCCGGTGGTGCTGGTGGTCACCGACGGAGAGCCCACCGCCCACCTGCTTCCCGACGGCACGCCGCACTTCTGGTGGCCCACGACTCCGGAGACCGTGCGGGCGACGGTGGCGCAGGTCGACGAGATCGTGCGCTGGGGCGCGACGTTGAACCTGTTCGTGCTGGGCGACGACCCCGGCCTGGCGCGGTTCATGGACGCGGTCGCCCGTCGGGCCGGGGGGCGCGTCTTCACTCCGGACGTGGGACGGCTCGGGGAGTACGTCGTGGCCGACTATCTCCGGGCGCGCAGCGGTCGCCGCTGATCAGTCCCCGATGCGGAGCACCACCTTGCCGGTGACCCGACCCGCCACGAGGTCGTCCATGGCGGTCCGGACCTCGGCCAGCGGGTGGACCTGGTGAACGTGCGGGCGGACCTTCCCCTCGGCGACCAGAGTCGTGAACCGGGCGAGGTCGACGTGGTTCTCGCTGGCCACGAGCATCACGAGTTGCTGCTTGGTGAACGGGTTGCGCAGGGACGCCCCGATCGACCTGCCCATGCCACCGGTCCAGGCGCCTCCCTCGGAGCCGACGATCACCAACGTCCCTTGGTCGGTCAACACCCGGCGCATCGCGCGCACCTTCCGGTCACCGGCGATGTCGATGATCCCGTCGAACGGGCCACCTGCGGCCGCCACCGCGTCGTCGAGGTCGTGGGTCGCGTAGTCGAGGACGTGGGTCGCGCCCAGCTCCCGTACGACGTCGGCCTTCGCGGCACTGCAGAGCGCGGTCACCTCGGCACCCGCGGCGCGGGCGATCTGCACCGCATAGTGGCCCACGCCGCCGGACGCGCCCAGCACCAGCACGCGCTGCCCGGGCGAGAGCGCCAGCTTGTCGACGGCGTGGATCGCGGTGAGCCCGGAGACGGGCAGGGCTGCGCCCTCGACGTACGACGTGCCCGCGGGCAGCGGGACGAGCTTGCGCTCCAGCGCCACGGCGTACGGCGCGAAGCTGCCCTTCCCGATGCCGACCACGTCGTCGCCCACGGAGAAGCGGGTGACCGACTCCCCGACGGCGACGACGGTGCCCGCGAGGTCGAGACCGGGCACCGGTCGGCGGGGGCGACGCAGCCCGAAGGCGAGCCGCACCGGCCGGGGGAGCCCGGTCATGATGTGCCACGTTCCGCGGTCGACCGCGGCCGCGCGCACGGCGACGAGCACCTCGTCGGCCCCGGGTGTCGGGACCTCGATCTCGCCGGTGGTGAAGACATCGCTGTCGCCGTAGCCGGTCTGCAGGACGGCGGTCATCGTACGGGGGAGGGTGGAGTGGTCCATCGGAAGTGCCTTACTTAGTATGGAGACGTACAACGTAAGGTAGGTTCTCCAGTCAGGAACGTCAACTCGACCCAGGAGGGTTCATGCCACGCCCGGCAGCCACCGGATCGACGCCGACCCGAGCAGCACTGACTCGCGAGGCCGTGCTCGACGCCGCGGTCGCGATTGCCGATGCCGAGGGCCTGGGGGCCCTGACCATGCGCGCACTGGGCAACCGGCTGGGCGTGCAGGCGATGTCGCTGTATCACCACGTGGCGAACAAGGACGCGATCCTGGACGGCATCGTCGACCGCGTGTTCAGCGAGATCGCCGAGCCCGATCGCGACGTCGACTGGCGCACCTCGCTGACCCGTCGGGCCCAGGTGCAGCGGGAGGTGCTGAACCGTCACCCGTGGGCGCTGGGCCTGGTCGAATCCCGTCGCTCGCCGGGGCAGACCACGCTGACACACCACAACGCGGTGATCGGGGTGCTGCGGTCGGCCGGCTTCTCGATCCACGACGCGGCGCACGCCTACGCACTGCTGGACAGCTACGTCTACGGCTTCGTGCTCCAGGAGAACTCATTGCCGTTCACACCGGAGGACTCCGCAGAGGTGGCCGAGGAGATGATGACCGGCATCCGCGAGGTCTACCCCTATCTCGCCGAGATGACCGACGAGGTGGTGCTGCAACCCGGTTACGACTTCGGCAACGAGTTCGACGCCGGGTTGTCGGTGATCATGGACGGGCTCGAGGTGCGCAGGCGCTCCTGATACTTGGCGACTCCCGCGGCCAACGCGTCGTGGTCGGGGTAGCGCGCCACGACCTCTTGCCATGACATGCCCTGGGCGAGCAGACCCTCGACGAAGGCGAGCCGACTGCCCTCGGGGCATGGCGCCCCCGTGTGATCCTGTGGCAGCCACCCCCCGGCCACGACCTCGAGTCCAGCACCAGCCACCGACCGATTCTCTTCCTCGTCGATCCGGCATGGACCCGGAGCGAGGAGACGCGGACCGGCGGTGGATAGGGTGCCCTCCGAGGGGCGGTAGCTCAGCCGGTCAGAGCAGAGGACTCATAATCCTTGGGTCGTGGGTTCGAGCCCCACCCGCCCCACCGGGTCTGACCTGGGGTTTTGTCCTCGACGAGCCCCAGGTGCCTGTCCGATTTGTCGCCACGTGTGCAGGATGTGTGCACGGACCGTTCGGAACCTGCTCCAGCGGGCGCCTCCGGGGCGTCGCGCCGGCTGCTCGCCAGCAGCGCGGCGACGGCGTTGGCGGCCGCCTGGGAGACCTGCGGCAACACGCTGGTGTAGAGGTCCTGAGTGATCTGGATCGAGGCGTGGCCGAGCTCGTAGGAGACGACCTTGAGGTCGGCTCCCGCGGCCAGTGCGAGGGTCGCGGCGCCGTGCCGGAGGTCGTGCAGCCGCACCGGCGGGAGGGCGTGGCGTACGACGAGGCGGTCGAACCGTTGGGACACCGAATCGGGGTTCAGCGGGGTGCCGTCCTCCTTGGTGAACACCCGGCCGGAGTCGGTCCAGGCCTCCGCCCACAGATCCCGCTCGGCCTCCTGAGCGGCGCGCTGGTCGCGCAGCACGCCCACCGTGACCACGTCGAGCGCGATCGTCCGGTTGCCCGACTCGCTCTTGGGTGACCACGACTCGTCGTCCTCGGCCTGCTCGCGCACGGTGGCGAAACCGGCGCCGAGGTCGACGTCGGCCCAGCGCAGCTGGACCGCCTCCGCGCGACGCAGCCCCCGGTGCGCGATCAGATGCCACAGCGGGTACAGCCGGTCGTCTGCGGCCAGGTCGAGGAACCTCACGGTCTGCGCCGGAGTCCACACCATCACCGGGGACGGGCGACGCCCGGTGGTGCGCCAGCGGGCGACGCGCTCGTCGGTCCACACCAGCGCCCTGGGTGCCTTGCCGGACTCCAGCTCGACGTACTGCGCCGGGTTGTGGGACAGGCGTCGACGGCGCACTGCGCTGTTGAGCGCCGACATGACCGTCGAATGCACCCGTCGGAGCCGGGCCGGTGAGAGCGGGCGCTGCGCCTGCGGAGTGTCGGTGCGCGCGTCGAGGAGGCGCTGCAGCAGTGGGGAGGGCCGTTCGCCATCGGCCAGCCGGCCGATTCGGCGCATTGCTGCGTACAGCTCCTCGAAGTCGTGGTCGCGCAGCGCCGAGAGCTCCTTGTGCCCAAGCCCGGGGGAGAGGTAGAGCCGGATGTGGGTCTCGTACGACAGACGCGTGTGCGGCTTGAGGTTGACCTTGCCGGCCAGCCACTGGTCGAGGTAGTCGGCGAAGCTCTGCCGGTCGAGCCCGACGTAGGTGCCCGAGTTGATCCGGTCGACGACCTTCGCCAGCGCCGCTTCCGCGTCACGCCTCGTCGTAAACGGGCCCAAGGTCTGCTGAGTGCGTCGAGCGTCCCGAGGCCCCGGCGAGTCGTAGCGGGCCCACCACATCCCGTGCGATCGCTCGCCCAGTCGGGGGCAGCGTGAACCCAGCTGCCGCCCGGTCTCCGGGTCGCGGCAGCCGCAGCGCTTGAACGTCGACCCCTTCACCCGGCCCTCCTGGCCGTCCGGTCCACGTCGAGCAGCTCCAGCAGCGGCGCGGTGGGGATCCTGATCAACCGGCCGATGCGCAGCACCTTCGTCGGCCACGCGCCCGTCCGGACCAGCTCGTAGGCGCAGGTGCGACCAATGCCGAGCACCGCAGCAGCGGTCGCGAGGTCGAGGACAGCGGGCAGAGCGAGGAGATCCTCGCGGGTCATCGCGGGGTCGGTCGTCTTCATCACGCTGACTCCAGGAGTGCACGGAGCTTGGCGGTGACGACGTAGACCCGGCCGCCGAGATGAGTGGACGGGAGGTCACCGCAGGCCGCGCAGCGGTACGCCGCGGAGCGGCTGATCCCGAGCAGCTGCGCGGCTCGCGGCACCGGAATCAGCATGGGTAGTCCGTCCAGCCCACGGCCGAAACTGGGGGCCGGATCGGCCGTGGGTGTGGTTCCATGAAGACCCATCAGATCCTCCTCCGGATCCCGAGCGTTGCCTCTTCCACAGTCGACGATCCGCCTCGACGCCAGGACGCCTCAACCACCTCCTGGGGACGACTAGGGACGTCCTGCTAGTCTGAAGATGTTCCATGAGGTCTCAGGAGGCCTGATGTCCAACGAGCGGTTGCGCGATGCCGTGCTCAGTGCCGGCTATTCGGCGGTGTCCATCGGCGAGCAGATCGGTGTCGATCCGAAGACGGTGGAGCGCTGGATCACGCAGGGGCGCACGCCGTATGCCCGGCATCGCCTGCGCGTGGCCGAGCTCCTTGGGCAACGAGAGACGTACCTGTGGCCCGAGGCCGTGAGCCAGGACCGAGCGGACCGCGCGTCGCGCTCCGAGCTTGTCGAACTGTTTCCGCGCCGCGCGCTGATTGAAGCGGGGGAGTACGAGCGGCTCTTCTCGGAGGCCACTGCCTTCATCGATGTGCTCGTCTACGCGGCGCTCTTCCTGCCCGAGCAGAACCCGCACCTCATCGACCTGCTGCGCGACAAGGCTGCCTCGGGGACTCGCGTGCGAATCCTGCTGGGAGACCCCGCGTCCCAAGCCGTCTACGTCCGAGGCATCGAAGAAGGCATCGACGACGCCGTCAGCACCAAGGTCCGCAACGCCATCACCCTGCTTCGGCGACCGCTGTCGAAGGCGCGCGGTGTGACGGTCAGGCTGCACGGGACGACGCTCTACACGTCGATCTACCGCGGCGACGACGACATGATCGCGAACCCGCATGTGTACGGACTGCCCGCTGCGCAGGCGCCGGCGATGAAGTTGCGGCGACTATCCGCAGGAGGGTTGTTCGACACCTACGCCGCGATGTACGACAGGGTGTGGGAGAACGCCAAGCCCGCCTGGAGCTGAGGAGCGGCCATGGGACGCACTGAATACTACGACGATCCCAGCGCGCCGACCCCGAACTCTCTGGTGCCTGCTGCGACCGTATTCGTCCAGGACGACGCCGGCCGTGTGCTCATGGTCCAGCGATCCGACAACGGGCTCTGGGCGCTCCCGGGCGGTGTCATGGAGGTTGGCGAGACGCTCGGTCAGGCGGCTGAACGTGAGGTCCTGGAGGAGTCCGGATACGAGGTCAAGGTCGTCGACGTCGTCGGCATCTACTCGGACCCTCGGCACGTCATCGCCTACAGCGACGGTGAGGTGCGCCAGCAGTTCGCGATCTGCTTCCGAGCCTTGCTCATGGGCGGTGAGACGCGGGGGAGTGACGAGACGCCGGAGCTGGGGTGGATCGATGCAGTGGCGCTGGATGAGCTGCCGATGCATCCGTCGACTCGGCTGAGGGTGCATCACGGGTTGGAGAGGATGCCGCACGCGTTCATAGGGTAGTCGAGACCTCGGACAGGGCCCGTTCGTTGCACGTCGCCCAGGTGGAGACTGTGTGGGACCAGACCCCGCGTCGCGGTGCGCGACGGTCCGCGAGTCCGCGCTCAGTCAGGAACTGGCGCAAGTCCGTTGAACACCGTCGTCACACCACCGGGCTTTGGCAACCCGGAGGGCCTCTTGACTTGAATCGGCGACGGTCATTCGTCGGTGAGGTGCGGACGGGGCGGGGTGGCGGTGCGTCTCTCGTCGAAAGGTTCCCCTGCGACCGCGGTGCAGGCAGTTTGGGTGGCGACGCGCCACACCGGTGTCCGTTCGGCGCGACACGCGGTAGGTGGTCGTGTGCTTGCCCTCGCCTGAACTACTCGCTGCTCCGTGCGAGGGCGGGCTTGTGCCATCTTCCACGATCTCTGCATCAACCACCTCCAGGCGCATCGCTCATTCAGCATCACTCGGTCTGCGATTTAGTCTGCATCGTCCGTTGCTCCCGAGACGATGCGCTCGCGCAGGGTGGCGATGAATTCGTGCCGGATCGGGTGGCGGGTCCGGGGACGTTTGCCGACGTTGATGTCGCGGACGTATTGAGCCAATCGCTCCGGGTTCCTGCCCGACCAACCATTAGCGAGTGCCCAGCCCCGCATCGCCCCCGCACCCATCGGAATTCGCGCGTCCCGAAGCGCGAGCAGAACGGCCACCACGTGGTCCTTCTCGAAGCCGGCCGAGATTGTGTTGTTGTGGTTGATAGTGAGCGTCAGGCTCCTTAGAGCCTCGACTACAACCGGGTCCAGGTCGGGCGCGATCAACTCCCACGCAGAGCCGTCACCGAGAGTGGTCGGCTTCATCGAGGTTACCCAGGGGCGCAACCCATCCTCGTACCAAGTAACGACGCACAGTGCTCGGATGCCACTGCTGTAGCGCACAAGCTTGCCGATGTCGTCCATGTCCGCCCAAGCCATCAAGACCGGGCCATGACCAGTGGGCGTCCCGCCGCCGCGGCCGGTGATGTGCTCGACGTCGCGGTAGCGCCGCACGAAGCTTTCGAGTTCCAGGCAATTCTCGAGGTTCGACTTAAGCGAGGTCCAAACGGAGAGGACGTCGCCGTCCTCCATGTGCCCGACGCACCAGTCGATCGCGGCAGCCATACCCTCATCGTCGTAGCTCGCGACGGCTGTGGGGTAGTCGACGTCTCGAGCGAACATGCTTTCCTCCGTGGTGATGATCAGCCTGCAGCCACGGTAGACCGCGCGACCGACAATGCTCTTGAGCCGTCGGGCTTCGCGAGCCTTTCCCGCACGGGACCGCGGGAGTTGGGGTGCTCCGACGGAGGTGCCCTCACCAGGCGACCTCCGGCTGGCCCGGCTGATCGCCGCGCCGTTCATCCCTTCGCAGGAGACATCCCAATCACCCACGTCGACGGCAACGCCAAGGTGGAGGACGATGAGCGCGTCCAATGGGGGATGCCGTGGGCAGCCCTGCAGCTCCTCGGGCTCTTCGCCGAGCGTACGGCGCCACTCCCGCGGAGCTCGGGCTCTCGGTCGCTGCCGCACTTCCCTTCGTGCCGGCGCCCAGGCGAGGAGGGTCGCTGGGGCCGAGCCGGCTCACTCCCGAATCGGTGGCCTTCATGGAGGACCTGCTCGCGCACTACACCCAAGCGGACAACGCCCTCGGGCGCGACACCTGCTCCACGTCGCCTCGCAACATCTGGTGCACCTCGAGCCGCTGCTGGTGGGCGCTCGGGAGCCATTGCGTGGGGAGGCGCTGCGCCTGGCGTCGAGGTTTGCGGAGTTTGCCGGCTGGCTCGCTCAGCACGCCGGTGATCTTGCGGGAGCGCAGCACTGGACCGATCGCGCGCTCTACTTCGTCGAGGAGTCGGCCGATCCGGCTGGCCGGGCCTACGTGTTGATGCGGAAGAGCGCGATCGCAGCAGACCGCCTGGAGCACGGTCGCGCCGTCAGCCTTGCTGTCGCCGCACGCCGCGACGCCCCGCGACTCCCACCTCGGGCCAGGGCCCTGGCTCTGCGTCAACGGGCGATTTCACAGGTGCAGGTGCGCGAAGGCGGGATAGCGACGGGGCTGCCGACCAGGCGCTCGAAGCGATCACAGGAGCCGGCGAGTCGGGCGAGTTCGCCTACTGCAAACCCGCCTTCCTGACCATGGAGTCCGGTGTCAGCGCTTTCCACCTTCGGCAGTTCGACGTCGCCGCCGCCCGGTTGAGCTCGGCAGCCGCGACGTGGCCCGCTGGTTTCGCACGGGATCAGGGGCTCTGGCTGGCGCGGCTCGCCGTGGCTGGGGCTGCCCGCGGCAACCCCGACGTGGCATGCGCCGTGGGACAGGACGCCTTGGCCGTTGCCCGGGTCGCGGAGTCGGCGCGGACCCGCGCGGCGTTGATCTCGCTGAGGAACCGGCTTGCACCCTACGATCGAGTTGCGCTCGTATCGGAGTTCAGGCGCGAGCTTGAGGCGCTTCGCTGAGCAACCTGCTGAGGGAGGACCATGGACACGCCGTCGACGTCGACGTCGGTCGAGGAGACGCAGCGCGCTGCGTCAGTCGCGGTCCTGCCGGTCGGCAGTTTCGAGCAGCACGGCGCCCACCTACCGTTGGCCACCGACACGATGGTCGCCTGCGCCATCGCCGCGGCGATCGCCGAGCGCTACGACCTTTTCCTGCTTCCGCCCATCACGATCTCCTGCTCGCACGAGCACAGCGGTTTCGCCGGCACCGTCAGCATCCGCGCCGCCACGCTCGTCCACGTGATTCGCGACATCCAGGCTTCGCTCGAGCAGCAGGGGATCCGCAAGCTGGTGCTCGTCAACGGGCACGGCGGCAACTACGTCCTCGGCAACATCGTCCAGGAGGCGAACGTCGGGGAGCGGCGGATGGCACTGTTCCCGCACCGCGACGACTGGGACCACGCGCGGAAGGCCGGCGGCTTGGTCACCGGTTTGCACGAGGACATGCACGGTGGGGAGCTGGAGACGTCGATCCTATTGGCGGTGGCCGCAGAGACCGTGCGTCCGGGATACGAGGACGCGGACCACGTGGTGGGGGAGCGGACGCACCTGCACCTGCTGGGTATGGCGGGGTACACGGAGTCGGGGCTGATAGGGCGGCCGTCGCTCGCGTCCGGAGAGAAGGGCCTTCTCGTGCTTGGCGACCTCACCGCATCGCTCCAACGACATCTTGAGCACCTTGACGGATGAGGTCAGGACCACGGTGGCCGCAAAGCCGGGCCCCATGAGGCACTGCCAACCGCCAAGAAGGGGCTACGCCGAATCGGCCCGACCGAGTCCGCAGGACGCCCCCGTCCCGGCGAGTGACCCGGACGGGTCAAACGGCGAACAACCCTTCGCTCAATCCGGGACCTTGTGTTGCTGCGAGGAGGGTGGCCGCTGAGGGTTCCGCAAAGGGGACGAACGGACCGGAGTGCCGCGCTCGGTGGCCTCTCGCGCCTGAGCGTCACACGCGGGAATGACCCAGCGTGAGTGAGCAACTGCGAATGTCGGCTGCACATCACTGCTGAGGAGTCCAGCTGGTGCTTACCAGTCCCAGTCCTTGTTCGCGGTCGGGTCGAGAACCTCCTCGTACGCCTCGCGGACCCGCTGCTGTCCGTCCTTTGTCGTGAACCCAAGGGCCTTCGCGCCGAACAGGTGGTTGGACACGATGGCGTAGCTGCGGCGTTCGCTTCGGGCTACCCGCAGCTCACCGAGCAAATCCTCGATCGTCTCGGCCATTTCAAGCAGCATGCCCGGCGCCTTCTGCATCAGGTAGGCGTCACTCTCGGTGAGCATCTTGGCCAGCGGAGCGCCGTCCTCGTCCTCCACAACGGCGGAACCGTCCTGCTGGTACTTGACCGTAGTGCGGGTGCGCCACCCTGGCGACACACGCTCGACTTGGTATCGAAGTTCAGACAGGTACCCCGCTAACTGTCGTTTCTCGATCATCGGCCCGTTCTCCTACACGTATCCATCGGGTGGCGGGACAAGGTCCTCCGGTCCGTGCTCCCAGGACTCACCGCTCCTGGCGCGGTGCATTCCGTCATGGCGAGGCCGCAGCCTGCACTCCAGATCGTGCGTCCCGTCGTCGTCGGTGTACTGGATCGAGTGTCCGCACGGTCGGAACCCCGACCCCGGTCTGGGCGGTGGGTGCAGCCTGCCTTGGGCGACGCGCTTGGCGCAGTCGGGGCAGGAGTCGGGGTCGTCCCCGTCGAAAGGAACCGGCAGTCGCACTAGCACCCGCGTGCCGCAGATGGCCATCGGCCAGGCGCCCGCGTAAAACTCCGGCTCGCGAACACCCTTCGGCACCACACTTTGGTACGCGTGGGCCGGGCCAGGGTCGGCAGCCAGGACGGGATCGATCACGTGGTCGCTCGGGTCGCGCATACGGTCCACCTTCGCGAACGTGGCCCATACCTGCTGGTCCGCCTCCCGCCTCTTCATTCCACGCTTGCCTTTCGCCGTGCACTTGAACAACTGATGCTAGGTCGAAGCTCCGACACATTTGGCGTGTACTCGGAGGCTGCCCGAACTGTCGGCGACCGATCCGCCTGTGGCACGCTCCGCGTGCCGATCGCGCCCCAGTGGTCTGCGGTGGGCCTACCGTGACCGTCATGGTCCTCGCGTACGACGACGTTCGGAATCTCCCGTTGCCCGACCTGAGCTTGCGGCTGCTCCAGTCGCTCGATGCCGAGCCGAACTTCAACAACCTCATCCAGGGGTTCAGACAACGCGAGGGGTACGGGACTCCACAGCCGTCTGACATGAACGTCATGCTGGCCCGTCTCTCTGACGCTTGGGCGTGGCTGGAGTCCCACGCCCTCGTCGGCCCGTCGGCGCAGAATCCACCGGGTGGCTGGCAGCGCGTCACCTCTGCCGGCGCCGAGGTTGCTAGCGATCCCAACGCCGTCGCGAAGGTGTGGGCCGCCGACCGACTCGCCGGTGACCTGCATCCGGCGCTGTCCTCGGCCCGATCCAACTTCGCGCTCGGGGACTACGAGACGGCGTCGTTCGCGGCCATGAAGGCCGTTGAGGTCGAGGTACGGCGGGTCGCCGGCCTACCGAACGAGTTGTTAGGGGTCAACCTGATGCGGAAGGCCTTCAGTCCCAAAGACGGTGTCCTCCGTGATCCCGGGGCAGAAGGCGGCGAGCAACAGGCAACTGCTGATCTTTTCGCCGGCGCTATCGGCGCCTACAAGAACCCGGCCAGCCACAGAGCCGTCAAGTTCGACGACCCGGTGGAAGCAGCGGAAGTGCTCCAGTTGGCCGATCTGCTGCTGCGCATAGTCCAAAGGGCCGAGGCTCGCCTCCAGGTGTAGGCCCGGACCTCAACGAGAGCGGTCGTCTTCGTTGACGTCTCCCAGCCGACTGACTGAGGGCAGAACCTCATGAAGCCGAGGCGATGCCTCCAGGCCAGCTGGCTGCCGGACCCCGTTCCCCAGAGGGAACTGACATGCTGCAGTCGCAGCGCTGCGGTGTCGGGCCAAGCGTCCGCGAAGGCCACTCAGTCACTCCCTCGGTGTTCCGGCCGATGTACCTATATCGGTTGAAGACTTGTCCGACATGGGTGGTCCAGCGGAAGCCCCATGCAAGCAGCTCGCGTAGCGCCTCCGCGTCGCCGGGAAGTGCGCTCCGACACGCCCGACCGGTCGCCGGGGTTCAGCCCCTGAGCCGGTAGATCGTCTCGCCCGTGTTGGCGTCGACTACGCGCCCGTCATCACGTACACGGAATCGGGTTTCGCCGGAGTTGGCGTCCACCACTCTGCCGTCGTCGCGGACGCGGAAGGACGTTTCGCCAGTGTTCGTGTCCACCATCCGGTTGCCACGCACACGGAATCGTGTCTCACCCGAGTTTGCGCTGACCGCCCGATGGCCGTCCCAAATCTCTTCGCTCATGAGCGGAAGTCTGCCAGGGCGTAACGACATTCTTCTCCCCTCAGGAGTGGAAGCAGCGGCTCGATACCCCGGGTGCGGGACTGGTCCTTGGTCGGCCACCGTCCTTCTAGCGGATCCCCATTCGGGCGTGGCGACCTCGTCGGCCGGGAACGAGTGGGTGCGTGGCGCAGCCACTGGAAGCCGTTCCCGTTGCGGCACGGCATCCGAGGCCGGCATAGAGCCGCGGCGCGTCGGGTCCACGGCTAGAAGGCAGTCCCCCGCGTATGCCACGATCTGGCCATGAGTAGCACCGCCTACGCGAGTTTCCAGACAGCGGTCAGTCACTCGCATCGCCTCATGCAAGGAACGAAGCAGGGAAGGGGAAAACCGACCGCTCAGGAAACAAGCATGTTCGTGGCTGCAGTTGTTCTGACCTATGCCGCGTGGGAAGGGTACATAGAGGATGTGGCGGTTGAGGTGACGGAGCACCTTGCCAACAACACCCCGCCGGAGCGTGTCCCTGAGAGCAGTCGTAAGAGCATTGAGGACTCGGGGCCGAGCCAGTGGGAGTACAGCGTCCACCCCGGGTGGATCGGACTTTGGACACGATGCGTGAACCTATACGCCAAAGGCAGTGACGACGACAAGCCACCGTTCGGGATGAATACAGCTAACGTGAAGAACGTTATCGCCCTCTTCCAGCGCGTCGGCCTCGATCCTTGGCGGGAAGTGTCCAAGGAAGACAAGTCTGGCATCGAAGACTTAGTCAGACTACGCGGGAACGTTGCTCACACGGGTGGCACTCCTGACGACTTCAAGAAGGCCTTAGCGCAAGATCACCTGGCACGAGTGGAACGAGTGGTTTCTGTGATCGACGCTTCAATGGAGAAGCAAGCAAAGCAGCTCACGGGGCACAAGCCCTGGTAGCGCTGGTCGCCTGAGTTGAGGCTATTAGCCACATGGTCGCTGATGCGCCGGGCAGAGACGTCCAGTTGATGCGCGCCGAACGCTACTCTGGGCAGGCACTGGCCCACTGAGGTGCGGGATTGGGAAACGTACCGCTGGGGTTTCGCCTCGCGTCCCGCGAGCCGATGGGCTCGCGGAGCGACCCGGTACCCCGGTACGGGATGGGCTCGCGGAGCGACCCGGTACGGGATGGGCTCGCTCCGCGTGACCATCGGCGGCCGGGAGCCAAGGACGGCCAGCACGGCCAGCACGAAGGCGATGTCGGTCGCGGCCGGGTTGGCCCAGCCGGCACGCCCCTCGGTGCCGCCGCGCGAGGCGACGACGAGGTAGACGGCGGTGGGGGTGAGCAGTCCCGCGACCGCGGCGACCACCGGTAGCAGCGCGCTGCCTGTGGTGTGAGGTTGCCTGGGTCTGTCCTTTCATCGGTCGTGACAGGGCTGGGGAGCGGGCGCGACCTGCTAATCGCAGGTGCTCTCGAATTGATCGCGCGGCACGGTCTCGCCCGAGTCGCCGACCAGTACGTGGCCGACAGTGAGTTGCGTGAGCCATCTTGGTGCGACGACCACCCCGCTGCCGTCCAGTTCAGTGGTGGTCGAGGCGGCATTCACGCTGACCTCGCCCCGCTGCGGCCATGAGATCCCAGCGCCGCGCCAGAGCGGGGCCGGTGCGGCGGGATCCAGGGTCGTCAGCCCTGACGTGGGCGGGTCAGTCGTCCATCGCCCGATTTCGCCGGTGGCGTCCGACACGATGACTTCATCGAGGGCTCGATCACACGAAATCACCACGAGCACCGGCTGCCCCCGGTCGTCAACCGCGACACCGACCCGGCCCGAGACTGCACTGGCACACCCGGCCATCAGGAATGCCGCCAAGCAGGCCAACACCGCGAGCGCGAGGCTGAGTCGACAACCTGCGGCGATTCGGAGGGTGAGGGTGCGAGCCGAGAAGTGAATGGACATCGGCTGCTTCACCTCTGATCGGCGAAGCGGGTCAGGCCGGCAGCGAGGGGCACGAGGATCCAGATCGCGGTGGTCGATCCGAGCTGAGTCCATTCCATGGCGGAGGCACGCGAGGTGGCCCAACTGCTCCGGTCACCGAGGTTCAGCGCCAGCGGTGCGCGACACGGACGATCGTCACGAGCAGCACCAGCTCGACGCTGCTACCGATCAGGTAGTACACCCATGTCTCGCCCACCATCCCGCCGACGATGGTGAGCGCGTAGGTCGGCGCCAGCGCGAGGTTCGCGAGTCGATTGGGTCGGTGCGGGAGCAGGAGGCACCCAGCCACCATCAGGCTCGGGATCAGGATGTACAGCGTCGTGAGAACCAGGAAGGTCTGGTCGACCGTGAACCCCGGTCCCGCCACCTCGCCGGCCAGGGCGCCGTTGATCACGTCGGCGCGGAAGAAGCCGAAGATGTCGACGTAGGCGAACACGAACAGCATCGAGGTCCACAGGCCACTGAGGACCAATCGGCGATCCAGCGGCCCGTGAATCGGGACGGGAGTGGTGGGCGGCTGCGTGGCGGGGGCATGGGACATGACTGGGAGGTTTCCTTTCGAAGTGGGCGGGATGCGGTCCGCGTGGTCCGGTGCGAGCGTCGGCCTGGATCTCGGCGGGCCCGCTGACACGCAGTAGCTGGGACGTCTCTGTGGCGAGGTGAACGGATGACTGATCAACCCAGCACCAGCAGCAGCGTGAGGGTCCCGAGCACGATGGTCTGGACGCTGTGCACGCAGATGCCGATCAGTGCGCTCTGGTAGCGACTGGCGGGGTAGGAGATGAGGAACGTGTCGAGGAGGCTGGTCGGGATTGCCCATGGGGTGTGGAGGTGGTAGACGGCGAACAGGACGCCATTGGCAGCCCAGTCCCCCCGGCCGAACGCTCCTCGCATGCGGGGCAGCAGCAGGCCGCGGAACAGGAGTTCCTCCCCCAGCACGGTGTTGAAGATCATCATGGTGAGGATCAACGCGAACCATGGCCAGTTGCCTAGAAGGAAGTCCTGGCCTGCGCCGGATTGAAGGAACGCCCCGAGGTCGCGGTCGTCCGGTGATGGGAGGCTTGGCAGTTCCTCGGTGGCGGCCACGAGCACGACCAGCGGGACGAGGAGCAACCAGAGCCGACCGCCGCTGCGACCGTTGCGGGGGTTACGCGGAGGCCGCAGCCACAACGTCTCCTTGGCTACCGACCAACTTAGCGTCCCATGCTCATGGCGCAGGGCGCCCAGCACGAGAACGAACTGCCACACCAGGCCCGAGGTGAGACAGACTAGGATCGCGCGGGGCCAGGCGCTCGGTCCCTCGAACGCGTCGGCCAGGAGGGGAGCCCCCACCCAGGCCAGCGCCGCCATCGGCAGGGCTGCCGCAGCCCACGTGCCGAGGACACGGCGGAGCGAGTACTGCGGGATCGATGGCAGGTCACGTGCGTGAGCAGGACCCGGCGTGACGGTGGCACCAGGTCCTGGTCTCATCTGTCCGGGCGCAGCGGCTATGAGCCCTGTCCCGTCGTCGCGGGTCATCGGCTCCTGAGGCAGGTCCATGCCGACGACGCTAGGAAGTGAACAGGGTCCGGCGCGTCCTCCGAACGCCGTCGCCTGGATACGACCACCCGAGGAGACGGCGTCCTACCAACGTAGGACGCTGGGGCGCCGGCGACGGCGATAGTTTGTCCGGGTGCGGCGACTGCGAGCGTTCCTCCTCGACCATGGCTTGGACGCGGTCCTCGTGTGCTTGGCGACCGGGGCCGCCCTGACTCTCACGACGCGCCCGACCAGCACTGACGACGTCGCGGGCGTGCTGCACGCTGTCGCGGTCATCGTCATGATCCTGGCGCTTACGCTTCGCCGTCGAGCGCCCTTCGTAATCCCGGCAGGTGCGTGGTTGTCGAGCGCCGTCCTCTCTCTGGTCGACGGCTCGTTGATCGTCGGCCAAGCCTCTCTCTCCATCGTGGGCATGATCTCCGCCGTGCTCCTGGGTGACCTGCGAGACCGGAGCCAGGCGCGTGCGGGGCTCGCCGTCGTGGTGGCGTCAGCGGCGACCGTGGCCTATCAGGACCCGACCCACACTCCGGGCGATCTGTTCTTCATCCCCGGACTCTTCGCTGCCGGGTGGCTGGTGGGGTTCGCACTGCACGCCCGCACCGAGCAGACCCAGGCCGCGGAGGAGCGCGCGGACAGAGCGGAGTGGCAGCGTCGCAACGAGGCGCGGGTGGCAGTTGCTGAGGAGCGAGCCCGAATCGCTCGCGAGCTGCACGACGTGGTCGCCCACGCTGTGAGCGTGATGGTCCTGCAGGTGGGGGCACTGAGGCACCGGCTGCCCCTCGAGGACAGCACGAGCCGGGAGGCCCTGCGCAATGTCGAGGAGGCCGGCCGGGAGGCGCTGACCGAGATGCGCAGGCTGCTGGACGCGATGCGCCACGAGGGCGAGCCTCTCGACCTCGCCCCCCAACCCGGCCTCGGAGAGATTGTCGCGCTACTGGCCTCGGTGCGCGCTGCCGGGCTGGACACCGATCTGCACGTCCATGGCGAGGCCGTCGATCTCCCGGCCGGACTGGCGGTCTCGGCCTACCGCATCACCCAGGAAGGCCTCACCAACGTCATCAAGCACGCCCACACCCAGCATGCCGAGGTCCACCTGCACTACAGCACCGACGGCCTCGAGCTGGAGGTACGGGACAACGGCGACGGACCGGCCGCGACGGACAACCTCGGTCACGGCCTGGTCGGGATCCGCGAACGAGTCGCGCTCTACGGGGGGAGCATGACCGCGGGCGCCACGGAGACCGGTGGCTTCGCCTTGCGCGCACGACTCCCGCTGGGCCCGGGCTGACGACGTGAGCATCAAGACGTTGATCGTCGACGACCAGGCGATGGTCCGCGCGGGTCTGCGCATGCTGCTCGACGTGGAACCGGACATCGAGGTCGTCGCCGAGGCGAGCAACGGCTTCGAAGCCGTCGCGCATGCCGCCGCCCACCGACCCGACGTCGTCCTCATGGACATCCGCATGCCCGAGCTGGACGGCCTCGAGGCGACTCGCCGGATCTTCGCCGCCGACGAGGACGCCAGAGTCCTCATCTTGACCACGTTCAACCACGATGACCTTGTGTACGAGGCGCTGCGTGCCGGCGCCAGCGGCTTCGTCCTCAAGGACGAGCCTCCCGAGCAGCTCATCGCTGCGGTGCGCACCATCGCGGCCGGAGACGCCTTGCTGTCCCCCTCGGTGACCCGCAGCCTCATCGCTCACTTCACAAGGGACCGTCGAGAACCACGCCCCCCCGCGATCGACACCCTCACCTCCCGGGAGCTGGACGTCTTCCGGCTCATCGCCACCGGTCTGTCCAACGCCGAGATCGGACGCGAGCTCTTCATCAGCGACACCACCGTCAAGACGCACGTCACCCGACTCCTGCGCAAACTCCAGGTCAGGGATCGCGCCCAAGCGATCGTCATGGCCTACCACCACCACATCTTCGAGACTCAATGACACGGAGGACCCATGGACCTCATTCACGCCGAACGTCACCTCCAAGCAGCCCAGCGCCGCGGAGACGTCGACGCACTGGATGCCCTCCTGCACCCGCGTGTCGTCGGCGCCGGCCCCGACGGCGCGCTCTTCACCAAGGCTGACGACCTCAACGCCTACCTGTCTGGGTCGCTCCGGATCCTCCGGCTCGACGAGGATGCGGTCACCGTCCGCAACGACGGCAAGACGGGTGTGACCGACCTCATCGCCACCGTGGTGGCGATCCACGACGGCTCGGAGACCGCTACCCGGCTGCGCTACACCCGGCTGTGGATCCAGGAAGAGAACAAGTGGCGTGTCATCGCCGCGACGTACGCCCCTCGCTGAGGAGCCGGGTGTGAGCCCGGACGCGGTCGTTGCGTCGGGACCTCGGTCCGCACAGCACTTCCCCTGTGCCGTCAACCGCGGTGAACGCGACCCTGAGTGTCAGATCACCGCAAGGGGATCCCGTACGGTCACCGGCTCCGGGTGACGATCCCGTACGGTCACCGGCTCCGGGTGACGATCCCGTACGGTCACCGGCTCCGGGTGACGATCCCGTACGGTCACCGGCTCCGGGTGACGATCCCGTACGGTCACCAGCTCCGGGTGACGATCGGCTTCTGGGACCGGTGGCGTGTTTGGAGGTCAGGCGCCGAAGCCGAGGAATACGAGGAGGCGTCGTTCGAATTCGACCATGGTCGATGAGTCGAGCCGCCCGAGGACTGTGTGGGCGTTGGTTCGACGGACGGTGGTGATCTTCTCGACCATGAGGAAGCTGTCCTGGTCGAGGCCGTTGTCCGGGGCCGCTTCCACGCGTACCCGGATCAGGGGTGCGTCGAGGTCGGTGGTGGTGAAGGGGCACACGGTCACCGAGTCGGTGGCGTCGAAGCGGTCGTCCTGAACGACCAGCGCGGGGCGTGGTTTCGTCGCGTAGACGCCTCCGGCGACCGTGACGATGTCTCCGCGTCTCATTCGTCCCAGTCGGTGGAGATGGCTTCGACGAAGTCCATGTCGTCGCCTGCGCTGGCTGCGACGAGGGCGGACTGGCGGTGGGCTTCGGCGGCGAACTCGGGGGAGCGGACGTCGGGGACCCAGATCTGGATGGGGCGCAGCCCTTGGGCGCGCATGCGCGCCCGGTGTGCCTTGACTCGGTCCTTCACGCTCA
>JBGAJX010000033.1:0-56032 GCA_044224695.1 Marmoricola sp. | reverse complement strand
TCCACATTGCTCAACCCCGACAACGACGGCAAAAACAAATTCCACAACCCCAACCGCCGCGCCTCAGACTTCAACTCCTCCATCACCGGCGGATGCGCATGCACCCCCAACTCACCCAACTGCTCCGCCCACACCACCTCAGCCGGAAACACCGACCCCCGCATGAACCCCCACATCCGCTCACACAACTCCTGCGCACGCGCAGACAACTCGAAGTCCATCTCAGCTCTCTTCTCTCGTGCCTGCGGTCGGCAGGCCTGTCGGTTCGGGGATCCGGGGTACGGCCGCGCCGTGGAACACCTCGCGGACCAGGTCACGGTGGGGCCGGGACAACGCCTCGGCCAGCGGCGCGTGCAGGAGGCACAGGTCGGCGACGGCCCCGGGGCGGAGCCGGCGCGCCGGGCCACCGGGCGCCTCGGGCGGGCTGAGGTAGCCGGCGAGGGCGGTCGCGGCGCTCACTCGCTCGTGTGCCCCGAGCACCCGACCGGTGTCGGTAGTGCGCTCGGTCGCCGCGGCGATGACCTGCCACGGGTCCAGCGGCCCGTAGGGCGCGTCGGAGGACGCGGCGACCGGGACGCCGGCCTCGACCAGTCCGGCGTAGGGGTAGAGGCAGGCGAGGTCGTCGGGCTCGACCTCGGTGAGGTAGTGGTCGCCGCGGGTCCGCAGGAAGCCGGGCTGGGTCACCACCGCCAGCCCCAGCCGGGCCAGGTCGGCGCGCAGGTCGCCGGGCACCACCGCCGCGTGCTCGATCCGGTCCCCGGGCACGACCCCGGTCGTCTTGAGCACCGCCAGCGTCAGCACGAGGGACAGCCGGGTGACGACATGGACCGCGACGGCCCGGCCCTCGGCGCGCGCTGCCAGGACACGCTCGGCCAGCGCGTCGAAACTGGGCAGGTCGTGGTCGTGCAGGAGCAGTTTCACCGGCCCGAGCGCACACCGGGGTGCGCGTGGCGCACGGCGCCCACCGAGCAGGTGGAGGCGGGCGCGCAGGTCGCCACGCGCTGAAGCCCCCTCCAGGAGCGCCTGGGTCTCCTCGTCGAGGTCCGGGGTCGCGTCGGTGACGCCGGTGAGCCCGAGCGCAGTCAGTTCCCGGTCGACGGGGGCGAGCGACGGCGGGACCGGGGCCAGTGCCTCGGTCAGCAGGTGGTCCTGGCGCCACAATCGGCCCCTCGGGCGTCCGCTCGTGTCCCGTTCGATGTCGGGAACCCACGGCAACCCGCCGTCGAGCCCGTGCTCCACCAGGTCCACGGCTCGGCTGTTGAGCATCCACAACGCACCGCTGCGGTGCTGCACCCGGACGGGTCGATCGGGGACGAGGACGTCGAGGACGTCGCGGTCCAGGTCTCCGGCGACGGACTCGTGGTAGCCGGTCCCGCGTAGCCACGCCCCCGGTGGCAGCGCGCGATCCGCGGCGGTCAGGGCAGCAGCGACCGCGTCGCGGTCGGGGACCGCGGGAGGTCCGCAGGCCACCGACGAGCGGGCGGCGGCGAGCCCGAGCAGGTGCAGGTGATGGTCGTGGAGGCCGGGGAGCAGCGCGCCTCCGCCGCAGTCCACGACAAGGTCGGCTCCCGACGAGCACAGCGAAGCGGCGACCTGCGTCACCAGGCCGTCCCGCACCTCGACGTCGCGAAGGGCTCCCTCCACCTCGGCCCCACGGAACAGCACCCTCATCGCAGCCATCCGGCCAGGACATCCTCGGTGTGTGCGCCCGGAGCCGGCGCCACACCTCGGGCTCGACGGGCGCGGGGCCGCAGGATCGGGTGCGTCCCCGTCGGCGACTCCAGGGTCCAGGTCTCCCCACGCCGGACCACCAGGGCTTCGGCGACCGGGACGTCGGCCGCCGCCGCGGCGACCCGGTCCATCGCCACGTCGATCAGTCGGGCGCGGGGCGCCCGCAGGCTCAGCAGCCCCGCCACCCCGGCGCAGAGGCCGGTCAAGGGATCGGCCAGCGCGTCCGCACAGAACGTGACCGGCGCGGCTGCCGGCCCACCCGTCGCGTTGGCTCCCGCGCTGCCGGGGCGTCCGACCAGGCCGGAGGTGGCGGCCACGTCGTCGCCGAACCCCACCTGGTCCGCTCCGGCGTCACGGCCGTGGGCGGTCACGGAGACCCAGGTGACGCCCTGGTCCACCAGCGCCTCGGCCTCCACACCGAGCCGGCGCAGCGCGCGAGGGCGGGAGGACTCGATGACGATGTCCGCCGAAGCGGCCAGATCGCCCAGCCGCGCCCGGTCCGCCGGGTCGTCGAAGTCGAGCACGACGCTGCGCTGTCCGGCGTGCAGCAGGTCGTAGAAGGCACCGGGGCCCCGGCGGGTGCCGTCGAGCCGGCGGCGGCTCTCCACCTTCACCACGTCGGCCCCGGCCAGCCCCAGCAGGTGGGCGCTCAGAGGCCCGGCCCACAGGGCGCTGAGGTCGAGCACGCGGGGACGCTCGCGCGGCGTACGCCGGGCCCCCTGACGGCTCAGCACCGCCGGTCCCGGCGTGACCGGACCGGCACCGACCACGCCGGAGGGAAGGCCGAGCAGGCACGCCCGCGCGGACGCCTCCGCCGCCGGACGCGTGCGCGCCCACGCCGTCACCGCCGCCCAGGCATCTCCCCCGGCGGGCAGGTCGCCCTCCACCAGCGCGGGGACCAGTTCGAGGTCCTCCTCACGGGCGAGGGTGAGCACCAGGTGCCCCTCGCCCGCGGCCAGGAGCCGGCTCGCCCCACCGCACGAGATCTCGCCGCGGCGACGCAGCCCGGCCAGCGCCGCACGTTCCCCCACGACCCGTACGCCGGGGGCCTCGTCACGGCCGACGTCGCGACCCGCGAGCAGACGGCCCGCGATCTGGCTCAACAGAGCGGCAACCGACCCTGCACCCGCTCCGGCGTACAGCGGCGGCCCGTCGTCCTGCCCGGTCAGCCACAGACCGCCCGATGCGGCCCAGTCGCGACCGGGGTCCAGGGGGTCGAGGTCCCAGGAGGGCGCCAGGTCACCGAGCAGCCGCGCGGCCAGTGCGGCCGCGGCCCCCGGGGCGGTCCCGCTCGGTGCGGCCGGGTCCGCGGTCAGCGTGGCCCCGCCTCGGTCACTCCACGACATCGACGAGCCCCCAGGCCAGTGCCGTGGCGGCGTCGATCTCGGCTCCGCTGAGCACGAGGTAGGCGGTGCGCCAGCGACCGATCCGGGCGGGGATGCTGACGGTGCCGCCGGCGCCGGGGATCAGTCCGAGGTCCAGCTCGGGCAGCCAGAACGTGGTCGAGGGGTCAGCGACGACCCTGGCGGCGAACGCCGGCACCTCGATGCCGGCGCCGATGCACCGGCCGTGCAGACGGACCTCCAGCCGGTCGCTCAGGCGATGCGCGGCCAGCCCTGCGGACTGGTGCAGGCGTACGGCGTGGGCGGCGGCCAGGTCCTCCGCGGTGCCGAACTCGGCCAGGTCGCCCCCGGTCGAGAAGTGCCGCCCGGCACCGGAGAGCCGCACGCGCAGCGACGGCTCCAGCATCGCCAGCTCCAGCGCCTCGACGAGCGCCTGGCGCAGATCCGCGGAGAAGGCGTTGCCCCGCCGGGGTCGGTCGAGCACGACCTCCAGCACGTCCCCCTCGCGCGAGACCCGGACCGGGTCGCCGTCGGCCACGGCGTCGAACCGAGCCCGCGGAGCCGGTCGGGCCTCGCGCCAGGCGGCGAACTCGGGAGCGCCCAACAACATCGAGTAGGCGAAGGACTCGGCCACGACCCCGAGTTCGGCGTGAAGCCCCTCGGTGGAGCGCAACAACCCGTCGAGGGTGACGACCGCACGCGGCGCCGCGTGGGCACGCCCGCAGAGCGCTCCCACGGCCGCGTCCACATCGGGGACCTCGACCACGAAGCGGGAGCCCCGACCCGCCCCGGTCGGGACCAGAGTGCAGGTGAGCCGCTCCGCGATGGCCCGAGCCTGCGCCGAGAGGGGTCCGGTGGCGCGGCCCACGGTCGGCGTCGCCGCGGCGAACCAGTCACTCCGGTCGCTCGCGCGTTCGGCGGTGGCCTCGATCCGATCGAGATCGACGATCACGACGGGGTCGCGGGGGGTGCCGTCCGCAGCCAGACGGAGGGGCGTGAAGGCCGCCGCGGCAGGCACGCAACCCTCCGGCCGGACCCGGGTCGCAGGGAGCCGCATGGCCGCACCTCCCTCGCTCGCCGGTCCTTCTCGTCCAGTCCGAGTGTCCTGGCTCTCGACATTCTGGTCAAGAATCATCATGATTAATATTGCCGGATAGTCGCCCGCGGCCCACGCGCCCGAGGGCCTATCCTGGGCACGCGGATGAGCAAGGCCGACCACGGTGCGAGAGGCGACACGATGACGAGCAGTGCAGAGAGCGCCGACGGGGCGGCCGAGCGTCGCCGCGGACTGCCGATCATCTACAAGCCGGGCGGGAACCTCCGACCGATCCGTGACGCCGAGGCCGCCGCGGTCGTCGCACCCCCCAAGGCGTCCGAGGTCGTCGCGGCCTCGATCGTGCGCGACATCGTGGTGGCCGACATGCGCGTGGGCGACCGGCTCCCCGCCGAGACCGACATGCTCACCCAGTACGGCGTGAGCCGCGAGTCGCTGCGCGAGGGGCTGCGCATCCTGGAGGTCCAGGGACTCATCTCGATCCGCCGGGGCCCCGGAGGCGGACCGTACGTCGCGCCGGTCAACGCGAGCTACCTGGCGCGCACGGCGACGATGTACTTCAACCTCAGCGGAGCGACGTACGACGAGGTCTTCGACACCTGGCTGGACTTCGAGCCGATCATCGCCGCGAAGGTCGCCCGCCTGCCCGACAAGCGCCGCAAGCGCGCGGCACTGTCGCCCTTCCTCGACCACCACGTGCCGGCCAGCGACCAGGAGCACTTCGAGGAGCTCAACAACTTCCACTCGGTGCTGGGCTCCCTGGCCGGCAACCGCGTGACGACACTGCTCGTGCAGGCCGTGACGCACATCGTGGTGGACCACGTGATCGAGGACGTCAACCCCCTCGAGATCCCGCACCTGGACGACGACCACGGCGCCATCGCCGACGCCATCATCGAGGGCCGCACCCGCAAGGCGCGCGACCTGATGCACGACCACATCGCCGCCGTCGTGGACTTCTACCGCACCCACGCGGCCGAGCAGATGGGGCGCCCCATCAAGTGGCTCTGAGCCACCCGCGTCGTGGGCGACCATCCAGGTGATTGACATACCAAGCACTGCTTGGTCTACTGATCACACCTGTTCACGACGCTCAAGGAGAGCCATGCCCACGTACGCCGAGATCACCGAGAAGGCCACCACCCACCTGCTGTCGGCGGTCAAGCCGGTCGAGGACCTCGCGAAGGCGATCAGCGACTCCGCCGTCACCACGGTCAGCAAGCTGCCGACCCTGCCGACGCTTCCGGGGACGGACGCCTTCCCGACCCAGCTGGAGCTGGTGACGGGCTACTTCGCCTTCGCCGAGAAGGTGCTGCACGCCCAGCGTGACTTCGCCGTGCGGATGGCGTCGGCCGCGGCCACCAGCCCGAAGTCCGCCCCCACGTCCTCGCCGGCCGCCGCGCCTGCCGCGGACAACTGACCCCGAGGGACGCCCCGGACCGGGTCCGCCCTTCGGCACCGACCACGCAGCCGCCACCCGGATCCGGGTGGCGGCTGCGTGACGTCCTGAGGCGCTTCGGGCCGGACGTCAGTGGTCGGCCAGCCACACGGCCAGCCGCTCGTTGAGGTCCTCGGCGCGATCAGTGGTCAGCAGGTGGTTGGCGCGGCTCATCACCTGCAGCTGCGAGCCCCGCACGACGCTGGCGATCAGCCGCCCGTTCGACACCGGCACGAGTCGGTCCTCGCGGCCGTGGATCACCACCAGTGGCGTCCGCAGGTGCGGAAGCCGGCGCAACGACGACCACCGCAGCCCGCCGGCCATCTGGGCCAGGTAGCCCTCCGGCGACGAGGCCAGGGGCATCCGCACCGCCCAGTCCTCCTCGATGAGCGCGCGGTCGGTCGTCGGCGCGTAGTTGAACGGGATCGCCATCTCCGCCGCCTCGCGCGCCGTCATCCCGGCGCGGGCCGACAGCATGGCGCGGGCCTCGGGGAGGAAGAACGCATGGGCGACCCCGGAGTGGGTCGCCAGCAGCACCAGCGAGCGCACCCGCTCCGGGTGCGTCAGGGCGATCTCCTGCGCGATCATGCCGCCCATGGAGAAGCCGACCAGATGCGTCCGGGCGACCCCTGCGGCGTCGAGGACGGCCAGGACGTCGGCGGCCATCGTCTCGATCGAGTACGGCGCCCCCACGACGTCCCCGGTGCGGCCGGCTCCGCGGTTGTCCAGCGTGATCACGCGATAGCGGGTGGCCAAGGCGGGCACCTGTCGCCACCACATCGCGGCGGGGTAGCCCAGACCCATCACCATCGTCACCGCGGGGGCGTCGACCGGACCGGTCTCCTCCCACCAGACCTCGGCACCGTCGGGGCGTCGTAGGACCGTCACTCATCATCCTTTCGTCCGGCACCGGGGAAGCCCCACGCCGAGAGATCCAGCAACGAGGTTGCCGTCGTCAGCCGCTCGACCAGGTCGCGCTCGAAGGCCGGCGAGAGCGGGACCCGGACTTCGTCGATCCGTAGGTGCACCTCGAGCGACTCCGGGCCCGGAACGAGCCGGAGGAGGTGGAGGGTGTCCGGCGCGGCGGAGAGCACCGTGATCCAGATCCGCGGTGACCGGCGCGGGCCGTCCCAGCGGCGCCGCCGTCCGTGCAGGGCGCGCGGTGCGATCCACAACCGTCTGCCGTCCGCACCGGCGTCCACCTCGAGGGCCACCCGGTCCGGATGCCGCGCCCAGCGCAGGAGCAGCGCACCGGAGGGAGCGATCCGCGTGGACAGCCACGACCGGCGGGACGCGACCAGGCGGTGTACCTCTGCCGAGTCGAGCGTGACCACCAGGTCGACCGGTGCGGCCACCAGCACCGCCGCAGGCGGGATGGCGGGTACGGATGCGCCTGACGTCCCCCCGCCGGCGGTCAGGACACCGACGCCGCGCGGACGGACGTGCACGTTGCGCAGCGACGCGCTCACCCTGAGCGCACGGTAGCCCCGCCAGCGCACGTCGGAGGCGACGGCGCGGACGTCGTCGGCCTGGCCCGCGGTGAGCATGAACGGATCGAGCGAGGCCGCGACGTCCTCGAGCCTCAGCCGGAGGTCTCCGCTGCGCAGCCGCACCGTGAGGTCACGTCCCAGGAGCCGGCCGCGCACCAGCGCCAGGATCCTCCCGAGCAGGAAGGGGGCACCGGCGGCGGGTAGCGCCGGGCTCATCGGCAAGGGCGGCATCCAGGACGCCGCGAACCGCTCCCACGGTCCGACCACGACTCCACCCCCTCCCGCCGCTGCCCCGACGACGACGTCGATCCGGCTCAGGGCACCAGCAACGACTTGAGCGGGACCTCGGTGTCAGCGGCCCGTTCGGGCGGGATCGTCAGCCCCTTGGCCAGACCCTGGCGGACCGCGAGGTACTCCGGGGTGCGGTTGATGCTGTCGATGGCGATCAGTCGACCGTGGCGGTAGTAGAGGACCGAGAACTTCTCCTCGTCCGGCTCACCTCGCACGACTACGTCGTCGTATCCGGTCGAGAGACCGGCGATCTGAAGCTTGATGGTGTCCTGGTCGGTCCAGAACCACGGCACCGCGTCGTACGCCTTCTTCTCCCCCATCAGCGTCGCGGCAGCCACCTTCGCCTGGTCGACCGCGTTCTGCACGGACTCCAGGCGCACCATCACGTCGTCGGCCAACGGGTGCGGGAGCAGGGTCACGTCACCGGCGGCAACCACCTTCGGGTGGCTGGTCCGGGCGTAGCGGTCGACGACCACGGCGCCGTTCTGCATCTCCAGGCCCATGTGCTCGGCGAGCTCGCCGCGGGCGTGGACGCCGATCCCGACCAGCACCAGGTCGGCGGGCAGGAGCGTCCCGTCGTCGAGCCGGACCCCGGTGACCGCACCGTCCTCACCCTCGACCGAGGTCACGGTCTGGCCGAGCCGGACGTCGGTCCCGCGTCGCTCGTGCGCAGCGCGATAGAACTCCGAGACGACCGGGGCGACCGCGCGCATGACGAGGCGGGAGCCCATCTCGACGACGGTGACGTTCTTCCCCTTGCCGCGGCACACCGCAGCGGCTTCGAGACCGATGAACCCCCCGCCGACGACGACGACGTCGTTCGCCTCCGGGAGGCGCTCGTCGAGGCGGTCCGCGTCGTCGAGGTCGCGCAGGTAGAGCACTCCGTCGAGGTCGGCGCCGGGCACCGGGAGCGTGGCCACCCTCGCCCCGGTGGTCAGGGCGAGCTGGTCGAAGGGGAGCTCGCGCCCGCCGGCGAGCTTGACGACGCCCTGGTCCAGCTCGACGTCGACGACGCGCTCGCCCAGCACCAGGTCGATGTCACGCTCGGCGTAGAACGCCTCGTTGCGCAGGGCGAGTGACTCCAGGGTCGCGGCCCCGGACAGGTAGGCCTTGGACAGCGGCGGGCGCGCGTACGGCGGGTAGGGCTCGGCCCCGATCAGGCTGATCGTGCCCGCGTAGCCGAGCTCGCGCAGCGAGACGGCGATCTGGAGACCGGCCTGGGCGGCGCCGACGATGACGATGGCGTCGGCGCGCGCGCCGTCGGAGTCGGGGGTGGGCGCGCTCATCAGAACTGCTCCGGGGCGACGCGGACCAGGAGCCCGTCGAGCTTCTCGTCGACCACGATCTGGCAGGACAGTCGGCTGCCGGGTGTGCGCTCGGCCATCGCGCCGTCGAGGATCTCGTCCTCGGTCTCGTCGTCGTTGTCACAGGCACGTCCCACGGCGTCGATCCAGGCGTCGTCGACGTGGACGTGGCAGCTCGCGCAGGACAGGAAGCCGCCCACTCGGCGACGATGCCGGGGACGCCGTTCTTGACCGCGGTGTCCATCACGGTGGCCCCGATCGGGGCCTCGATGTCGTGCCGGTCCCCGGTGGGGTCGATGTAGCTGATGGTCGGCATGGCCGGTCCTCCTTGCGTCTGCTGCTGCTTCTGCTGCTCTGTGGTGGGGATGTCGACGGCAGGGTCGAGCGCGGGGGTGGGGGCGGGGACTGCTGTCGAGACGAGGTCAACCGACATGCTCGACTCCCAGACCGGCCAGCACCGACGAGTTCTCGTCGGCGAAGTGGGCGAGGACCAGCAGGTCGCTCAGGTTCCCGTCGCGGTCCCGCACGTGATCGCGCAGGAGCGCCTCCCCCTCGAAGCCGAGGCGACGGAACACCTCGGCGGTCGACTCGTGCGCCGCCGGCACCTCGACCATCACCTTCGACAGCCCGGTGCGGAGCCCGGAGAGCAGCACGGTCCGCGCCATCGCACGACCGAGACCCTGACGGCGGTGTGCCCGACCCACGACGAGGCGGAGCTCGCCGACGTGGGCCGACAGCCCCACTCCGGGCTGCAGGGACGCGTACGCCGCGACGGCGCCGTCCTCGTCGAGGGCCACCCAGCGGGTCGCGCGCCGGTCGGCGACCGCGAGGTCCACCCCACGGGGATCGCGCACGTCCTCCTTGACCGACGTGACGTCGGCGTCGGGGAGCTCGTCGAAGAAGCGGCGCAGCGCGGGGGCGTGCTCGGGTTCCAGGAGCGTGATCGTGGTCATCGGGTCTCCCCTAGCGGTCGGCTGCGCTGGCGCAGGAACTGGCTGATCTGCGGGATCGTCACCTGATGGGCCTTGCGACCCACCGCGAGGCCGATGTGGCCGGCGTCGAGCAGGAGCTCCTGCTTGTCCTCGGATCCGACGAGTCCGAGCCCGGGCCTGGCCCAGGCCGGAGGCACGACGTGGTCGCGCGCCGCCACCACGTTGAGGAACGGGATCCGGATGTCACGGAACGACACCGGGCGACCCGAGAGCCGCAGGGTGTCGTTGATCAGCGCGTTCTCGCGCATCAGCATCTCCACCACCTGCTTCGCGGTCCGCCCGGGGAAGGGCACGTGGTCGGTCGCCCAGCCGGTGAGCAGCTGGTGGGCGTGCACCGTGTCCTCGTCCCAGAGACGGTCGATGAGCGCGGCGTACTGCGCGAGCTCGGCCGTGGGCTTCATCAGCCGGAAGTACTGCAGCAGCACGTGTGGTGGCACGTTTCCGTCGTCGTCCAGGGCCTCGTCGACGGTCAGGTCACCGCGCTTGAGCGCGTCGGTGAGGACGCCGGCATCGCTGAAGTCCACCGGCGTCGCGATCGTGGTCAGGCTCGCCAGCGGGAGGTCGGGGTCGGCGGCCGCGGCCATCAGGGTCAACAGCCCGCCGAAGCAGTAGCCGATCAGGTTGACGTCGGGGCTTCCGGACACCTCGCAGACCCGGTCGATGATCGAGGGCAGGTAGCGCTCGGCGTAGTCCTCCAGCCCGTTGCGGGAGTCGCGCTCGGTCGGCAGTCCCCAGTCGACCAGGAAGACGTCGAAGCCGTCGTCGCGCAGGTGCTCCACGAAGCTGTTCCCCGGCACCAGGTCGAGGATGTAGCTCTTCGAGACGAGGCTGAACACGATCAGCAGGGGCGGTCCCTGGGTGACCCGGTCGCTGCGGTAGCGCCAGACGACCGCGCGGTCCTCCTCCCAGACCGTGTCCTTCGGCGTCAGCCCCGTCGGGGGCTTGCCCGCACCGGCGATGACCTTGATCCCGTTGCGCGCGCGGAGCGCATTGCGCTCGACGTCGCGGCGCACCCGGTCCAGGAACTCCGCCGGCGTGCGCAGGACGCCCGCGCTGCTGTCGCCGCTCACGGCCGAGGCTCCTCTGCGCTGGTTCCCGGGCCGGGGTGCGACTGCGTGGAGGAGTCGTGGCGGTGGCGGGCCTGCTTGCGGCTCTCGCTCTCCACCGCGCTGCGCAGTTGCCGGATCTCGTGGTCGAGGTCGCCGAGCTGACCGCGGAGCATCTTCACGTCGCTGCCGGCCGGGAGGTTCAGCACGTGCCACAGGCGGCGCGTCGGCCCCTCGACGACCCCGCTGACGGTGCCCTTGACCCGGTTGACGATCACGAGCGAGGTCGCGAACGCGTCCCCGTGGACGAACTGCTCGACCTTGGGGCCGACCGTTCCTTCCACGGCGTTGAACACGCGCAACCAGAGTGGATGACCCACGACTCCTCCTCGATCTCGACCGTCCCACCTTCCCGCAACACTCTATATTTATCCAGAGGAATTTGTGATTTTCGTATCGCTCCCCCGCGGAAACGGGCCGACTGGACCACACCGGAGCAGCCCAGGGTGGACGCAGAGGCCCTGCATGATTCATCATGATTAATTGCTGCACTGGCGTAGCGCGACCCCGAGGAGACGACGTGCCCGTCCGCCGGCCATCGCACGGGGACAGCCGCCCCCCGTGGACCCTGCACGCGCTGGAGGCCCCGCGTGCGTTCGGCGAGTACGCGGCGCTGGCCTGGAGCATCCCTCTGCTCGACCTGGCCCCGCGCGGCGACGGCTCCCCCGTCGTCGTCCTGCCCGGCTTCACCGGGTCCGACCGATCCACCGCAGTCATGCGCACCTTCCTGCGACACACCGGGCATCGCCCGGTCGCCTGGGGACTGGGCAACAACCTGGGCCCCTCGCGTGCGGTGCTGGACGGGATCGACGCGCTCGTGCAGCGCGTCGTCGACGCGCACGGGGCTCCCGTGCAGCTGGTCGGCTGGAGCCTCGGGGGCATCTACGCCCGCCGGGTGGCCGCGCGCCATCCCGAGCGCGTACGCCGGGTCATCACGCTGGGGAGCCCCTACCGGCTGACCGACTCCGGCCGCAGTCACGCGGACTGGCTCTACCGGCTCTGCGGTCCGCTGCACGACGCGGCCGACGAGATCCGCCCGGGAGGGCTCGCCTCCCAGCCGCTGCCCGTCCCGACGACGTCGGTCTACTCCCGCACCGACGGCATCGTGCCCTGGCAGACGTGCCTCGAGCCCGAGTCCGGGCTCGCCGAGAACGTCGCGGTCCACGGCAGCCACAACGGGCTGGGACACAATCCCCAAGCCCTGCTGGTGATCGCGGACCGGCTCGCGCTTCCGCCCGGGCAGCTTCCGCGGTTCACACCACCCCTGGCCTGGCGGGCCGCCTTCCTGGGCGCGTGAGCCGGGGCGTGTGAGCCGGCTCAGGCGCTCGACGCGACGCCGGCGCCGTACTGCGTGCGCAGTGCCCGCTTGTCGAGCTTGCCCATCGTGGTGCGCGGCAACGCGTCCACGATGGCCAGCACCCGCGGGCACTTGAAGCCCGCCAGCTCCGCGCGGCACCACCGCAGCAGTTCGTCGGCGGTCAGAGAGGCATCGTCGACGACGACCAGAGCGCGAAGCTCCTCGCCCATCTCGGCCACCGGCACTCCGAACGCGGCCACGTCCACGACGCCGGGATGCATCATGAGGACCCGCTCGGCCTCGGCCGGGTAGATGTTGACCCCGCCGCTGACCACGAGGTCCGCACTGCGGTCGGTGATGTAGACGAAGCCGTCCTCGTCCACCCGACCGATCTCGCCCAGGGTGAAGACCCCGGGCGGATAGACCGTGCTGGGCGCGATCCCCTCGACGGCATACACCAGACCGCGCCCGGTGGTGTCGCGGAAGCACAGTTGCCCCGCCTGACCGACCGGAAGTTCCCGGCCGTCGTCGTCGAGCACGAGCACCTCGAAGGGAGGCACCGCGCGGCCGACGGACCCGGGATGGGCCAGCCACTCCTCGCTGTCGATGCTGGTGGTCGTCCCGACCTCGGTCCCGCCGTACGCCTCCACCAGGACCGGGCCCCACCAGTCGATCATCCGGCGCTTGACCTCCACCGGGCACGCGGCGCCGGTGTGCACGACCTGGCCCAGCGAGCTGACGTCGTACGCCGCACGCACGTCCTCGGGCAGTGCCAGCAGGCGGGTGAAGTGCGTCGGGACCATCACGGTGCCGGCGACCTTGTGCTCCTGGATCGCCCGGAGCACACCCTCGGCGTCGAACCGGGGCAGCACGACGACCGGGGTGCCGGCCAGCAGCAGCCGGACCGCCGTGAGCGGACCCGTGTGGTAGAGCGGACCGACCACCAGATGGGGGGCGAACGCGGCCAGCGGGTTCTGCGCGAAGAGTTCCAGCAGGGCTTCCACGGTGTCCGCAGGAGGGAACATCGTCGGCGGCTGCTCCACCGGCTTCGGGCGGCCGGTCGTGCCGGAGGTGAAGAGCATCGGCGGACGGGGACGGACCACGGCCGGGAGCGGTGCGACGGCGACGCGTCCGAGCAGGTCCTCCCAGGAGGTCGCCGCCGATTCCTCAGCCGCCTCGCCACGCCATCCCACCACCGCGACGTCCCCACTCACGCGGTCCGCTGCGTCTCGGGCGACCGCGGCGGTCTCCGGCCCCGTCAGCACGACGCGCGCGCCCGAGGTCTGGAGCAGGTAGGCGACCTCGCCGGCGGTGAGGTGGAAGCTCACCGGGACCGCGGAGAGTCCGGCGAGGATCACCGCGGCGTGGGCGATGACGGTGTCGGCGGAGTTGTGGGCCATCACCGCCACGCGGTCGCCCTCGCCCGGGGCCAGGGTCCGCAGCACCGCGATCGCGCGGTCGAGGCGTGCGTCGAGCTCGGCCCAGGTGAGGCTGTGGGTGCCGTCGGTCAGCGCGACGCCGGTCTGGTCGACACCCGTGCGGCCCAGCAGGGGGGCGAGGGCACTCATCGCAGCTCCTTCTTGAGGATCTTGCCGGTGGGACCCTTCGGCAACGCAGGCACGAAGCGGACCTCCCGGGGGTACTTGTAGGCGGCCAGTCGCTCTCGGCAGAAGGCGATCACCGCGGCCTCGTCGGTCGGCTCGCCCGGGGAGGCGACGACCACGGCGACGACCTCCTCGCCGAGCCGCTCGTCGGGACGGCCGATGACGGCGGCCTCGCTGATCCCGGGGTGGCTGTAGAGGACCTCCTCGATCTCGCGGGGGTAGACGTTGTAGCCCCCGCGGATGATCAGGTCCTTGGTGCGGTCGACGACGAACAGGAAGCCGTCCTCGTCCTCGTAGCCGAGATCTCCGGTGTGCAGCCACCCGTCGCGCAGCGCGAGCGCGGTGGCCTCGGGATCGTTGTGGTAGCCCTTCATCACGTTGTGGCCGCGCATGACCAGCTCGCCGATGTGCTCGGCTCCACGCGGCAGGCGCCGCCCGTCCTCGTCGACGACCACCACCTCCACTCCCCAGATCGGCTTGCCGATGGAGAGGAAGCGCCGGTCCTGAGCGGACCGGTTGAAGGTCGCGGTGGCGCACGACTCGGAGAGTCCGTAGCCCTCCAGTAGGAGGACGCCGAAGCGTTCCTCCACCTGCCGCAGGATCCGGCCCGGGAGCGCAGCGCCGCCCGAGACCGCCATCCGGAAGGCGGGAAGGTCGAGATCATCCGGGGCGTGGGCCAGCAGCGCGTGGTACATCGTCGGGACGCCGAACATGATGCTGACCCGGTCGCGCTCCATGACCGTCAAAGCAGCCGTCGCATCGAAGCGCTCCATCACGGTGATCGTGCTGACGTAGCGGATCGCGACGTTGATGAGGCTCAAGCCGTAGACGTGGAAGAAGGGCACCACGGCGAGCGAGACGTCGGAGCGCCCGAAGCCGAAGAGCGCTCCGGAGTTGATCGCGTTGAAGACCAGCTGCAGGTGGGTGAGCTGGGCTCCCTTCGGCCGCCCGGTCGTGCCGCTGGTGTAGAGCAGGACGGCGGTGTCCTCCGAACTGGTCGGCACGATGTCGAGGAACGGCGTGGGCGCACACAGCTCGTCCAGCGCCCGACATCCCAACGGCGCAGGAGGATTCCCGGCGACGTACACCGGTCGGTCCCCTGCGGCCCGCACCATCTCGGGGGTGTGCTCGCTGCTGGTGAGCAGGACCCTGGCCCCGGAGTCGGTGAGCAGGTGGGTGACCTCCTGCTCGCGCAGCAGCGGGTTCATCGGCACCATCACCAGTCCCGCGCGCATGATCGCGACGTAGACCGCGACGAACTCCGCGGAGTTGCCGAGCTGGACCGCCACCGCGTCGCCGCGCTCGAGGCCCAGGTCGAGCAGCCCCGCCGCGAACCGCGCCGACCGCGCGTCGAGGTCGGCGTAGGTCACCTCCTCGTCGCCGAGGATCAGGCAGGCCTTGTCCGGCTCGGCGAGCACCGCCTCCCGCAGGAGGGTCGCGACGTTGAGACTCATCGCTCCCCCACCCGGTGGGACGGTCCCGGGCGAGTTCCAGCAGGCCCCGCGTCGGTCATCCGACGGCCAACTCCTCGCGCAGCACCCGGCGCAGCAGTTTGCCGGTCTCGTTGTGCGGCAACTCGGCCACGAAGTGCACCCGCGACGGCGTCTTGGAGGACCGCAACCGGTCCCGGACCCACTGCTGCAGCTCGGGCTCCGAGGCCTGCTCCCCGTGCTGGAGCACGACGGCAGCGACGACGCACTCGCCCCACTCGGTGTCGGGCAGTCCCACGACGGCGACCTCGGCGACGGCCGGGTGCTGGACCAGGACGTCCTCGATCTCTCCGGGGGACAGGTTCTCCGCACCGCGCACGATCACGTCGTCGGCACGTCCGTCGATGTAGAGGAAGCCGTCGGCGTCGAGCAGCCCGCGGTCACGGGTCGGGAACCAGCCGTCCGCGTCGATCGCCTTGTGGGAGAGGTACTCCCCCGACACCTGCTCCCCGCGGACGTAGATCTCACCGGCCTGATCCGCACCGAGGACGGTGCCGTCCCCGTCACGGATCTCGATCTCCACGCTCGGCAGCGGGCGTCCCACGGAGCCGAGCCGGCGACGCACTCGCGGATCCTCGCTGGCATTGGCCTCGCGGTGGTCCTCGGGACCGAGCACCGCGATGGTCGAACTGGTCTCGGTCAGCCCGTAGGCGTTGACCAGGTCGACGTGCGGCAGGAGTCGCAGGGCCCGCTCGACGACGGTGCCCGGCATCCGTCCACCCCCGTAGGACAGGTGCCGCAGCGCGGGCAGGCCCGCACCGTCGGCCTCGATGACGTCGAGGATGCGGCCCAGCATCGTGGGCACCACCATCGCGTGCGTGATCGCCTCCGAGCGGGCGAGCTCGACCCAGGCCTCCGGGCTGAAGGCCGGCAGCTGGACCATCCGGCGCCCGGCGTAGACCGAGGTGAGCACGGTGGAGATCCCGGCGATGTGGTAGGGCGGGACGCTGACCAGGATGGCCTCGTCCTCACCGGCCCCGAGGAACTCCACGGAGGAGAGCACGTAGGAGACCAGGTGGCTGGGACGCAGCACAGCGCCCTTGGGCTCCCCGCTGGTGCCGCTGGTGAAGAGCAGGATCGCGATGGCGTCCTCGCCGGCCTCGGCCGGGGCGGGATCCGCGACGGGATCGCCGGTGCCCAGCGCCTCGGGCGAGAGCACCGTGATGCCCTCGACGCCGGCGAAGCGGGCGGCCTGCTCCGGCGAGGCCACGACCGCGGCCGGGGCGATGCGGGCGACGGCGGCGCGCAGTTGTGCGTCGGCGAGGCGGTAGTTCAACGGGACGAACGGCAGGCCGGCGAACGACGAGGCGTAGACCAGCAGAGGCACCGCCTCGGAGGTCTCGTCGACCATGCCGATGTGCCGGATCTCCCGGGAGGCGAGATCGGCTCCGAGCGCACGCGCCCGAGCAAGCAGGTCGGCGTAGGTCAGACCGCCCTCGAGCCTCCCGAGAGCCACCCGCTCGGGGCACCCCTCAGCGGCCATCTCCAGCAGCATCGAGAGTTCCATGGGATCAGTCCGATGCCGGCAGGGCCTTGGCGGCCTTGATCTCGATGGGACGGCCGTCGACCGACAGCCCACCCGCACCACCCTTGGTGCAGAGCAGTTCGGCTCCGCTGGCCTCGTCGGCGTAGCGCTTGCCCAGCAGGGTGCCCTGGTCGAAGCCCGCGGCCGGCTCGCCGCTCGGCTCGGCGGGCGCCGCCTCGAGAAGCGGCACGCCCCCGCACTCCAGGGTCACTCCCTCAGCGGGCGGCTTCACGACGACGACGGTCGTGGTGCACACCGCGCTGTGCAGTCTGGTTCCGGCTTTCATGGCTTCTCCTTGGAGGTGGGTCTCGGTGAGGGGAGGGCGTACGGCGGTCAGCGGGCCTCGAGGCGCAGCTCGGCGAGCACGTCCTCGGAGTCCTGGCCCAGCCGGGGTGCCGGGCCGGGACCCGGGACCTCGAAGCTGCTGAAGCGGTAGGGGCTTCCGGGCTGGAGTGCCGTACCCCCGGTCGGCTGCTCGACCGGCACGAAGAAGTCCCGGGCGAGCAGGTGTTCGTCGGTGAAGAGGTCCTCGGGCGCGTTGGTAACCCCGATCGGCAGGCCGCGGCGCTGGCCCTCGTGGTAGAGCTCGTCGGCGTCGTGGAGCAGGAAGAACACCTCGACCATCTCCTGGACGTGGCCGAAGTTGGCCTGGCGGTGCGCCAGGTCCTGGTATTCCGGCTCGATCAGGTCGGCGGCCAGACCCTTGCTGTCCATCCACTCCACCAGCGCGTTCCACGGCTTGAGGTCGGCGAGGATGAGTGCGAAGTAGAGGTAGCGGTCGTCCGCGCTCCGGAAGAGCGCCGGCTGCGTCGGCGAGGGCTGGGCGTGCCGCGCGGTCTGCCGGATCACCTTCACCCGCGGGTAGAACCAGAAGGGGTTGGCGAGCTCGCCGCTGACCGCGTTCGCGTCGTGCATGGAGACGTCCACCAGCTGGCCGCGTCCGGTCCGCTGACGCTCCAGCAGCGCCAGCAGCAGACCGGTGTGCGCGAAGCTCGCCGCGGTCATGTAGGCCTGGTCACCGCCGGGGCGGATCGGGGGGATGCTGTGGTCGTCGTACCCGCAGCTGAGCAGCGGTCCGCCCGCCGCGAGTCCCACCAGGTCGCTGGACCGGTAGTGCGCCCAGGGTCCCTCCAGGCCGAACGGCGTCACCGCGACGATCACCAGGCGCGGGTTCTCCTCCAGCAGCGTGGTGAAGTCCAGCCCCAGGGCGCGCGCCTCGTCGGCGCGGCGCGTGGTCAGCAGGACGTCGGCGCTGCGGACCAGCGCCTGCAGGTCGCGCCGCCCCGCGTCGTCATCGGCGAGGACCACGCTGCGCTTGGTCGAGTTGTACGCGCGGAAGAGCAGGCTGGCCTCCGGACCGTCGACGTCGTTCTCGAAGGGTCCGACGTGCCGGCTGGCCGCGCCTTGCGGGGGCTCCACCTTGACGACGTCGGCACCGAGGTCGGCCAGCAGCTTGCCGGTGTACTCGCCTCCGGGGTCGTCGGCGATCTCGATGACCCTCAGGCCGGTGTACGGCGTGGTCTGCTGGGGCTGCGACTGGGACTGCGGCTGGGACTGGGACTGGGTCGCCATCAGATGACTCCCTCGGCGGTGAGCTTGTCGACCTCGTCGTCGTCGAGGCCGAGCATGGTGGTCAGCACGTAGTGGTTGTCCTCGCCGAGCAGCGGGGCCGAGCGCCAGTTGTCCTGGCTGGTCTGCGAGAACAGCACCGGGCTGCCCTCGAACTTCGCCGGCCCGATCACCGGGTGGTCCAGCTCGAACATGGTGCCGCGGAAGGCGACCTGCGGGTCGGTCTCGTTGAGGTCCTCGGCGTCCTGCACCGCACCCGCGGCTACGCCGGCGGCCTGGAGGAGGTGCATGACCTCGTGCGGGGTGCGGGTGCGGGTCCAGTCGGAGACGTGCGCGTCGAGGGCGTCCTGGTGCCCGAAGCGGGCTTCCTGGGTGGCGAAGCGCGGATCGCGTGCCCACTCGGGGTCGCCGAGGGCGGCCACGAAACGGCTCCAGTCCTCGTCGCCGAAGACCGCGATCGCCACCCAGCGGTCCTCGCCCAGGCTCGGGTAGACCCCGTGCGGGGCCGCGTGGGGGTGCTCCAGACGATTGCCGGTCGGGAACCCCGGACGGCGGGTCTGGTGGTTGTTGACGGAGACGTCGAGGAGCAGCGGGCCCAGCAGGTTGATCCCCACCTCGACGGCCGAGACGTCGATCTCGGTGCCCTTGCCGGTCATCGAGCGGTGCAGGATCGCCATGAGCAGCGCGGCGGAGTTGTAGTAGGCCGCCTGGTTGTCCATGTAGGACAGGCCCCAGCCGGAGGGCTCACGGTCGGGGAGCCCGCTCACGAAGGTGAGACCGCTGACGGCCTGGATCACCGGGCCGTAGCTGCGGTAGCCGACGTGCGGGCCGGTGTGGCCGTAGCCGCTCATCCGGGCGTAGATGACCTCGGGGGAGAGCTCGTTGAGCCGCTCGTAGGTGAGGCCCCAACGCTCCATGACACCCGGGGCGAAGTTCTCGGTGACGACCGAGCTCGAGGCGATCAGCTGGTCGGCAAGTTCGCGACCACGTGCGGTGCGCATGTTGAGCGTCACGCCCAGCTTGTTGCGGCTGTAGTTGTTGAACAGCCCACCCTTGTTGGGGTCCGGGTTGGGGTCCTCGTCTCCGTAGGTCCGCGGGTCGTTCTTGTAGAAGGGCAGTCGGCGCGGCATGTCGAGCCGGGTGCGGTCCTCGATCTTGATGACGTCGGCACCGAAGTCGGCCAGCATCCGGGTCGCGACGGCACCGACGCCCATCCAGCAGAAGTCCGCGACACGGACGCCCGCCAACGGGCCCGTGCGCGCACGGGGTGCGCGGTCCGCTCGGAGAGCGGGGTCCTGGTCGATCGTCATGGAGGAGCCGTCCTTCGCTTCGGTTCTACCCGATCCTATTTCTCATGATGAATTAATGCAAGACGAGCAAGGCCACGGGGTGCGAGCCGGAGCCGGACCCCGTGGCCTGGCGAGCGTCTAGTTCGGTTGCAGCGTGATCGCGCGCTCGGGGCAGGTCTCCGCCCCGAGCCGGGCCTGCGCCCGCAGTTCGGGCGTCGCCGGCACGGCGCCGTCGGTGAGCTCGGCGAAGCCCTCGTCGTCGGCGTCGTAGACGTCCGGGGAGAGGCTGTAGCAGCGGCCGTGGCCGACGCACTTGTCCCGGTCGATGACGATCGTGAAGTCGCCGTCGGTGCTCACTGCAGTGGTGTCGCTCATGTTCAGACCTCCCAGACCAGCGGCAGCGTGCTCAGACCGAGCTGCGGGCCGCTCTCGACGATGGTGGCGCGGTCGACCGAGGGGTCGATCCGGTAGTGCGGGATGCGCTTGTGCCACTCCTCGAGCACGATCTTGAGCTCGAGGCGGGCCAGGTGGGAGCCCAGGCACCGGTGCGGACCGCTGCCGAAGGAGAAGTGGACGACCCGCTCCCGGTCGAAGTCGACCTCGTCGGCGCGGTCGAACTCCACGGTGTCGCGCGAGGCGGCAGCCAGGGTCAGCATGACCATGTCACCCTCCTTCATCGGGCAGCCGTGGAAGTCGACGTCCTGGGCCAGCTTGCGACCGTCCATCACGATCGCGTAGGCCCGCAGGAACTCCTCGACGGCGTTGGCGGTGATCGACGGGTCGTCGATGATCCGCTGACGGTGGTCGTCATGCGTGGCCAGGTGGAAGAACATGTAGCCCAGTTGGCTCTTCACGGTGTCGAGGCCCGCGAGCAGCAGCACCAGCGACATGTTGAGGAACTCCTCGTCGGTGATGGGGCGATCGCCGATGTTGGAGGTGAGCAGGCGACCGAAGAAGTCGTCCTTCGGGTTGGCCCGACGCTCGCGCATGAGCCCGGTGAAGTACTCCCGGATCGCGGCGAACGCGTTCGCCAGCCGTTCCTCGGCGCCGGGGTTGCCCAGGCCGGCGAAGACGTCCTCGACCCAGCCGACGAACCGGTCGGTCTGCTCGGCGGGCAGGTCCACGATCTGGAGGAAGACCTTGGTCGGGAAGACCAGGGCGAAGTCGGTGACCATGTCGATGGAGCCCCTGGCCTGGAGCGACTCGATCAGGTCGATGCAGTCGCGCCGGATCGATTCCTCCAGGCCCGCCACCACCTTCGGCGAGAACTGCGGGTTGAGCACCGATCGGTAGAGCCGGTGGCTGGCGCCGTTCTCCATCGTGGGGATGAAGTGGTAGTCGGGCTCGGGGATCGTCGGCACGGTCGCCGAGCTGCTGAAGACCTCGGGGGTCTGGAACGCCTCGCCCACCAGGGCGTTGCGGTTCAGCATCCAGAAGCCGCCGCCGAAGGTGTTCCAGGCGATGGGCGCCTCCTCACGCAGCTCGTCGAGCTTGGTGAAGTACTCCCCGGCCGGACGCGGTTCGGTGAAGTCGAAGTGGATGACCGGGCAGCCGCGCTTGGTCGCCTCGGCGTTCTCGCCGGTCTCGTTGTCGATGTGCGGGGTCGTGGTCATGCCATCTGCTCCTGTTCTGCGGTGAGGTCGGGGAGGGCCACCCGGGTGTCGCGAGCAGCCTGGGCGAAGGTGCGCTCCTCGTACCAGCCGACCTCGAGCTCGAGGGCACAGATGCGCCAGCGGTCGCCCTCGCGGCGCAGTCGGTTGCGGTACTTGCTCGTCATCATCCGGATCTGGTCGGGGGCGTCGCTCATCGTCTGGTGCGAGAGCAGGTAGATCAGCGCGGTCGCCTCGTCCCCCTCGATCTCCACGCCGTAGACGGAGATCATGTGGTGCTGCCAGCCCAGCGGCGCGGTCGCGGTCTCGACCCACGTGAGGATCGTGTCGCCGCCGACCAGCGGACCGGAGTCACGGTCGTAGAGCGCGGTGGCGTCGTCGGTGAAGACCGTCCGCAGCGTCGCGAAGTCACCGATGTCGATGGCCGAGGCGTAGGTGGTCAGGGTGTCCTGGATGGCCAGCCGGTCGACCAGCCGCTGCAGATGTGCGGTGTCCATGAGTGATGTCTCTCTTCGGGTGAGCTGGAAAGCCGGTCAGCCGGCGGTGTCGTACTTGGTCCACACGGACTTGGTGACGAGGAAGTCCTGGAGGCCCTCCTCGCCGAGGACCCGGCCGTAACCGGACTGCTTGACCCCGCCGTAGGGAACCCCGGCGTCGGCCAGCTGGTAGGCGTTGACCCAGACGGTGCCGGTGTGGATCGCCTGCGTGGCACGGTGCGCCCGGTCCAGGCTCCGGGTCCACACCCCGGCGGCGAGCCCGAACTCGACGTCGTTGGCCAGCGCGTAGGCCTCCGCCTCGTCGTCGAAGGGGATGAGGCTCATCACCGGGCCGAAGATCTCCTCCTGCGCGATCCGCATGTCGCTGCGCACGTCGGTGAAGATGGTGGGCTCGTGGAGGTAGCCCTCGCCGGGACCGCGCGAGCCGCCGAGCACCAGGCTGGCGCCCTCGTCGACCCCGATGCCGACGTACTTCTCGACGACCGCGAGCTGTTCGGCCGAGATCAGCGGCCCCATCTGGGTGGACTCGTCGAAGGCCGAGCCGAGGCGGATGTCCTTGGACGCGTTCACGACCGCGTCGACGAAAGCGTCGTAGATGCCCCGGTGGACCAGCGTCCGGGTGCCGGCGGTGCAGACCTGGCCGGAGTTGCTCCAGACCGCGCTCATGGCGCCGGCCGCGGCGGCCTCGACGTCGGCGTCGTCGAAGACGATGAAGGGGCTCTTGCCGCCGAGCTCCAGGGTCACCTTCTTCAGCTGGGAGGCCGCGGCGGTGGCGATCGCCTTGCCCGTGGCGACCGAGCCGGTGAACGAGATCTTGTCGACACCCGGGTGGTTGACCAGCCCGGCTCCGGCGTCGCCGGCGCCCTGGAGCACGTTCACGACCCCGTCCGGGATGCCGGCCTCGAGGCAGAGCCTGCCGAGCAGGTGCGCCGACAGCGGCGTCTGGGGTGCAGGCTTCAGCACGACGGAGTTGCCGGCCGCCAGTGCCGCCGCCACGAAGGCGATCACGGCGGTGGGCCCGTTCCAGGGGACGATGATGCCCACCACGCCGATCGGCTCACGACGTACGACGACGTCGAGACCGTGGGCGACCTCGGGGACCGAGCCGCGCAGCTTGGTCGGCCAGCCGGCGTAGTAGTTCACCCCGCCGACGGCGAAGTCGACGATGAACCCGGCGTAGCCGTGCAGGATGCCCGCGTCAAGGGCGTCGAGGTCCCCCAGCGTGGTGCGGTTCTGCTCGATCAGCTCGGCGAGCCGGCGCAGCGTGCGCTCCCGCTCGATCGGGGCCAGCCGACGCCAGCGCCCGTCCTCGAAGGACCGGCGCGCTGCGGCCACCGCCCGGTCGACCTCGGCCTGGCCGCCCAGGGCGCCCTGGGCGATCTCGCGCCCACTGGAGGGGTCGTAGACCGGGAAGGTCTCACCCGAGGCGGAGCAGGCGATCTCGCCGTCGATGATGTGCCCCACCACGCCCGCCTGGAGCAGGTCCAGCGCACCCGCGCTCAGCCCGTAGCCGGCGAGCTCCTCCGTGACTGTCATGCGTCTACCTTCCGCAGCCTGTGATGTCGTGTGATCACGAACACAGGACTATGGAATCCGACACCCAGCAGAGAGTCAATCCTTAGGACGATTTGATTTGAACATCATGAGGAATTGTCTAGGCCAAGCGTGACCATGAAGTCGGGTTCGAATAATTCCTCATGGTAAATAGAGCGCCGCTCCGGTAGGGTCGCCGCCATGAAAGCAGCCATCTTCGACGTGACCGGCCCTCCGGAGGTCCTGCGCTATGCGGACGTCCCCGACCCCGTCGTACGGCCCGGAGGCGTGCTCTTCGAGGTCCGTGCGATCGGCATCCAGGGCGGTGACCTGATCAACCGCCGGGAGGGCACCGGCCTCGACAGCCCCCACGTGGTGGGCTACCAGGCCAGCGGTGTCGTCCGCGAGGTCGGTGAGGGCGTCACCCACGTCGCTCCCGGCGACCGCATCGTCGCGATGATGATGAAGGGCTCCCATGCCGAACTGGCCAGCGTGCCGGGGCGCAAGGTCTGGGCGCTGCCCGACACGGTCTCCTTCGAGGATGCCGCGGCGCTGCCGGTCGAGTTCGGCACCGCGCACGACTGCCTCTTCGAGTTCGGCAAGCTCCAGCCCGGCGAGACCGTGCTGGTGCAGGCCGGCAGCGGCGGCGTGGGGCTGGCCGCCATCCAGCTCGCCAAGGCAGCGGGCGCGACGGTGCTGGCCACCTCGGTGGCCGACGGCCGCCTGGAGCGACTCGCCGACTACGGCCTCGACCACGGCATCGACTTCACCCAGGTCGACGTGGCCGAGGAGGTCCTACGGCTCACCGACGGCCACGGCGCCGACCTCGTCGTCGACCCGATCGGCGGGCGCACCCTCGAGGGCAGCATCAAGGCGCTGGCCTACCGAGGCCGGATCAGCTGGATCGGCAACGCCGGCCGTGACGCCGCGCCGCCCGTGGTCTGGCCGCTGATGGAGAAGAACGGCTCGCTCACCGCGGTCTTCTTCGCCATGGAGCAGTCCCGTCAACCGCAGCGCACCTACGACCTGATCGCGGACCTGATCGCCCGCGTCGGCACCGGCGAGCTGCGCGCGGTCACCGACCGCACCTTCGCCCTCGCCGACGCCGTGGAGGCCCACCGCTACGTCGAGACCGGCGACGCCTTCGGCCGGGTCCTGATGATCCCGTGACCCAGCATCCCGAGAGCCAAAATCCCGTGACCCAGCATCCCGGAGGCGCGGCGGACCTGTTCTCGCTCCAGGGGCACACGGTCCTGGTGACCGGTGCCTCCTCCGGGCTGGGCAGCCGGTTCGCCGAGACCCTCGCCGAGGCGGGCGCCGTCGTCTACGCCGCCGCCCGGCGCGTGGACCGGCTCGAGGCACTGGCCTCACGCCGAACGGGGATCCGTCCGGTGCGCTGCGACGTCGCCGACGCCGGCGACTGCGTCCGCCTCGTCGAGCACGCGCTCGCCGAGAGCGGCCGGATCGACGTCCTGGTCAACAACGCCGGCACCTCCGGCCCGGCGGCCATCGCCGACGAGACCGAGGCGGACCTCGACCGGGTGCTGGACATCAACCTGCGTGGGCCCTGGGTGCTCTCCAAGCACGCCGGGGCCGCGATGCGGGCCGCCGGGTCGGGGACGATCATCAACGTCGCCTCGATCCTGGCGTTGGTCTCCGCGGCCCCGATCGGGGGCGCGGGCTACGCCGCCTCCAAGGGGGCGATCGTCGCGCTCACCCGGGAGCTCGCCGGACAGTACGGCCCGGACGGAGTCCGCGTGAACGCGCTCGTCCCGGGGTGGTTCCACACCGAGATGAACGAGGCGCTCTTCGCCGAGGAGTCCGGCCGACGGTGGGTGGAGCGCAACACGCTGCTGCGTCGACCGGGGCTGCCGCCCGAGCTCGACGGGGCGTTGCTCTTCCTGGCCTCCGACGCGTCGACCTACGTGACCGGTCAGACCCTGGTCGTCGACGGCGGGTGGACCGCACGCTGAGCGGTGCCGGCGTCAGGGCACCAGTAGCCCTCAGGGCACCAGCACCGCGCGTCCCTGGACCAGCCCCTGCTCGAGGCGGTCCAGCACCGCGGGCGCCTCACGCAGCGGCGCGACCTCGACCGGCGCGCGCAGCCGGCCGGAGCGCGCCAGGTCCAGGACGGCGTGGAGGTTCTCCCGCGAACCGCCGTACGGCCTGAGGATCGAGACCCCCCACGGCATCGCGAACGGCGGCGGACCTGCCAGCACCGGAAGCCGGCCCGCGCCCAGTCCGACGATGCTGATCACGCCCTGGGTCCCCACACCGGCGGCGGCCAGCGCCAGGGTCGACTCGACCCCGACGAAGTCGAAGACCGCCTCGGCGCCGGACCCACCGGTCAGGTCGGCGATGGCCTGCTCCGGAGCGTCCGCGCTGTCCAGGCAGACCTGCGCTCCCCACGCCCGCGCCAGGTCGCGCCGACCGGTGTCGGGGTCGACGGCGACGATGCGCGCCCCGGTGGTGGCCGCCAGGATCTGCACCGCCAACGTGCCCAGGCCGCCCACGCCGATGACGACCGCCGTCGAGCCCTCGACGAGCCGGTCGCGCGCGCCCTCCATCGCGTGGAAGGACGTCAACGCCGCATCCGCCAACGGTGCGGCGGCCACGGGGTCGAGCCCGTCCAACGGCACCAGGTGGCGTGCAGGGACGGAGAGGAACTCCGCCATGCCGCCGTCGTGGCCCATGCCGGGGCCCGGGACCGAGGAGCCGTGATGCGCGCGGCAGTAGTTCTCCGCGCCGGAGCGACAGGCCGCACAGGTCCCGCACCCCCAACAGAGGTAGGCCAGGACGGCTTCTCCGACGTGACGCGTCGTCACCTCGCGACCCACCCGGACGACGTGCCCGGAGACCTCGTGCCCCAGCGTCATCGGCAGCGCGTAGGGCAGTGCCCGGGCGTGGCACAGGTGCAGGTCGGAGTGGCACACGCCCACGGCCGCCACCTGCACCAGGACCTCGGTGTCCGCGATGTCCGGCACCGGGACCTCGCACAGTTCGGCGCGCCCCGGAGCGGTCAACCGATAGGCACGCATCCTGGATCCCGGTCAGGCCGACGCGAACCAGCCGACACCGAGCGACAGGCTGGTCACTCGCCACTGCCCGAGGATCTGGCGCAGCTCGCAGTCGTAGCGGCCGTTCATCCGGATGAGCGCGTCCGTTTCGCCGGACCGCTGGTGGGCGTTCAGGTACGCGACGACGCGCGCGGTGTCGGCGTCGACCGAGATGAGTGGCGTGGTGATCATGTGCTGGCTGTACGTCAGTCCGGCGAGGGCTTCGAGCAGCCAGTCCACGATGGCCTCTCCGCCGACGAGCCAGGTCTCCCCGTCGTACGACGCGCGCGCGTCGTCGGCGAAGACCTCCAGCAGCGCCGCGCGGTCCTTGGTGTCACAGCCGAAGCCGTAGTCCTGGAGGGTCTGGGCGACGCGCGCCTTCTCGACGTACTCCTGGGCGAGATCGAGGTGGGTCGGGTTCGTCATCGGGGCCTCCGGGCCTCTAGTACTTGTAGGACTGACCGCCGTCGATCGGGATGACCGCGGCATTGATGAACGTGGCTTCGCCCGAGAGCAGGAAGGCCACCAGGGCCGCCACCTCTTCGGACTCTCCGAGGCGGCGCATCGGATTCGCCTGGACGAACTGACGGCCGATCTCCTGCCAGTTCTCGGGATCGATCTGCTTGAAGGCCCCCTCGACCATCGGGGTCCTGATGGCTCCCGGGGCGATCGCGTTGATCTGGATGCCGAACTCGCCGTACTCGACACCCGAGTTCCGGGTCAGCCCCACCACGCCGTGCTTGGCCGCGGAGTACCCCGACTGGTTGCCGATGCCGCGGATGCCGCCGACAGAGGCCGTGTTGACGACGGCCCCATGGCCCTGCGCCCGCATCACCTTGAGGACGTACTGGAGCCCGTAGAACACTCCCTTGAGGTTGACCTCGAGCACGCGATGGAACTCGGCCGACCCGTAGTCCTCGGTCAGGTTCTGCGTGCCTTCGATCCCGGCGTTGTTGAAGAAGCCGTCGATGGCTCCGAACGTGTCCACGGTCTGGTGCACGAAGGCGGCGACCTGGGCCTCGTCGGCGACGTTCGCGGTGATGGTGATCGTCTCGGCCTCGGGCCGGGCCGCGAGGATCTCCGCCTGGGTCTCCGAGAGCGCGTCGGCGTTCACGTCCACGAGCGCGAGCTTGGCTCCCTCGGCGGCGATCCGCACGGCCGCCGCCCGGCCGAGCCCCGAGCCCGCTCCGGTGATCAGCACGACCTTGTTCGAGAAGCGCATCATGACGAAACTCCTGTCTGGGTGGGGACCGGCTGCTGGACAGGCGTGACGCCCAACAGCCGCAGGACGTCTTCGCGGTGGTGGCGGACGTCGCCGAAGAGGGCGGCGTTGCTCCGCGCCCGGCGGAAGTAGAGGTGGGCCCGGTGCTCCCAGGTGAACCCGATGCCGCCGTGCACCTGGATGTGCTCGGCGCTCGCGCGCAGGTCGACCTCGGTTGCCGTCGCCGCGGCGACAGCCGCCGCCAGCGGCAGCGCATCGGGCTGTTGGTTGGCGGCCCACTGGGCGTGCTCCAGCGCGCTGCGGGCGTCGTCGAGCCCGACGGCGACCTCGGCCAGGGCGTGCTTGATCGCCTGGAAGCTGCCGATCTCGCGGCCGAACTGCACCCGGTCCTTGGCGTAGGAGACCGCGCCCCACAGGCAGGTCTCGGCCGATCCGACGGCCTCCGCGGCGACAGCGAGGGTCAGTGCCGGCGCGACGGCCTCGGCGAGGGCGGGCCAGTCCCCCTCGGCTCCGACCAGCGTGCCGGCTGCGCCCTCGAGCCTCACCGTGGCGAAGTCGCGGGTGAGGTCGAGCGACTCGGCGGCGTCGCGCCCGGTCTGCGTGGCGTCCACCAGGAACAGGCTCGCCCCCGCGCCGGTATCGGCGACCACCAGGAACAGATCCGCGCTGACGCCGTCGAGCACCGCGACCTTCGTCCCGTGAAGCACCCAGTCGGAACCCTGCCGGCGGGCGGTGGTCGCGACGTCACCGTCGCGATCGGCCACGGCCAGGACGGTGCTGCCGTCCAGGACTGTGGGCAGCACCTGCTCCCACAGGGTCCGGTCGCCCGCGGCCAGCAGCAGCCCCTGGGCCCGCACCACCGATCCGAGCAGAGGGAGCGCGGCCAGCACGCGCGCGCACTCTTCCAGCAGGACGGCGTTCGCGGCCGGGCCGAGGCCCAGGCCGCCGAGCTCCTCGGGGACGTCGAGCCCCGCCATGCCGAGCTCCTGGCAGGCCCGCGCCCACAGCGCGCGGTCCACCCGGGCCTCGCGCTCCAGGGGCGCGTGCGGGTCGACGCCGGCGAGGAAGTCGCGCGCCACCGCGCGCAGGGCGTCGAGGTCCTCGGTGTCGGTCAGGATCATGGTCGTCTCGCTTCAGTAGTCGGAGCCCGGGACCGGGTCCGGGTCCACGCCCAGCAGTCGCAGGGCGCGCAGCGCCAGCGGGTTCACCTGCGCGCCCCGCTCCCCCATGCGCGGATCCGTGGTCTCGCCGCGGACGTAGCGGGCGTAGAGCTGCTGCAGGATGACCGCGGTCTTCCAACAGCCGAAGGCCTCGTACCAGTCGATGACTGCGGGGTCGACGTCGAGACCGCGCCGTGCCAGGTAGCGCGCCACGATCTCGTCGCGGCTCGGCAGGCCGAGTCCGGCCAGGCCCGGTACGGCGTTCGCCTGGCCCGGTTCGCCCGGCCAGTAGTTGAGCAGCGTGCCCAGGTCGGCCAGCGGGTCCCCGAGGGTGGTCATGTCCCAGTCGAAGACCGAGACCACCCGGGTGGGGTCACCCGGAGCGAACTGGCAGTTGTCGATCTTGAAGTCGTTGTGGACGAACCCGTCCAGCCCCGAGGCGGGCAGGGTCGCGGCCAGGGCACGCCCGACCTGCCACACCGGACCCTCGGGGTGCGAGGCGACCGCGGCCCAGCGCTTGGTCCACCCGGCCACCTGGCGCTCCAGGTAGCCCGCGGGCCGCCCCAGGTCGGACAGGTCGACCTCGGCGGGGTCCACCTGGTGCAGGTCGGCCAGCGCGTCGACCACGGCGAAGCCGATCGCCCGGCCGGCGTCGGGGACGCCCGCGAGCTCGTCGGGCACGGCGTCCCACACCACGATGCCGGGGCGGTACTCCGAGACCAGGAAGGGCGCACCGATCACCGCGGGGTCGTCGCAGAAGGCCAGCCCTCGCGGCGCCCGGGGATAGCGGCGGTGCAGGCGCGACAGCACCCGGTACTCGCGTCCCATGTCGTGGGCGCCGACGGCGATCTGGCCGAAGGGCGGCCGGCGGACCACCAGGGGCGTCCCGCCCAGCACCACGCGGTAGGTCAGGTTGGCCGACCCGTTGGGGAACTGCAGCACCTCGACGCCCTCGGCGTCAGCCACCTCGGCGAGGTCGGCCGGCAGGTGGGTGCGCACGTAGCGCTCCAGCGCGGCCCAGTCGAGCTCCTCACCGGGGCGCACCGGCGCCAGCTCCTCGCGGGCCCCGGAGGCGGAGGCGCTCGGGGCGCTCATGCCTCGATCCCGACAGGGTCCTCGGCGAGCAGCAGGTCGGCGTACTTCTGCTGCGCGGCCGCGCGGGTCGTGGGCAGGTGCGTGGTCGGGAAGAGGCCGGGAGCCGGCTCCACGCCGCGCATGAGCCGCTTGGCGATCTGGAGCTTGTGGAGCTCGGTCGCACCGTCGGCCAGGCCCATGTGGTAACTCTCCAGCACCCACTTGCCGAACGGCATCTCCTCGGAGATCCCCAGCGAGCCGTGGATTTGGATGGCCCGACCGGCGACGTCGAGCAGCACCTTGGGCATCGCCGCCTTGACCGCGGCGATGTCGACGATCACCTTCTTGTAGTCCTGATAACGGTCGATCCGCCAGGCGGTCTGCAGCACCAGCAGACGGAACTGCTCGAGCTGGATGTGGGAGTCCGCGATCATCTCCGCGACCATCTGACGCTCGCCCAGGGGCCGTCCTCCCGAAGTCCGCGAGACGGCGCGCTCGAGCATCATGTCGAGGGACTTGCGGACCAGGCCGACGGTGCGCATCGCGTGGTGGATCCGTCCGCCGCCCAGGCGGGTCTGCGCGACGTGGAAGCCCTCACCCCGGCCACCGAGCATGTGGTCGGCGGGGATGCGCACGTCGGTGTAGCGCATGTAGGGGTGCGTGCCCTCCGCCTCGTCGTGCCCGAAGACGCCGACGGGGCGGACCATCTCCACCCCGGGGGTGTCGGTGGGCACGATGAACATCGACAGCCGCTTGTGCGGAGCCTCGTCGGGGTCCGTCACCGCCATCACGATGAGGAACTCCGCGAAGTTGGCGTGCGAGGAGAACCACTTCTCCCCGTTGAGGACCCACTCGTCGCCGTCGAGGACCGCACGGGTGCGGAACTCGGTCGGGTCGGACCCGCCGGTGGGCTCGGTCATCGAGTACGCCGAGGCGATCTCGTTCTCCAGCAGGGGCTCGAGGTAGCGCTTCTTCAGGTCGTCGGTGCCGAAGTGCGCCAGGATCTCGGCGTTGCCACTGTCGGGAGCCTGGTTGCCGAAGACGACCGGGCCGGAGTGGGTGTGGCCGATCCGCTCGTTGAGCAGAGCCAGCTTGAGCTGGCCGTAGCCCGGGCCACCGAGCTCGGGACCGAGGTGGCACGCCCAGAGCTTGCGCTCCTTGACCTGCTCCTGGAGCGGCCGGATCAGCGCGTTGCGCTGCGGGTCCCGCACGTTCCAGGCGTGGTCGATGACCTGGTCCAGCGGCTCGATCTCACGGGCGACGAAGTCGCTGACCCAGTCCAGCTGCGCGGCGTACTCCGGGTCGGTCTCGAATCCCCAGCTCATGGTGTGTCTCTCTCTCAGTTGGTCAGGACGGCGCAGGCGCTCAGGCCCGGTGCGCCGTACACGTGGGTGAAGCCGACCCTCGGCCGGTTCGGGACCTGACGGGCCCCGGCAGTACCGCGCAGCTGCGCCACGATCTCGTGGACCTGACGCAAGCCGGTGGCTCCGATCGGCTCACCGTTGGCGATGACCCCACCATCGGTGTTGACCGGCAGGCTCCCCGTGATCTCCAGGGCGCCGGTGGCGTAGAGGTGCTCCTGCTCGCCGTGCTTGCACAGGCCGGTCTCGGCCAGGTGCATGATCTCGGCGCCGGACTCGGTGTCCTGCACCTGCGCGACGTCGACCTCCTCGGGGCCGATGCCGGCCGACTCGAAGGCGGCACGGGCGGCCTCGATCGTGGGTCCGTCGGCACGCTCGGCGGACAGCCACGGGCTGTAGACCTCGAAGGAGCCGAACCGGCGCGTCCGCAGCTCGACCGACCGCAGGGTGATGCCCCGGACCCCGAGCGCCTTGGCCTTGGCGGCACTGGCCAGGATCAGCGCGACGCCCCCCTCGCCGGGCGAGCAGAACATGTACTGCGTGAGGGGCGGGTTCACCATCGCGGCCGACAGGATCTCGTCCTCACCCATCGGGGTGCGCCGCCACGCCATCTCGTTGAGAGCGCCGTTGCGGAAGGACTTGGCGGCCACCCGTGCCAGCGTGCGGTCGCTGATGCCGTGCTCGGCCATGTAGCGCTGGATCTTCATCGCGAAGAACTGGGTGGTGACCATCAGGCCGCTCTCGCCGTACCACTGGCCGAGCCCGAGGTTCGCCGGGTCCTCGGCGAACGCACCGCGCGGGTGCTTGTCGAACCCGACCACCAGCCCGAGGTCGTGGGCGCCCGAGGCGATCGCGTTGCGTGCGCTGATCAGCGCGGAGCCGCCGGTGCCACAGCCGTTCTTCACGTTGACGAAGGGGATGCCCGTCAGGCCGAGATCCGAGACCAGGGTGTCGGCGTCACCCGAGGCGTAGCTACCGCCGTAGGCGAACTGGATGTCCGACCACGCGACCCCGGCGTCGACCAGGGCCGCACGCGTGGCGTGCGCCCCCATCTGGCGCCCGGACACCCCGTCGGTACGGCCGAACCGGTGCATCCCGATCCCGATGATGACCACGTCGCTCATGCGTCCCCCTCCTCCCGGGCCGGCGGTTGAGGAGTGAGCGAAGCGAGCGTCTCGAAACGGCCCTCCTCAACCACCGGGCCTACGGTGGTTGAGGTGCCGGTGGTTTCGAGACGGGCTCCTTCGTCGCCCTCCTCAACCACCGGGGTGAACGCGAACCCCAGCACCGTGGTGCCGTCCTCGTCGGTGAACAACGGCTCGAGCACCAGCCGCACGGGCAGGCCTGGGCGCAGTGCGTCGACGTCGGCGACCGTGAGACGGCTTTCCACGATCACCGCGCCGAGGTCGACGTACCCGAGACCGAACGGGGTGAACGCCCCGTCGGTGCGGTAGGGCCGCTTGGGCTCGAAGCACTGCACGGTGTAGGCCCACAGAGTCCCCTGCGTCGGCAGGGAGGTCGTCCGCACGGCGGATCCGCTGCACCGCGAGCAGCCGTCCTGTGCCGGGAAGGCGGTCGTGCCGCAGTCGTCGCAGACACTGCCGACCAGCGCCGTCGCGTCGGCGTCGAAGAGGGCCGGCTCGACCAGGCGGGTCGCGCTCACCAGGCACCTCCGACCGGACGCCACTGCGGCAGGACGGTGTCGCCGACGTGCTCGAACCAGGCCTCCATCGGCTGGCCCGCGCTCAGCTCGGTCGAGGGTCGGCCCGGGAGCTGACCCATCATCCGCACGCCCGGCCGACCTTCGAGCTCGACCAGCAGGACGGTGTAAGGCGTGGGGTAGCCGGGGTGGACCTGGTGCTCCACGACGGTCCACGACACCAGCCGACCGGCCGGTGGCACGTCGACCCAGGACTCGCCCACGGTGCCGCAGGCGGAACAGAAGGCGCGGGGCAGGTGCCGTTCGCGACCGCAGCCGGGGCAGGCCCGGACCACCAGCCGGTGCTCGGCGGCCGCGGCCCAGAAGCCCGCGGTCTCGGGGTCGTCCAGAACGGGCAGGACCCGGCTGGTCGCGGTGTCAGCGGTCGGGGTCATGACGCCTCCGTGGTCAGCAGCAGGGCGCTCGCACCGGGCGGCGGGGCGCTGGTCACCAGGCACACCTCGGCGTCGGGCACCTGGGCGGTGGAGGTGCCGCGGATCTGGCGCACCCCCTCGGCGATGTGGTTCATGCCGTGCAGGTAGCCCTCCGAGAGGTGCCCTCCGCTCGTGTTGGTCGGCAGGGAACCCGCCAGCCGCAGCTCGCCGGCGGCGGCGAACTCCCCGCCCTCCCCGCGTCCGCAGAACCCGTAGTCCTCCAACTGGAGCAGCACCGTGATGGTGAAGCAGTCGTAGATCTGGGCGACGTCGACGTCGGCCGGCGTCAGGCCGGCCCGGGAGAAGAGCCGCTCGCCGCACTGCACCGCGGAGGTCTCGAGCATGTCGCGGCGGGTCAGCATCGGGAACATCAGGCCCGGTTGCGGTTCGGCCCCGGCGGCCTGCGCGGCGGCGGCGACGTACGCCGGCTTGTGGCGCAGGTCCCGCGCTCGCTCGGCCGTGGTCACCACCACGGCGCAGGCACCGTCGGTCTCCAGGCAGTAGTCGAAGAGCCGGAGCGGGGTGGAGAGCATCCGCGAGGCGTAGTAGGACTCCGGCGTCATCGGGCGGTCGAAGAACTGGGCGGCGGGGTTGAGGTTCGCGTGCTCGCGGCAGGCCAGCGCGATCTCGGCGAGCCCCTCCTGGGTCTTGCCGTAGTGGTTGGCGTGATCCTGGGCCAGCAGCGCGAAGAACTGACCGGGCGTCTGCATGCCGTAAGGCAGGTAGAGGTCCTCGTAGGACGCCTCGCCTCCGGCCCGCTCGTCCCGGGCGGCCCCCTTGCCGTAGCGCAGACCGCTGCGTCCGTTGAGGGACCGGAAGACCACGACCGTGCTGGCCATGCCGGCCTCGATCGCCGCGACCGCCTGGCCGACCATCGCGGCCGGACCGGAGCCGCCGGGACCCACGTCGCCCCAGTAGCCCAGGTCGGGGACACCGAGCACCTCGGCCAGTGCCGCGGGGTAGACGGTGTCCATGTCACAGCGGACGATGCCGTCCACGTCGGCAGCGGTGAGACCGGCGTCGGCCAGCGCGGCGTGCGCCGCCTGCGCGGCCATCGTCAACGGGGAACGGCCGCTGTTCTTGGAGTAGTCCGTGCTGCCCACGCCCACCACAGCGCACGATCCGGGGCGCCAGGTCTGCGTCATCACGATCTCCTTCGAAGGGGTCTCATCACTGTATTTCTCATAAAGAATTATGGCAAGGGATCGACGTCATCGACTGGTCCACCGGTGGATCCACCGAGGAAACCGACCCGTCGCACGCCAGACCCAGCGCCGTGGCCACGACGGCATCGAGATCTCGGGAGAGCAGGCCGGTCACGCCGTCGATCCGCACCGTCGGCCCGTAGGCGGCGGCGAGCTCGTGGGCGAGCGTGGCGAACAAGGCTCCCTCGGCCTCGGACCGGAGCCGGTCGCGCGTGCGCGTGTGTGATCCCCAGCCCACGTTGACGATCGTGCCGCCGGAGCCCTCGGCCATCCGGGCGCCCACGAGCGCCGTGAGCCGGAAGGCCCCGGTGACGCTGACGTCGAGTCGCCGCTCCCCCAGCGCAGGCTCGACCTCCGCGAGGCTGGGATAGATCGGGGCCAGCCTGGTGTTGTTGACCAGCACGTCCACGTGACCCAGCGCGTCCCGGGCGACGTCAGCCACCTGGGTCACCGACGACCAGTTCCCGACGCGGGTCGCCACGAACAGAGCACGTCGTCCGGTGCGCGCACGGATCTCCGCGGCGAGGCGTTCACCGCGGTCGCGCCGGCGCTCGGTGATCACGACGTCGGCACCGGACGCAGCGAAGGCCAGGGCCAGCGCATGGCCGGGCGCGCAGCCCGTCCCGGTGATCAGGGCCCCCGTTCCCTCCAGGCTCCGTACGCCGGCCGCCCGGTTCATCGCCTGGTGTCCCGCCAGGGGCGGTCGCGGTCGTCGCGTGGCGCTGCGGGGAGGCCGAGGATGCGCTCGCCGATGATGTTCTTCTGGATCTGGTCCGAGCCGCCCGCGATCCGGTAACCGGGGACTCCGAGCAACTGCTGGGTCCACGCGAAGGTTCCCCAGGTGCCGGTGTCGACGGCGATCTGCGCGCCGAGTGCCTCGCGGGTGAGGTCGGAGACGGACTGCATTCGGTGCAGCCACTGGAGTTTGCGCAGCGAACCCACTGCTCCCGGGGCCTGCCCGTCCGCGAAGATCCGTTCGTCGCGAGCGGCAGCCACCTCGCCGAGCCGCCAGGCGATGTAGGTCTCGGCCATCCGCTGCCGGATCAGGGGGTCGCGGTCCGCGCCGGTCCGGCGGGCGACCTCGAAGGCCTGGCGCCAGTCGCCGCCGACCAGCGCCTGCTTGGCGCTGTCGCCACGTTCGAAGCCGAGCGTGGTCAGCGCGACCTTCCAGCCCTCGCCGACGTCGGCGATCCGGAAACGATCCGGGATGCGCACCTGGTCCAGGAACACCTCGTTGAAGCTGCTCCCCCCGCTCATCTGGCGCAGCGGGCGGACCTCGACGCCCGGTGCGTCGAGCGGGACCATGAAGGCGGTGAGTCCACGATGCTTGGGGACGTCGGGGTCGGTGCGGGCGATCAGCTCGCCCCAGCCGGCGAACTGCGCGCCCGAGGACCAGACCTTCTGCCCGGTGATGAGCCAGTCGTCGCCGTCGCGAACGGCGCGGGTGGAGACGTTGGCCAGATCCGATCCCGCGCCCGGCTCGGAGAAGAGCTGGCAGGCGAGCACTTCGCCGCGCAGGATCGGCAGGACCAGGAGTTCGCGGAGCTCGGCGGAGGCCAGCTCCCGCAGGGTGGGAGCGACGAGGTTGAGGCCCACCGTGATCAACTCGTGCGTGCCAGGAGTCTCGTAGCGCAGTTCCTCGGCGGCGAACGCCTCGTCGTGGGCGGGGCTCAGTCCTGGCCCCTCCGGCGCGGGCCAGGTGAGGGCGCCGTAGCCGGCGTCGTACTTCGTGCGCTGCCAGTCCCGGAGCCGATCGAGCAATGCCTGCTCGTCCTGGTGCGGCAGGTCGTGGAAGACCGCGACCGTGTCGGAGCAGGCGCCGGAGGCGGCCGCCTCGTCGTCACGCAGAGGAAGCCCGGTGGACTCCAGCCACGCCCGGACCTGGACTCGGAACTGGTCGAGCGCTACCTGGTCGCCGTCTCGGCTGGCCATGATTCCCCCTCGGTGTCGGACGTGCAGGTCAGGTGGATCGAGTCCGGCCGGCCGACGGATCGGCCGACCGGACCCGCGACTGTGTGAGAGCCGGGCGGCGGTCAGACAGGCGTCGGACTCACTTGCCCCACAGAGCCTTGAACTGCTCCTGGTAGTCGGGCACCAGCGGCTCGAAGGTCGACGGGTCGTTGATGTTGTCGCTCGTGTAGATGTAGAGCGGCATCATCGCCAGCGAGGGCTCCACCGAGACACCGACGAAGGTGCGGGCCAGGGCGTCGACCGCGGCGTACATCTCCTCGTAGATGGGGAACGCGATGCTCGCGCCCTGCTCACCGTCGACCACCATCTGCTTGTTCATCGGCAGCGCGTTCTGGCCGATGAACTTGACCTTGTCCGCGACACCGGCGTCGCGCAGCGCCTGCGGCAGACCGGTCGCGAAACCGTCGTAGCCCAGGGCGATGTAGTTCACGTCCGGGTTCGAGCGGACGTAGGCGGCGATCTTGGTGGGCATCGTGGTGCCGATCTCGGCGACGGGGATGTCGATCGACTCGATGGGGCAGCCGGGGCACCAGGAGTCCATGCTGTCGCGGAAGGCGGTCTCGAGGTCCGCGATCACCGGGAAGTCGGCCGAGCCGACCCAGAGGACATTGGCCTCACCGTTGCTGTCCGCCGCGATCCAGGCGCCGAACTGGCGTCCGATGGGGTCGGTGTTGACGTCGCCGATCATGGCGGTGATGCCGGGGTCGGTCTCGTTCGGGACGCAGCACTCGACGACCGGGATGCCGGCCGCGGCCAGCTGGTCGAGAGCCGGCTTGAACACCGCGCTGGGCACGCCGGTGGCGATCACGCCGTCGGGCTTGCTGGCCGCGACACGGTTCCATGCACCGCTGATCTCGTCCGGGGTGCCGCCGACGTTGACGTTCTCCACCGACCAGCCGAGGATCCCGGCCGCTTCCTTGACCGCCTCGAAGTTGGCGTTGCAGACCTCGACGCCACAGTTCATGAAGGCGATCTTCTTGCCGGACGGGATCTCGCCGTCGACCGGCTCGGTGATGCCGATGGAGGTGGGCGGGGAGGTCCACATCGCCAGCAGGGCCTTGGCGCCCTCGACGCCGGTGTTCTCCTCGATCGCGGTCAGCGTCGGCTCGCCCGAGGTGTTCGGCAGGGCGCTGGAGTTGGTGGGACTCGACGTGCTCGCGTCGTCGGTGTCGGTGGCCGCCGTGCTCCCGGCCGAGCACGAGCTGAGCACGAGGGCGACCGCTCCCGCGGCAACGCTCAGGGTGCCTGCTCTGAACAACTTCTTCATTCTTCCTCCTTGTTGGGCATCCGACCCCCACGGGCGGAAGCTGGGTGGCCTGCAGAGGTCTCTGCGACGGCCGGACGGGAGCGGCCGGAGCCGCGGTGGCGGTGAAGCGTGAGAGGGCTCGCGGTGGTCACACCGTCGACCGGGTGTCCGCGGGGACGTCCGCGGACTGGGCGGGCAGGGTCTGGGCCGGTGGCTCGGAGACCGGGCCACCGGGCGCCGCACTGCGGGCCTCGTCGTGCTGGGCCGGGGCCTTGGGTCGGCGACGCAGGCCCCCGAGGCCGAGCGCAGCGATCAGGATGACGCCCTGGAAGGCGTACGGGACCCACTGCTGGACCACGCCGGCCAGCGCGAGGCCGACGGTGATCGTGCCGAGCATGACGACCGCGATCACGGTGCCGACGGCGTTGAAGAGGCTGCCCCGGAAGAGCGTGGCGCCGAGGAAGACCGCGGCGAAGGCCTGGATCAGGTAGGGGTTGCCGACCGCGGCCGAACCCTGGCTGAACTTCGCGGTCGCCAGGACCCCGGCGACTCCGGCCAGACCGGCCGACACGATGAGCGAGACGAACTGGATGCGCTGGGTGCGGATGCCGGCCAGACGAGCAGCCTCCGGGCCGAGCCCCGTGGCGTAGATGGCGCGCCCGGTCGGGGTGTGACCCATCAGGTACCACAGCGCGAGCATCACGACGGCGACAACGAAGACCGGTGCGGTGAGGCGGCCGAGGTCCCAGCTGCCGAGGTCGCGGATCGTGGAGGTGCCCACCGAGATCGGCACGTTGTCGGTGATGTAGACCGCGGCGGCGTAGAAGATCGACCCGGTCGCGAGCGTGCCGATGAACGAGTCGATCTTGAACACCACCACGATGACCCCGTTGACGACTCCGGCGAGCAGCGCGCAGACCAGCGCGATCGCGATCGCCGACGCCGGTGTCAGGTTCCCGTACTGCGGGCTGACGAGATAGGCCGTGAGCATCGAGGTCAGGCTCATGACATAGCCGATGGAGAGGTCGAAGACCCCGCACGAGAGGGCCATGATGAGCGAGAGCGCCATGAGTGCCTGGATCGCGTTCTGGTTGAGCATGCCGCTGAACGTGTCGTAGGTCAGGAACAGCTCGGTCTTCCAGATCCCGAAGAAGGCCACCAGGGCGATCAGGATGTAGATGACGCTGAGGTTGGAGAAACTGAGTCGGCGCTTCCACTCCGCGCGCGAATCGACGTCGATGGTGGTCATGCGAGTGCCTCCGTGGCGGTGTGCGCGCCGGTGTCGGTCGCCGACAGCACTGCGCGGTTGATGGTGTCTTCCTCGATGTCGGCCCCGGTGAGCTCGGCCTTCAGTCGGCCGTCGGCCAGCACCAGGACCCGGGTGCAGAGCTGCTCGAGATCCATCGCGTCGGTGGAGCACACGATGATGGGGAGGCCGTCGGCCGCGGCGGCGCGGAGATGGCTGTAGATCAGGCTCTTGGCGCCGATGTCCACCCCGGCCGTGGGCTCGGCCAGGACCAGACCCGCACGGGCGACGGAGAGCCACCGCGCGAGGATCACCTTCTGGGCGTTGCCGCCGCTGAGCTCGGTCACCAGCTTCTCGGGGTTCGGCGGCTGGATGGAGAGCTTCTCGATCCACTCGACGGCCTCGCGGCGCTCGAGCGAGCGCCGCAGCCAGCCGCTGCGGCGGAAGGCGCGCAGCCTCGGCAGGGTGATGTTCTGCGAGATCGCGGTCTGGGGCAGGACCGCCTCCGAGGCACGGTCCGCGGGGACCATCGCCAGACCCAGGTCGGCGGCCCGCCGCGGAGTCAGCCGCGCGACGTCGTACGACGTGCCGTCGATCTCCACGGTGCCGGCGGTGGCCGTGCGTGCGCCCACCAGCAGGTAGGGCAGCTCGTCCTGGCCGGCGCCGACGATGCCGGTGATGCCGACGACCTCGCCCGGAGCGACGGTGACGTCGAGCCCGCGCAGTTCGGTGCCGGCCAGGCCGCGGATGTGCAGACCCGCTCCTGTCGCGCCACTGTCACGGGCCGGGGCCGCAGCGGGCGTCTCTCTGTGCTGGCGGACCACCTCGTGCGCCTTCTCCGCGGCTTCCTTGCCCAGCATGAGTCCGACGAGGTCGTCGTGGGTGAGGCCCTTCATCGAGCTGGTCGCCACCGAGCGGCCGTCGCGCAGCACGGTGACGTGGTCGGCGATGGCCACCAGGTCGTCGAGGCGGTGCGAGACGTAGACGATCGCGACGCCGGCGTCACGCAGCCGGCGGACCAGGGTGAAGAGGCCCTCGGCCTGCTCGGCCGGGAGGGCGGCGGTGGGCTCGTCCAGGATGAGCAGCCCGGCCGCCTCCTCGCCCCAGCCGTGCAAGGCCCGGGCGATGGCGACCTGCGTGCGCTGCAGCGGCGTGATCACCTCGACGGGGGTGTGCACGTCCAGGCCCTCGAGCCCGACGCGTGCCAGCAGGTCGCGGGTGAGCCGCTCCTGGGCCGGCCAGTCGACACGTCCACCACGTCCACGGCAGTAGCCGGTGACCAGGGCGACGTTGTCCACGATGCTGAGCAGGGAGACCAGACCGAGGTGCTGGTGCACGGCGCGCACGTTCAGCACGGTGCCGTCCAGCGGCGCGGGACCGGTGCGGGTGAACTCGCCCTCCTGGCCCGCGACCCGGACCCGGACACCCTCGTCGGGCTCGTGGAACCCGGTGAGGACCTTGATCAGGGTGGACTTGCCGGAGCCGTTCTGCCCGAGGAGGGCGTGGACCTCGCCTGCGCGCAGGTCGAGCTCGACCCGGTCGAGGGCGCGCTGCCCGGGGAACGTCTTGGAGAGGTTCTCGATGGCCACCAGTGGCACGTCGGTCCCCGGGAGCGCCCGGCCGGCGTCGGTGTGCGTCGGTTCTGACATTCGGTTCTCACCTCCTCGGGACGCTGCCGCGTCCGACTCGTGGTTTTTCCTTATGAGGAATTGATGGGCGTACGGCGACAGGGCGCCCGGGCGGGCGCACCTGCGGCGCGATCAGTAGGGGGCCGAGCCCCCGTCGACGCTGAGGATCGCGGCGTTGAAGCCGCCGCCGAGGTCGCTGGCCAGCAGCGCGGCCAGGGCCGCGACCTCCTCGACGGTGTTCAGGCGGCCGATCGAGGCGTCCTTGGCGTAGTTCGCCTTGTACTCCTCGTAGGTCATCCCGTTCTCCTCGGCGAACTTGGGCCCGACCTCGACCATCAGGTCGGTCTCGATCGCCCCCGGGCAGATGGCGTTGCAGGTGATGCCCTTGCCGCCGTACTCGAAGGCGACGGCCTTGGTGAGCCCGTTCATGCCGTGCTTGGCGGTCACGTAGTGGGCCACCATCGCCTTGTTGCCGACCTTGCCCTCGAGCGAGGAGATGTTGATGACGCGGCCGTAGCCCTGCTTCTCCATCTGCGGCAGAGCCCGACGGGTGGCCCAGAAGGCCGAGTGCAGGATGAAGGTGATCGCGTTCTGCCAGGCCTCCTCACTGAGGTCCCCGACCAGCGCGAACCCGTCGCTCCCACCGGCGTTGTTCACCAGGATGTCGATGCGCCCGAACTCCGCCACGGTCTGGTCGACCCACGACTCCACGACTTCGCGCGACCGGGCGTCGCCGGAGAGGAAGGCGGTGCGCTCGGGCTGGCCCAGCTCGGCCAGCGCGGCCGCACCCTTCTCCTCCGAGCGCCCGGTCAGCACCACGGTGGCGCCGCGTTCGAGCAGCTCCTCGACGATGCCCCGACCGATCCCGCGGCTGCCGGCCGTCACGAGAGCGACCTTGCCGGTGAGTTCCTGTCCTGCGACCACGTCCGCCTCCTTGGGCCGGTACGTCCGGCGCCTCGTCTGTGTGACCACGATTACAGACGTGAGCGCGGGCACATGTCAATCCTCCGGAGAAATATTTCTCCGGAGGATTAGGCAGGTGCGTGCCGAAGTGGCGAGGCCGCTCGAACTCCCCTACGGTCCTCCGGAACCATTTCGATTCCTCATGAAGTAATGCGCGATTTCCTCTTGACGAGGACCGGGGGCAGGCGCACTCTGAGGATGTGACCTGGACCACAGGGAACACCCGACAACACCGTGAGGAGCGCGCCATGTGCAGCCACACCCCCCCGTGCCCCGGCGCCGAGGAGCGCGCCTGCTGCAACGCCCATGTGGTCGCCGACCACTCCGAGCAGGGCTGGTGCCTGCTGTGCAACGGCGTCGTCCTCTTCGACGACGGCATGTTCATGGCGCCCGACGGTCACTCCGAGCCCGTGCCGGCCCTGGCCGCCTGAGGCGCCCTGAGGCCGCCCGCCTGTGACCCGCCCCGGGTCCGCGGCGTCACCGACCTGCCGGCACACCCCAGGTCTCGGCGTGCGTGTTGAGGCCGAGCCACTCGCGCAGCCAGGCGACACCGCGCTGCACCAGGTCCCGGTCCTCCGACGTCGCCCAGTCGAACGGGCGTGCCGCGTCGGCCAGCGCCATGTCGGTGATGCGCTCCTGGGCGAACAGGCCCCAGCCGTCGCGCGGGGTCAGCAGGAGCACGTTCCACTCCGCCCCTAGCGGGCTGCCCCCGGGGAGCTCGTGCAGGTGCAGTCCGGGGATGCCCGACGTACGGCCTTCAAAGCCACGGGCCAGGAGGTGGACGTCGACGCCGTGCTCGGCGAGCTCGCGGTAGACCGCGCGCGTCCTGCTGGTGAAGTAGCCCTCGTCCTGCAGGCACGCCCAGATCTGTGCACCGTGGGGCTCCACCAGGGCCCGGGCCTCGACCGAACGACTCACGGCCATCAGCCGCCCCTTGGGTGCCGACCTGATCGCCAGCTCGCGACGCGCCAGCATGAACGGCGTTGCCTGCAGCATGTGCCCACCTCGAATGTCGTCGCCCTGCGAACAGAGCGCGTCCCGTCCCGACGATCAGGATGAGTGACATTCGCGTCTTTTGCGCGCTTTTTACCAAGCGCGCCGCCCGACTCGAGTCGGCCAAGAAGCGCCACCCGGTTCGAGCCCCGCTTGGCAACACATGCCGTCGCCCGCACCCGGGGCGCTGGCTACCGTGACGCCATGACAGCGGAGCAGCACAGCCACGAGCAGCCCAGCCATGACCCGGCCCCCCTCGACGGCATCCTCGTCCTGGACCTCACCCGAGCCCTGGCCGGCCCGCACGCGGGCATGATGCTCGGCGACATGGGCGCCCGCGTCATCAAGATCGAGTCGCCGGCCAGCGGCGACGACTCGCGCGGCTGGGGTCCCCCCTTCGTGGGTGAGGGCGACCAGCGCGAGTCGACGTACTTCTTCTCCTGCAACCGCAACAAGGAGTCGATCACCCTCAACCTCAAGAGCGAGGCCGACCAGCAGGTCCTCGCCGACCTGGTGCGGCGGGCCGACGTGTTGATGGAGAACTTCCGGGTCGGCGTGCTGGACCGGCTCGGCTTCTCGATCGCACGCCTGCACGAGCTCAACCCCCGCCTCGTGGTGCTCTCCATCACCGGGTTCGGCCACGACGGCCCCGAGGCCCAGCGCGCCGGCTACGACCAGATCGCCCAGGGCGAGGGCGGCCTGATGAGCGTGACCGGCAGCGACGAGCCCACCAAGCTGGGCGTCCCGATCGCCGATCTCCTGGCCGGCATGAACGGCGCGTACGGGGTCGTCACGGCCCTGTTCGAACGGGAGCGCACCGGCCGCGGCCGCGTCGTCCGGACCTCACTGCTGGCCAGCGTCGTCGGCGTGCACGCCTTCCAGGGCACCCGCTGGACCGTCGCCGGGGAGGTCCCGGGGCGGACCGGCAACCACCACGCCGCCATCGCGCCGTACGGCCTGTTCCGCACGGCCACCGCGCCCGTCCAGATCGCCTGCGGCTCCGAGGGCCAGTGGCAGGCGCTCGCAGGCAAGATCGGCTTGGACGCGGCCGATCCGCGTTTCGCGACGAACGGCGACCGCGTGGCTCACCGCGACGCCCTGATCGGTGAGATCGAGGGCATCCTCACCACCCAGGCCGCCGAGCACTGGCTGGGGCTGATGGACGAGATCGGCGTCCCCGCCGGGAAGGTCCGGACGTTGGACGACGTCTACGGCTGGGAGCAGACCCGGTCCCAGGGCCTGCTGATCGACGTCGAGCACGCCACCTGCGGCACGCTGACCCTGCCCGGGCCCGCGATCCGCCTCGACGACAACGCGTACGCCGGGGCTCGCCGCCACCACGTGGCGCCGCCGACGCTCGGCCAGCACAACGAGTCGATCCGGGCCTGGCTCGCCGAGGGCTGAGCCGGGCCGCCCCTCGCCGGTCGGCGGTCGGCGTACGGGGCCGCACTCCACACACGAAACTGGCGCTTCCCACGAGCTGCAGCTCATGGGAAGCGCCAGTTTCACACGTGAACATGGGGTTCCGTCAGCCGGACCCCCGGCACTCAGCCCAGGTCGACGATCGCGGCCACGGGGCCGCCGCCCTCGGGGCCCTGGTGCGCCGCGGAGACCGAGACGAAGACCGCCGGGTCACCGGTGACGGCGGCGGTGACGCCACCGACGCAGGACTTGATCTGACGGTGCCAGTGCACGTCGGAGTCGTCCAGCATCGCGTTGCGCCGACCACGGACCATGCCGTCCTGCGAGGCCTCGCACTTGAGGAAGACGTTGACGAGCTTGCCGTCGAGGTCGGTGTGGTGCGGACGCTCGGGCAGGTCGAGGCCCGCGCTCTTGATGGCGTCCCAGATGCCGTCCTGGTCCAGCGCGTCCCGCATCACGGCGTGCCCGATCCGGTAGCGGCCGCCGACGCCGGTGGCGTTGCCGACCACGACGACCTGCGCCTGGTCCAGTTCGACGCCGGAGGAGCAGGACGCCACCGAGGAGAACAGGTCGCGGTTGTGCATGACGTCGTCGTCGGTCGGCATCTCGATCTCGCCGAGCGCCACGGCGATGCCGAGCGCGGTCACACCGTTGGAGAGGTCCATCGACTCGTGGGTGTGCTCGGTCCACACGCTCTTGCCGCGGCTCTTGGCGTCGCGGATGGTGTGGATCGTGAGCAGCGGGGTCTTGGTCTGCACGTAGTGCACGTCGGCCGGGTCGGTGATGCCGGCCCGCTCCATGGCCACCTTCACCGCGTCGGCGACCTTGGTGATCATCGGCGTGCGGCCGATCTCCTCGGGGAGCAGGTGCTCGCTCATCGCGAAGCCGACAGTGAGGCGCGGCTCGTCGTAGGAGGCGTCGCCCTCGGCGGGGGCGTCGGTGGTGGCGAAGATCGTGGCGTGGGGGCTGATTACGCCGTCGGTGCCGCCGGACCAGACGATCGGGACCTGCTTGACCTGGTCGGCCGGGGCGCCCTTCTCGATCAGGACCTCACGGAAGGCGCGGTCGGCGATGATCCGGGTGTAGTCGTTGACGCCGCCGTTGCCCTCGGTCTTGCCGATGATGGCGATGACCCGGTCGGCCTTCATGACGCCTTCGTCGATGAGCTTGGCCAGCTCACTGGCGTCGGCCACCGAGTGGATGGGGACCTTGCGTACTTCGATAGCGGATGGCACGAGAGTGCTTCCTTCCTTGTTGTGCTGCCACAGGGGCCGGGCGGTGGGGACGGGCTGTCGGGATGGGGGGTGTGCTCAGACCGGTACGACGCGGGTGCCGGCCGTGCCGGCCAGCGCGTCACTGATGCGGGCCAGGGAGGTGATCACGCCGGTGCCGTGGCCGGACTCGGCGAAGCGGGTGACCGCCTCGACCTTCGGGCCCATCGAGCCGGCCGCGAAGCCCTGCTCGGCGGCGATCCGGCGCATCTCCTGCGTCGTCACCTCGCCGATCGGCCGGGCCTCGGGGGTGCCCCAGTTCTCCACCGCGCCCTCGACGTCGGTGGCGATCACCAGCGCGTCGGCCTTCAGGTGGGCGGCGATGAGGGCCGCGGTGAGGTCCTTGTCGATGACGGCCTCGACGCCTTCGAGACCGCCGTCGCGGCGCACGGTCGGGATGCCTCCGCCTCCGGAGCAGACCACCACGTAGCCGGCGGCGAGCATGCTGTCGGCCGACGCGCCGTCCAGGCACTCTCGCGGCTCGGGGGAGGCGACGATCCGGCGCCAGCCGCGGTCGGGGACCTCCACGAACTGCTGGCCGTGCTCGACCAGGGGCAGGGTCTCCTCGTGGGTGAGGTAGCGACCGATCGGCTTGGTGGGGTGCGTGAACGCGGGGTCCTCTTCGTCCACGAGCGTGCGCGACACCAGCGCCGCGGTGCGGGTGGGCACCCCGCGCTGCGCGAGCGCACCGTCGAGCGCGTTGAGGAGCAGCATCCCGATGGTGGCCTGGGTCTGTGCCCCGCACCAGTCGAGCGGGACCGGCGGTACGACGGTCGCGGCGAGCTCGTTCTTGAGCAGCAGGTTGCCGACCTGGGGGCCGTTGCCGTGGGTGAGCAGCACCTCGTGCCCGGCCGCGACCAGGTCGGCGATCGGCTCGGCTGCCTGGGCGATGGCCGACCGCTGGTCCTCGGGCCGGGCCTTGCCGTCGGCCGAGGTCATGGCGTTGCCTCCCAGGGCGATCACGATCCGCATGCCGTTGAATCTAGGTGCCGCTGGAGGACCCCTCACCGTCAAGATCGGCCAACGAGCCGGGCGTCGATGCGCAACTTGTGCCAAGGGATCAGGCGTCGGCTAGTTCTCGTGACAGCACCTCGGCGAGGTCGGTCGGCGTACGACCCAGCAGCGCGGTGAGGGGCAGCGGCCCCGTCGGGAGACCGTGGGCGTCGTAGGAGGCGAACATCGCCAGCAACCACTCCCGCTCGCGCGCGTCCAGGTCGTCCCCACCACGCCACGCCTCGGAGTGGATCTGCTCGAGCACGACGTCACGACCGAGCACCGCGCTCGCGGCCTCGGCCACGTCCCGCACGCTGACCAGCCGGGGTCCCCCCAGTTCGTACGTCGCACCCCGGTGCGGGCTGTCGGCCGCGTCGTCGAGCAGCACCGTGGCCGCGGCCTCCGCGACGTCGGCCAGGTCGACGAGCCCGAAGGGTGCCTCCACGTCGTACGGCACGCGCAGCACGGGTGCCGGGTCCCGCAGCGCGGGCACGAAGTTCTGCATGTACGCACAGGGCTGCAGGATCGTCCAGCTCACCCCGCCACGCACGCCCCAGCGTCGTACGCGATCTTCCGCGGCGGCCTTGCCCAGGTGGTGCGGCATCGCAGGGGCATACGGCGCCGCGACCGAGTGGTAGACCACCCGGCGCACTCCCGCAGCCCGCGCCGCCGTCAGCACCTCGGTGATGAACCCCGGTTCGTCGGCGTGCAGGTTCGGCGCGATCAGGTATGCCGCGTCGCAGCCGCGCAGGGCACCGGCAAGATCCGCCCGGTGCGCCCGCCCGATCGGACGGACCCGGGCGGCCTCCGTCCGGGAGAGGGCATGCCGCAAGGCGCGTCCGGTCTTCCCGGACGCGCCCAGCACGGCGATGTCGATGCTCAGAGCCAGTCGACCTCGGCGACCTCGGGACCGCCGCTGAGCCGGGCGAACCCGGGACCGCGGTCGAAGAACGCCGACTCAGCGCGGGAGGCGACGACCTCGGCCCGTCGCGCGGTGGTCGCGGCCTCGTCGTAGGAGAGCGAGTCGTCCTCCAGCGAGCCGGTGAGCACCACGCCGTAGTCGGCCAGCGCGCCCTCGGGCGAGACCTTGCGCCAGATGACGTCGCGCACGACGAGGGCAGGGTCACGGTCCAGCGGGTCGCCCCAGCCGCCGCCACCGGTGGTCCGGATCCGGATGACCTCGCCGGCCTTCACGGGCTCGTCGTCGGCCAGTGCGTCGACCTCACGCTCGTTCGGGCCGTCGGGGTCGATGACGACCTCGAAGGGACGCCCGGCCTGGCCGCCCTTGACGCCCCAGCACGCCAGGATGGAGCGGTCGGCGATGGACATGAAGTGGCCGTCCTTGAGCATGCGGATGTGCTTCTCGTAGCCGAGACCGCCACGGAACTTCCCGGGGCCGCCGGAGTCCATGGCCAGACCGAGCTTCTCCACGATGAAGGGGAAGCGCCCCTCGGTGAACTCGGTCGGCAGGTTCCGCGAGTCGGGGACGACGTGGATGGTGTCCTCACCGTCGGCGTAGTAGCGCCCGCCGGAGCCGCCGCCGAGGACCTCGCGCATCAGGTACGAGTGCCCGTCGCGGTCCTCGCCGTAGACGCCGGTGTAGCGGATCGTCTCCTGGTCGGCGGGCATCTTGCCGTCGACCGCCTTCGCGATGACGCCGGCCAGGACGCCGAGCAGCCGCAGGATCACGAACGTGCGGGCGTTGGTCGGCGCCGGGAAGACCGGCGTGAGCAGCGTGCCCGGCGGCGGGAACCGCATCTCGATGAGCGGCACGATGCCCTCGTTGACGTCGAGCTCGGCCATCCGCTCCGGGGAGTCGGCGAGGTTGCGCAGGATCGGCGCGAGCCACTTCTTGAGGAAGACGCCGTCGCTGTAGTCGCCGCAGTGGTTGATCGGGCCCTTGGCCTGCGGCGAGGTTCCGCCGAAGTCCAGGATCAGCCGCTCGCCGTCGGGGTCGTCCGCCGCGGTCCGCGTCATCGTGATCCGCTGCGTGTGCAGCATCGGCTCGTCGACGCCGTCGTGCTCGGCGTAGTCCTCCCAGACCCACGTGCCGACCGGGATCTTGGCCAGGATCTCGCGCCGGTAGGTCTCGGTGGTGCGGTCGATGATCGCGTCGAAGCAGGCCTCGACGGTCTCCCGGCCGTAGCGGTCGAAGAGCTCACCGAGACGACGTGCGCCCATCAGGCAGGCCGAGCACTCGGCGTCGAGGTCGGCGGCCAACGAGTCCGGCATCCGCGAGTTGCGGGTCATGATCGTCAACGCGGCCTTGTTGGGGACACCGGCGTCCCACAGCTTGATCGGGGGGACCATCAGGCCCTCCTCGAAGACGGTCGTCGCACCGCTGGGCATCGACCCGGGCACGCAGCCGCCGATGTCGTCGTGGTGACCGAAGGCCTGGACGAACGCGACGACCTCGCCCTGGTGGAAGACCGGCACGGTGACGCACAGGTCGGGCAGGTGGCCGATGCCGCCCTCGGACCGGTAGACGTCGTTGTGGAAGAAGACGTCGCCCTCCTGCATCTCCTCCAGCGGGAAGTCCCGGGCCACAGGGTGGACCAGGGCGCTGTAGGAGCGGCCGGTGAGCTTGCGCAGCTTGCGGTCATGGATGCCCGCACGGAAGTCATGGGCGTCGCGGATCATCGGGCTCCGGGAGGTGCGCGCGATCGCGGTCTCGACCTCCATCTCCACGCTCGCCAGGGATCCCTGCACGATCTCGACCAGCACCGGGTCCGCGGAGCGGCCGGCGTCGGCGGTCAGCGCACCGAAGGGGAACTGGGTGGGCGCGCGACGCGACTCCCCCCCGGTGGTCGAGCTCCCCACGGTGGTTGAGCTTGTCGAAACCCCGGTCATGCCTGCTCCTCCTGGGTGCGGGTGACGATGATGTTGCGGAAGCCGTCGATGCGGGCGGTGAACCCGGGGTGCAACGGCACGGTGGAGCCGAACTCCTCGAGGATCGCGGGTCCGGTGACGACGGTCCCCGGGGCGAGGTCGGGCCGCCAGAAGACGGGCGTGTCGACGTACCCCTCGTGGGAGTCGAAGCAGACCGGACGACGCGACTTCTCGGTCGGGTCGGCCTGCGCGGTGACGTCGTGACCCACGATGTCGGGGCGCTTGATCGGGCCGATCCCGGAGACGCGGAGGTTGACCCACTCGACCTGCTGGTGAGGGTCGCCGGCGAAGTCGTAGCCGTAGAGCGCCCGGTGCTCGGCGTGGAAGGTCGCCGCCACGTGGGCGAGCGCCGCGTCGTCGAGGGCCCCGTCCGGAACGGGCACGCGCACCTCGAAGGCCTGGCCGAAGTAGCGCACGTCGGCGGTGCGCACGAACCGGCGCTGGGCCTCGTCGAAGCCCTCCTTGGCCAGCGCCTCGGCGGCCTGCGCGCTCAACTCGTCGAAGACCTGCTCCAGGTCGCTGCCCGAGAGGGACTCCTGCAGCGCGACGTGGGTGCGGACGTAGTCGTTCTTCACGTCCACGGTGAGCAGACCGAAGGCGGAGACGTTGCCCGGGTTCGGCGGGACCAGCACGGCCGGGAGGTCGAGGATGTCGACCAGGCGGCACAGCAGCAGCGAGCCGGAGCCACCGAAGGTGGTCAGGGTGAAGTCGCGTACGTCGAGCCCGCGCTTGACGGTGATCTGCCGCAGGGCGTTCGCCTGGTTCCACGCCGAGATCTCCAGGACGCCGTTGGCACACTCCTCCAGCGACAGGTTCAGCTTGCTGGCGAGCTGGGCGAGACCCTCGCGCGCCGCCTCGACGTCGAGCGGGATCTCACCGCCGAGCAGGTGCGGTGGGATCCGGCCGAGGACGACGTGGGCGTCGGTGATGGTGACGTCGGTGCCGCCCTTGGCGTAACAGAGCGGGCCGGGGTCGGCGCCGGCCGAGTGCGGGCCGACCTTGAGCGAGCCCTCCGGAGAGAGCCACGCGATGGAGCCGCCACCCGCACCGACGGTGACGACGTCGATCATCGGGATCTTGCTCGGGTAGACGCCGACGGTGCCCTCGGTGGTGAGCGTGGGCTCCCCGTCGATGACGACGCTGACGTCGGTCGAGGTGCCGCCGCCGTCACAGGTCAGCACCTTGTCGAACCCGGCGACCTGCGCGATCAGCGCGGCGCCCAGGGCACCGGCCGCGGGACCCGACAGCACCGTGGTGATGGGCTGGTGGACGACCTCGTCGGCCGAGAGCACGCCGCCGTTGGACTTCATCACGTAGAACGGGACCGCGCGACCGTCGGTCGCGGAGGTGTAGGCGTCGAGGCGGGCCTTGATGTTGTTGACGTAGCGCGACAGCTTCGGCTTGACCGCGGCGTCGACGAGGGTGGTCATGGAGCGCTCGTACTCGCGGTACTCGCGCAGCACCTCACTGGAGATCGAGACGACCGCCTCGGGGTGCTCCTCGCGCAGAATCTCGCGCATCCGCTCCTCGTGCGCCGGGTTGGCGTAGGCGTGCAGGAAGCAGACGCCGAGGGTGGCGATGCCCGCCTCGCGGAACCAGCGGGCGACCGTCCGGGCGCCGTCCTCGTCGAAGGGGCGCAGCTCGGCCCCGGTGTGGTCGAGGCGGCCGCCGACACCCTTGACCAGGTGGCGCGGGACGATCCGGTCCGGCTTGACCCAGAAGTAGGAGTTGCCGTACCCGTCCGGGACGCTCTGGCGGGCGATCTCGAGCATCGCCTCGTAGCCCTCGGTGGTGATGAAGCCGAGCTCGTCGACCTTGCCCTCGAGCAGCTGGTTGGTGGCGACGGTGGTGCCGTGGCTGACCGCGGCGATCCGCCGTCCGGCCCGCTCGTCCGCCGGGAGCCCCATCAGGCCCAGCACCTTCTCGATGCCGGCCAGAAAGCCGTCGGCCGGATTGCTGGGCGTGGACGGGGTCTTGGTGGTCACCAGTTCGCCGGTGGCCTCGTCGAAGGCGACCACGTCGGTGAACGTGCCACCGGTGTCGATGCCGATCCTGATCGTTCGCTCGTCTGTCACGAGGACGATTCAAGTCGTTGCGCGACCCGGGCGACCATGTCACTTCTCGCCAGTGAATCGACTCTTTGTCGTCAGGATCTGACGACACGCGCCGGGGCGTGCCCTGCTCAGAGGTCGGGGTGCCGTCGCCCGGCCCCGGTGGCCTGCTCGAAGGCGTGCGCGACCTCCAGAAGGCGGCGCTCCTGGTGGTGCGCGGCGACGATCTGGATGCCCACGGGCAGCCCGTCGCGGGTGAAGCCGGCCGGGACCGAGATGGCGGGGCAGCCGGTCACGGTGATGAAGTACGCCGCCCGCATCCAGTCCAGGTAGGTCGCCATCGGCCGGCCGTTGATCTCGGTCGGGAACTCCTGGTCGGCCGGGAACGGCGGCACCTGGCTGACCGGCAGGATCAGCACGTCGTGGGAGGCGAAGAAGTCCACCATCCGCTGGCCCAGCGCGGTCCGCGACGCGTACGCCCGGGCGACATCGGCCCCGGTGAGGTGCTCCCCGGCCCGGATGTTGTCGGCCAGCGACTGCTTGAAGGAGTCCGGGTTCTTCGCGAGCAGCGACCCGAGCTTGGCCTGGAAGTGCCAGGCGCGCAGCGTGCGGAAGGTGTCCTCCGCGGCCGCGAGGTTCGGGTGGGTCTCGACGAGCGTGGCGCCCGCGCCGGCGAACACCTCCGCGGCCCCGGCGGTGATCGCGGCGACCTCGGCATCGACGTCCAGCGCGCCGCCGAGGTCGACCGACCAGGCCACGCGCAGGCCCGCTAGGGAACCTGTCGCTGGCGGCTCCCCCAACTGATCACCCAGGGGCCGGGGGTCACCGGCGTACGCCGTCGGCACCCGCCGGTCCGGACCCGCCATCACCGAGAGCAGCAACGCCAGATCGTCGACGGTCCGCGCCATCGGGCCGCCGACCGAGGTCGTCTCCCAGGCGTTGTAGAGCGGCCACTCCGGCACCCGCCCCAGCGTGGGTCGCAGACCCACGACGTTGCAGTACGACGCGGGGTTGCGCAGGGAGCCGCCCATGTCGCTGCCGTCGGCCAGCGGCACCATCCCGGTGGCCAGCGAGGCGGCGGCGCCGCCGGAGGACCCGCCCGCGGAACGCCCCAGGTCGTAGGGGTTCAGCGTGGTCCCGAAGACGGGGTTGAACGTGTGCGATCCGGCGGCGAACTCCGGCACGTTGGTCTTGCCGATCGTGACCGCCCCGGCCGCGCGGACCCGCTCGACGATGAGTTCGTCCCGCGGCGGCACGTGCTCGGCGAACAGCGGCGAGCCGTACGTCGTCCGCCACCCGCCGACCGCATGGGTGTCCTTGAAGGCGAACGGCAGCCCGTGCAACGGGCCGACCTCCTCGCCCCGGGCCAGCGCCTCGTCGGCGGCGGCCGCGCCCTCGCGCGCCCGCTGCTCGTCGAGTGAGACGACCGCGTTGACCTTCGGGTTCACCGCCGCGATGCGGTCCAGGTGCAGGTCGAGCAGCTCACGGGCCGAGATCTCCCTGGCCCGCACGGCCGCGGCCATGTCCCGGGCCGAGGAGAAGTGGTCGAGGGTCACCGCCGACGACCCACGACGGCGCCGAGCACGACACCGAGGGCGACCAGACCCGCACCGACCGCGACGCCCTTGAGGAAGTCCTCGGTCGTGCCTGCCGCGGCGGCCGGCTTCGGCAGCGCGGTGAACACACCCGGCGCGGTCTCCACCGCGGGGGCAGCGGGCACAGCGCCGGCGGTGACGGGCGCGGCTACTCCGTTGATGACGTTCTCGACGTTGCCGAAGAACTCGCCCGCCAGACGCTTGCTGACCGAGTTGAGCATCCGCTGGCCGACGCCGCCGATCATCCCGCCGACGATCGTGTCCGCGTCGTAGGAGAGCCGCGTGGTGCCGTCACCGAGATCGGCGAACGTCACCGTCACGTCGGCCGCGATGGTGCCCGGGGCACCTGCCCCCTGCGCTGCGAGCAGCAGCGAGGTGTGCGGGTTCAGGTCACGCAGCTCGCAGGTGCCGGCGTAGGTGCCCTTGATCGCCGCGACGCCGGCGGTGACGGTCATCGCGTAGGCGTTCTCGCCCGTGGTCTCCAGTTTCTCGCAGCCGGGGATGGTGCTGACCAGGACGGCGGGGTCCAGCATCGCGTCCCAGACCTTCTGGACCGGCGCGTTCAGCGTGGCCTCTCCGGCGATCCTCATGACTTGTCCTTCCGGGTGTGCTGTGCGCGGAGATCGAAGAGCTCCGAGGGTGAGAGGGGCATCGAACGGATCGGGAAGCCCTCGGCGTCCTCGATCGCGGCGGCGAAGACCGCCGAGGAGGGGATCACGCCGGCCTCGCCGGCACCCTTGAGCCCCAGCGGGTTCAACGGCGACGGGGTCTCCAGGTGGTCGATGTCGATCGACGTGGGCACCTCGGTGACATAGGGCATCAGGAAGTCCATGAACGAGGCGTTGAGCAACTGCCCGCTCTCGTCGTAGGCCATCCGCTCGTAGAGCGCACCGCCGACTCCCTGCGCGACGCCACCGTGGATCTGGCCCTCGACGATCATCGGGTTGATCAGGGTGCCGCAGTCGTGGACGACGGCGTATTTCAGGATCTTGATCTCGCAGGTCTCCGGGTCGGTCTCCACGATCACCGCGTGCATGCCGTTGGCGAAGGTGGAGCGCTCCGGGGAGTAGTAGTCACGACCCTCCAGGCCGGGCTCGTCGTCCTCGGCGACCGGCGGCTTCTCGGGGTGACCGACGCTGAACTGGGTGGCCGCCTTGGACGCCTCGTCGAAGGCGTAGCGCAGCGGGTTGGAGAGCACCGCGAGCGTGCCGAGCGCGATCTGCTGACCTGGCGCCCCCTTCACCTGGACCACGCCGTCGACGATGTCGAGGTCGGCGGCGTCCACCTCGAGGGCGTCGGCAGCGATCCGCAACGCCTTCGCGCGCACCATCCGCGCGGTCAGCGCCACGGCCGAGCCGCTCATCACCGCAGCGCGGGAGGCGAAGGTGCCCACCGCGTACGGCATCCGGCGGGTGTCACCCGCGACGACCTGAACGTCCTCGAAGGGGACCCCCAGTTCGTCGGCGACGATCTGGGCGAAGGCGGTCTGGTGGCCCTGGCCCTGAGAGGTCAGGCCGATCGCCACCTTCACCTTGCCGGAGGTCTCCACCTGGATGTGCGCGCCCTCGTAGGGACCGACCCCGGTGCCCTCGACGTAGCAGGCCAGGCCGATGCCGACCTTGCGTCCCTGCTCCCGCGCTTCTTGTCGGAAAGACTCGAACTCGTCCCAGCCCACCAGCTTCTTGAGCTTCTCGAGCGAGGCCGGGAAGTCGCCCGAGTCGTAGATCAGCGGGCGGCCGTCCTGGAAGGTCAGGCCGTGGTCGTAGGGGAACTCGTCGGGCTGGATGAAGTTCGCGGCACGCACCTCGGTGCGGTCCTTGCCCAGGTACTGCGCGATCGCGTCCATCGTCCGCTCCATCGCGTAGACGCCCTGCGGGCGACCCGCGCCGCGGTAGGGCGTCACGATGACGGTGTTGGTGTAGAGGCTCTCGAAGACGACCTTGTAGTTCTGCGGCTTGTAGGGGCCGAGCAACTGCGTCGAGGTGATGATCGGCACGATCAGGCCGTACGGCGTGTAGGCACCGTGGTCGTGCCAGAACTGCACCGAGAGGCCGAGCAGGCGGCCGTCGTCGTCGAAGCCGACCTCGATGTGCTGGTCCTGGCCGCGTTCGTGGGCCGAGGAGATGAAGTGCTCGCGCCGGTCCTCGGTGAACTTCACCGGCCGGCCCAGCGCCATCGCCGCCATCGGCACCAGCAGTTCCTCGGGCCACGGGTGCACGATCTTGACACCGAAGCCGCCGCCGACGTCGGGGGTGATCACGTCGACCTGGACCAGTTCGAGGCCCAGCTTGGAGGCCACCGCGGCGCGTACGCCGGTGGAGGTCTGGGTCGAGGTCCACACCTGCAGCCGTCCGGAGTCGACGTCCCAACGGGCGACCGTGCCCCGACCCTCCATCGGCTGACAGGCGCTGCGCTCGACGTGCAGGTCCAGGCTGAGCCGGTGCGGAGCCTTCGCGATCGCGGCCTCGGCGTCGCCGACCGACTGCTCCAGGCGCGCAGCCACATTGCCGGGCACGTCCTCGTGGACGAGTCTCTCGGCCTTGCGTGCGGTGTCGATCCCCACCACCGGGGGGAGGAACTCGTACTGGACGCGGATCGCCCCGACCGCGTCCTCGGCGATGTAGCGGCTCTCGGCGACCACCATCGCGATGGCCTCGCCGACGTAGTTCACCTCGTCCTTGGCCAACGCGTACTGGGTGCGCCCGTGGGTGAGCGCCGGGTGCGGAATGAGCAGCGGCAACGGCTCGGCCATCGCGCCGGTCAGGTCGTCGTAGGTGTAGACCGCGACGACGCCGTCGAGGTCGAGGACGGCCTCCACGTCGATGTCGATGATCCGGGCATGGGCGTGCGGGCTGCGCAGGACGGCGACCTCGAGGGCCCCGGGCATCAGGTCGTCGACGTACCGACCCTGGCCGCGCAGCAGCCGGTCGTCCTCGACGCGCTGGACCTTCTCGCCCATCAGCTTGGTGGTCATGCGCTCACCTCCCGCGCCTCCGGCGGTTGAGGAGCCGACGCACCACTCTTCAACTCTGCCGCCCGGCACACCGCCGCGACGATGTTCTGGTAGCCGGTGCACCGGCACAGGTTGCCCGCGATCATGTCGCGGGCCTCCTCCTTGGTCGGGGCGGGATTCTCCTCCAGGCCGGCGGTGATCGTGGTGAGGAAGCCGGGGGTGCAGAAGCCGCACTGCAGTCCGTGGCACTCCTTGAAGGCCTGCTGCACCGGACCGAGCGAACCGTCGGGCCGGGTGAGCCCTTCCACGGTGGTGATCTCGTAGTCGACCGCCGAGACCGCGAACATCAGGCACGACCGCATCGGCTTGCCGTCGACCAGCACGGTGCAGGCGCCGCACACCCCGTGCTCGCAGCCGACGTGGGTGCCGGTGAGGCC
>JBGAJX010000032.1:0-58106 GCA_044224695.1 Marmoricola sp. | reverse complement strand
CTGCTCCCCCCCCGGACTGCGTCTCCAGGTCGGACTCCGCGTCGGCTGGCCCGACCCGCGCCATCACCCGCTCCCGGCCACCCGCCGACGCCCTCCCCTGCTCGAGGACTGACCCGGCTCTCCCGTCGGGGTCCCCGTCGGGACCCCACTCGGGACCCCACTCGGGACCCTGGCCCCTCCGGACGCGCTCACACGTTTGCCACAATCGATGAGGGGCTCGGGGCCCTTCGGCCGCCGCTTCGATGGCGGCCCGGGAGGCCCGGCAGGATGACGAAAGGGGGCCACCGTGACCACCTCGCGCGAACTGACCGTGTCGGAGTGCGACCGACTGCTGCGCGCCGGGATCGTCGGCCGACGCATGCACCCAAACGGGCCGCACATCGTGCCCGTGAACTACTCGGTTCACGACGACACAGTGGTCATTCTCACCTCCTCCTACAGCGTGCTCGGCACCTACGGCCGCAACGCCATGCTGGCCTTCGAGATCGACCACATCGACCACGAGCGTCACCTCGGCTGGAGTGTGGTGGCCCGGGGCCGCAGCTGGGCGGAGTCCGACCCCGCCGAGCTGGAGGCGATCCGTGGGTCGTGGCGCCCGAAGCCGTGGGCGACCGGCCACCGCACCCTGCTGCTGCGGATGCGCTGGGACAGCCTGAGCGGGCGGTCCCTCGGCGCCGACTGGACGCACGAGAACGAGTCGCCCGTACATCGCACGCTGACGACCTTCTGAGTGGCACGATGAGGCGGTGACGTCTCGTCGACCGGGCCCTGCCGCCGGTCCAGCCTCGGGTGACCTGGGCACCGACCCCGCCCTGCTGGATGCCGTCGTCGGCATGTCCGCGGAGCTGGACAACTACTCGATCACCAGCAACGCGTGGAGTCGGCCTGCGCTCTGACCACCGCCCGGTACGGCGCGTTGGGCGTCTTCGGCCGCGACGGCGGGATCATCGACTTCATCACCCACGGTATGGACCCGGCGACCGCGGCGCTGATCGGCGACCTTCCCACCGGGAAGGGCTGCTCGCTGTCGCTGCACGAGGCACTGCGCCTCGACGACACTGTCCGCCCCCCCGTGGATCCGTGGCACGGCGTACGCCAACCTCTTCCTCTCCGAGCGCCGGGACGAGAAACCCTTCGACGACTTGGACGAGCAGCGGGTGCACGCCCTGTCGACCACCACCCTCCGATGCGCACGCTGCTGGCCGCCCCCGTGCGGATCCGTGGCACGGCGTACGCCAACCTCTTCCTCTCCGAGCGCCGGGACGAGAAACCCTTCGACGACTTGGACGAGCAGCGGGTGCACGCCCTGTCGACCATCGCCGGCATCGTCATCGAGAACCAGCTCTCCTACAGCCTCAGCGAGCGCCGTCGGCGCTGGCTGGAAACCTTCAGCGAGCTGAACGAACTGCTGCTCCCCCCGATCGGCCTGGACGCCGCCTTCGAACAGATCGCCGACGCGGTGCTCAGCGCCTCCCAGGCCAACGCCGTGGCCATCGTCCAGGTGCCCAGCCAGGGCGACCGGGTCCGCGTCGCCGCTCTGCGGGGGTCGACCACGCGGCCCCACGACCTCACCGATGAACAACGCGGCGAAGTCGCCCAGGTCGCCCGCGCCGCGGTCGCCAGCGGCGCGCCGATGGAGGTGCCGGTGGACAGCGACCGCGTCGCTGTGTTCGTGCCGCTACGGGCTCACCTGACCCTCCCCGGCGTGATCCTGGTCGAGTTCGAACGGTCCGCCCTGTCGGCCTCCGACGGCGAGGACCGCGAGCTGCTCGCCTCGTTCGCCGAACAGGCCGGACTCGCGCTCGACCGCGCCCAGGCGCTCCAGGAGCGCGCCGAGATGGCGGTGGTCTCGGACCGCGACCGGATCGCCCGCGACCTCCACGACGTCGTGATCCAGCGGCTCTTCGCTGCCGGGCTGCACCTCCAGAAGACCCGGTCGATGGCCGACGACGACATCCTCGGCGCCCGACTGGACCTGACGATGAAGGATCTCGACCAGACGATCCGCGACATCCGCGGCACCATCTTCGAGCTGCAGACCCGGCCCCAGGCCTCGCTCCGCAACGAGATCCGCGACCTGGTCCGCGAGTACGTGCCGGTGCTGGGCTTCGCCCCCTCGGTGCAGATGAACGGGCCCGTCGACTCGGCGCTCGAACCGGGCCTGCAACAGCACCTGGTCGCCGTACTCCGCGAGGCGCTGTCCAACATCGCCCGGCACTCCGGGGCGACCAGCGCCGGCATGGAGCTCACCGTCACGGGTCAGGAACTCTCGTTGACCGTGAGCGACAACGGCGTCGGTCTGCCCGAGGAGCGACGCGAGAGCGGACTCAACAACGCCAAGCGCCGCGCCGCGATGCTGGGCGGCACGTTCGAGATCGCCCCGGGCGAACCGCGAGGAACGGTGCTGCACTGGCAGGTGCCCGTCCCCGCCCCCGCCGACTGAGCGGCGCCGGAACCTATTGAGGCCCCCGAAGGCCCCTGGGCTGGACGTGTCCTGAACCACCTGGACGTCAAATAGTTGGACGTCCTACTATTTTCTTATGAGCGACCTGCACGTGCCGACCCATCCTGTCCGCCTCGTCACCGCGTCGAGCCTCTTCGACGGCCACGACGCCTCGATCAACATCATGCGGCGGATCCTCCAGTCCCAAGGGGCCGAGGTCGTGCACCTGGGCCACAACCGCTCGGTCTCCGAGGTCGTGGACGCGGTGATCGAGGAGGACGCGCAGGGTGTCGCGGTGTCGTCCTACCAGGGCGGCCACGTGGAGTACTTCGAGTACCTCGTGCAACTGCTCACCGAGCGCGGCGCCGGGCACGTCCGGGTGTACGGCGGCGGGGGCGGCGTGATCGTGCCCGCCGAGATCGCCCGACTCGCGTCGTCCGGGGTCACGATCTTCTCCCCTGAGGACGGGCAGCGCCTGGGCCTGGTCGGCATGGTCAACCAGATCATCGCCGCCTGCGACGTCGACCTGTGGGAGCAGCACCCCGTGGGCGCCGAGGCCGTGCTGGCCGGGGACCGCACCGCGGTGGCCCGCGCGATCAGCGGGGCCGAGGCCGGCCACCTGTCCGAGGAGATGCGCGCCCGTCTCGTCGAGGCGGCCGCAGCCCGCGAGGTGCCCGTGCTCGGGATCACCGGCACCGGCGGCTCCGGCAAGTCCTCCCTCACCGACGAACTCGTCCGCCGGCTGCGCCTGGATCAGGAGGACAAGCTCCGCGTCGCCGTCGTGGCCATCGACCCCACCCGCCGACGCGGGGGCGGCGCTCTGCTCGGCGACCGCATCCGGATGAACTCCCTGGACGGCGATCGGATCTACTTCCGGTCCCTGGCCACCCGCGGCGCGCACGAGGTGCCGCCGTGCCTGCCCGACGTGATCACCGTCCTCAAGGCCGCGGGCTTCGACCTGGTCGTCGTCGAGACACCCGGCATCGGTCAGGGCGACGCCGCGATCGTCCCCTTCGTCGACACCTCCCTCTACGTGATGACACCCGAGTTCGGTGCCGCCTCGCAGCTGGAGAAGATCGACATGCTCGACTTCGCCGACGCCGTCGCGATCAACAAGTTCGAGCGCCGAGGCGCCCAGGACGCGCTGCGCGACGTCGGACGCCAGCTGGTCCGCAACCGGGAGGCCTTCGGCAAGAAGCCGGAGGACATGCCGGTCTTCGGCACCTCGGCCGCGACCTTCAACGACGACGGCGTCACCGCCCTCTACCAGCACCTGCGCGGGCTCCTGGCCGGCCGCGGACTCCCGGTCTCCGCCGGTCGCCTCACCCCGGTCTCGGTCCGCCACTCCACGGTGACCGCGCAGATCGTCCCGCCGGCCCGGGTGCGCTACCTCGCCGACATCGCTCAGACGGTGCGCGACTACCACCGCGCCACCGAGGCGCTGGCCACCGCTGCGGCCCGCGCGCAGCGCCTGGCGCTCGTCCGTGACGAGGTGAATGCCACGGTGGTTGAGGAGGGCGAGGAACGAGCCCGTCGTGCGGTGGTTGAGGAGGGCGAGGAACGAGCCCGTCTCGAAACCACCCTCGACACCCTTGCCGCCCAGGCCCGCGAGGACCTGCCCGCCGACGTTCGCCGCCAGCTGGACGGCTGGGCCGACGTGGTCGCCTCCTACGCCGGCGACGAGCAGGTCGTGGTGGTCCGCGACAAGGAGATCCGCACCCGGCTGACCAAGGAGTCGCTCTCGGGCAACAAGATCCCGCGGGTGGCTCTCCCCCGCTACACCGACCACGGCGAGCTGCTGCGCTTCCTGCGTCGGGAGAACCTACCGGGCTACTTCCCCTTCACCGCCGGGGTGTTCCCCTTCAAGCGCGACAACGAGGACCCCGCGCGGATGTTCGCCGGCGAGGGCGACCCGTTCCGCACCAACAAGCGCTTCAAGCTCTTGTCAGAAGGACAACCGGCCACCCGCCTGTCGACCGCGTTCGACTCGGTGACCCTCTACGGACGCGACCCCGACCTGCGCCCCGACATCTACGGCAAGGTCGGCACCTCCGGGGTCTCGGTCGCCACCCTGGCCGACATGAAGGCGCTGTACGACGGCTTCGACCTCGTCGCGCCGACCACCTCGGTCTCGATGACGATCAATGGCCCCGCCCCGACGGTGCTGGCGTTCTTCCTCAACACCGCCATCGACCAGCAGGTCGACCGGTTCCGTGAGCGGGAGGGCCGGGAGCCCTCGGAGTCCGAGCGCGCGGAACTGGCGGCGTACGCCCTGGCCAACGTGCGCGGCACCGTGCAGGCCGACATCCTCAAGGAGGACCAGGGCCAGAACACCTGCATCTTCTCCACCGAGTTCTCGCTGCGGATGATGGCCGACATCCAGGAGTGGTTCATCGCCCACCAGGTGCGCAACTTCTACTCGGTCTCCATCTCGGGCTACCACATCGCGGAGGCCGGGGCGAACCCGATCAGCCAGCTCGCCTTCACCCTCGCCAACGGGTTCACCTACGTCGAGGCCTACCTGGCACGCGGCATGGACATCGACGACTTCGCGCCGAACCTGTCGTTCTTCTTCTCCAACGGGATGGACCCGGAGTACTCCGTGCTCGGCCGGGTGGCCCGGCGGATCTGGGCCGTGGCGATGAAGGAGCGGTACGGCGCCGGCGAGCGTTCGCAGAAGCTCAAGTACCACGTGCAGACCTCCGGCCGCTCGCTGCACGCGCAGGAGATGGACTTCAACGACATCCGGACGACGCTGCAGGCGCTGATCGCGATCTACGACAACGCCAACAGCCTGCACACCAACGCCTTCGACGAGGCCGTCACCACCCCGACCGAGGACTCGGTGCGGCGCGCGCTGGCGATCCAGCTGATCATCAACCGCGAGTGGGGCCTGGCGATGAACGAGAACCCGCTGCAGGGGTCGTTCATCATCGACGAGCTCACCGACCTGGTGGAGGCGGCCGTGCTGGCCGAGTTCGACCGGATCAGCGAGCGCGGCGGCGTGCTCGGGGCGATGGAGACCGGCTACCAGCGCGGCCGCATCCAGGACGAGTCGATGCTCTACGAGCACAAGAAGCACGACGGGTCGCTGCCGATCATCGGCGTCAACACCTTCCTCAATCCGCGCGGCGCCGGCCAGCACGAGACGCTGGAGCTGGCACGGGCCACCGAGGACGAGAAGTCGTCCCAGCTGCGCCGGGTGCAGGAGTTCCAGGCGGCGCACCGCGACGAGGCGGCCGAGGCGATCCAGCGGCTCAAGGACGCCGCGGTGGCCGGCGAGAACGTCTTCGCCGTGCTGATGGACGCGGCCCGGGTGTGCTCGCTCCAGCAGGTGACCGACGCGTTCTTCGAGGTCGGCGGGCAGTACCGCCGCAACGTCTGAGCGCGCCGGTCAGGCGGCCCTCCCGGCAGGAACGGGAGGGCCCACCACGAGGGTGGCGATCCCGGTGGTGATCGGCACGGAGAGCACGAGCCCGATCGCGCTGGCCAATGTGCCGATGACCTCGGTGGAGATGGCCTCGGTCATGATCACGTCCCAGACCGGCCGGTTGTAGAGGTAGAGCAGCAGGAGCACGCTCAACGCCGCCCCGGTGTAGGCGAAGACGATGGTGTAGATCGTCGAGGCGATGTGGTCGCGGCCGATGCGCATGCCCCGGGCGAACAACTCACGGCGACCCATCCCCGGCGCCGCCGCCCGCAACTCCCAGACCGCCGAGGCCTGGGTGATGGTGACGTCGTTGAGCACGCCCAGTCCCGCGACGATCGTGGCGCAGACCAGCAGGCCCTGGAAGTCGAGATCGCCGACGTAGGCGGTGAGCAGGGCGCTGGTGTCGTCGCTGACGCCGCTCAGGCGGGCGGCGCGGATCGCCAGGACGGCGAGTACGGCTGCCACCGCGACGCCCAGCAGGGTGCCGGCCAGGGCGGTGCTGGTCCGCAGCGAGACCCCGTGGGCCAGGTAGAGCACCAGGAACATGATCGCCGCCGAGCCGCTCACCGCCACGCCGATCGCGGGTTCGCCGGTGAGCAGGGCCGGCAGCATGAAACGGATCAGGACCGCGCCGCCCAGCACCAGCCCGACCAGCGCGAGGAACCCCCGCAGGCGGGCGACGACGACGACGACCAGCACGAACAGCGCGAGGAGCACCAGCACCGGCGTCGTCCGGTCGACCCCGTTGAACGAGTAGGCCGCCTCGGCACCCTCGACCCCCGGCACGCGGAGCAGCGAGACGGTGTCGCCCGGGGCCAGGCCGGCGGCAGTGACCTCTGTGGCTACCTGCACCTGCACCTGGTCGCCCTGGTCCGGTCCCGAAGCCACCTCGGCCAGCACCAAACCGCACGGGTCGTCCGGGGTCGAGGGCAGCGGTGACCCCGGCGGCGGACCACCCGGTTCGGCCTCCACCACCACCCCGCAGGCGGGCAGGATCTCCAGGACGACCGCGTCCTCCAGACTCACCCCGGGTGCGGTGAAGTCCACCCGAGCCGCGACCTCGTCGACGGCCGCCGGGTCAGGCCACCACCGGGCCATGCCGACGATCGCCAGCACGGCCACCACCGCGAGGAACCCGAGCAGCACCGTGCGCGCGCGGCGACCGATCTCGACCTCGGGCGGCGTACCGGTCGTGTGTCCGTGTCCGACTCCCATGCCGGAACGCTAGCCGTCGGAGCACCCCGACCACGGGGCGCAACTCGCGGGACCACGGGGCGCAACTCGCGGAACCACGGGGCGCAACTCGCGGGTCAGTGGCCGTGGCCGTGGCCGTGACCGCGTCCGCCGGGAGGGCCGATCCGCCCGTTCTCCAGGTGGTCGATCCGATCCGCGAGCAGCGGGAGCGAGGGGTCCCAGTGGGTGCCGTCGCGCTCGTCGCGCCGCTTGCGGGCGATCGCGCTCAAGGCCTCGAGGACGACGCGGTTGGCCAGGGCCGCGGTGATGTCGGCGTGGTCGTAGGGCGGGCTGACCTCCACGACGTCGACCCCGACGACCGGCAGCTCCAGGCAGATCCGGCGTACGGCGTCGAGCAGCTGGCGCGCCGACAGTCCGCCGGGCTCCGGGGTCCCCGTGCCGGGCGCGTGCCCGGGGTCGCACACGTCGATGTCGACGGAGAGGAAGACGCCCTCGCACTCGTCCGTGGCGATGGCGAACGCCTCGGTGAGGCACTCGTCGAGGCCGCGGTGCACGATCTCGGTCATCTCGAAGGACCGCATGCCCTCGCCGGCCATCCAGTCGAGAGTCTCCGGCGGCGGCCAGTAGCCGCGCAGGCCGATCTGCAGGAAGCGGTCACCGCGCAGGGCTCCGGACTCGATCAACCGCCGCATCGGCTGGCCGTGGCCCCACAGCGAGCCGAACTCGATGTCGCCGGTGTCGGCGTGGGCGTCGAAGTGGATCATCGAGACCCGCCCGTGGCCGAGCACGTTGGCCACGCCCTTGGCGTCGGGGAAGGCGATCGAGTGGTCGCCGCCGAGGATCACCGGGATGGCCCCGGCGCGCGCGACCTTCTCCACCTCGGCCTCGAGCGCCGGAAGGGCGGTCTCGATGTCGCCGGAGTACATCTCCACGTCCCCGGCGTCCACGACCTTCAGGTCGACCAGACCGTCGGTCCGCAACGCCAGGCTGGGGCGCGACCCGTCGTGCGGCAGGTAGTCGGTCATCCGGATCGCCTGCGGCCCGAACCGCGCGCCCGGACGGTAGGACGTGCCTCCGTCGAAGGGCGCGCCCAGGATCACGACATCGGCGTCGGCGTAGGTCGCCGGGTCGTCGAGGTCGCAGGCGGGAACGCCGAGGAAGGTGACATCGGGGCCGAACTGGGGTCCGTAGCGCATGAGGGGAGTCTCGCAGCGTCACGGGTCACGTCAAGAGGGGAACCGCCCTCCCCGCGGTGGCGCGGACCGCCTGCACCAGTTCGTCGAGTGCGGGTGCGAACAGATCCGCGAGGTCGCCGAGGTCGGGCACCAGCTCACGACAGGCGTTGAGCCCCACGTGCAGCGTGCTCCGGCCGTCGTCGGCCAGGGTCGACAGCACGGTGACGTTCAGCCCCGCGCCGTCGAGCACCGGCCCGAGCGGGTGGATCCCCTCCACGGGCTCGCCCAGGAAGCGCAGCGGCTCGCGCGGTCCGGGGATGTTGGAGACGACCAGGTTGTGGATCACCGGGTGCCGATCGGCCAGACGCAGGGAGGAGTAGGTCTGCAGCGCCGCGGCGACCAGGCGGCCGGCGCCGATCTCGGCCCAGTCGTGCAGGACGTCGGCTCCGAGGGCGTCGACGTGCTCCTTGGCGCTGCGGCTGGAGCGGCTGACCGCGGCCAGGCGCTCCAGCGGCCCGTCCTGGTCGGTGCCCAGGGTGGTGAACAGGGTCATCACCTTGTTGCTGCCGAGGTCACGGGCCGAGGAGGAGCGCACCGAGACCGGCACGTTGGCCACCAACGTCGCGGTGGGAAGCTCCCCTCGGGACGCGAGGTAGGACCGCAGGGCGCCCCCGCAGACCGCGAGGAGTACGTCGTTGACGGTGGCGCCGGTCGCCGCCCGGACCTCCTTCATCGCGCCGAGGTCCAGGTCGGCGAAGGCGACGGTTCGGTGCGGGGAGACCGCGGCGTTGAAGACCGTCCGCGGCGCGCGGAACGGGGCCGCCATCGTGGTGCCGGCCCGCACCCGACGAGCGGTGCGGTGGAGGCCGAGGATCGTGTTCGGCACGATGCGCGCCAGCCCGATCGGCTTGGCGGCCAGTGTCACCAGGCCCCGCCCGAAGAGCTCGAGGTCGGTGGCGTCGCGTCCCGCCTCGCGCCCCACCGGGGTGGGCGCGGACGGCTCCAGCCCGCAGAGCTGGGCGACCAGGCTGGCGCCGGCGACGCCGTCGACGAGCGCGTGGTGCACCTTCATCAGCACCGCCACACGTCCGTCCGCCAGGCCCTCGACGAACCACATCTCCCACAACGGACGCGAGCGGTCCAGTGGCAGGCTGAAGAGGTGGCCGATCAGCGTGTCGACCTCCGACGGACCTCCCGGGGCAGGGACGCCGACCCGGTGGACGTGACGGTCGAGGTCGAAGGAACGGTCGCTCACCCACACCGGGTGCGCCAGTCCGAGCGGCACATGGTGCACCTTGCTCCGCAGCGCGGGGATCTCCTCGACCCGGGCCGCCAACGCGGCACGCATCCGGGCGAAGGAGTAGTCACCGTCGGGTCGCACGAACGCGACCAATCCGATGTGCATCAGGTGGTGCGAGGACTCGAAGTAGAGGAAGCCGGCGTCCAGTCCGCTCATGCGCTGCATGGGTCCAGGGTCCCACGACAACTAGAACAAGTTCTAGTTTGGACCGGAGTGGTCTGAACCACATCGGTCCATGCACCTCGCAGGGGCACGCGTCAGGGGCGGCGGTGCACCACCAGGGGCAGCACGTGCGTCGCGCCGGCCCGGGCCAACAGCGCCGCGGCGACAGTGACCGGCCACAGCGTCGACGTCGCGTCCACGACCACCAGCACGCAACGCCCCTCGACCTCCGGCTCGCGCCCCTGCAGCGCGTTCCGCCAGGAGGCAGCCTCCTCCGCAGACCCGAGGTCCCCGCCCCCGGACGGCGGTACCGCCCCGAAGGAGGCCCGGTCGAGACGCCCCACCGTCGCCAGGTGGTCGGCCAGTCCGGCCGTCATCCGGGGAAAGCCAGCCGCCGGAAGGTCGACCACGACCTCGGGGCGCGCCGGCCACGAGCTGCGCCACCCGGCCAGCAGCGCCACGGCGGCCTCGGCCAACTCGGCGGGCGGCTCGGAGTCAGCCGCGAAGACCGACCGCACCAACTCACGCCACTCCGGCGCGTCGGCGTACACCAGGGCGCGACCGGGCGCGGCCAACTCCTGCGGGGCGATCCGGCCGCGTGCCCCGAACGCTCCCCCGGGCCACATCTTGCGGGGCTCGAGCACGTGCACGTCTCCGCGCAACCGGCGGGTGACGGCGGCGACGGTCTCCGGCCGCGGCGTGGAGCCCAGCCCCTCGGGGAGCTGCCCGGTGCACACCGAGCAGCGTCCGCAGGGTTCGGCCGCGGGATCGTCCAGCGACTCCTGGAGCAGCTCCATCAGGCACCGGCGGGCCTCGACGTAGGCCCTCATGATCCCGGCCTCGCGACGCCGGACGGCGACGACGCCCTCGTAGTGCTCCGCGTCGTACTCCCAGGGACGACCCGTTGCCCGCCAGCCGCCCTCGACGCGCTCGACCACCTCGCCCACCGCGAGCTGCTTGAGCATCAGCTCCACCCGTCCCCGCCGCACGCCGGAGAGCGCCTCCAGCGCGGGCACCGACTGGGCCTCGTCCTGGTCGAGCACCGCGAGGACCTTCCGGACCTGCTCGGGCACGGGGATCGTGGCCGTCGCGAAGTAGTCCCAGACGCCGGTGTCGGACTCCGAAGGCAGCAGCACGGCGTGCGCATGCGTCAGGGCGCGCCCGGCACGGCCGACCTGCTGGTAGTAGGCCACCGGGGACGGCGGCGCACCGACGTGCACCACGAAGCCGAGGTCCGGCTTGTCGTAGCCCATGCCCAGCGCGCTGGTGGCCACCAGCGCCTTGAGCCGGTTGCCCCGCAGGGCGTCCTCGAGCCGTTCCCGTTCGGCGGCGTCGAGCTGGCCGGTGTACGCCGCCACCGGCAGCTCGTCCCCGTGGGTCTCGCGCAGCACCGCCGCCAGCCGCTCGGCGTCGGCGACGGTCAGGGTGTAGACGATGCCCGAGCCCGGCAGCACCGGCAGGTGGTCCACCACCCAGGCATACCGCTCCAGGGGCGTCAGGGAGTCGACCACGCTGAGCTCCAGGCTGGCCCGGGCCAGCGGCCCACGCAGCACCAGCGTCGCCTCCCCCAGCTGCTCGGCCACGTCCTCGGTCACCCGCGCGTTGGCGGTGGCCGTGGTGGCGAGCACCGGCGTCGTCGGGTTCAGCCGGCGCAGCACGTCGGACACCCGCCGGTAGTCGGGCCGGAAGTCGTGGCCCCAGTCCGAGACCGCGTGCGCCTCGTCGATCACCAGCAGGCCCAGCCGGCCGGTGAGCGCGTCGAGGACCCTGCGACCGAAGCCCGGGTTGGCCAGACGCTCGGGCGAGACCAGCAGCACGTCGAGCTCGCCGGAAAGGAGGTCCCGCTCGACGCCGGCCCACTCCTCGACGTTGCCGCTGTTGAGCGTCGCCGCCCGCAGTCCTGCTCGCCCGGCGGCCGCCACCTGGTCGCGCATCAGCGACAGCAACGGCGAGACCACCAGCGTCGGTCCGGCGCGCTCCGAGCGCCGGATCGCGGTGGCGGCCCAGTAGACCGCCGACTTGCCCCACCCGGTCGCCTGCACGACCAGCACCCGCGCCCCGACGCCGGCGTCGGGATCCGCGGTGAGGGCTGCCACCGCCGTCTCCTGGTCCTCGCGCAGGCGCGCGTCGGCGCCCGCCATCGCGGTGATCACCGACTGGGCGGTCTCGGCGCGGTCCGGGGAGAGGCGCGGGGTGTCCATGAGCGCACCGTAGGGGAGGCCACCGACACCGCCCGGGGAGGGGCCGGCGGTGACCGGGTTCACCCTCCGGCCGGCGCTGGAGTAGGGCACCCTGGAGCGGTGACCATCGCCCTCCTGCCGTGGACCACGACCGCGTCCGGAGGCAGCGACACCACCCTGCTCACCACGCTGGTGGTGACCCAGGTGCTGACTCTGGTCGCCCTGGTCGTGGTGAGCGTGCTGTTGCTGCAGGCCCGCACCGAGACCCGCACCCTGCGCGAGCAACTGCTCGAACAGCCCTACAACCGCGCTCTCGACGTCGCCGGCTGGGCCGTACGCCGCGTCGCCGGCATCCCGGCGCGGGTCCGCGAGCGGGGGGTGGTCGGCGGCCTGCTGATGGCACCGATCGAGGACCTCACCCGCTGGGTGCTGGAGGACCGGGCCGAGATCGACAAGGTCACCGCCCCCGACGGCACCGTGACGATCCTCTTCTCCGACATCGAGGACTCCACCGCCCTCAACGAGCAGCTCGGTGACGAGGGCTGGGTGCGCTGCTGAACGCCCACGACCGCGTGGTCCGCAGCGCGGTCGAGAAGCACCGCGGACACGTGGTGAAGACGCAGGGCGACGGGTTCATGGTCGCCTTCGCCGAACCCGTCGAGGCCGTCCGGGCAGCCACCGACATCCAGGCCGCCCTCGTCCACCCCGAGCGACTGCTGCGCCGCACCCCGATCCGGGTGCGCATCGGGCTGCACACCGGGGAGGTGGTCTCCCGGGAGGGCGACTACTTCGGACGCAACGTCGCGCTGGCGGCGCGCGTGGCCGGGCAGGCCGAGGGCGGCCAGGTGCTGGTCTCCGACGCGGTCCGCACGACGGTGCACGAGCAGGATCCCTCGATCGCGTTCACCCCCGCGGTCGCCACCGAGTTGAAAGGCCTGACCGGGACCCACCAACTGTGGGTCGCGGGCTGATCGTCCCTCGACAGCGCCCGGCCGAGGGGGCAGCGTGGACTGCATGAGCTACTCGATCACGCTGGCCGAGCTCCCCACCCAGCAGACGGCGGTCGTGCGCGGACACGTCGCCCACGACGGCGTCGCGGAGTTCCTCGGGCACGCCTTCGGCGAGGTCCTCGCCGCCGTGGCGGAGCAGGGCCTGGAGGTCACCGGCGCGCCGTTCGGGCGCTACCGCCCCAGCGACGACGGCGGCTGGGACATCACCGCGGGCTTCCCGGTCTCGGCCCCGGCGACCGCGGCGGGACGGGTCGAGCCGATGGCGCTCCCCTCCGGCAGTGCGGCCCGGACCATCCACCGCGGCTCCTACGACCAACTCGGCATCGCCTACGAGGCCGTCATGGACTGGGTCCGCGAGAACAACCTGACCATGACCGAGGACCCCTGGGAGCTCTACCTCGACGGCGAGGAGGTCGACGAGCCCCGCACCGAGATCTTCGTGCCCTGCCAGGCAGCACACCGCTGAGCCCGATGCCGCAGGCCCGGTCGCGCCGAGTCCGTCAGCGGATGCCCAGGCGCCGCATGGCCTTGAGCGACATCACCGTCTGCTTGACGTAGGCGTCGTAGTCGACGTCGGCCGGCGGGCTGAGCACCTGCTTCTTCAGCACCGCGACGTTGACGACGTCGGTGTACTTGAGCATGCCCGCGTCACCGTGCCGGGCCCCGACGCCGGAGTTCTTGAGACCTCCGGACGGCGTGGCCTTGCTGGCGTACGACGCGGCGAGCCCGTCGTTGATGTTGATGTTGCCGGCTTGGATCCTGCGGCCGAGGCGCTCGGCCGCCTCCAGGTCGGTGCCCCAGATGCTGGCGTTCAGGCCGTAGTCGGTGTCGTTGGCCAGCACCACGGCCTCGTCCAGGCTTCGGTAGGTGTAGATGGCGGTGACCGGGCCGAAGGTCTCCTCGCGCGCCAGCCGCATGTCGGGGGTGACGCCGCGCAGCACCGTCGGCTCGTAGAAGGTCGGGCCCAGGTCGGGGCGGGCGCGCCCGCCGGTGAGGATCTCGGCGCCCTTGGCCCGGGCGTCCTCGACGTGGTCGACGATCCGCTCCAGGTGCGCGGGCGAGATCAGGCCGCCCATCTGCGGGGTGAAGTCGTAGGACGCCCCCAGCACCAACGCCTGGGCGGAAGCGACGAAGCGCTTCGTGAACTCCTCCTCCATCGCCTCGGAGACGTAGATCCGCTCGATGTGCATGCAGGCCTGGCCCGCGTTGAGGAAGGCGCCGAAGGTGGCCCCCGGGATGGTCTCGTCCAGATTCGCGTCCGGCATCACGATGAGCGGGTTCTTGCCGCCCAGCTCCAGGGTGCAGTCGATGAGGTTGGCGCCGGCGCGCTCGCCGACGAAGCGGCCGGTCGCGGTGGAGCCGGTGAACATCACGAAGTCGGCGTGGTCCACCAGCGCCGGGCCGATGTCGGGGCCCTCGCCGCAGACGATCTGGAGCAGCCCGGCGGGCAGCCCCGCCTGGTAGAGCAACTCGACGCCCGCGGCCACGCAGAGCGTGGACTTGTTGTCGGGCTTGAGCACCAGGCCGTTGCCGGCGATGAGCGCGGGCATCGCGTCGGAGAGGCTGGTCGCGAAGGGGAAGTTCCAGGGCGAGATGAGGCCGACGACCCCCTTGGGCACGCGCACCTCGGTGCTGGTCGAGGCGATCGGCACCACACCGCCACGCTTGTGCTCACCGAGGATCCGCTTGGCGTTCTTGACGTAGTGCGACGTCGTCATCGCGACGTCGCAGACCTCCTCGAAGGACATCCGCCGGGCCTTGCCGGTCTCGGCCTGCATCAGGTCGACCACCAGCGACCAGTTCTTCAGCAGCAGCGCGTGGAACCGCTTCATCACCGCCAGGCGGCGGTCGAGCGGCCATGCCGCCCAGAGCGTCTGCGCGTCGCGCGCCTCGGCGTACGCCCGCTCCACGTCGGCCGGCGTCGACTGCGGCAGCGCGGTGATGACCTCGCCGGTGTAGACCTCGGTGAGCTTGTGGGTGGCTCCGCCGGTGGCGGTGATGAGGGCCGTCAGGCGGGCCAGGGTCGCGTCGTCGATCGAGGCGGGGAGCGTCATTGAAAAACTGTAACGCGTTCTAGTCCTGGGGGTCCAGAGCGCAGGCTGGGGTGGCCCCGGGCAGCCGGTGACGGTTGCGCGCCACCCAGCGGTAGACCGGCTCGGCGACCCAGATCACCGGGCGCGCCCCCAGGCAGGCGCCGACCGCCGCCCAGAACCGGCCCCGGTGCCGCAGGGACACCGCGATCGCCGCCGCGGCCGAGGCCCGGGGCACATCGTGTCCGTCGACCCACTGCACCGCGGTGGTGACCTGCTCCAGCGTGAGCCCGTAGCGCTCCAGATCGAGCCGCTGCCAGGGCCGTACGTCGACTCGCCCGCCCCCGGAGAGCCAGGTGGCCGCGGTCGTGCAGAAGGCACAGTCGCCGTCGTAGACGAGGAAGCCGTCGGTAGACCGGGAGCGCGAGGAGGGGGCCACGTCTCCAGCGTGCCAGGGCCCCGAAAGGCCCGCCGCGCTCAGAGCTTTCCGGCGTACCAGCTGGTCTCGCCGCGCCCACCGGGGCGGCTCAGCGAGATGTGCACGTGGTCGCGGTGCCGCAGGGTCGCCGGGCACTTCGCGAGCTTCTTGGGCTTGCACGAGGAGGAGACGTAGGCCTGCGGCTCGAACGCGCGGTAGGACGCCCACGAGCGGTCGTTCCAGATGACGTACATGATGCCCATCCGCCGCGCCTTCGCATGCGGGGTGCCGTCCGCGTCGGCGGCGAAGAGTGCGTCGAGGAAGCGCCGCACCTCCTGGCGATCAGCCTTCCGCGTGGCATCCATCGACCAGTCGATGGCCCGCCCGTCCTTGTGCTCCGAGACTCCGCCGGAGTCACAGGCGCGCACGGTGGCGCGGGCAGAGCCGCCGTCGAAGGTGTCGTTGATCCAGCGGGCCAGCACCCGGGTCCCCGGTTTGGCGCGCTTGGCGCACGTCTTCTGCGGCTGGTACGACGCGTAGTCCTCGACGGGCGCGCCAGGCTCGGCCGCGCCGACCAGGACCAGCGCATCGGACGCTCCCACATCCGGTGTCGCCGACCCTGCATGCACGGCCCCGAGGGCGGAACCCAGCAGGACCGCTGCGAGCGATCCGACCACGAGCCGTCGACGTGAGGCGAGAGGCACGGGTCCGGATCAGCCTCAGGCGGTCTTGGCCAGGACGGGCTCGTAGTGCCCGTCAGGCGCGATGAAGAAGCCGTCGTCGAACAGGATCACGCCGTTGCAGAGTCGGCACCATCCCTGCTCGGAGTGGTCGCTGACCACGCAGGCGGTCCAGCAGGACTGGTCGGTTGCCTCAGGGCACGAGGGCTTGTGTGCACACATCGTCGTGTACCTCCATGGACGGGTTGCCTATCTCCCAGTGAGGCAACTTGTCCCTACTATCGGCGACCAAGGTCCCGACTTTCTCGAAAACCCCTTAGTTGGCGTGACCTGGGTCACGGAACATCGGACAAACAGTCATCTAAGGCCCGAACGGACTACTCCGGGCCTAGACCACGCGGCCCTCAGGCGTCGTGCGAGCCCGTCAGCGCAGCGACCCACGCGTCCACGTCGGTGACCTCCTGACCACGCGGCACCTCGGCGTGGCACAGCCGAATGAACTCGCGGGTGTTCCACCACGGCAGTCGCAGCGACATCGAGGTGTCATCCGCGAAGGTGTGCCGGATCTCGGTGAGCACCGAGGTCGCCTGGATGCTGATGCACCCCTCACCGATCGGCGACATCGACCGCAGCCCGTCGGCGAGCAGATCCCGGGAGAAGACCCAGGTCAGGTCCTCGTGGGCGCGCGAGATCATCAGGGTGACGGCGAAGGGGTCCGACGGCTCGTAGGCCAGCGTGACCTCGACCGACTCGGCATCGGTCTCGTTGCGGATCCATCCCGCGGTCTCGACGACGACACGCTCCACGGGGACCACCTTCTTTCGGCTCTCAGGTGCTGTGATAACGACCCAAATCGACCCGGGTTAGCACCACGTGGCGCGGCTCACCGACAACCCGTCCGAAGGGGGGACCTTGGCCCCCGTCCGCCACCCCCACCGGTGACACGATGGGACTATGAGCGAGCACAGCAGCATCGACGGCGTCGGAGGGTGGGAGACCGGCGAGAACGGTGAGCCCGACTCCAACCAGCTCCAGACCGCGGACACCCTGGACGACCGCGGGGTCGGCGACGTCCTCGACGAGGGCTTCGTGACCCGCGAGCGCTGGTCACCCGGCCAGGGCTTCGGCAACACCCCTGCGGAGCAGCGGCGCGGCGAGACCCTCGACCAACGGTTGGCGCAGGAGGAGCCCGAGCAGGACCCCTACGACGCAGCTGCCCGGGGCGATGTCGCCGCCGACCCGGACGACCCCGAGCCGGAGTCCGGCGTGGTCCGCGCCGGACGGCTGGTCGCCCCCGACGAGGGCGCGCACGGTGACGACGAGGCGATGGCGTGGGCCTCCGACGTGGGCATCGACGGCGCGGGCGCCAGCGCCGAGGAGGCCGCCATGCACGTCCTCCCCGACCCCGACCTGTGACCTCCGGATCCCGGGCTACCCGGCGGACGCGGGGTCAGTTGGTCGCGTCGAGTTCGGCGCGCCGGCGGCGGTACTCGTCCTCGCCGATGCGCCCCTCGCCGTAGGCCCGGTTGAGCTCCACGTGAGCCTCGTCGAGCCGTCGGACGCGCTGCTGGGGAACCACCCCGGCGTGGGGAGTCCGACGCGAGGCGCTGAGGCGGATCGCCGCCAGCAGGATGATCAGCAGCAGGAGCAGGGCGAGCACGCCCACCAGAACCGTTACGACGGACTCGATGCTCATGGGGGACCTCCGCACGCACTGCGTCGCCCCGGCCCCGCCCGAGCCGGCTTCCGAGGACCTGAGGTCCAGCATCACCTCGGGCGACGGGACGGACCCCGGGGCGATGGACCCGGCTCGTGGGACTGACGTCCCCGATCCGGGCGCCGTGGTCAACGGAGCCGAGTCCGTGTCACCATGGCCGCGGGGCTTGTGATCTGCATGTTCTTCTTCGTCTCTCCGGGGGGAGTGACTCAGGTGTTTCCTGACGTCCTCGAGATGTCTTCTCGACCTGTACGCCGCGTCGCGGGCCGATCGATCGCTGCGGGTCTGGCGCTCGCGTTGCTGGCCGGGGTGCTGGTGCTCGCCGCCGGTCCGGCCGCCGCCGTCGCCTCGCGCACGGTCGCCTTCTACAGCATGGACGAGGAGCCCGGCTCGACCGTGCTCCGCGACAGCAGCGGCAACGGCCGCCACGGCACGATCGGCGCGGAGAGCACCCTCGGCGTCGTCTACCAGGGCCGGACGGGGCATCGCTTCAGCACCCACCTCCCCGCCGAGGAGCAGGCGTTCCCCGAGCACATCAGCCGGGTGCCGCACAGCCCCGAGCTCAACCCCGACGACGGGGACTTCTCCTTCGAGATCCGCTACCGGACGACGTACAGCTTCGGCAACATCGTGCAGAAGGGCCAGGGCGCCACGATCGGCGGCTACTGGAAGTTCGAGGCCCCGGCCGGCTACCCGCGGTGCCTGTTCCGCGGCGCCGACGGCGAGTCGCGCACGGGGTACAACGACGTACCGCTGACCGACGGCGAATGGCACACGGTGCGCTGTGTGCGCACCGCGTCCTACGTGGAGATGTACGTCGACGGCGTCCGCACCTCCCGCCTCAACGGACCGACCGGCACCATCGCCAACAACTGGCAGATGACCATCGGCGGCAAGGGCGACTGCGACGGCGTGCAGACCACGTGCGACTACTTCGTGGGCGACATCGACTACCTGCGGGTCGAGAAGGGAGCCGGGGGCGCCGCCAACCAGGCCCCCGTCGCCCAGATCACCGCCGACTGCACGGGATTCCTCTGCAGCCTCTCGGGTGCGGCGTCCACCGACGCCGACGGCGCGATCCAGGACTACGACTGGGACTTCGGTGACGGGACGACCGAGCAGCCCGGCAGCGTCACGGGCACCTCGCACCTGTATGCCACCGAGGGCACCTACACCGTGACCCTCACGGTCACCGACGATCGCGGCGCCAGCAGCACCACCACGCGCCAGGTCAGCGTCGCCCCGATCCCGGAGAAGATCTCCTATGTCGGCCAGGCGACCTCGAACGCCAACGCGGTCAACCACACCGTCGTCGTGCCCGCCGCGGTCCGGTCGGGCGACACCCTCGTCCTGCTGCAGAGCCACAACAACGACGCCGTACCCGCTGCGCCGACCGGTGTCTCCGGCTGGACTCCCGTGGACAGCCAGACCGGTGGCTTCGTGCGCACCCGGGTATGGACCAAGGTCGCCGGGACCTCCGACGCCGGCCGCTCGGTGACCGTGGCGCTCTCGCGCCAGGCCAAGGGCAACCTCGTCGTCGCGGCCTACCGCGGCACCGACGGCGACTCCCCCGTGCTCAGCTACGCCAAGGCCGCCGACGTCACCAACTCCGCGACCCGCACCACGCCGCTCGCCCCGGTGAACCGCGCTCAGAGCTGGGCGCTCTCCTACTGGGCGCACGGGGACAGCGCCTCGACGTCCCTCACCCCGCCGGCCGGGGTGACCGTGCGCAGCAACAGCTCCCAGACCGGAAGCGGCCGCGTCACCGTGCTGCTGGCCGACAGCGCCGCGTCGGTGCCGCTCGGCAGCTACGGCACCAAGACCGCCACCGCGGCGTCGGCCGGCACGTCCTCGACGATCTGGACGCTGACCGTGGGCCCGCCCCCGCCGCCGAACATCGACCCGGAAGCGGTGCTGGACGCGAGTTGCATCGGGCTGAACTGCTCGCTGTCCGGAGCGGGATCGGTCGACCCCGACGGCGGGATCGTCTCCTACGACTGGGACTTCGGTGACGGCGAGACCCGCCGGACCACGACGCCAGGCGTCGACCACGCCTACCCCGAGGGAGGCAGCTACAGCGCCACGCTGACCGTGACCGACGACCGTGGCGGCTCGGCGACGACCTCCTTCGTGGTCACCGTCGAGGCCCTGGCGAAGAAGATCTCCCACGTCGCCCAGGCCACCTCCAACAACAACCTCGCCACCCACACGGTCACCGTGCCGGCCTCGGTGCAGCCCGGTGACGCGCTCCTGCTGACCTACGGCGGCGCGTCCCTGGCCGCCGTCGCGGCGCCTGCCGGTGTGACCGGATGGCAGGAGGCCGGTCGCCAGGACAGCGGCACACACCGCACCGTCGTGTGGAGCAAGGTCGCCCAGGCCGGCGACGCCGGCTCGACCGTACGCGTGGCTCTGTCGGCCCAGGCGAAGGCGAACCTGATCCTCAGCGCCTACCGCGGCACCGATCTCGACCAGCCGGTCGCGGCCGTGGCGAAGGTCGGAGCGACCACGTCGACCGCGTCGCGGACGACGCCGACCCTCGCGATCGCCGACCCGAGCGCCTGGGCGGTCTCCTACTGGACCCACCGGGACAGTTCGACCTCGACGTTCACCCCGCCGGCCGGTGTCCAGGTGCGGAGCAACAGCTCGCAGAGCGGCGGCGGGCGCGTCACCGCCATGCTGGCCGACTCCGGCACCGAGGTGTCCGCCGCCTCGTACGGCGCCCGCACCGCGACCGCGGCCGCGGCGAGCACGGCCGGCACCGCGTGGACGATCGCGCTCGCGCCCGACGACACCCCGCCCAACGTGGCCCCGACCGCCTCGTTGGCGGTGTCCTGCACCAATCAGGTCTGCACCACCGACGCCGGCGCCTCCAGCGACCCCGACGGCTCGATCGTGGACTACACCTTCGACTTCGGCGACGACACCGCGGTGACCGGCGCCTCGTCCACGGCGGCGCACACCTACGCCGACCCGGGCGACTACGCCGTGACCCTCACGGTCACCGACGACGACGGCGACCTGCATTCGGTGGTCGAGGTGGTCACCGTCGCCCCGGCGACGCCCAACCTCGACCCCGTCGCCGCCCTCACCGTGACCTGCGAGGTCGACGTGTGCGCCGCGGACGCCTCGGGCTCCCACGACCCCGACGGCTCGGTGGTCGCCTACGCCTTCGACTTCGGCGACGGCACCCCGCCGGTCTCCGGCGGCGAGGCCACCGCAACGCACACGTACGCCGAGGCCGGCGACCGGGTGGTGAGCGTGACGGTCACCGACGACCGCGGCGGGACCGCGTCCGCCCAGCAGACGGTGACCGTCGTGTTGCCCCCGAACCAGGACCCGCTCGCCGAGTTCACGGCCTCCTGCACCGGGCTGGTCTGCGCGTTCGACGCCGCTGCGTCCGACGACCCGGACGGCTCCCTCGCGGACTATGCCTGGGACTTCGGAGACGGGGAGACCACCTCCGGTGCGGGCGCCTCACGCAGCCACACCTACGCCGCCGACGGCTCCTACACCGTCGCGCTCACGGTGACCGACAACCGGGGCGGCACCGCGACCACGACGCGCACGGTCGACGTCGCAGCGCTGCCCTCCCCCCTGACGTTCGTCGCGCAGGCCACCGCGAACGCCAACCTGGCCACCCACACGGCGACGGTGCCGTCGGCGACCCAGCCGGGAGACACGCTGCTGATGCTCTTCAGCGAGGCGGCGACGACCGCCGTGTCGGCCCCGACCGGGGTCACCGGCTGGACCCAGGAGGCCCTGCGGGACTCGGGCACCAACCGCACCGTGGTCTGGAGCAAGGTGGCTCAGGCCGGTGACGCCGGTGCCACCGTGAGAGTGCCCCTCGCGGCCCAGACCAAGGCCAACCTGGTCGTGCTCGTCTATCGCGGCGCGGACCCGGCCCGACCCGTGCTCTCGGTCGACGCCGTGGCCTCGACCTCCTCGCTGACCACCCGGGTCACCCCCGAGGTCCCGGTGACCCAGCCGAGCGCCTGGGCGGTGTCCTACTGGACCCACCGCGACAGCAGTACCTCCACACTGACCCCGCCGGCCGGGGTGCAGGTGCGCAGCAACTCCTCGCAGACCGGTGGGGGTCGGGTGACCACGCTGGTCGCCGACAGCGCAGGCCTGCTGGGGGGCGCGGCGACGTACGGCGGGCTGGGCGCGACGGCCGCGGCCGCCTCGACGGCGGGCTCGGCGTGGACGATCCTGCTCCGCCCGGACCTGGGCTGAGAAACTGCGCTGAGAAACTGGGCCGAGGCCCCCTCAGTGCGTGGTGTGCGGCTGGTCGGTGACGTCCGCCCAACCGTACGACGCCTCCTCGTTCGGCATCAGGATCCACAGGATCGGGTAGATCAGGATCTGGCTGCCGGGCACGACCATGAGGATCAGCACGAAGAGCAGGCGGGCGGTCCACGGAGACAGCCCGAAGCGCCGGCCGAGGCCGGCACAGACACCGGCCAGGACACGGCCGTCCCGGGGCCGGACCAGGCCCTGCCGGGCGAGACTGCGCTGGACGTCGTTCATCGTTGATCACTCCTGAGGTGGTGGCCGGGTGTTCCCCCGACTCCCTTCCAGCATCGCGCGTCGCCGAAGCCCGGGGTATCCGGCAGGACCCTGATCGACCCCTGAAGGCGTGCGATCCGGGTCACGTCCCCAGGATCGCGGCGATGCTGTCGTCGCCGCAGGTGCTCCAGAACTGGCCGACGACGTCCTCGACCTCGGTGAAGCTCCGGGCGGCGTAGAGCACCGGCTGGTACTGGGTGATGTCGTAGTCCATGGTGCCCATCGCGACCAGATCCAGCGGGCGGATCTCCATCCCGCGGAACTCCTCGATCTCACCGGGGCTGGAGAGGATCCCCGCGCCGTACGCCTTGAGCCCGTCCGGCTCGTGCACGACCCCGAACTCGAGCGTGAACCAGAAGATCTTGCTGATGAAGGTCAGGGCCTGATCGGTCTCGACCCGGCGGACGGCGTTGCCGGCAGCCTCGTAGAGCCCGACGAAGCGCTTCTCCGCCAGGGTGTTGCCGTGGCCGACGACCTCGTGGAGCACGTCGGGCTCGGGAGTGTAGAGCGGCACGGAGTGGTGCCGGACGTACTGCGTGGCCCAGAAGGCATGGTCGGCCAGGGCGCTGTAGAACTCGCGCAACGGCACCAGCCCCGCGGCCGGGCGGTAGCGGAAGCCGGTGAGCGGCTCCAACCGCGCCGTCAGCTCCTCCAGTTGCGGGATCCGGTCGACCGGCAGGTCCAGCGCCGCCTTGCCGTCGAGGAACTCGCGGCAGGCGTACCGCTCGTGCTTGGCGTGCAGGTCCTCGCTGACCACCCGCCACACCTCGTGCTCCTCGTCGGTGTAGTCGACGTGCGGAGCCGGAGTGCCCGGGACCCACTGCTCGGCCAGGGTGGCGAGGCGGTCGCGCCGGGCGCGGTAGACGGGGTCGTTGAGACCGGGGTGGCCCGCACCGAGCACCACGGAGACCGAGCCGTCCTCGTTCGTGCGCAGGGGGGCGAAGTACTGGGCTTCCTCGAACATCGTTCCTCCTCCTCGACGGGCCGTGGATGGGCTCGCCGTGGCTCAGGCGCGGGGCCGGGTCTCGGCAGCGCGCAGCACGCCGATCGGGTGTGACTGGCGTCACTCCCATGAGAACACACCCGGGGCGTCCGCGCCGAGCGCGGGGAAGGAGAGGGGAGGAAGCTGCGGTCACTCCCCCCGAGAAGGAGTGACCGCCTGCTTCGACTCGACGCCCGGCTCGGCCGGGATCCGGCCTCTGCCCCCGTGGGCGACACCCCTACAACGCGGCAGAACGGGCCGGGTTACGGCTGCCGTAGCATGGGCGCGCGTTCGACTCCGGTCGACGCAGGCCGGTGTAGCTCAGTTGGTAGAGCGCCTCTCTTGTAAAGAGGATGTCGCGGGTTCGACTCCTGTCACCGGCTCCACGTGCCCTCTGCCCGACCGGTCCGCCGACGGGCTCGGTGATCGGGACCTGCCGCCCCTAGGCTGACTCCCATGGCCCTGCGCTATCTCACCGCCGTGCCCTACCCCGAGCTCCTCAAGGCCGGGGTGGACCTGCCGTGGAACACCCCGCTGGAGGACTGGCCGGAGAAGTTCCTCATCCAGCTGCCCCGCGGCATCTCCCGGCACGTCGTACGGATCGTGCGGCTCGAGGACAAGGTCATCGCGGTCAAGGAGACCCGCGAGCACATGGCGATGCGCGAGTACCGCATGCTGCGCGACCTGGAGAAGCTCGACCTGCCCGTGGTCACCCCGGTCGGTGTGGTGACCGGACGCGAAGCCCCCGACGGTGAGCCGATCGAGTCGGCGCTGGTCACGGTGCACCTGAAGTACTCGCTGCCCTACCGGACGTTGTTCTCCCACGGCGTGCCCACCGAGTCCCTGCCCAAGGTGATCGATGCGCTCGTGGTCCTGCTCGTCCGGCTCCATCTCGCCGGCTTCTTCTGGGGCGACGTATCCCTGTCGAACGTGTTGTTCCGTCGCAGCGCGGGTGCCTTCGCGGCGTACCTGGTGGACGCCGAGACCGGGGAACTGCACCCCCGACTCTCCGACGGTCAGCGCGCCTACGACCTCGACGTCGCCTACGGCAACCTGTACGGCGAGATGCTGGACCTCCAGGCCGGTGGCCTGATGGACGCCGACGCGGACCCTGACGAGATCGTCAGCCTGGTGCGCAGCCGCTACGAGGCCCTGTGGCGCGAGCTGACCGCGACCGAGACGTTCGGCAGCGACGAGGTCTGGCGGATCCAGCAGCGCATCGAACGTCTCAACGAGCTCGGCTTCGACGTCGAGGAGGTGGACATCTCCACCGAGGACGAAGGTCGCACGCTGCGGGTCTCCCCGCGCGTGCTGGAGGCCGGGCACCACCGACGCGAGCTGCAGCGGCTCACCGGCCTCGACGTGGAGGAGAACCAGGCCCGCCGGCTGCTCTCGGACATGGCGTCGTTCCAGGCGTACCTCGGGCTGCAGCACGAGGACCGATCGGTGGTCGCCTACCGCTGGCTGACCGAGGTGTTCCAGCCGGTGTGGTCCTCGATCCCGGTCGAGCTGCGCGGCAAGCGCGACGCCGCCGAGGTGTTCCACGAGATCCTCGAGCATCGATGGCTGATGGCCGAGAGGGCCGGGCACATCATCGACACCTTCGACGCCGCCCGTTCCTACGTCGAGAACGTGCTGCGCAACCAGCCCGACGAACTCGTCGCCGGCCCGGACTCCGCAGCCCTGGCGGGCGAGGAGACCATGACCGACCTGGCCGCCATCACCGCCGAGATCCCGCCGGTGGGATACGCAGGCGGCGACTGAGCCGGGCGGAACCGGCCAGGCGGAACCGTTCGGCCGGAACCGTCAGGAACCCGGCTTGCAGACCCGGCACGGGTTGAGGTTCGCGCCGTCGGGTCCGGCCATCAGGATGTCGTCGCGGCCCGAGATCAGCGCGCAGTCGGCCCGGTGCACGGTCGTGCCGCCACCGGCGACCACGAGCACCGAGCCGGGATCGCGCTGCGCGGCCGGCTCCTGGGTCGGGGCCGCACCGGCCGCGGAGTGCGAGACCACGTCGGCCAGCACCAGCAGGGTGTCGGCGAGGCGCTTGTTGGACTCCCGCTGGTCCGCGGCGATCCGCGCCAGCCACGCACCGAAGTAGAGGAACCCACCGGCGAAGGTCAGCCCCAGGCCCAGCAGGCCGCCGCTGACCAGGTACGACAGCTGGTCGTACTGGTACGGCGTGTTGGACGCGCCGTACCAACCCAGGACGATGACGACCAGGCCGAGCGGCAGCAGCACCGCGCCCGCGATGAAGAGCGCCGACTGCAGCGTCTGCGTCGCCGTGGTGCGCAGCGGGGCGGCACCGGTGGCGCCGGTGCGGCTCCCCGCCTTCGGGATCGAGGGCAAGGTGCCGGGCAGCGTGCCCCCGCGCGCACCGGTGTCGGTCGGGTTCGGGGTGGTGGTGGCCATCGTCATGCCTTTCGCAGGTCGGGGAGACCGGACTCGAGTCCGTGGGTGCAGGCCGCGCCGGCCCCGCCCAGGGCGAGGACTCCGGCCTTCTGGAAGTACCAGCCCACGAGGCTGGCCAGGGCGATCAGACCGATCGTGAGGGCGCCCGGGATGCTCGCCAACGCAGGCAGTCCGGCGGTCTGCTCCAACGGCGTCTCCACGACCGGGATCTCGCTGGTGGTGGTGCCGGGGCCGGAGCCTGCGTCGGTCACCGGACCGGAGTCCCCACCGCCGAGGTCACCGCCGCCGCCACCGCCGAGGTCGCCCCCGCCGGTGCCCGGGGTGCCCGGGTCGGTGGAGTCGGTCGGGGTCGGCGTCTCCGGGCCGAGGTCCACCGCGGCCGCGGTGGTCGCCTCGGTCGCGGCGTCGCCCAGCACCACGACGATGCGCGGCTTGCCCTGGAGGGCGGCCCCGAGCACGCTCTCCAGCTGGGCGGCCTGCTCGGGGAACGGGATCGCGTTGAGCAGGTCCTCCAGCGGGCCGGAGTCGAAGCGGTCGCGCAGCGCGGCCAGGTCGATCTCCACCTCGAGCCCGCGGACCGACTGCTTGCCCGAGGGACCCTCGCCGGACTTGGTCGCGGTGGGGAGCGTGAAGGAGACACCGAGCATGGCCAGCGCGTCGGCCGCGTTGGTGGGCAGCCCGGGGATGGGAAGCATCTGTCCCCCGCCGACCACGCCGTCCTTGGTGATGCCGAAGGGCATGCCGGCCAGCTTCAACCCGCCGACGACAACGTCGCTCTCGCTGTCGGAGGTCGTGCCGTCCGCGGTCGTCCGGGAGAGCACCTTGATGTTCTCGGCGGTGATGAGTCCGCCGAGCAGCTTCAGTCCGCCGACGCGGGTCACCGCACTGGAGACGACCTTGTCGGCGGTGTAGGTGGTCTTGCTGACGCTCGACATCCCGGAGGCATCGACGAAGACCGACAGGGCCCCGAGACTCGGTGAGTCCTGCAGCGCCGCCGTGGTGGAGGTCCCCGGGAGACCCGGCAGTCCGGGAAGACCCGGGAGACCGGGCAGGCCCGGCGTACCGCCGCCGGTGTCGCCCTCGCCCTCCTTGGCGTCGCCGTCCTCGAGGTCGCCGCTGAGACCGAAGCCGGCCTTGGAGAGGGTGACCTCCTCGCCCGACGTCGTGCGCATCACGAGTCCGGGCAGCGGCTCGTCGCTCTGCGTGGTCCGGTCGCTGGGGAACTCGGCGTTGACCTGCACCGGGTAGCCGGCGGCACCGAGCTCCTTGGGCAGGCCGAACTGCTCCACGATCGTCTTGAAGCCCTCACCGACGGGCGCGCCCGGCCAGAGCCAGCTCGCGCGGCCCTTCGCCGCCGGGCCACTGCCGGCCTGGGCCTTCGTGTAGGCGACGTTGAGCTCCAGCTGGGGCTCGTTCGGGATCGGGATGACGGGCTCGTAGATCTCGATCCGGATCGGCGTCGCGACCGCGGACGCGGTGAACCCGCTGAAACCCTCCGCGGTGGCCGGCCCCCCGGGCAGCGCCGCCCCGAACACTCCGGCGGCGAGCACCACCAGTCCTGCGCGCTTCATGCAGCGCCTCCCATCCCCATGATCACGTCGGTCATCGTGCGGCCGATCTCCTCGGGCTCCCCCGTCGCCACGATCCGCCCCCCGCTCATGACGGCGGCGTAGTCCGAGACCGCCAGTGCGGTCCGGGCGAACTGCTCCACCACCACGATCGAGACGCCGGACTCGGCGATCCTCGCCACCGTCTGATACAGCTCCTCCACGATCAGCGGGGCGAGACCCATCGAGAGCTCGTCCAGCAACAACAACGCAGGATCGGACGCAAGGGCACGGGCCATCGCCAACATCTGCTGTTCGCCGCCCGACATCGTGCCGGCGAGCTGGAACTGGCGCTGCTGCAGCCGCGGGAAGTAGGTGTACGCCACGTCGTACACCTGATCGGCGGGCACACCGGCGTAGGAGACCAGCCGCAGATTCTCCTCCACGGTGAGGTTCGGGAAGACGCTCCGCCCCTCCGGGATCGTGGTCAGTCCGAGCCGGGCGAGCTCGTCGGGCTTGGCGTTCTTCACGTGGACGCCGGCCATGTGGATGTCGCCCGACGTGGGAGCCATCTGGCCGCTGATCACCTTGAGGAACGTCGACTTGCCGGCCCCGTTGGGACCGAGCAGCGCGACCACGGCCCCCTTGGGCACCGACAGGCTGACCCCGCGCAGGACCTCGATCCGCCCGTACGCCGCGTGCAGGTCCAGCACGTCCAGGATCGGGATGCTCATCGGGCCACCTCCGCCACGGCGTGTTCGTGTCCGGGCTCGTGCTCGGTGTCGTCCTCGGCCTCGGAGTAGCCCAGGTAGGCCTCCTGCACCTTGCGGTTGGTGCGGATCTCGGCCGGGGTCCCCGTGGCGATGATGTGCCCGAAGTCGAGCACGTGGATCTCGTGGCAGACGTTCATGACCAGGTCCATGTCGTGCTCGACCATGAGGATCGCGACGCCGGAGTCCGCGAGGCTGCGCAGCAGGTCGCCGAAGTCGTCGGTCTCGGACTCGTCGAGGCCCGAGGAGGGCTCGTCGAGCAGCAGCAGCCGCGGTCGGCAGGCCAGCGCCCGGGCGAGCTCGAGCAGCCGCGCGGTGCCGGTCGGGATGGAGTCGGCGCGGTCCTCGGCGTAGGAGGCGATGCCCACCTTCTCCAGGAGCAGGTCCGCCTCGTCGACGGAGCGACGCAGCATCCCGCGCAGCCCGCGGTGGATGTCGAGGGCGACCAGCACGTTCTCCCGCACGGTCAGCGACCCGAAGGCCTCGAGCCGCTGGAACGTGCGCCCCATCCCACGTCGGGCGCGGGCGTCCACGGTCATCGAGGTCACGTCGTGGTCCTCGAAGTAGACCTTGCCGCGGGTGGGCTTCTGCAGACCGGAGATCACGTTGAAGCACGTGGTCTTGCCGGCACCGTTGGGGCCGATCAGCCCGGTGATGGAGCCGGGCTCCACGGTGAAGGCGGCCTCGTTGACGGCGGTGACGCCGCCGAACTGGACCACCACGCCGTCAACGCGCAGGAGCGACATCGTCGGTCACCGCCTCGATGGTCAGGGTCTCGTCGGTCAGGGTGTGGTCGCTCGGAGTCGCGGCGTCGTCGGTCGCGACATCGTCACGGCCGCGCGCGCGCCCGATCCCCGGCAGGGAGCCCTCGGGGAGTTGCCGTCGTAGGAAGTTCCCGAGGGTGAACAACCGGTTGGCCAGGCCGTTCGGGTCCCGGCCCAGGGCCACCGCACCGAAGCCGACCACGGCGAAGGCCAGGCCGGAGATGGTGGGGTTCTCGGACTGCAGCACCGGCAGCAGCATCAACAGGACGCCGCCCAGCGCCGCACCGGTCACGGTGGTGACGCCGCAGACCACCACGATCAGGAGGAGCAGCAGGCTGTTGAAGAACTGGAAGTCGGCCGCCCCGAAGGTGCCCCGAAGACCGGCGAAGAGCCCGCCGGCCAGTCCCGCGATGCCGGCCGACATCGCGAACAACGCCACCCGGAACCACCGCATGTTCAGGCCGAGCGTGCCGCAGGCGGCCTGGGAGTCGCGCATGGCGATCAGCAGGCGGCCCAGCGACCCGCGGCGCAGCGCGAGCAGAGCCACCGACACCCCGACGAAGAAGAGCGTCATGAGCACCACGTAGGCGCCGGTGTCGGAGAACCTGAACCCCAGCAGCGACATCCGCTCGGCGGTCAACGTGCCGTTGAACTGGAAGGCCCACTCGGCCTGGAAGACCAGCTTGTCCATCACCTGGGCGAAGGCCAGGGTCGCGAGCGCGAGATAGAGGCCGGTCAGCCGGAGCACCGGCAGCGCCACCAGGGCACCCACGACGGCGGCGATCACCGCGGCCAGGACCAGCCCCATCAGGTTGGGCATCTCGAGCTTGGCGTAGGCCAGCGCGCCGACTCCGGCGAAGGTGAACTGCGCGAGCGAGACGTGCCCGCCGTAGCCGGTCAGCAGCACCAGCGACAGGTTCACGATCGCGTACGTCGCCGCCGTGCCGACCAGCAGCAGGGTCGACTCCGAGAGCCCGAGGGAGAAGACCGCGACCACGAAGACCAGCGCGGCGCCGACGGCCGAGGCGCGCGGCAACGTCGGCACGGGGGCGGCCTTGAGGCCCTTGACCTGGCCGATGCGCAGCGGGGCCTGCGGCATCAGCAGGATGACCACGAACAGGAAGAGCGTCGGCACCACGGCGCGGATGCCGCCGTAGGCGATGCCGAGGATCTCCCCGTCACCGGGCAGGTAGCCCACGGCGTACGCCTGGACGATGCCCAGCCCCATCGCACCGGCGAAGGCCAGCGGGAGGCTCTTGAGGCGGCCGAGCATCGCCGCGGCGTACGCGTTGATGACCAGCAGGGTCAGGTCGTAGTACTGCAGCCCGATGATCGGGGCGAGCAAAATGCCACCCAGGGCGGCGAGGGCGATGCCGATCGACCAGGCCAGGGAGGCCACCACGTCGGGGCGCCCGCCGAAGAGCCGCAGGAGTTCGGGGTTGTCCACCGAGGCGCGCATGGCGGCGCCCACCCGGGTGCGGTTGAGCACCAGGTAGAGCGCGGCCGCGACGACTCCGGACAGCAGGATCGTGAGCACCTGGTGGTAGGTCACGAAGGTGCCGAAGAGGGTGAAGCCCTTGCCCTCGAAGAACAGCGGCACCGCGCGGACCTCCGGCGGCCAGATCTGCTGGGCGACGCCGATGAGGCCGACGAGCAGACCCACGGTCACGACCAGCACGACCCCGACCGGCGCCTCACCGAGTCCCCGCGCGACGAAGCGCTGAATGAAGAGGCCGATCGCCGGCGAGACCACGAAGATCACCAGGAAGAGCGCCAGCCAGGCCGGCATCCCCTGACGGACGCTGAAGTCCCAGAACACGAAGGCCAGCAGCATGCCGAAGGCACCGTGCGCGATGTTGAACACCCGGGTGGTGCTGTAGGTCAGCACCAGACCCGAGGCCGCGATCGCGTACGCCGCGCCGGTGAAGATCCCGGTCAGCGTGTAGGCGAAGAGTGATTCCACGTGTCCCCTCGACTCACTTGGTCGGCGTGAGGCCGGAGCAGGAGTAGCTGTTGCCCTGCGGCACGAACTTGCCGCCCTGGACCTTCACGAAGCGCCAGCAGTCGCCGGTCTGGCGTGAGCCGACCATCTGCGGGGCGTGCATCCCGTTGGCGGTCCACTTGTTGACGCCCTTGACCCGGTCGATCAGGGTCTTGCGGTCCAGCCGCCCACCGAGGGCCTGGGCCTGCTCGACGAAGATCCGCGCCGCGGACCACGCGAAGGCACCGAAGACGCTGGGCTGCGCGCCCGGGTTCACCTGCTGGAGGTACTTCAGGTACGTCGACATCTCCTTGTTCGAGGCGGCCTGCTCGAACGGGAGGATGTTGAGGAAGACCGTGGCGCCCTCGACCGCGGTGCCGCCGGACTCCAGGAAGCCCTTCTCGTACGCCGACAGGTCGAGCATGAACAGGTCGGGCTTGAAGCCGGCCGACTGCATCGCCTGCGCCAGCCGTACGCCGGCCTGGTAGGACCCGAGGTACTGCAGGTACTGCACGCCCTTGTCCTTCATCTGCTGGACGTAGGGGGCGTAGTTGAACTCCGAGACGTCGATGCCCTGGGTGTAGAGGTAGGTGATCCCCCGACGCTTCTGGGCGTTGATCTGGCCTTTCGCGTTCTCCGCCGCGGCGCCGGCGTTGAGGTAGAGGAAGGCACCCTTCTTGGAGGCCGCGGGTGCGACCCGCTTGACGTAGTCCGGGACCGCGTTCTCGAAGAAGTTCGAGTTGTTCGACTGGGCGCCGAAGCAGGTGGAGCAGGCCGCGCGGTCGAGGGTGACCGCGGCTGAGCGGATGTCGGGCAGGCCGCAGTTCTGAGCGGTCGCGGCACCACCGGAGTCGAAGGCGCTCATCGAGCCGACCGCCGCGAAGGCGGTCTCGCAGGCCTTGGTGTAGCCCTGCTGGTCCGCGCCGGCGTCGGTGCGGCTGTCGAGGCTGGAGATCTCGATCTTGCGCCCGCAGATGTCGGAGGTCGCGTTGAAGAACGCCGCGAATGCTCGGGCGCCGTCCAGCGCGCTCTGGAAGAGGCCGGGCACCGGTCCGGAGAGGTCGGAGACGTTGGCCAGGACGATCTTGTCGTCGGTGATGCCGGTCTGGTTCTTGAAGCCGTCACAGCTGGCCTTCTGCCCGCCGATCGCGGCATCGCCGCCGCCTCCGGTGGTCCCGCCGCCGGTGGTGTCGGTGCCCCCCGTGCCCCCGGTCCCGCCGGTGGCGCCGCCGCCGCCGGTGCCGCCGGTGGTCCCGCCGCCGCCGGCGCCGCCGGTGGTCGTGGTGCCGCCCGTGCCGCCGGTCGTGTCGGTGCCGGAACCGGTGGTGGTCAGGTCACCGCCGACCACGCCGCCGCCGTTGGCGGCGGCCACCGTGTCCGGGTCGAGTTGCGACCCACACGCCGCCAACCCGACAGTCAGCGCCAGCATCGCCGGAGCCAGGACGAATTTCCGTCGCCAGGACGTCACAGGATTCCCCTCCAGGTAGAACACGTTCCAGTAGATAACGACTGGAGGCCACGAAGGTCACGCTTTACAGGGTGGTATAAAACGGGTCAAGCCCTACCATATCCACCATCGACGTCGAGTTTCTGCCCAGTGATGAAAGTCGCGCGAGGGCTCACGAGGAATGCCACGGCCTCCGCCACGTCACGCGCCGACCCGAAGCGGCCCAGCGGGATGTTGGCCCGGGTGACCTCCAGCGCGGCCTCGTCCAGCTGGCCGCCGGCGATGAGCTCCGCGGCCATCCCGTCGGTCAGCATCCCCGGACCGACGCAGTTCACCCGCACCCCGAAACGCCCCTCCTCAACGGCCAGTCCGAACGCCAACGCCTCGACCGCGCCCTTCGGCCCTGCGGAGAGCCCGTCGCGAACCGGGAATCGTGAGGTCGCCGCCGTGGTGACCGCGACCAGGCTGCCCCGCGTCTCCCGTAGGTGCGGCAGCGCGGCATGCGCGACCGCGAAGAAGCCGGCGGCGTCACCCTGGAGCTGGGCCGCCATCTCGGCAGGGTCGACCCGGCTCAGGTGACGCATCGGCACCGGGGGGCCGGCCGCGTGGACGACGGTGTGGAGGCCATCCAGCATCTCGGCCGCCTCCGCGACCACCGCCGGGACGCCGGCCAGGTCGTCGAGATCCAGCTGCCAGGCCAGGCCGTCCTCGACCGGGCGACGCCGATACGTCACCCCGACGCGTGCCCCTCGCGCGCGCAGCAGGTCCGCGACCGCCGACCCGATGCCCCCGCTGCCCCCGACGACCAGCGCTCCGCCGGACAGCCCGGCGAAGTCGCCTGCGAGGTCATCGGCGGGGATGCCGGACGGGCTCACCCCAGCGCCTCGTCGGGGGCGTGCTTGCCGATCAGCGTCTCGACCTGGCTGTTCATGGTGGCCCCGACCGGCCAGCCCGCGTAGTGGCACGCCAGGATCACGATCTCGCGCAGCTCGGCCGGCGACAGGTTGCCCTGCGTCAGGGCCGCCTCGAGCTGGATGCCGAGCACGTCGTGGCGCTGCTGTCCCAGCAGCATCCCGATGAGCACGAGCCGCCGTTGGGTGTCGTCCAGCCCCGGCCGGGACCAGATGTCCCCGAAGAGGTGGTCCGCGGTGTAGGCGAAGAAGTCACCGGCACCGTCGCTCATCTCCCAGCCGTACACCTCGGTCATCCGGGCCAGCGACCGGGCGCGCCGCTCCTCGGGCGTCTCGTCGGGCAGGTGGTCCCTGGTCATGCGGTCTCCTCCGGGGCAGTCGCGGTGGCGGTCGAGGTCGCGCTCAGGGGGAAGCCGAGCGCGGAGGCGAGGTGGGTCCGGGCCAGGTCGGCCAGGGGGGTGTCGACGCCCAGCCGGTCTCCGAGCGCCGCGGCCAGGGCGAGGTCCTTCTCCCCCAGCGCCCGGACGTGGTCGAAGATCGACCACCAGCCGTCGTCGGGTGACATCGGCGCGCTGGTCTCGCGCCACATGATCGCCCCGGGCCCACCGGTCACCGCGTCGGAGTGCCGCACGACCTGGCCCAGCAGCGCGGGGTCGATCCCGGCGGCCTCCGCCAGCCGCATCGCCTCCCCCGCCGCGGTGAAGGAGACGAAGTGCAGCAGGTTCCGGGCAAGCTTGGCGTGGGTCCCGGCACCGGCCGGGCCGAGATGCAGCACCAGGTCCCCCATCAGCGCCAAGGAGGGCTGCGCCGTGGCGTACCCCTCGTCGGAGCCGCCGACCAGGATCGCCAGCCGCCCCGACGACGCCCCCATGGGACCGCCGCTGACGGGAGCGTCGAGCACGTGGACGCCTTGCCTGGCCGCTCGCACGGCCGCGTCGACGGCGGTCTCGGGACGGATCGTGGAATGCACCACCACCGCGGTGCCGGGCGCCGCGGTGGTCAGCACCTCGTCGAGCACGGCACGCACCTGGTCGTCGTCGCGCACCATCACGCAGACCACCGCGCAGCGCGAGGCCAGGTCCGCCACCGAGGACGCGGCCTCCGCACCGGCGGCCACGAGCGGGGCCGTGGCGTCCGGCACGACGTCGAAGACCACCAGGCCAGCGTCGGCTGCCAGCAGCCGCTGGGCCATCGGTGCCCCGATGTTGCCCAGCCCGACGAAACCGACCGGACGCGCGGGGTCCGTCCCGGTCACGACCGGAACACCTGGCCCCCGTCGACGGCGAGGATCTGTCCGGTCACCCACGCGGCCTCGTCGGAGAGCAGGAAGAGGCACGCCCCGACCATGTCCTCGGGCTGCCCCATCCGCTTGATCGCCAGGCCCTTGACCAGTTGCTTCGCCGCGTCCCCGGCCTGCTTGCGCGTCGCCTCGGTGTCGGTGGGGCCGGGCGCGATCGCGTTGACCCGGATGCCCATGCCGCCGAGCTCATGGGCGAGCTGCTGGGTGAGGCCGTTGATCCCCACCTTGGCCAGCCCGTAGAAGCCGGAGTAGAGGTAGGCCGCGGTCGAGGACTGGTTGACGATCGCCCCGCCGCCGCGGCGCTGCAGATGCGGGTAGACCGCCCGCGTCATCACCAGCGCTCCGTCGAGGTTCACGCTCATGAAGCGCTTGTAGTAGTCCCAGTCCACGGTGATGAGCAGGTCGAAGGCCATGTCGCCGTAGATGGCGGCGTTGTTGACCAGACCGTCGATCCCGCCGTACGCCGCGACGGCGGCCTCCGCGCACGCGGTCGCCGATGCCGCGTCCGCGACGTCGGTGCGCACGAAGAGCGCCCGGCCGCCGTCGGCCTCGATCTTCGCGACGACCGCGGCTCCGGACTCCTCGTTGAGGTCGGCCACCACCACGGCGGCACCGCGTGCGGCCAGAGCGGCGGCGTACACCGCACCGATGCCCTGCGCGGCGCCGGTGACGATGACGACTTTGTCGGTGAAGTCGGTGCGTGTCGAACCCATGTCCTGCCCCTTCAGCGCGCCGGCTCGGCGAGCAACTTGGTCTCGGTGTACTCCTCGAAGCCGAGGACGCCCATCTCCCGGCCCACGCCGGACTGCTTGTAGCCCCCGAAGGGTGCGTCGGCGGCGAACCAGACGCCGCCGTTGACCGCCAGCGTCCCGGTGCGGATCCGGCGGGCGACCGACCGGGCGCGCTCCAGGTCGCCGGAGTCCACCGACCCCGAGAGGCCGTACGGCGAGTCGTTGGCGATCCGGACGGCGTCGTCGTCCCCGTCGTGGGCGATCACGGTCAGGACCGGCCCGAAGATCTCCTCGCGCGCGACGGTGGCGCCGTTGTCGAGGCCGGCGATCACGGTCGGCTCGATCCAGAAGCCGCGGTCCCGGTCGGGGCGACCACCACCGCAGGCGAAACGGCCGCCCTCGGCCTCGACGCCGGCGAGGTGGGACTCGATGCGCGAGCGCTGCGCCGCCGAGATCACCGGACCGCAGATGGTGCCGGGGTCGGTCGGGTCGCCCGTCCCGATGCTGCGCATCGTGGCGGCCGCGATCTCGACGGCCTCGTCGTAGCGCGCCCGCGGCACCACCAGCCGGGTGGTCAGCGCGCACCCCTGGCCGGCATGGATGCTGACGGAGAAGGCCGCGGTGCCGACCGCGGCGGCCAGATCCGCGTCGTCCAGGACGATCGCGGCGGACTTGCCGCCGAGCTCGAGGAAGACCCGCTTCAGCGTCGGCGCGGCGGCCGCCATCACCGCGCGCCCGGTGGCCGTGGACCCGGTGAAGGAGACCAGGTCCACGCGCGGGTCGGCGCAGAGGAGGGCACCGGTCTCGTGCGAACGAGACGTCACCACGTTGAACACCCCGGGCGGGATGTCGGTCTGCTCGGTGACCAGGCGGCCCAGCTCGGCGGCTACCCAGGGCGTGTCGGGCGCGGGCTTGAGGACCACCGTGTTGCCCGCGGCCAGCGCCGGAGCGACCTTGGCGAGGTTGATCTGGTTGGGGAAGTTCCACGGGGTGATCGCCGCGACCACACCGACCGGCTCGCGGCGCAGCGTGCGGTGGGTCGGGATGCCCATCGGGCTGGCGTTGCCGAGGCTGGTCTCCCACGGGTAGTCGGCCAGCAGGCCGGCGACCCACGCAACGCCCTCGACCGGCACGTCGTACTGAGGCCCGGCGGTCAGGAAGGCCGGCGCCCCGGCCTCCGCCGTGGTCAGCGCCCGCATCCGCGGGCCCTCGGCCACCAGCGCCTCGTGCAGCTGGAGCAGGCAGCGTCGGCGGAACTCGGGATCGTCGGCCCAGGGGGTGTCGTCGAAAGCGCGTCGAGCCGCGGCCAGGGCCGCGTCGACGTCGGCGGCGGTGCCCTCGGGAGCCTCGCCGATGACCTCCTCCGTCGCGGGGTCGAGGATCTCGAAGGACGACGCCGCCCCGACGAGCTGTCCGTCGATCAGCTGCCGGGCCGCCGGACTGGTCAACGTCACCTCAGGACTCCCGAGGGCTGGTCATGCCGGCCCGGTCCGGGCCCTGGCCGATCACCGGAGGCCAGACCGTGCTGGGCAGGTCGGCCAGCCGGTAGTGACCCGGCGACGACGGCCCGTCGACCGCCATCCGGTCCTGCAGGGTCTGGGGCGCCTTGCCGTCCTTGAGCAGGGTGAGGAACGTGTGCGCGGTGGAGTTCATGTCGAACCAGTCCCGCTGCCAGGCGAACTCGCCGCGGCCGTCGGGGCCCGGCTGGTAGCCGAACCACGATCCACCGATGCCGGTGATCTCGTACTCCGCCCCGTGCTCGTCGGTGATGTTCGAGTGCTGCCGCCAGAAGCCGACGATCATCCCGGTCCTCTCGTCCATGACCGTGGCGACGTACTCGTAGGTCCACCCGTCCATGCCGAACATCTCCGACCCCAGCGCGAGGTCGCGGATCTCGTCACGCCCGACGGCCATGAAGTGCTCGTCGGGGTGGTACATCCAGCCGTACGTCGCGTCCTCGGCATAGCAGTCGGCCAGCGGCTTCCAGTCGTGGCGGCGCTCGGCCTCGGCGTTGAGGTCCAGCCACCGCTGCCAGAAGTCCTCCATCGCGGAGCGGTCGTAGGTCATCAGTTTCTCCTCAGGGTGACAGGAATCATCGGGGCGCACAGGGGTCGCCCGGGATCACTCGGCGATCTCGATGGCGAGCGCGGGGCAGTAGCGAGCCGCGCGGCGGACAGCGTCATGCAACGAATCGGGTGGCTCCGTGACCAGCACGACGGCCTGGTCGGTGTCACGGTCGAAGCCGAACACCTCGGGCGCCTCGGTCAGACACATCTGGTGACCCTGACACAAATCCAGGTCGACGCTCACCCTCATCGCGACCGCCGGCGGTAGCGCACCACGCACGGCTGCTCCAGCTGGATCACCATCTTGGAGCAGTCGTCGCGGTAGGTGTCGCTGGGTTGGGCGAGCTCGAAGGTGTAGTCGCGCAGGATGACGGAGAAGATCGCCTTGAGCTGCATCATCGCGAAGGCGTTGCCCACGCAGCGATGCCGCCCGGCGCCGAAGGGGATCCAGGTCCAGCGGTTGAGGACGTCCTCCTGCCGCGGATCGAGGTAGCGCCCGGGGTCGAAGCGGTGCGGGTCGGGGAAGTCCTCGGCGATGCGGTTCGACACGCGCGGCGACGCGGCGACCATGGTGCCGGCCGGGAGGGTCCAGTCGCCGAAGACGATCTCCTCCTGGGCGACCCGCAGCAGCAGGATCAACGGCGGGTGCAGGCGCAGCGTTTCCTTCACCGACGCCTCCAGTCGCGGGATCTCCCGCAAGGCCTGGAAGGAGACCTCGGAGCCGTCGGCGTACAGCCCGTCCAGCTCCTCGACGATCCCGGCCAGCACGTCGGGGTGCCGCAGGAGCTCGATCAGGGTCCAGGCCGCGGTGCCCGACGAGGTGTGATGCCCGGCGAACATCATCGAGATGAACATCCCGGTGATCTCGTCGGCGGTGAAGTGCGGCGAGCCGTCCTCGTCGGTCAGGGAGATCAGCACGTCGAGCAGGTCGCGCTCCTCCTTCGGCGGCGGCCCTTCGACCACGCGGCGGTCGATGATCGACTGCACCAGATCGACCAGGGCGACCCGGGCCGCGTCGCGGCGACGGAAGGACTCGATGTCGGCGTAGGCGTCGACGTACGCGATCGCGTCGGTGCCGCGCTCGAGGTCGTGGTAGAGCGCCGCGAAGCGCCCGTCGAGGTCGTCGCGGAACCGCTTGCCGATGAGGCAGGAGGACGTGGTGTAGATCGTGAGCTCGGCGAACCAGTCGAGGAGGTCGATCTCGCCCTCCTCGCCCCACTGGTTCACCATCCTCACGATCTCGTGCTCGATCGTGGCCGCATGACCCTTCATCTGCTCCCCGCGCAGGGCCTGGTTCTTCAGCATCTCCTTGCGCCGCTCGGGTGAGGCGTCGAAGACGACCCCCTTGCCGAAGATCGGCGTCATGAAGGGATAGGCCGCGGCCTGGTCGAGCACCTCGTCTCCAGCCCGGAAGAACACCTCGTTCGCCTCGGCCCCCGAGACCAGCACCACGTCGTGGTGGGCGAGGCGGAAGCGGCCCACGTCGCCGCACTCGGCGCGCACCCGCTCGAGCAGGCCGATCGGGTCCTCCCGCAGTTCCTCGAGATGACCGTGCGGGTCCTCGGGGTGGCGACGGGAGACCTCGGGTGGCAGGCCGGTCGGGGCGGTCACGGTCATGACTCCTCCTGGAGCGGGACGTCGGGGTGGAGCTGGACTTCGGGCTGCACCTCGACCAGCGGCATGTGCACACCACGCGGAAGCGTGGCCACGGTGCGGATCGCCTCCGCGATCGCGGCCGGCTTGAGGAAATGGGGGCTGCGCGCCATCCCGAGGCGGGTCCACTGCTCGAGGACCATGACGGTGTCCTCGGGGCTCCAGTCCATGCCCATCTCGGTCAGGGTCGGCCCGGGACGCACCACGCTCACCCGGACCCCGGTGCCCTCGAGCTCGTAGCGCATCGAGCGGGCCATGCCCTCCACGCCCCACTTGCCGGCGGCGTAGCCGGACATGAAGGGACGCACGACATCGGCGACGTCGGAGGAGACCACGACGAAGTCGCCCCGCCGGCGTTCCACCATCCCCGGGACGAAGGCGCGCACCAATCGATGGGCACCGAGCACGTTGACCTCCAGCTCGGCGGCCATCAACGCGGTCTCGACCTCGTGCACCACGCCCGGATCGAGACGTCCGGCGTTGCTGACCACGATCTCGACCGGCCCCAGCGCGGCCCCGACCGCCTCACCGAACGCCGCGACCGAGTCGTCCGAGGTGACGTCGAGAGGAGCGACGGCGACCTCAGCCCCCGCGGCTCTCAGCTCGGCCGCGAGCTCCTCCAGACGCTCCACACGCCGCGCGCCGAGGGCGACCGGATGCCCGGCGGCCGCGAAGGTCCGCGCCACCGCGGCCCCGATGCCGGACGACGCCCCGGAGACCACCACCGGACGGCGGTCGGGGTGGACGGGGAACCTCATCGGCGCTCCTCCACGCGGATCGGCAGCCGGGCGAAGCCGCGCACGTTGACCGAGTGCACCCGCGCCGAACGCTCCAGGTCCACCTCGTACGACGCCACCCGGCTCACCAGTTCCTCCAGCGCCACGCGGGACTCCAGCCGGGCCAGATTCGCGCCGAGGCAGAAATGCCGCCCGCCCCCGAAGGAGAGCAGTTCGCGCCGTTCGGTGTCGGGACGGTCCAGGTCGAAGACGTCCGGATCGGCGAACACTCGGGGATCGCGGTTGGCCGACCCCAGCAGCACCACCAGCCGGGAGTCGGCCGGAATCGTCACGCCCTGGTAGGTGACGTCGCGGGTCACGTGGCGGGCGAGCAGCTGGCTGGAGGTGTCGAAGCGCAGCGTCTCCTCGATCCAGTCCCCGATCCGGGTCGGGTCGGCGAAGGGCTTGGCGACCTGGTCCGGGTGGCGGAAACCCCAGTAGAGCGCGTGGGCCAGCAACTTGGTCGTGGTCTCGTTGCCGGCCACGACCATCAGGAAGAGGAACGCGATGATCTCCTCATCAGTCAGCCGGTCCCCCTCGACGTCGGCGGCGATCAGCGCGCTGGTCAGGTCAGACCCCGGCCGCGCCCGCCGGTCCTTGACCAGGTCCGCGTAGTAGACGACCAGGTCGAGCGCCGCCGCGATGCCCTCCGGGGTCACGTCGTGGACGCCGTCCTCGCGGTGGACGACGAGGTCGGACTTGCGCCGCAGTTCGGCGCGGTCGGCCTGGGGCACGTCGAGCAGCTCGCAGATCACGTCCATCGGCAACAGGCCGGCGAAGTCCTCGACGAACTCGATGTCCTCGCCGTCGCGGCTGCGCTCCAGCAGCGCGTCCAGGTGCTCCGCGGTGATCCGCCGGATCCCCGACTCCAGCTCGGCGACGCGCCGGGGGGTGAACCCGCGCGAGACGAGTTTGCGCAGCCGCGACTGCTCCGCGCCGTCCATCGCCAGGAACGACATCGTCCGATGCGCGTGCGGGCCCCAGGCGCTCGGGTCGAGCGAGACCCCCATCCGGTTCGAGAACGTGACGTCGTCGCGCACCGCGGCGTGGACGTCGGCGTGCCGGGAGAGGGCCCAGAAGTCCAGCTCGGCGTTGTGGTAGACCGGCGCCTCGTCGCGCAGCCAGGCGTAGATCGGGTAGGGATCCTCCTGGGTGGCGTAGTCGTACGGGTCGAAGACGCCCAGGGACGGCGCGGTCGAGGTGCTCATGCTTCTCCTGCCAGGACGAGGTCGGCGACCCGGACGAGCTGCTCGCCCATCTGGACGTAGGTGGTGTGGCCCATGCCGGCGCTGAGCATCGCCCCGGACCAGGCCAGCGAGAGCACCTCCAGGCGACGCGGGTTCGCCTGACCGTCGGGGCCCGCCAGCGCGGCGGCGAGCCGGTCGTTGATCTCGGCGCCGATCGACCGACGCAGCCGCTTCACGTCGGGCTCCGGCCCGAGCAGCGCCACGGTCACCGCAGAGGCCAACGCCGGCTCGTCGGCCAGGAAGCGGGCCAGCCCGCGGAAGACCGCGACCACCCGGTCACGGGCGCTGCCGTGGGACCGGGGACGCGGCAGCGCGACCAGTTCCTGCCAGAACGCCTCGGCCACCAGGTGGTTCTTCGAGGCGAAGTAGGTGTACGCCGTGGCCGGCGCCACCTCCGCACGCGCGGCCACCGAGCGGACCGTCAGCGCGTCGTACCCGACCTCGCGCACCTCGGCGGCCGCGGCCGCGACGAGCCTCGCCACGGTCTCCGCTTGACGGGGGTTGAGCACCCGCGCGGTCGGCGCGAGGCCGGACACCTGACTGGACACCTGTCCAATCTAGAACACGTTCCAGTCAGGTGTCTAGAGTCCGGAAACGCGTCGGAGGCGGAACCCCGCAGGGTCCCGCCTCCGTCACGACTGTGTCGCCCCGCGACGTACGCGGGGCGCGCGCCTCAGGCCTTGCCGAGGATCCGGTTGAGGTTGGTGCTGCAGACCGGGCAGACGGCCTTGGCCATCCGGGTGCCCTTCTCGTTCACCTTGACCTCACCATCGGCGGTGCGCTTCTCCTTGCACTTGACGCAGTAGAACTCACCGCTCCACGTCTCTGCCATGGCCGACTCCTTGCTGTTGTCACGTTCGGTGGGACACAACCCGGCGCACGCGCTTGGTCGTGGACCCGCCGGTTGCCGCTCCCGCGGCGGTTTGACCCTACGCCTCAGCACGCGGGGAACGGCGTACGGCGCACCGAACTCCGGGCGTTTCGCGCTGTTTGTGCAGAAGGCGACATCTTCACGGCCTGTGGAGAGCGTCCCGCAGTCGTCCGCGTCCTCCGGCAGGCTCCCGCCATGCAGTTCTCGCTGACTCCCGGCACCCACCTGACCCGCACGCGCCACGGCATCCGGATCGGGCTGGCGCCCGGCCGCGCCCTGACCGTCCCGGCCCCACCCGACGCCCCGGCCGACCCCGCTCCGGACGCCTCTCCCGAGCGGGTCCTGGCGCTGCTCACCGCAGCCTCGACCCAGGCGCTGGACCGGCGCGGGCTGACGTGGCGTGCCGGGGAGGAGTGGCGGCGCACGCTCCCCGCCCCCTCCGAGGAGCACCGGTGGGTACGCCACGCGCTCGCCGCCCTCGCGCGCACGCCCGGGGCCGACGCCGCCGAGGCCATCCGCCGGGCCCGGGCTCGTCGGGCGGTCCGCGTCTCCGTGCTCTCCTACGGCACGGCGACCTCGGCGGACCTGGCCGCGGATCTGGCCCAGGGCCTCACCCGCGCCGGGGTGCGCGCCCCGCGCCGCCACTCCTCGGCGCTCGTCCCCGAGCCGCTCCCGGCAGCCGGCGCCGGCCCCGTCGTCCTGGTCGGGGTCGGCGAACCCGCGCGCTCCTCGGTCGACGCCTGCGTCCGCGCCGCGGTGCCGCACCTGCTGGTCCGGTTCACCGAGGGCGACGCCACCCTGGGCCCCTTCGTGCAGCCCGGCCGGACCGCCTGCCTGCGCTGCGTCGACGCCGCGCACACCGACCTCGACCCGGACTGGCCACTGGTCGTGGAGCAGCATGCGCGCCTGGCCCGCCCCGGGCGCCGGGAGCGCCTGCCCGAGCCGCTCGACCCGGCGCTGGTGGCGGTGGCACTCGGGTTGGCCCTGCGCGAGGTGCTCACGTTCGTCGACGGCGATCACCCCGCGACCGCCGGCGCGACCCTGCACCTGGGGGCGGACCTCACCGCGGTCAGCACCCGCCCGTGGCCCCTGCGTCCGGGGTGCGGGTGCGCCTGGTCCTGAGACCCGCGCACCGGGCCTTGGCACCCGCCGTCATGATGGACGTTATGGCCGAACTCCCTCGCCGCGCGGTGACCCGCACGGCCAAACTCGCCTCGCTCCCGCTCGGTTATGCCGGGCGGAGCGCGATCGGCATGGGCAAGCGCCTGGGCGGGGCTCCCGCGGAGGCGGTCATGAACGAGGTGCAGGCCCGCACCGCGGAGCAGCTGTTCCGCACCCTGGGCGAGCTCAAGGGCGGCGCGATGAAGTTCGGCCAGGCCCTGTCGATCTTCGAGGGCGCGCTGCCCGAGGAACTCGCCGCCCCCTACCGCGAGCACCTGACGCGCCTGCAGGACTCGGCCCCGCCGATGTCCGCGGCCACGGTCCACCAGCAGCTGACCCGGGAGTTCGGCGCCGGCTGGAAGCGCAACCTGGTCGAGTTCGACGACACCCCGACCGCCGCGGCCTCGATCGGGCAGGTCCACCGCGGCCGCTGGGTCGACGGGCGCGAGGTCGCGGTCAAGATCCAGTATCCGGGCGCGGAGGAGGCGATGCGGGCCGACCTGAAGCAGATCGTCCGCCTCGCGAAGACCTTCGGCGGGCTGCTTCCCGGCATCGACGCCAAGGCGCTCGCGCTCGAGTTGCAGGAAAGGGTCACCGAGGAGCTGGACTACCGGCTCGAGGCGGAGGCCCAGCAGGTGTTCGCCGACACCTTCGCCGACGACCCGCACTTCGTCGTCCCCCGGCCGGTCGCCCATGCCCAGCGAGTGATCATCACCGAGTGGATGGAGAGCACCGGCTCCCTGGCCCGGGTGATCGAGAGCGGCACGCAGGAGGAGCGCAACCACTACGGCGAGCTCTACGCCCGGTTCCTCTTCGAGGGTTCGGCCCGCACCGGCATGCTGCACGCCGATCCCCACCCCGGCAACTTCCGCACCGTCCCCGCCACCGACGGCAGCCCGGGTCGCCTCGGCATCCTCGACTACGGCGCCGTGTCCCGGCTGCCCGGTGGCGAGTTCCCGGTCGCTCTGGGCCGGCTCATGCGGCTCTCCCAGCTCGACGACTACGAGGACGTGCTCGAGCACCTGCGCGCCGAGGGGTTCATCAAGCCGCACATGCGGGTGGACCCGGACGAGCTCAAGGCCTACCTCGGCCCGTTCGCCGAGCCCGCGCACGAGGAGGTCTACCGCTTCTCGCGCCAGTTCCTCCGCGACCAGATGCAGCGGCTCCAGGACCCGACCGCTCCCGAGGTCCGGGTCGCCTTCCGGCTCACCCTTCCCCCGGAGTACCTGCTGATCCACCGCACCTGGGTCGGCGGCGTGGGAGTGCTCTGCCAGATGGAGGCGGAGGTCCCCTTCCGCCGCATCCTGGAGGAGTCCATGCCCGGCTTCAACGAACCGGTCTGACCCACCGCGCGGCGGCCGGCGTCACCAGTACTCGCTGTCGAGCTTGCCCTCCATCGCGCGCACGTTCTCGCGCGTGCACTGCTCGCAGTAGTGCTGGAGCCGACCCCGCTCGACCGCGCTGCTCCACGTCAACGGCGGTGCCGCAGTGTCCGCGTCGCCTCCGGGCTCACTCCCCGACGACGTACCGCCCGACGACGTACCACCCGGGGACATACCGCCCGGGGACGTACCGCACAGTGCGCAGGCCACCATCGCCCCAGCCTGACACACCGACTGGTCACGTTTTCCCCGCGACTGGTCACATCTTCCCGCCCACTGGTCACGTTTTCGCCCCGACTGGTCGCATCTTTCCGCCACGGGAACGCGACCGGCCCCCGGCGGGTGCCGGGGGCCGGTCGGTGGATGGGCGCGAGCTCCTGCTCAGAGCGCCCGGGCGAGAGCCAGACGCGCCTGGTGCGCGGCCTGCTCGGCCTTGCGGGAGAGCCGACGAGCCAGGACTGCCTGGCGGCCCCGCTGGAGTGCGCGCGCCTCTCCCAGGCGCTCGGACATCTGTGCCCGTGCGAGTTCTTCGTGCATCAAGAGGGTCATGACATTGCTCCGGTTCTCGGTGTTCATCGCTGTGGTTCCTTCGGTGTGTGATGCCGTCGGGTGTCGATCACCCTCGGGCGGGAGCATCCGGGTGGATGCACGTCCTGGTGCTGGCGGATCCGGGTCAGGCGGCGACCTCGCTCTTGCGAGGCCGACCCCGGGGGCGCTTGCGTGGGATCACCACGCCCTGGAGGACGAGCTCGCCACCCCAGACTCCCCACGGCTCACGCCGCTCCAGCGCGCTGGCCAGGCAGTGTGCGCGGACCGGGCAGGGCCCGCACAGCGACTTGGCCAACTCGACGTCGCTCGGCGACTCGGCGAAGAAGAGTTCCGGGTCCTCGCGATGACACGGCAACCCCTCCGCCTCGGCGTCCGCACCGGCGACCGGTACGGCGAGCACGGTGGTACTCATGGTGATTCCTCCTGTGATCTGTGCACTCGTGGTTGCGACCAAAACAACAAGGCCGCGGATCCCGGGTTTCGGGTTCCGCGGCCTGGAGGCTGCCGGTGAGTAGACCTACTACTCCTCCGGCGGTCTCCAAGCAGGGTGACCCGGGGTGATGAACACGTCATCGGTCATGGCGACACGGTCGCGCAGCGCCACGGCGGCGTCGGCCGACACGTGTCCCGCGAACTCCGGCAGTGCCCACGCGGACGTGACGACACCACGGTCGGAGCAGGGCAGGGCAAAGCCGAGCTGCCGGTCCTGAGTGGGGGCGAGAGTGATCATCGTGAGCACCTCCTTCGTGATGTCCGTGCGTGATCCCAGGCGGAATGCCGTGGTTCAGATACCGTAACCGGGCCTTTCTCAGCCTGGCAAACCATTTTCCGCATTTTTCTTGAACGGCCGGAGAACTTCTGGCACAAGGCCCGTTCTAGCCATGTTCGGCGACGAGCGCCAGGACGGCCGCGCCGTACTTCTCCAGCTTGGTGGGCCCGATTCCGTTCAGCGCACGCAGGGCGGTCTCGGTGCGCGGCTTGGTCTCCGCGATCGCCTGCAGGGTGAGGTCGGTGAAGACCACGTACGCCGGCACGGAGTCCGCCTGCGCGGTCTCCGCGCGCCAGGTGCGCAGCGCCTCGAAGAGCGCCTCGTCGTACGTCGAGGGGCAGTGCTCGTGGCGGCCCACCTTGCGGTCGGCGACGGTCGTCAACGGGTCGCGGCAGACGCGACACAGGCTCTTCTGGCCGGACTTCCCCGGTCCCGCTGCGGCGGACCGCCGGGCTCGGGGAACGTCGGCGCGTACCCCGTCGAGGAACCGTGAGGGCCGACGGCTGCCACGTCCGCCCGGGTTGCGCGCCAGCGCCCACGAGAGACGCAGTTCGCGCCGGGCCCGGGTCAGGCCGACGTAGCAGAGTCGCCGCTCCTCCTCCACCGCCTCGGCGGAGTCCAGGGCGTAGCTGATCGGCAACGTCCCCTCCACCAGTCCCGCCAGGAAGACGACGTCCCACTCCAGACCCTTGGCGGTGTGCAGGGTCGCGACCGTGACACCGTCGGCCACCGGTGCATGCTGTTCGGCGGCACGCCGCTCGAGGTCGGCGACGAAGGCGGCCGACGTCGCTGGCGTCTCCCCCGCACTTCGGTCGAAGGCGTCGGCCAGATCGACCAGGGCCTGCAAGGACTCCCAGCGGTCCCGGGCACTGCCCCGTCCGTCCGGGGCCTCCGGCGACCAGCCCATCCCGGCCAGCACCCCCCGGGTCTGCTCGGCCACCGAGCCGGCCTCTCCCTCCTCGGCCCGTGCCGATCCACGGAGCAGCGTGACCGCCTGACGGACCTCGGGGCGCTGGAAGAACCGCTCCGCGCCGCGCACGGTGTAGGAGATGCCGCGCGCGGCCAAGGCCTCCTCGTACACCTCGGTCTGGGCGTTGATCCGCACCAGGACGGCGACCTCCCGCGCCGGGGTGCCGGCGTTGAGAAGACCGCGGATGCGCGTGGCCACTCCCTCGGCCTCGGCGACCTCGTCGGCGTACTCCTCGGTGGAGACCGCCGGACCGGACGGCCGCTGGGCCTGCAGTCGCACGCCCTGGGTGCCGCCGCGGGAGAGCACGGTGTTGGCGACCGTGATGATCTCGGGCGTGGACCGGTAGTTGCGGACCAGGTCGATGCTCGTCGTGCCCGGGTGCCGCCGGGGGAACTCCACCAGGTAGCGCGAACTCGCCCCCGCGAAGGAGTAGATCGTCTGGGCCGGGTCGCCCACCACGCAGAGGTCGTGGCGACCGCCGAGCCACAGGTCCAGCAGGGCGCTCTGGATCGGGCTGACGTCCTGGAACTCGTCGACCACGAAGTGCTGATACTGGCGGCGGACCTCGGCAGCCACCCGCTCATCCTCGGCGAGGACCGCGGCGGCGCAGAGCAGGACGTCCTCCATGTCCATGCGGCCCTGCTCGCGCTTGATGTCCTCGTAGGAGGAGAACACCCGCGCCACCTGGTCGGCGGACACGCCGGAGACCTCACGGCCGCGGCGCGCCGCCAACGCGGGGTAGTCGTCGGGACGGACGTTGCTGACCTTGCACCACTCGATCTCGGAGGCGAGGTCGCGCAGCAGGGCGGCCTGGGTGTCGACCCGGTTGCGCCGAGCGGCGATGCCCACGAGCGGAAGCTTGGAGTCGAGCAGCGGCGGAAGCTCACCGCCGTACACCTTGGGCCAGAAGTAGCGCGCCTGCCGCAACGCCGCGGAGTGGAAGGTGCGGGCCTGGACCCCGTGCGCCCCGAGCTCGCGCAGCCGCGTGCGCATCTCGCCCGCGGCCCGGGTCGTGAAGGTCACCGCCAGCACCTGGGAGGGGTTGTAGACCCCGGCGGCCACGCCGTACGCGATCCGGTGCGTGATCGCCCGGGTCTTGCCGGTGCCGGCACCGGCCAGCACCCGCACCGGACCGCTCAGCGCCAGCGCCACCTGCCGCTGCTCGGGGTCGAGATGCTCCAGCAGCCGGTCCGCCGACGACGGTGACGCGGACAACAACGACATAGGGGAACATGCTCCTCGCCACGCTGGTTAGCAACGGTGCACACCCTACGTCGCGGGAAGGACAGTTCATGTCGGCTGGAGCGAGCTTCACGATGTACTCGACGCCGTGGTGCGGCTACTGCCACCGGTTGAAGCGGCAGTTGGACAGCGAGGGCATCGAGTTCGAGATCGTCGACATCGAGCGTCATCCCGAGGCCGCATCGATCGTGGCGCACCACAACAAGGGCAACCACACCGTGCCGACGCTGGTCTTCTCCGACGGCTCGGCCCAGACGAATCCCTCCGTGCGCCAGGTCAAGGCCAAGCTCGCCGAACTCTCCGGGGCCTGAGCGGCCGGCCGTGTGAGCCCGGTCCGTCGCCACGGTCACCACTGACCGGGCAACGGGCCCCCGTACCACGCCTCGATGAGGGACCTGCTGATCGAGATCGACCCAGGCAGGACCAACGTGCCGGCCTCGGCCTCGGCCATGAGTTCCTCGCGGGAGAACCAGCGGGCGTGCTCGATCTCGTCGCCGTCCACGTCGATCTCGGTCGTCAGTGCGCGCGCGAAGAAGCCGATCATCAGGCTGGAGGGGAACGGCCAGGGCTGGTTGCCGAAGTAGGTCACGTCGGTGACCCGCACGCCGACCTCCTCCAGCACCTCCCGCGCGACGGCCGCCTCCAGGCTCTCGCCGGGGTCGACGAAGCCCGCCAGCGTCGAGTACCGCCCCGGAGGCCAGATCGGCTGACGCCCCAAGAGTGCCCGGTCGCCGTCGGTGACCAGCATGATCACCGCCGGATCGGTGCGCGGGAAGTGGTGACGTTCGCACTCGGTGCACGCCAGCACGTACCCGGCGTCGACCAGGGCCAGCGCCCCGCCGCAGCGCGGGCAGTGCCGGTGCGCCCGGTGCCACTCCGAGAGTGCCTGCGCCTGCACCACCAGGGACGCGTCGCCCGGGTCCAGGCGCGGTCCGACCTCGCGCAGCACGGCCCAGTCCTCGGGGGCACGGAACTCCCGCTCGGGCAGCAGCAGGAAGCGCGCGACGTCCCCGTCGGCTCGCTCGTCGAGGCCGAGGAAGATGCGCCGCCCCGGCGGGGCCTGCTCCGGGGCCACCCAGCGGACCCGGTCGTCGTCGACGGGGAACCGCCCGCCCGCCATCACCAGGACCTGGGTCGTCGGGTCCGCCCAGGTCTCCTCCAGCCAGACCGCGTCGGTACGCCGATGCCCGGCCCGTTCGTGGCTCCTGGTGGAGAGCGCGATCTCGACGCTGCCGGGGGCGGGGAAGGTCACCACGTGGCCGAGGGTATCGAGGGCTGGCGGAGCACCTGCTCCAGAGCCTCCCGACCCGGAAGGTCGGCGTACTCCACGAGTCGGCCGTCCCGCACGAAACAGAACCCGGCGCGCACCTGGTCGACGTCCACACCGACCAGGTCGGCCCACGCGAGCCGGTAGAGCGCCAACTGCAGCGGGTCGGCCGTCTCGCGCCGTCCGGTCTTCCAGTCGACCACCAGCCATCCGCCGTCCTCCTCGGGGAAGACCGCGTCGATCCGGCCGCGCACCACCTGGCCCGCAAGGACCAGTGCGAAGGGCACCTCCACCGCGGCCCCGGACCGGTGTGCCAGGGGGCCGGCGAGGAACCGTTCGGTCAGTAGCCTCAGGTCCTCGTCGTCCTCGATCCCGGCGTCCGCCCGCCCCGGCAGTTCGTCCGGTTCGACGAGGTCCAGTTGACGCGCCGTGGTGTAGTGCTGCTCGACCCAGGCGTGGAAGCGCGTGCCGAACCTCGCCTCGGGCGAGGGGCGCCGCGGCATGGGCCGGGCCAGCGCCTCGGCGAAGCCCGCCGGGTCGTCCCGCAGCCGGGCCAGGGCAGTGGCCGACAGGCTGGTGGGCAGCGAGACCGGCACCTCGTCGGCCCGGGCCGCGCGCGCCTCGGTGAGGAGGGTCTCCAGTTCGGCGTCCCAGTGCGCGACCAGGTCGCTCTCCTCCCGCGTGAGGCCGACGTCGAGGGGCAGGACGCCGTCGTCCGCGGCGGCACGGACCAGGGCGGCCGCTTCCCGACGACGTACGACCTCGGCCCCGAGCGTCTCCACCGGCCACGGCGCGGTGCGGCTGTCGGACTCCAGCGGGTTGGGCTCCCCGGCCGGAGGTACGTCGAGCCACTGGTCCACGGTGCCGCCCCAGGACTCGATCTGGTCGCGCACGGTGACCTGGTAGGGCGAGGGCCCGTTCGGGCGGGCCTTGCCCGCCGCCCACAGGTAGGAGGTCACCGACAGCAGGTGACGCGGCCGGGTCAACGCCACGTAGCCCAGCCGTAGCTCCTCCTGCGCGTCGTGCGCCCGGGACTCCTGGGTGAAGGTCTCGAGATCCTGCTTGGTCCACCCGCGCAGCACCGGCAGGTCGCGGGCATCCCCCCGCAGCGGGTTCGGCAGCACTGCGACCCCGGTGGGCCACCGGCTGCGGCCGCGCTCGGGCGGGAACTTCTTCGCCGCGACGCCGACGAGGAAGACCGCGTCGTACTCCAGCCCCTTGGCGCGGTGCACGGTGAGCAGTTTGACCGAGTCGGCCTCGGTCGGGGTGGCGACGTCGAGACCGGCCCCGAACTCGTCCTCCGCCTCGAGATAGGCCAGGAGTGCGGCCAGGGAGACGTCACCGTCGACGGCCTGGAAGTCGGCGACGGCCTTGAGGAAGAGATCGAGGTTGTCGCGTCGGGCAGCCGCCGCGGGGCTGACCGCGGACGCGAGCTCGATGTCGATGCCGGTGACGTCGACGATCCTCCGGACCAGATCCAGCAACGGCTCCCCTGCGTGAGGACGCAGCCGGCGCAACTCCTCGGAGAGCATTGCGAACCGCTCGCGTGCCTCTGCGGAGTACGCCGCGTCGCCGGGATCGTCGAGGGCGTCGTGCAGGCAGGGCAGATCAGCCGGGTCGACGGCCGCCGTGGCCACCTCCAGCTGCTCGCGCAGCGTCTGTGACCGGCTCCGGTCACGGGAACGGTCGGGTCCGGCCAGTTCCTTGGCGCGGCGCCCGAGCAGGGCCAGGTCCCGGGGACCGATCGCCCAGCGCGGACCGCTGAGCAGCGTCAGCAGGGCCGCGTTGGCGGTGAGGTCGTGCACCAGCGTCAGGGTCGCGACCACCTCGGAGACCTCCGGAAGGGCGAGCAGGCCCTTGAGTCCCACGATCTCGACCGGGATCTCGGCTGCGGAGAGCACGTGGAAGACGTCGGCGGCATGCGCGTTGTCGCGGGTCAACACGGCGACCTCGTTCCATCGCCGTCGCGCGACCCCCTCCCAGGCGGCCCGGATCTGGTCCGGCAGGGCGGCCAGCTCCTCGTCGTAGGAAGGGTGGACCGCGGTGGTGACCTCGCCGTCCTCGGCGGACTCCGCGGGCTCGAGGCGCACCGAGGCCACTTCTGAGGGGCCCGAGTCGTCCGCGGCGTACAGCGGCGCCGCGAGCGCGTTGGCCACCTGGAGGATGCGGCGGTCGGAGCGCCGGTTCACCGTCAACGGGAAGCGCGCGACCACGGTCGAGCCGTCAGCACGCGGAAAGTCCTCCCCGAACCGGAGGATGTTGGAGACCGAGGCCCCCCGCCAGCCGTAGATCGCCTGGTTGGGGTCGCCCACGGCGGTCACCGGATGCCCCCGGCCCGCGCTCGCGTCCGGACCGGAGAAGAGCCGGCTCAACAGCAGGGCCTGCGCCACGGAGGTGTCCTGGTACTCGTCGAGGAGGACGACCCGGAACTTCTCCCGCTCCCCCGCGCCCACGTCGGGGTGCCGATCGGCGAGCAGCGCGCTGCGCTCGATCTGGTCGGAGAACTCCATGACCCCGTGCCGTCGCTTCAAGGCACGGTAGGCCTCGACGAGACCGAGCAGTTCCTCGCGCCGGTCGATGCAGTCCAACGCCGCCTGGAGGTCCTTCTTGGCGCGCGACGTGGCGAGCGCCTCGGTGAAGCCACGGCGCGCGGTCTCCTGGAACTCGCGCAGCACCTGGGGGCTGCACAGGTGCTCGCTGAGCTGGGAGTCGAGGCCGAGGAGCCAGGTGATCACGGTCTGCGGGTGGTCACTGAGCCGCTCCACCCGGCCGGTGTAGGTCGCCACGGCCCGCGCGGCGAGCTGGTAGCGCGAGGCGTCGGCGAGGACCCGGGTGTCGGGCTCGTGGCCGATCCGGATGCCCTGCTCGGTCAGCAGCGCGGCGGCGTAGGCGTTGTACGTCGCGACCGTCGGCTCGAGGACCTCGGGCTCCTCGGACTCCGCGGCCTGCGCGTCGGCGGAGGCGCGGAGGAGTCCGGCGTCCCGCAGGGCGGCGCGCACCCGCTGGCCCAGCTCGCCGGCCGCCTTGGTGGTGAAGGTCAGGCCGAGCACCTGGTCGGGACGGACCTGGCCGGTCGCGACCAGGTAGACCACGCGCGCGGCCATCAACGTGGTCTTGCCCGACCCCGCGCCCGCGATGACCACGCCGGGCTCCAGGGGGGCGGTGATCGCCGCGAACTGCTGCGCGCTCGGCGCGAAGGACGCCCGCATCACCGCCTGGAGGTCGGCCGGTGTCCTGATCTCGAGGTGGCTCATGACAGGACGTTCCCCCCACCCTTGACCGGGCAGATCGCCGTGAAGGTGCAGCGCTCGCAGTGATCCCCCGAGCGCGCCTCGAGCGCCTCACCCCTCATGACCTCCACCGCACGGAGGAGCTGGAGCTCGACGGGTCTGCGGCCGTCGGTCCCAGGTTCCTGGGGTGCCTGTCGCTGGACCTTCACCTTGCCCCGCGTCTCCAGCCGCAGGTGCACCAGCTCGGCCCCGCCCGGCTCGGGCGCCTCGCCCTCCTCACCGAGCAGGGCATCGACCGCACCGTGACGAATCGCGTGCTGGTAGAGCCCCAGCTGCGGATGCTCGACCAGAGCCGCCTCCTGCGGCGGGTACTTGCCGGTCTTGAGATCGACCACCCACACCCGTCCGTCGGCGTCGCGCTCGATCCGGTCCGCGAACCCGTACAGCCGGACGGTCTCCCCGTCCGGAAGGGCGACCTCGGCACGCAGCTCGTGCTCGGTGGCGAGCAGTTCGCGCGCGGCGGGATCCCGGTGCCAGCTCACGAAGCGCCGCAGGGCCGCCTCGACCTCGCGGCGTTCGCGGGCTGAGGACCACGGCGTGCGGAAGGTCAGCTGGTCCCACACCTGGTCGACGTAGGGCATCAGGTCCTCGTCCGGGGACAACTCCTCGGTGGCCACGCGTTCGGCGATCGCGTGCACCAGCAGCCCGAAGCCCTGGGCCGCCGTCGCGCGCTCCGCGCCCCCGGCCTCCTTCTCCAGGAACCAGCGCGCCGGGCAGGTCAGCAGCGCCTCGACGGTGCTCGCGGACAGTGTCAGCGGCTCCTCGGTGGGCCGCAGCGGCACGTCGGCGTGCGTGCGCGCCCGCAGTCCCCACCACGAGCCGGGGTCGGCCTGCGGCGCCAGCGCCCGCCCCGCCGCGTCCTGCTCGGAGGCCAGTCGTGCCAGCCGGGCCGCGGCCGCGGCCCGGAGAGCGGGCGAACAACTCTCGTCCCCCGCCGTACGCCGCAACTCGGCGATCAGGCCGGGCAAGGACAGCGGACGCCGGGGGCGGCCCACGACGTGGCGACGCGGGACTCCGAGCTCGTCGAGGAACCGGGAGGGCTGTTCCCCGTCGTCGTCGGCCGAGGCCACCGCGGTCACCACCAGCCGGCGACGCGCCCGGGTGCACGCCACGTAGAACAACCGGCGCTCCTCAGCGAGCAGAGCCCGGATCGTCAGCGGGGGAAGCACCTCCCCGGGCCCGACCTCGTCGGCACGGAGCAAGGTCGAGCGTCGCCGGAGGTCGGGCCAGCCCTCGTCCTGGACGTGGGCCACGACGACCAGGTCCCACTCCAGCCCCTTGGAACGGTGCGCGGTCAACAGCCGGACGGCCTGCCCGCGGACCCCGCGCTCGGCCAGGGTGTCCGACGGGATCTGCTGCGCGACGAGGGTGCTCAGGAAGTTCGCCACGCTGGTGTGGGCGCGCTGCTCCTCCGCACGCGCGGCGGTCTCGAAGAGGGCGCACAGGGCGTCCAGGTCACGATGGGCGCGCTGCCCGGCCGGCCCCCCGGCGACGGCCGCGAGACGAAGCCGCTCCCCCCAGGCCGTGCCGCTCCACAGCAACCAGAGGACCTGCTCCGCGGTGGCCCGGTCGGCGAGCGCTTCGTGCGCCCGGGCGAGAAGGGCCGCGAGCCGGCGGGCCTTGGCCGCGGGGCGCCCCTCCAGCCCGTCCAGCAGGGACGGGTCCATCAGAGCCGCGCGCACCAGGTTCCGGCTCGGGGCCGGGGCTCGTCCCTCGGCGGCGGCGCGCTCGCGGTCACGGCGCCGAAGCTCGCGGCCCACGACCCGGAGCTCGGCGGCATCGAGGCCACCCAGGGGCGAGAGGAGCAGCGACTCGGCACGGGCCGGATCGATGAAGTCGGGATCCGCCGGGTCCTCGACCCCGCGGTGGACCGCTGCGGCCAACGCCTCCAGCAGCGGCATCACCGCCGGTTCGCGGACGATGGGAGTGTCGTCGGCGGCGACCTCGACCGGCACTCCGGCGGCCACGAGCGAGCGCCTCAGCCCGGGGATCGAGGTCCGCCCGCTGCGCACGAGCACCGCCATCCGGGACCAGGGCACGCCGTCCTCGAGGTGGGCCCGGCGCAGCAGGTCGGCCAAGTGCTCGGTCTCGGCGCGCTCGGTGTCGAAGGTGAGGACGTCGACCCGGTCCTCGGCACCGTCGGTCGCGACCGCATCGGGATGGCGGAAGGCGTCGAAGGCCTCGAGGGGGATCGAACCGGCCACCGGGAGGGCGGTGGCGATCCGGCGGCTCGCCTCGAGCAACCGGGGCCCGAACCGACGGGTCCGCGCCAGCGCCACGACCGGCGCCGGGCGCCCGGCGGAGTCGGGGAAGGCCGACGGGAAGTCGAGGATGCCTCGCACCTCCGCGCCGCGGAAGCCGTAGATGGACTGGTCGGGGTCACCGACGACCAGCAGGTCGCGACCGTCGCCGGCCAGCGCGCGCAACAGCGCCACCTGGCTGGGATCGGTGTCCTGATACTCGTCGACCACGACGAAGGCGAACCGCTCGCGCAGCCCCTGACGCACCTCGGGCCGCTGGGTCAGGGCGACCGCCCGGACCACCAGGTCGGCGTAGTCCAGGGCGCTCTGGCTGTCGAGCACCGTCAGGTACTGCTCGAGAAACTCGCCCGCCGACACCCACGCGGGACGCCCTTCCTGCTTCCCCAGGGCGACCAGGTCGGCCGGGGCCAGCCCCTTCTCCCGGGCCCGGGCCAGCAACGAGGTCACCTCCCGGGCGAACCCGCGGGTGGTCCGGGCCTGGGCCAGCGCCTCCGGCCACGGCACGCTCTCGGGCTCGGGCTGGAGCAACGTCTGAACGACGACGTCCTGCTCGGCGGCGGACAGCAGGCGCAACGGAGCCGTGTACGCCTCGGCGTCGGACCACTGCCGGACCAGTGAGAAGGCGAACGAGTGGAACGTCGAGGCCAGCGAGGAGCTCATCGTGCGCCCCAGCCGGGCGGTCACCTTGTCGCGCAACTGCTCGGCCGCCTTGCGGCTGAAGGTGAGCGCGAGGATCTGGTCGGGCGCCAGCCCGCGCCGCTGCACCCGGTCGACGATCGCCTCCACCAGCGTCGTGGTCTTGCCCGTGCCGGGGCCGGCCAGCACCAGCAGAGGTCCGCCGGCGTGGCGGACGACCGCATCCTGGGCGGCGTCCAGCACCGGCGCGGTGGCGGTCCCCCCGAGCCGGCCCGACGGGGTGAGATCGAGTCGGTAGCGCGTCACCGGGCTATCCCAGCACGGGCTTCCGACACATCGACGCAGGCGTCACGGCGGGCTACCGTGCCGGTGTGGACAGCCCGGAGGAGAAACTGCTCGTCGTCGTCGGTGAGGGCCCGGTGTCCTCCGCGCTCCGGCCGCTCGCCGAGCTCGTCGGCCTGCGCGTGGTGCTGGCGACCGAGGTCGCGGAGGTCACCGAGAACCTCGACGCGGCCGGCTCGGTCGTCGTGCTCAGCCACCACGAGGAGCTGGACGGCCCCGCCCTCGAGGCCGTGCTCACCGCGTACGCCGCGGGGGCCGGTCCGGCGTACGTCGGCGCGATGGGGTCGCGACGCACCCAGCAGCGACGCCGCGACTGGCTGCTCGCGCGCGGGTGGAGCGAGGAACAGCTGCGCAGCATCCACGGTCCGGCCGGCCTCGACATCGGCGCCGACACCCCGGCCGAGATCGCGCTGTCGATCCTGGCCGAGCTCGTGGCGGTGCACCGTGGACGCGCCGCCTCCGGCTCGCTGCGCGACACCGAAGGCCCGATCCATCCCGAACTGACCCCCGGTACGGCGACCTGCCCCGGCGGCTGAGAGGCCGGGTCCGCCGGCGGAACCGGTCAGTCGCGTCCCAACGCGGCCGCCTCGGCGCCGATCGTGGTGTCCTCGCCGTGACCGGTGTGCACGATGGTCTCCTCGGGCAGGGCGAACAGGCGCGCCCGGATCGAGGCCTCCAGGGTGGGGCGGTCGCTGAACGAGCGCCCGGTGGCACCGGGGCCGCCGTGGAACAGGGTGTCGCCGGTGAAGACGCAGCCGAGCTCCTCGACGTAGAGGCAGACCGCCCCCGGCGCGTGCCCCGGCGTGTGCAGGACGCGCACGGCGGTCCCGGCGATCTCGAGTTCCTGGCCGTCGTGCAGGTCGACGTCCCAGAGGTGGTCGGGGTGGGTCAGCTCCCACAGCGGCTTGTCGTCGGGGTGCAACAGGATCGGTGCCTGGGTGGCCTCGCGGAGCGCGGGTGCCACCCGGACGTGGTCGTCGTGCGCGTGCGTGCACACGATCGCCTTCACCCGGCGACCCGCCACCACGTCGAGGATCGCGTCCACGTCGTGCGGGGCGTCGATGACGACGCACTCCGTGTCGTCGCCGAGGACCCAGACGTTGTTGTCGACCTCGAAGGTCTCGCCGTCCAGGCTGAACGTGCCCGAGGTGACCGCGTGGGAGACCTCGGCGCGACCGGTCGCCACCATCAGAGGATCACCACCGAACGCAGCACCTCACCGTGGTGCATCTTCTCGAAGGCGGCCTCGACGTCGTCCAGTCCGATCCGCTCGGAGACGAAGGCGTCCAGGTCCAGGCGACCCTGCTGGTAGAGGTCGACGAGCATCGGGAAGTCCCGGGAGGGCAGGCAGTCCCCGTACCAGGAGGACTTCAGCGACCCGCCCCGGCCGAAGACGTCGATGAGCGGGATGTCCGGCACCTTCATGTCCGGTGTCGGCACCCCGACCAGCACGACGGTCCCGGCCAGGTCGCGGGCGTAGAACGCCTGCTTCCAGGTCTCCGGACGCCCGACCGCATCGATCACGACATCCGCGCCGAACCCGTCGGTGAGCTCCTGGATCGCCACCACGGGGTCGCCCTGACCCGCGTTGACCGTGTGCGTCGCGCCAAGCGACCGCGCCCACTCCAGCTTGCGGTCGTCGAGGTCGACGGCGATGACCGTCCGGGCACCGGCCAGGGCCGAGCCGAGCACCGCGGCACTGCCGACGCCGCCGCAGCCGATCACGGCCACGGTCTTCCCGCGAGTCACCTCGCCGGTGTTGATGGCCGCACCGATGCCGGCCATCACGCCGCAGCCGAGCAGGCCGACCGCGGCCGGGTCGGCTCCCGGGTCGACCTTGGTGCACTGGCCCGCGGCGACCAGGGTCTTCTCCACGAAGGCCCCGATCCCCAGCGCGGGCGAGAGTTCGGTGCCGTCCTCCAGGGTCATCTTCTGGGTGGCGTTGTGGGTGGCGAAGCAGTACCACGGCTCGCCCCGGTCGCACGCGCGACAGTTGCCGCAGACCGCACGCCAGTTGAGGATCACGAAGTCGCCGGGCGCGACCGTGGTGACACCCTCCCCGACCGACTCCACGACCCCGGCAGCCTCGTGCCCGAGCAGGAACGGGAAGTCGTCGTTGATCCCGCCCTCGCGGTAGTGCAGGTCCGTGTGGCACACCCCGCACGCCTGGATCTTCACCACTGCCTCACCCGGACCCGGGTCGGGGACGTTGATCACCTCGAGGCTGACGGGGGCGCCCTTGCCCCGAGCGACGACGCCGCGGACCTGCTGCATCTGCTTTCTCCCTTGCTCAGCCCGCGACACGACCGGTGCGGGACGTTCGACGTGACCCAACCTAGAGCGTAGAGATCACGGGTTGGGGTGACACCCAGCCAGCCTCCGTGCGGGTGTGGGTCACGGGAGGCAGTCTCTGGATTGCTGAAGATCTAGAGATAGGAAGCCATCCCGTGACCCACGACGACATTGTCTATGAC
>JBGAJX010000031.1:0-58678 GCA_044224695.1 Marmoricola sp. | reverse complement strand
CAGGAGGCGCTCAGCCTTCCAGCGCGTCTCGGCGTACTCCTCGGCGACCTCGGATCGGACCGTGACCCCGCCGCCGGTGCCCAGCTCGTAGCGCCACCGCCGCCCGTCCGGGGTCGCGATCAGGGTCCGGATCACCACGCTCAGTTCCGCGCGACCGTCGGCGTTGATCCACCCGAAGGCACCGGAGTAGACCCCGCGCGGCGTCTCCTCGACGGCGTCGATGATCTCCATCGTCCGGACCTTCGGCGCACCGGTCATCGACCCGGCCGGGAAGAGCTCACGCAGGGCCCCGATCGTGCTGATCTCAGGTCGCAGCTGTCCACGCACCGTGGACACCAGTTGGTGCACGGACCGGTAGGACTCCACCCGCATCAACTCGGGCACCGTGACCGTGCCGGGCCGGCAGACGACCGACAGGTCGTTGCGCAGCAGGTCGACGATCATCAGGTTCTCCGAGCGGTACTTGGGATCCTCGGCCAGGCGCCGCGCGAGTTCGGCGTCCTCCGCAGGCGTCGCGCTCCGGGGCGTGGTCCCCTTGATCGGTTTGGCCTCCAGCCACCGATGCCGGTCGATGGTGGCGAACCGCTCCGGGCTCGAGGACAGCAACCGGACGCCGCGGTGACGCAGGAACCCGGAGTACGGCGCCGCGTTCAGATCGCGCAGTCGCAGGTACGTCCGCACCGGATCCTGGTCGCTGAGCACCTGCTCGCGGTAGGTCAGGTTGACCTCGTAGGAGTCGCCCGCGTGCAACGCCTCCTGCACCCGCGCGTACGCCGCGGCGTACGACTCCGCGTCCCAGCCGCCTTCGCTGCGGGGCCCGCCTGAGGACGTCGGCGACGGTGCGTGGGGAGGCGGCGTCTCGGCCGGGCTGCGGTGCTCGATGACCAACGGGTCGCGCACCCGCAGCCACACCGCGTCCGGGAAGCCGACGGCCGGCCGTCCGGGGAGGTCGGTGCGGCAGCCGTAGCCGAAGTAGCCCACCCAGCTCACCGACGGGTCTCCCCCGTCGGCGTCGACGTGTTCCTCCAGCGCAGTGAAGATGTCGTCGCCGACGACACGGTCGGGGCCGGCGCCGTGGCGCAGCACCCGGCGCGTGCCCGCGTCGAAGGTCAGCGAGACGTCGTCGGGGCCCAGTGCACCGAGGAGCGAGCGTCGCCCCGACCAGGCCTGGGAGCCGCCGCCGTCGAGCCAGAACATCCGGTCCGATCCCGCGGCGGCCTCGGCGAAGGCGGCGAGTACGTCGCTCATGCGCCCCACCTCAGGAAGTTCGCGACCAGCGCGGCCCCGTGCTCGGTGAGGATCGACTCCGGGTGGAACTGCACGCCCGCGAGCGGAAGCGTGCGGTGCTCGACCCCCATCACCACGCCACCCTCGCAGTGCGCGGTGATCCGGAGCGTCTCGGGGACGACGAGCGCTGCGAGCGAGTGGTAGCGGACCGCGGCGAACGGGCTCGGGATGCCCTCGAAGAGACCGGTGCCGTCGTGCTCGACGGTCGCCACCTCTCCGTGCGCCGGGTCGATCCGGTCGACGACGCCACCGAGCACGTGCACCAGACCCTGCATGCCCAGGCACACGCCGAGGACCGGCAACCCGAGCGCGAACACGTCCGCCCCCAGCGCGAAGTCCTCTTTCTTGTCGACCCGACCAGGACCGGGAGAGAGCACGAGATGCGTGAAGCGGGTCAGGTCCTCCAGGCCGACCTGGTCGTGCCGGACGACGACGGGCAGCTCTCCGGTGACACTCGCGATCAGGTGCACCAGGTTCCAGGTGTAGGAGTCGACGTGGTCGACGACGACCACCCGCGGGGTCATGCTCAGCCGCCGAGCAGGTCCAGCACCAGGTCGCGCAGGAGCACGAAGCCGTTCTCGGTGAGGATCGACTCCGCGTGGAACTGCACCCCGCGGAAATGCGGGCCCGCGATCGCGTGGATGTCCCCGGAGTCCGGGTCGACGGCGGCGGTGACACCCTCGGGCAGCGGGCCCGTCGGCCTGCCCACGAAGGTGTTGTAGAAGCCGACGCGCTCCTCGCGTCCCTCCGCCAGACCCCCGGTCAGGTCGACCTGCGACTGGGTGCCCTGGAAGACGATGTCCTTGTAGGCCAGGGGAATCCCCAACCGGTCGCACAGCACCTGATGCCCCAGGCACACCGAGAGGAAGGGCTGGCCCGAGGCCAGCAGCTCCTCGGTGGCGGCGCGGAACGTCGCGATCTTCGGCTGGTCGCCGTCGCGCGGGTCGCCCGGGCCTGGGCCGACCAGCACCAGGTCGACCCCGGCGAAGGCGCCCGGCTGCCACGCATCCCACGGCAGCACGGTTGCCTTCATGCCGAGCACGCCGAGTACGTGGCGCAGCATGTTCACGAAGTCGTCCTCACCCTCGAGGATCACCGCGGTGCGCCCGGTCAGCGAGGCGACCGGTGCGGCCCCACCCTGGTCGGTCAGCCAGAACTTGGAGAGCCGCTGGTTGCGCGACGCCAGTGCGATGAGCACGTCCTCGTCGGTGGCGAGGTCGGAGACCTCCACCGCCGGCGCCGGGGGGGCGTCGGTGAGCCCGAAAGCGGTGAGGATCCCGCCCGCCTTGGCCAGCGTTTCGGCGACCTCGGACTCCGGGTCGGAGTCGCGCACCAGCGTCGCCCCGGCGGTCACCTTGAGCCGGCCGTCCGGGCTCACGTCCGCGGTCCGGATCACGATCGGGCTGTCCGCGGTGGGCGCCCCGGCCGCGTCGCGCCCGAGCAGCGCCAGCGCCGCGCCGTAGTAGCCGCGCCCCTCGGTCTCGTACGCCTTGATCAGGCGGCACGCGTTCTCCACGGGCGCGCCGGTGACCGTGGCGGCGTACATGGTGTCGCGCAGCACCTCACGCACGTCGCGGGTGGTGCGACCGGCCAGCAGGTACTCGGTGTGCACCAGATGCGTCATCGGCTTGAGGAACGGGCCGAGCACCTGGCCGCCCTCGTTGCAGATGTCGCACATCATCTTGAGCTCCTCGTCGACCACCATGAAGAGCTCGTAGATCTCCTTCTCGTCGGCCAGGAACTCCAGCAGCCGCTGCTTGCGCTCGGCGTCGGGGATGCCGCGCAGCCGGAAGGTGCCCGAGATCGGGTTCATCCGCACGTCGCCCCCGTGGACGGAGACATGTCGCTCGGGCGAGGCGCCGACCAGGTAGCGCTCGCCGGTGAAGAAGCAGTAGGTCCAGTACGCGCCGCGCTCGCGCTCGAGCAGACGCCGCAGCACGGTCAGCGCCTGGTCCGGACCCCATTCGGCGAGCTGCGCGCGGTAGTGCCGACCGACGACGAGGTTCGCGCCTTCCCCGTTGCCGATCTCCTCGCTGATGATGCGGCGTACGACGTCGGCATACTCGGCGTCGGAGGTCTCGAAGCCGCCGCGATCGCTGAACTCCACCGGTACGTCGGGCAGCGCGGCCAGCAGGTCGCGCAGGTCGATCTCGCGCTCGACGTCGATCTCGACGACGGTGAGCGGGGCGCCGTCGTCGTGCGCCGGGAAGCCGCGCTCGGCGACCTGCCGGAAGGGCACCGCGAGCAGCCGGTCGAAGCGACGGCCGGCCGCCGGGGCACCCTGCTCCAGCGGTACGTCGAGCAGCGAGGCCACCTCGGTACGGCGCCCGCCCACCAGGGTGACCGTGGCGGAGTCGCGCAGCCGGACGACCGCCCAGGCCTCGCACCCCTGCAGCTCCTCGAGGGCTGCCCGGGCCGGGCTGGGGTCGACGCCTGCGCTGGTCATGGCGCGAACGGTACCAACGCGCAACCTGCGACCGGCAGCGGATTCCGCCGCCACGGACGGGGCTGAGGGCAGCGGAGAGGACAGCGCAGATCAGCCTTGTGGCGCCGCTCACAGCCCTGCACGACGCGCCGACCGAACGGCCCAGGTGAGTACTAGTCGAATTGGGACCTTCGGCCCCGCGATTCGGGACAGACCCGACTCCGAAACCGGACATTCATCCCTAACGGTGCGATTGGTCTTGAGCCAAACTTGAGGTGTCAGGCCGGGGGGCCGGACAAGGGCCGTGGGGGCTCGCAGGAAACGCAGGATGCACGGGGAACAGCAGGAAGCAGGGGGATCCGGGACGCGGTCGGGGGACCGCCACCGGAGATGCACAGGGGGAACGTTCGGGGGAACGTACGACCGGGGGATGCACGGGGGAACAGCACGGGGGAAGCACCACCAGGGGGATGCACCGCACGGGGGAACAACCAGGGGGACGGCGTTGGGGAACGCCGAAGCAAGGCCGATTTGGGGGGCCTTCAGCACACCGAGGCCCGCACCGACACACGGTGCGGGCCTCGGCTGCGTCTCCCCGCCGACTGGTCACGTCTTGCGCGCGACTGGTCACGTCTTGCGCGCGACTGGTCACGTCTTGCTCTCGACTGGTCACGTCTTCCGCGCGACTGGTCACGTCTTTCCAGGTCCGCCGGGAAAGATGCGACCAGTCGGCCGAAAGATGCGCCAAGTGGGCGGGAAAACCTGACCAGTCAGGGTTGGGTGAGGGTGACCAGGCGCTGGGTGGCGCGGGTCAGCACGACGTACAGGGTGGCGCGGCCGGTCTCGGACTCGTCCTCGATCTCCTGGGGTTCGACGACGACGATCGCGTCGAATTCCAGGCCCTTGGTGTCCAGGCCGGTGAGCACCACGAGGCGCGCGTCGTCGCCTCCGGTGAGTGCGTCGGCCACCTCGGGCCAGTCGGCCACCCAGTCGGAGACCTCCGCCCGCCGGGCCACCGGGACCACGATCCCGACGGTGCCGTCGACCGCGGCGAGCAGCTCGACGACCGCCGCCCGCGTGCCCGCCTCGCGGTCGTCCACGGCCAGTTCGACCGGGTCCAGCCCGGTGGAACGCACGGCGTTGGGCAGGTCGGCGTGCAGGCCGACGCGCTCGGCGTACGCCGCGGCGTACCGGTAGATCTCCGCGCTGTTGCGGTAGTTGGTGCCCAGGTGGAACGCGTGCCGTGCCCGGGTGCCCGTCGGGGCGGAGGTGTACAGCGCGTGGGTGCGCGCCGCGTCCGCCTCCGCGGGGTGCGGCCACGACGACTGGGCCGGGTCGCCGACGACGGTCCAGGTGGCCGTGGGTCCGCGCCGCCCGACCATCCGCCACTGCATCGGGGTGAGGTCCTGCGCCTCGTCGACCAGCACGTGGGCGTAGGTGTCGTCCTCGATGCGCAGGGTCGTCCTCGGCCCGGAGGAGAACTCCCGGTCGGTGATCGTGGTCAGCTCGGGCATGTTCGCGTCGACCAGGTGGGCCAGCGGGTCGGCCTCCTCCTCGGTCTTCTCCGGCCGGTCCCCGAGCTGGTAGCGCAGTTCGTCGATCAGCGGCACGTCCTCGATCGAGAAGTCATCACCCCAGGCTTCGGGGCGGCTGAGCACCGCGATGTCCTGGGCGGTAAGGACCCCTTCGCCGACCCGGGCGAGCAGCTCGGGGTCCCGCGCCCACTGCAGCACCTCGGTGGCGTCCAGCGCCGGCCACCAGTCGCGCACGAAGTGCAGGAAGCGGTCGTCGGCGGCGAGCTCGTCGACGAAGTCCTCCTTGCTGCGGGCCAGCGCACGCTCGCCGCGCACCTGGCGCCACATCGCGTCGCTGACCGCGGTGGCGACCCGGCCGAGCTGCCGGTTGCGCTTGCCGTGGGAGAGCAGCTGGCGACGCAGCTGGCCGAGCTCGCGACCGCCGAGCTGGAGGACGTCGTCGCGGTAGAAGTAGCGCAGCTCGCGGGGGGCGCCGGGGACCGCTTGGCGGGCGAGCCGGCGCAGGAACTCCGCCATCCGCGCGGAGCCCTTCACGTCCGCCACCGTCGGCAGATCGTGACGGGTCGCGTGCACCCCGTCGACCACCTCACCGAGCGAACGCAGCGCCACCGCGGTCTCGCCCAGCGAGGGCAGCACCCGCTCGATGTAGCGCATGAAGACGCCGCTGGGTCCGACCACGAGGACGCCGCCGCGCTCGTAGCGCTGCCGGTCGGTGTAGAGCAGGTACGCCGCGCGGTGCAGCGCGACCACGGTCTTGCCGGTGCCCGGGCCGCCGGAGATCTCGACGACGCCCTTCGCGGGGGCGCGGATCGCGCGGTCCTGCTCGGCCTGGATCGTCGCCACGATCGAGTGCATCGAACGGTCGCGGGCCCGCGACAGCTGCGCCATCAGCGCACCCTCGCCGAGCACCGGCAGGTCGGCGCCGGCCTCGGCGTCGAGCAGGTCGTCCTCGATCCCGACCACGTGCTTGCCCGAGCACCGCAGCACCCGCCGCCGCACGATGCCCTGAGGGTCGGTCGGGGTGGCCTGATAGAACGTCGCGGCAGCCGGCGCGCGCCAGTCGATGAGCAGCGTGTCGCGGTTCTCGTCGCGCAGGCCGATCCGGCCGATGTAGCGGGGATCCTCGGTCGGGTCCTTCAGGTCCAGCCGCCCGAACACCAGGCCCTCGTGGGCCGCGTTCAGCGTGGCGATCCGCTTGGCCGCCTGGAAGACCATCGCGTCGCGCTCGACCAGGCCGCCCTCATGACCCAACCGCCCGCGGTCGTGACCCTCCGCGGCGAGCGCCTGGGCGTTGCGCGTCGACTGCTCCAACTGGAGGTAGACCCGGTCGACCACCGCCTGCTCGGCGTGCAGTTCGGCCTGCTCCACGTCGTACGCCGCGGTGTCGGCCGAAGGCGGGTCGAGGGGGGCGGGCGCCACCTGTTCGCTCACCGGCGGTGCACTCCTTGCATCGGCCTCGGCACCTCGGTCAGGGCCGGTCCGGCCTGAGTCGGGCGGAAATCGGAACCTCCCACTCTACCGGCCGCGCGCCGGACGCAGGACCCGGTCCCGGGTCCGGCGCGGGACCCCTACTCGGCCAGGGAGTGGACGCCCAGCCCGAGGCTGACACCCTCCACCGGAGTCCCGGGGTCCAGGCGCACCACGATCGAGTGTGCGCCCCCGGCCGGGACCACCACCTCGTTGCCGTACGACGCACTGTCCGGTCCGATCGCGAAGGAGAAGCCCTGGACCACGCGGCCGTCGAGCAGGACCTGCCCCGTGCCCTCGACGCCGCGCGTACCGAGCACCACGAGCTGGTCCCGGTCCGACGCGGGGAAGTCCATCCGGAGCGACCGCTGGCCGGTCCTGGTCGCCGAGCTGTCCAGCGTCCAGGCGCGCCCGGCGAACTCGGTGCGCGCCGGCACCGGCCACCCGGCCACCTTCCCCACCGCAGGGGCCGTCCGGTAGACGCCCAGGGTGAGCCGCACTGCGGCCAGGGCCTCGGGGGACCCCACGGCACGCAGGACGAGCTCCGTGCTCTCCGGGGAGATGGTGGTCGCGCCGGAATCGGCGAGGTCCATCGGCAGCGGGGACATACCGTCGCACGGTCCGGAGGTGTAGCCGTCGCCGGCGTAGAGGCGCACCTCCACCTCGGTGCCGGCGCCCCGGCAGAGGGTGTGCGCGGCGACGGTGTCGACGTCCGCGGGGATCCGCACAGCGATCTCGGCCTGCCCGCGCTCACCCTGGGCAGCGGCCAGCAGTTCCGCGCCGGCCACCCGGTCGCGGAAGACGCCACCGTCGAGGACCGTCCCCGCAGGCAGGTCACCGGAGAGGTCGTAGACCACCGCGGCGATCCGGCCCGCCTCCCCGGCGGACTCGCGGACGGTCACCGTCTGGGACGCCTCGTCGACCGCGAGGAACGTGGAGAACGCACCCGACGCGGCCCCTGCCGACGGGACGTCCTGGTCCGAGGACGCCAGCAGGAAACCACCGGTCCGCGACGAGGTGAAGGCGATCAGCCGGGGGCCGTCGGCCTGACCGAGATCGACCTCGAGGTCGTCGGCACCGGGCTCGGCCGCGACCGTCACGCCCGGGGTGAAGGTGAAGCCGTCGGAGGTCAGCGTCCGGGGCGGGTCCTGGCCGAGCACGGTCGCGACCGGGGGCTCCGGCGGGGTCCCCGGGAGCCCGGTCACGGCCAGAGCCCCGCCGGCGAGGGCGACGAGGGCCAGGGCGGCGCCCCCGGCGGCACGACGGCGGCGGACCCGCCGCCCGCGGGCTCGGACCGCGGCGCTGCGTCCGGTCAGGTCGGTGTCGACCAGCGCGTCCGCTTGGTCGTGGAGTGCGTCGCGCAGGTCGTCGATCCTCATCGGAGGTCTCCTGTCGGGTCGTCGGAGGTGGCGGCGAGGGCGGGGTCGATGCGGAGCTTGGCGAAGGCTTTGGCGGTCTGGCTCTTGACGGTGCCGACCGAGCAGTCGAGGAGGCGGGCGGTCTCGGCCTCGGTGAGGTCCTCGAAGTAGCGCAGGACCACCACGGCGCGCTGGCGGCGCGGGAGCCGGTCGAGCGCCTGCCAGAGGTCCTGCGACCGGGCGGAGTCGTCGGCGTGCCCCGGGTGACCGGCGTCGGGCAGCACGTCGGCGGGGTGCTCCCCGTTCCACCGGCGACGCCACCAGGAGGAGTAGGTGTTGACCAGCACCTTGCGCACGTACGGCTCGGCGTGACCCTCGATCCGCGGCCACGCCAGCCAGGCCTTGGTCAGCGAGGCCTGCAGCAGGTCCTCGGCGCGGCCTCGGTCGCCGGTCAGGAGGTAAGCCGTGCGCAGCAGCGCGGTCGAACGGGCGGCGACGAAGTCGTCGAAGTCGACCGTCACCGCGTTGCCTCCTCGTCCTGTGGCCGCGGCCAGTGGCGGCAGGCCGGGGTGCTGCGTGCCGGGGGCGGCGCCGCTGCGTGATGCCATCGTCTCTCCCCTCGGGTGCGTCCGGCAGGACCGGCTCATCCCCTACGACCCGGTGGGGGCGGGCGATGGTTGCCCAGGCAATCCAGCGGAGGTTGTGGGCAGCCTCACACCCGCGGCACGCCGCACCGCCGGAAAGTCCAGCGGCGCGCGGTCCCGCATGCCACGGTGGTCCGGTGAGCGGCGACCAGTCCGGGGTCCTCCGCGCGGGCGTGAGGGCTCCCGGGGACCTCGAGGCGGTGCTGCACGCCGTACCGATCCGGATCAGTCTGGTCGGCGCCGACGGCCGGGTGCGCTTCGCGAACGCCGCCGCGGCCCGGCACTTCAGGACGCCCGATCTGCTCGGTCGGTCCGCCGAGGACCTGATCGGCCTTGACGCGGTGACTGCGGAGGCGCCGTACGTCAGTGCGGTGCTCGCCGGCGACGCCCAGCGGCACTACCGGCGCAGCGTGCGCCCCGACGGGACGGACCGGTACGACGAGATTCGCCTCCTCCCGGTCCCCGACGGGTACGTCGTGTGCGCGCGTGACGCGACCGCCTCGGTGCGCGCCCAGCACGCACTGCGGACCAACCGCGCGACCGCGTCGGTGCTGGCCGAGCAGCACCGCCTGGCCGCCGAACTCGACGACGCCGTGGTGAGCGGGATCGAGGCGGCCCGCCACGAACTCGCCCAGGCCGTCGCGCAGGACGACGAGGAGTCGGCGGCGCCCTGGGTCGCCGCGGCCGCCCAGCGACTGGCCCGCGTGCTGATCTCGCTGGGGAGCACCGCGGTCAACCTCCAGCGTGAGGAGACCGCGCCGGTCGCCCGGGTCGACGCGCCCGCCGACCCGGCCGACGACACCGGGTCCCTGCTGCGTCCACCACCGTCGGGGCTGGACGACGCACCGCTACGGTCCGTGATCGATGCCGTCCCGATCGGGCTCGCCGTGGTGAGCGCGACCGGGGATCTCCTCCTCGTCAACGCGGCGGCGACGCCTCTGGTCGAGGTGGTGCAGGACGTCGTGGCCCGGAGCGGAGGCGAGGCACGAGCGGGTCGCCCGGTCGTCCAGGAGGTGGACCGCGACGGCGTGGGTCGGGTGCGCGTGCGGTGCGTGCCGCCTCCGACCGGCGGCTCGGGCGAGGAGAGCCTCGTGGTGATCGCCGAGGACGTGAGCGCCGAGGCCGCCGCCGGCCGGGCGTTGAGCGCGAGCCAGGAACAGGTGGCGACCCTGCACGAGCAGCGACAGGTCGCCGAGGAACTGCACGCCTCGGTGCTGGGCCAGCTCGACACCGCGAGCCGCCTGCTGACCGGGGTCCCCGACCGGGCCCTGCTGCCACACGTGCTCGACGGGGTGGAGCGGGCAGCCGCGGACCTGCGCAGCGCCGCCGCGGTGTTGTGCGGGGAGAGCATCGCGCCCGAGGGGTGACCGGTCCGACTGTTGGGCACTCCCCACCGCGGGTAGAGGCTTCGTACAGTGATCCACGAGGGAGACGCGAGGAGGCCTGGGATGGGACGCCCCCTGTTGCGCGGTGAACGTGGTGCCGTGGAAGTCAGCTACGACCCGCGCACCGGGGAGTCGCGCGGCGAGGTGCCGGTCAGCTCGACGGCCGAGGTCCGCGCCGCCCTGTTGGGCGCGGTCAGCGCCGCCCCGCGGCTCGCCACGGTGAGTCCGAGCACGCGCCGCGACTGGCTCGAGGCCTTGGCCGCCGCCCTGGAGGACGCCGCCGACGAACTCGTCCCGCTCGCGGACCGCGAGACCGGGCTCGGCGCCGACCGGCTCCAGTCCGAACTGACCCGCACCGCCGGCCAATTGCGGTTCTACGGGGCCGTCGCCGCCGAGGGGTCCTACCTGGGCGCGACCCTCGACCCGGGCACCGCGACCGCGCCGACCCTCGGTCGGGTCAACGTCCCCCTGGGCCCGGTCGCCGTCTTCGGCGCGAGCAACTTCCCGTTCGCCTTCTCCGTGCTGGGCAACGACACCGCCTCCGCCCTGGCCGCCGGCTGTCCGGTGCTGGTGAAGGCCCACCCCGCCCACCCGGTGCTGAGCCGGCGGTGCGGCGAGATCGCCCGGACAGCCCTGGCCGCGGCGGGGGCCCCCGACGGCACGTTCGCGCTGGTGGTCGGGCTGGGCGCCGGGAACGAACTGCTGCTGGCCGACGAGGTGTGCGCGCTGGCGTTCACCGGGTCGGAGATCATCGGCACCAGCCTGTGGCGCAAGGCGCACACCCGTGAGCGTCCGATCCCGGTCTTCGCAGAGATGGGGACGGTCAACCCGGCGGTGCTGACCCCGGCCGGAGCGGTCCGGCACGCCGGGGACCTCGCCGAACTGGCGGACGGGTTCGTCGACTCCTTCATGCTCGGGTCGGGCCAGTTCTGCACGAAGCCAGGCCTGCTGCTGGCCCCCGCCGGAGCGGGGGTGCCGGACGCGGTCGCGCAGGCGCTGTTGCGCGCCGAGCCACCGGGCAGCCTGCTCACCCGGTCGATCGCCACGAACGCCGAGCGCGGGCTGTCGGACCTGATCCGCTCCGGTGCCGCCCTGGTCGCCCAGGTGCGCGGCAGCGGCCAGGGGTGGTCGGCGGACGCGGCGGTGCTGACCGCGCACGCTTCGCTGCTGACCCACGGGTCACGCCTCCTGCAGGAGGTCTTCGGCCCCGTCGCCCTGGTGGTCGAGTACGCCGACCTCGCCGAACTGCACGTCGCCCTCGGGCAGCTCTCGGGGTCGCTGGCGGCGAGTGTGCTCCCGGGAAGCCCCGACCCCGACCTCGACGGTGTGCTCAGCGCGTTGGGTCGCAAGGTCGGCCGCCTGGTCGTCGACGGCTGGACCACCGGCGTCCCGGTCGGCTGGGCGCAGCACCACGGCGGACCGTGGCCGGCGACGACGAACCCGGCCCACACCTCCGTCGGTGCTGGCGCCCTGGACCGGTTCGTGCGGCCCGTCGCCTTCCAGGGCGTGCCCGACGCCCATCTGCCTCCTCCACTCCAGGCGGCGAACCCGTGGTGCCTGCCCCGGCGCGTGGGTGGCGTACCGCAGCCGGCTCCCGGGCCGACTCCGACCGCCACGCTCCCGACGCGAACCCCGATCGGCCTGCCCCTCCAGGAGACCCGATGAACGCCACCGGCCCGCTGCCCGCCTTCGACCCGCTCGACCCCGCCGGGGTCGACCACCTGCTCAGCGAGGAGGAGAAGGCGGTACGTGCCTCGGTCCGCCAGCTCGCCCGGACGCGGATCCTCCCCCACGTCGCCGACTGGTTCGAGGCCGGCGCCATCGAGGACCCGCGCGGTCTGGCCAAGGAACTGGGCGCCCTGGGGGTGCTGGGGATGCACCTGGAGGGATACGGGTGTGCCGGGATGTCGGCGACCGAGTACGGGTTGGCGTGCCTGGAGTTGGAGGCGGTGGATTCGGGGGTGCGGTCGCTGGTCTCGGTGCAGGGGTCGTTGGCGATGTTCGCGATCTGGCGGTGGGGCAGTGAGGAGCACAAGCAGCAGTGGCTGCCGGCGATGGCCGCCGGTGAGGCGATCGGCTGCTTCGGGTTGACCGAACCGGACGCCGGGTCGGACCCGGGCAGCATTCGGACCCGCGCCCGGCGCGACGGGGACGACTGGGTCCTCGACGGGCGCAAGATGTGGATCACCAACGGCTCGATCGCCGACGTCGCGGTGGTGTGGGCGCAGACCGAGGACGGCATCCGCGGGTTCGTGGTGCCGACCTCGACCCCGGGGTTCTCCGCCCCCGAGATCAAGCACAAGCTCTCGTTGCGGGCCTCGGTGACCTCCGAGCTCGTCCTGGACGGGGTCCGGTTGCCCGCCGACGCCGTCTTCCCCGAGGTCCGCGGCCTCAAGGGCCCGCTGTCGTGTCTCAACGAGGCCCGCTACGGCATCGTCTGGGGCGCCATGGGCGCAGCCCGGGCCTCCTTCGAGGCCGCGGTGACCTACAGCCGCGAGCGGGAGCAGTTCGGCAAGCCCATCGGCGCCTTCCAGCTCACCCAGGCCAAGCTCGCCGACATGGCGGTGGAGTACGGCAAGGGGGTGCTGCTCGCCGTGCACCTGGGCCGGCTGAAGGACGCCGGGACGCTGCGCCCGGAGCAGGTCAGCCTCGGCAAGCTCAACAACGTCCGCGAGGCCCTGGAGATCTGTCGCACCGCCCGCACGATCCTGGGCGCCAACGGCATCTCGCTGGAGTACCCGGTGATCCGCCACATGAACAACCTCGAGTCCGTCCTCACCTACGAAGGCACCGTCGAGATGCACACCCTCGTGCTCGGACAAGCGCTCACCGGACACGCCGCCTACCGCTGAGACCGCCTCTGAAACACCCCGTCGAGGGCCCCGTTCCACTCCGGAACGAGGCCCTCGAAATTTTTCTTGACGAATCGCGTCATAGCCGCGGGGGGGGGTCCGTCTCATCCGTGCAAGACCTTCCGCGGGCCCCGGCCAAAGGGACTCAGGGGTGAGGGAGCCAGGGCCCGCGGAACCGGTATCGAGAGGGAGGTGACGACATGGACCAGAAGCAGAGGGGTACGGCTGGTCTCCTCGTCACGTGCACTCACGAGTCTCGATGCGGATGCGGGCAGGACCTCGACGTGGTTCACGGCGAGCACTGCCCTCGGTGCGGTACCCACCTGGGAGGGGACCCCAGGAACGACGTACATCTCGTCTGAGCCGCCGACTGGGAGGCGGCGGCTCCGACGAGCCACCGGGGAGCGCCCCCGGAATCCGGACTGGGACCGGATTCCGGGGGCGTTCGCTTTGCCCGCCCAGCGGCTGACGAGAGCGGCCGCGCACGGGCCGTGCAACCTTCTGCGGGGCTGGCGCGTCTGAAGGGGTGAACGCATTTTTCAGGGGGAACCACCATGCGACTTCGCACCACCGCCGGCATCCTGCTGGCGACCGCACTCATCGGCGTGGCCGCCGGATCGGCCTGGGCCGGACTGCACCACGAGTCCGTGCCGTCGACCTCGGGGGAGGTCGTCGCACCCGCAACGCCGACGCCGTCGGCTCGGCCGCTCACACCGAAGCCGGTGCGTGCGCCGCTGCCGACCGCGACCCCGACGATCGCCCCGGCGCCGCTGCTGGCCCCCGGGGACGAGTCCGCGGCGGTCCGCGAGCTCCAGGCCCGGCTGCGCCAGATCGACTGGCTCACCGGGGACGTCGACGACGTCTACGGGCCGGCGACCGAGGAGGCCGTGCGCGGTTTCCAGGCCAAGCGCGGTCTCCCGGTGACCGGCGAGGTCGACCGGGCCACGATGGACCGGCTGCTGGGGATGACGACCGAGCCGACCGCCGACGAGCTCGCCAACAAGGCCCCGGTCCTGGGGATCAGTACCGACGCTCCGCTGGACCCGCGCTGCCTGACCGGCCGGGTGCTGTGCGTGGACAAGGCGAGCCGGACGCTGCGCTGGGTCGTCGACGGCGAGGTGCGGCTCACGGTCGAGACGCGCTTCGGCGGGCCCGGTCTGGAGACCCGCGAGGGCGTCTTCTCGGTGTTCCAGAAGAGCCGCGACCACGTCTCGAGCCTCTACGACACCTCGATGCCCTTCGCGATGTTCTTCAGCGGAGGGCAGGCGGTGCACTACTCGCCCGACTTCGCCTCCGTCGGCTACGCCGGGGCCTCGCACGGGTGCGTCAACGTCCGGGACTACGCCGCGATCGCGTGGCTCTTCGACCAGGTCCAGATCGGCGACAAGGTCGTGGTGGCGTGGATGTAGGGCCAGATGAACTGGCAGAACGCCCCCGACGAGCCGCCTCCATGGCGTGTCGGGGGCGTTGTGCCAGCCGAAATGGCCCCTACTTGCGCAGGAAGGCCAGCATCGCCTCGCGGGCCTCGTCGGAGCCGAAGAGCCGGGCCGACAGCGCCGCCATCTCCGCGCCGCGTGCGTCGATCCCGGCGAGCAGGTCCGCGTTGGCCAGTTCCTTGGAGTAGCGCAGGCCCTGCGGGTGTCCCTTGCCGAGGTCGGTCAGCACCCGGCCGACCGCGGCGTCGAGGTGGTCGGCCGGAACGGCCTCGCTGATCAGCCCCATCGCGACCGCCGCGTGGGCGTCGAACTTCTCGCCCGTGAGCAGAGTCCGCGCCGCGGCCCGACTGGTCATCCGGGGCAGCACGGTCATTGAGATCACCGCCGCCGCGAGCCCCAGCCGCACCTCGGTCAGCGCGAAACTGACCTCCTCGGAGGCCACCACGATGTCCGCCGCGGCCACCAGGCCGAGCCCGCCGGCGCGGACCGGGCCGTCGAGCCGTACGACGTACGGCTTGGCCGAGGCCACGATCCGGCGCTGGAGATCGACGATCGCCCGGGCGCCCTCCTCCATCCCGTCCGCGGACGCCTCGGAGAGGTCGGCCCCGGAACAGAAGACCGCGAAGGCCGAACGCAGCAGCACCACCCGGGCTTTGTCGTCGGTCTCCGCGCGGTCCACGGCGGCGAACAACTCGCCAACCAGCTGCCTGCTGAGCGCGTTGCGGTTGTGCGGGCTGTCGAGGGTGATCGTGGCGACGCCGTCGGCGACGTCGTAGTGGACGAGCTCGGTCATCTCAGTAGCTCTTCGGCAGGCCGAGCGAGTGCATCGCGACGAAGTTGAGGATCATCTCGCGCGACACCGGGGCGATCCGGCCCAGCCGAGCGCCGAGCAGCATCTGGCCGAGGCCGTACTCGGTGGCCAGACCGTTGCCGCCGTGGGTGTGCACGGCGACGTCGGTGGCGTTGCAGGCGACCTCGCCGGCGGCGTACTTGGCCATGTTGGCGAACTCGCCGGCGCCGAAGTCGTCCCCGGCGTCGTAGAGCGCCGCGGCCTTCTGCATCAGCAGCCGCGCCTGCTCCAGCTCGATCTTCGTTTTCGCCAGCGGGTGCGCGATGCCCTGGTGGACGCCGATCGGCTGGTCCTTCCAGACTGCGCGGGTCTTGGCGTAGTCGACGGCCTTGTCCAGGGCGTAGCGCGCCATCCCCAGGGAGAACGCCGCGCCCATGATCCGCTCCGGGTTGAGCCCGGCGAAGAGTTGCATGATGCCGCCGTCCTCGTCGCCGATGAGGGCGTCCTTGGGCAGCTTGACGTTGTCGATGAAGAGGTTGAACTGCTTCTCCGGCGCGGTGAAGGACATCGGGATGTGCTGGTACTCGAAGCCCTCGGCGTCGGTCGGCACGACCATCAGGGCGGGCTTGAGGTTGCCGGTCTTGGCGTCGGCCATCCGGGACACGACGAGGACGTACTGCGCCTCGTCCACCCCGGAGATGTAGGTCTTGCGTCCGTTGAGGACGTAGCCGTCGCCGTCCTCGGCGACCGTGGTGATGATCTTGTGCGAGTTCGACCCGGCGTCGGGTTCGGTGATCGCGAAGGCCATCGTGATGCTGCCGTCGGCGATCCCGGGCACCCAGCGCTCCTTCTGCTCCTGCGTGCCGTAGCGGGCGATGATCGTGCCGCAGATCGCGGGCGAGACCACCATGAGCAGCAGCGGAGCGCCGGCCGCGGCCGCCTCCTCCAGCACCGCCGCCAGGTCGGCGATGCCACCGCCCCCGCCGCCGTACTCCTCGGGCAGCGAGACGCCCAGGTAGCCGTGCTTGCCCATGTCGTGCCACAGCTCGGTCGTCTTCTCGCCGTTCGCGGCCTGGCGCTCGATGTACTCGCGGCCGTAGGAGGCGGCCAGCTTGCGCACCGCCTCGCGCAGCGCGACGCGCTCCTCGGGCTCGGTGAACATCGTGGGTACGGCGGTCTGCGTCATGCGTCTCCTCCGGGGTTCTCGTTGCTGTCCACGACGGCGAGGACGTCGCCGGCGGTGACCTGGGCGCCGACCGCGACGGCCAGCTCGGTGACCACGCCGTCGTACGGCGCGGCGATGGTGTGCTGCATCTTCATCGCCTCCATGACCAGCACGGGCTGGCCGGAGGCGACCTGGTCGCCGACCGCGGCGTGCACCGCGATCACCGACCCGGGCATCGGGGCCAGCAGCGACCCCTCCGCCACCTGGTCGGCGGGGTCGGTGAAGCGCGGCAGGGCGCGCAACGCCAGGTGCCCCGCGGCCGCGTCGACCTCGACCCGGTCGCCGCTGATCGACACCTCGAAGGTCCGGGTAACCCCGTCGTGCTCGACGCGCACCTCCCAGGAGGCCCCGGTACGCCGCACCTCGCGGCAGTGGGCACCGGAGACCTCGTCGTCGACGAAGGCGTAGACCTCGCGACCCTGCGCGTCACGGTCCCGCAGCCACCCGACGGCGCACTCGGTGCCGCCCAACTCGGTGCCGCCCAGCTCGAACCGGACCCGGTGCGGTGCGGAGACGACGTTGCGCCACCCGTGCGGGATCCGCTGCTGCACGGGGCGCTGCGCACCGCGGGCCTCGGTCCAGGCGACCGCGGCGGCGAAGAGGCCGAGCCCTTGGTCGGTGGCGGTGCCGGGGACACCGGCGCCCAGGTCCTCCTCGGCCAGGAAGGCCGTGGTCGCCTCGCCGGCCAGGAAGGTCGGGTGCCCCAGGATCTGCACGAGCAGGTCGCGGTTGGTGCGCAGGCCGTGGATGCGGGCCTGTTTCAGCGCCGCCGCCAACCGGCGGGCCGCTTCGGCGCGGGTGGGCGCCCACGCCATCACCTTGGCGACCATGGCGTCGTAGTGGGTGCCGATCTCGTCGCCGGAGCGGACGCCGGTGTCGAGCCGGATCCCGTACGCCGTGGGGTTCGTGAACTCGGCGACCACGCCGGGCACCTCGAAGCGGGTCAACGTGCCGGACTGCGGCTGGTAGTCGACCGCGGGGTCCTCGGCGTAGAGGCGCACCTCGATGGCGTGGCCGCGCTCGCCGTCGAGCGGCACCTCGGTCAGCGTCGGGTCCTCCGCGGCAGCCAATTGGAGCTTGACCAGGTCCAGGCCCGTGACCAGTTCGGTGACCGGGTGCTCGACCTGGAGGCGCGTGTTCATCTCCAGGAAGAAGAACCGCTCGGTGTCGGGGTCGTAGAGGAACTCCACGGTGCCGACCCCGACGTAGCCGATCGTCTTGCCGGCGGCGCGTGCCGCGTCGTACATCGCCTGGAGGACCTCGGCGGGCAGATTCGCCGGTGGAGCCTCCTCGACCACCTTCTGGTGCCGGCGCTGCACCGAGCAGTCCCGGGCGCCGAGCACGCTGGTGCTGGTGCCACTGTGGTCACCCCAGATCTGCACCTCGACGTGGCGGCCGCGCTCGACGTAGGGCTCGCAGAAGACCGTCGGGTCACCGAAGGCCGAGGCGGCCTCGTTGCGCGCCAGCTCCACGACGGCGGCGGCCTGGTCGAGCGTGCGGATCACCCGCATGCCGCGGCCTCCACCTCCCGAGGACGCCTTCACCAGCACGGGAAGGTCGGCCTCGGTGAGCGCGGCGGGGTCGAGCTCGTTCAGCACCGGCACGCCGGCCTCGGCCATCAACTGCTTGGCCTCTACCTTCGTGGCCATCGCGTCCATCGCGGTGGGCGGCGGGCCCACCCAGGTCAGCCCGGCGTCGATGACGGCCCGCGCGAAGGCGGCGTTCTCCGAGAGGAAGCCGTAGCCGGGGTGGATCGCGTCGGCCCCGGTCCGCCGCGCGGCGTCGAGGATCCGGTCGGTACGCAGGTAGGTCTCGGCCGGCGAGTTCCCCGGCAGGCGGACCGCCTGGTCGGCCTCGGCCACGAACGCAAGGCCGGCGTCGGCGTCGGAGTGCACCGCGACGGTCTCAATGCCGAGTTCACGGCAGGTCCGGAACACCCGGCGTACGATCTCGCCGCGGTTCGCGACGAGCAGTCTCTGAATGGTCATCGGTCCTCACATCCTGAAGACGCCGAAGCGCTCGGCGCCCTCGATGGGGTTGGTGGCGATCACCGACAGGCAGATCCCCAGGACGGTGCGGGTGTCCCGCGGGTCGATGACGCCGTCGTCGTAGACCATCCCCGAGAGGAAGTACGGCAGCGATTGCTCCTCCACCGAGGCCTCGATGAAGGCGCGCATCTGGGCGTCGGCGTCGTCGTCGTACGGCTTCCCGCGCGACTCCGCGGACGCACGCGCGACGATCGAGAGCACGCCGGCCAACTGCTGCGGCCCCATCACCGCCGACTTCGCGCTGGGCCAGGTGAAGAGGAACCGCGGGTCGTAGGCGCGGCCGTTCATCCCGTAGTTGCCCGCTCCGTAGGAGGCACCCATGATCACGGTCAGGTGCGGCACGGTGCTGTTGGAGACCGCGTTGATCATCATCGCGCCGTGCTTGATGATGCCCCCCTGCTCGTACTCCTTGCCGACCATGTAGCCGGTGGTGTTGTGCAGGAAGAGCAGCGGGGTGTTGCTCTGGTTGGCGAGCTGGATGAACTGCGTGGCCTTCTGCGCCTCCTCGGAGAAGAGGATCCCCTGCGCGTTGGCGAGGATGCCGATCGGAAAGCCGTGGAGGCGCGCCCACCCGGTGACCAGCGACGTGCCGTAGAGCGGCTTGAACTCGTCGAAGGCGACCTCGTTGTCGGGGCCGACACCATCCACGAGCCGCAGGATCACCTCGCGCGGATCGAACGGCTCCTTGAGGTCGGTGGGGATGAGATCGAGCAGGTCGTCGGCCTCCAGCACGGGGTCGGCGTACGTCGGGGCCGGAGCCGGGCCCTTCTTCTCCCGGTTCAGCCGGGCCACGATGCGCCGCCCGAGGCGGATCGCGTCCTCCTCGTCCACGGCGAGGTAGTCGGCGAGGCCGGAGATGCGCGCGTGCATCTCCGCGCCGCCCAGCGACTCGTCGTCGGACTCCTCGCCGGTGGCCATCTTGACCAGTGGCGGACCACCGAGGAAGACCTTCGCGCCTTCCTTCACCATCACCACGTAGTCGCTCATGCCGGGGATGTAGGCACCACCGGCGGTGGAGTTGCCGAAGACCAGCGCGATCGTCGGTCGCTTGTCGGCGCTGGCGCGGGTGATGTCGCGGAAGATCTTGCCGCCCGGGATGAAGATCTCCTTCTGGGTGGGCAGATCCGCCCCACCGGACTCGACGAGGTTGATCGTCGGCAGGCCGTTCTCCGCGGCGATCTGCGCGGCCCGGAAGGACTTCTTCAGCGTCCAGGGGTTGCTGGCGCCGCCCTTCACCGTGGGGTCGTTGGCCACGATCATGCACTCCACGCCGGAGACCACGCCGATGCCGGTGACGATGCTGGCGCCGACGGTGAAGTCCGAGCCCCAGCCGGCCAGCGGCATCAGCTCCAGGAACGGTGCGCCCTCGTCGAGGAGCAGCTCGATCCGCTCGCGCACCAGCAGCTTGCCGCGGCGACGGTGGCGTTCGTTGTACTTCTCACCGCCGCCGGCGACGGCCTTGTCCTGTTCGGCACGCAGCGCGGCGAGCTTGTCGAGCATCGCCTGGCGACGCGTGGGCGGGGTCTCCGGTGCGATCGGAGCCTCGGTCGTCTCCGCAGTCATGCGCCGTACCCCAGCAGCTTGGCGACCAGGTCGTCGAGGACCTCGTCGGCGCCGCCGCCGATCCCGAGGATCCTGGAGTCGCGGTAGTGCATCTCGACCTCGGTGCCGTTCATGTAGCCGGTGCCACCGTGCAACTGCACGGCCTGGTCCACGCAGAACTTGGCGGCGTCCACGCCGAGCTTCTTCGCGTGCAGCGCCTCGACGAGCGGCTGCTCGCCGTTGTCGTAGCGGCGCGCCACCTCGCGGGTGTAGATCCGGGCCGCCTCGATCATCCGGTGCATCGCGACGAGCTTGTGCCGCACGACCTGGTTGGAGATCAGCGTTCCACCGAAGGCCTCGCGGTCCTTCACGTAGGCCACCGACAGGTCGAGGCAACGCTGCGCGGTGCCGTACCCCTGCACGGCCAGGCCGACCCGCTCGGTGACGAACGCCATCGCGATCTGGACGAAGCCGCTGTTCTCCTCGCCCACCAGGTTGGTGACCGGGACCCGGGCGTCGACGAAGCCGAGCTCGGCGGTGTCGGAGCAGTGCCAGCCGAGCTTCTCCAGCTTGCGTGTCACGGTGAAGCCGGGGGTGTCCTTGTCGATCACCAGGAGGCTGATCCCCTTGTAGCCGGGGCCCCCGGTGCGCACCGCGGTGGTGACGAAGTCGGCGCGCACCGCACTGGTGATGAACGTCTTGGAGCCGTTCACGACGTAGTGGTCGCCGTCGCGCACCGCGGTGGTGCGCAGGTTGGCCACGTCGGACCCGCCGCCGGGCTCGGTGATGGCCAGCGACCCGATGGTCTCCCCGGCCAGCGTCGGGCGCACGTAGCGGTCGATCAGGTCGGCGTTGCCGCTCATCACGATGTGCGGCAGGGCGATGCCGTGGGTGAAGAGGCTGGCGATCAGGCCGCCGGAGCCACCGGACTCCAGGATCGCCTCGGTGAGCGCGACGGAGTCCATCAGGCCACCGCCCGATCCACCGACCTCCTCGGGGAAGGAGACGCCGAGAAAGCCATGCTTGGCCGCGGCGCGGTGAAGGTCCCGTGGCAGGCCACGCTCGGCCTCCCACAGCGTCAGGTGCGGGGCGACCTCGCGCTCGACGAAGGTGCGGGCCGACTCGCGCAGCGCCCGCTGCTCCTCGGTCCAGCCGCGCGGATCCAGGGGGGCGAGGGCGGTGATCGTCACAGGATGTCCTCCGGGATGTCGAGATGACGGGAGCGGGCCCATTCGCCCAGTCCCTTTGCTTGCGGGTCGAAACGACTGCTCGCGGCCACGCCGAGGCCGAGCAGTCCGTGGATCAGGACGTTGACGCCCCCGAGGTTCGGCAGCGGGTGCACGTCGATCTCCAGGTCGCGCGCCTCCGGCAGCAGGCGGCGTACGACGTCCGGCGTGATCGTGCGCAACAGCCAGTCGCGCCGCGCCGCGGCCTTCGGTTCGTTCGCGCTGACCCAGAGCCCCAGGTTCGCGTCCCCGCCCTTGTCCCCGGACCGCGCGTGCACGAACGTCCCCAGCGGCACCCGCCGGGTGGTCGGGGCTTGGTCCGCGGGTGCTCCCGACGACGCCGCCGCTGGTTGAGGAGCGAGCGAACCAGCCGGTGGTTGAGGAGCGAGCGAAGCGAGCGTCTCGAAACCTCCGGCGGACGAGGTGGTTTCGAGACGGGTGGTTTCGAGACGGGTGGTTTCGAGACGGGTGGTTTCGAGACGGGCTCCTCCGTCGCCCTCCTCAACCACCGATGGGCCTCCGTCGCCCTCCTCAACCACCGATGCGGGCGACGCGATCTCCTCCACCGACCCGTCCGCGTGGTGCACCAGATGCGGCACCTCGGCCTGCGGCACGTAGGCGGCGCGGTAGACGCCGTACGGGGCAGCGGGCGGAGGCGGGGTGGTCAGGGTGAAACCGGGGTACGACGCCAGCGCCAGCTCGATGACCGGCCCGGTGAACGCCTTGCCCACGGCCTCGGCGGAGGGATCCCGCACGGTCAGGCGCAGGCGTGCCGAGGCGCCCTCCTCGGTGTCGGCGTCGGCGCGGTCGGTCCGGGCCAGGGCCCAGTCGACGACTTCTGGTCGGTGGGACGAGAAGGCAGCCTCGACCTGCATGCGGACCCAATCGGCCTTGGCCTCCAGGTCCAGCCCGGTGAGGACGAACTCGACCTGGTTGCGCCAGCCGCCCAGTTCGTTGACGCACACCTTGGCGGTGGCCGGCGGCGCCTCACCCCGGACTCCGCTGATGCGCACCCGGTCCGCCCCGTCCTGCGCGAGCGTGAGGCTGTCCAGCAGCGTGGTCACGTCCGGGCCGAGGTACCGGGTGGACTGGATCTCGTAGACCAACTGCGCGGTCACGGTGTCCACGCTGACCACGCCCCCGGTGCCGGGGTGCTTGGTGATCACGCAGGAGCCGTCCGCCTCGATCTCGGCCAGCGGGAAGCCCAGCGGGGTGAGGTCCATGCCGGCACGGAACATCTCGCGGAAGCCGCTGAAGTTCCCGCCCGTCGCCTGGGTGCCGCACTCGATGACGTGGCCCGCGACAACCGCTCCGGCGAGGGCGTCGTAGTCCTCACGACCCCAGCCGAAGTGGGCGATCGCCGGCCCGACGACCACGGACGCATCGGTCACCCGCCCGGTGACGACGATGTCGGCGCCGCGCTCCAGGGCCCGCGCGATGCCGAACGCACCGAGGTAGGCGTTCGCGGTCAACGGTGGGCCGCTGAGGCCGAGCTCGGCGGCGCGCGGCATCAGGTTGTCCCCGTCGACGTACGCGATCCGCGCCTCCGCGCCCTGGTCGGCGGCGACCTTGCGCAGCGTCTCGGCCAGACCGGCCGGGTTCAACCCGCCCGCGTTCGCGACGAGCGTGACCCCGCGTTCGCGCGCGAGCCGCAGCGAGCCGGCGACCTGCTTGACGAAGGTGCGGGCGTAGCCGAGGTTCGCGTCCTTCAGCTGGTCGCGGCCGAGGATGAGCATGGTCAGCTCGGCGAGGTAGTCGCCGGTGAGCACGTCGAGCGGACCGCCCTCGAGCATCTCCTGCATCGCGCTGAGCCGGTCACCGTAGAAGCCGGAGCAGTTGCCGACACGCAGCGGCGCGGTCATCGGCCGGCCTCCGCGGGACGACCGTTGCCCGACGGTCCGGCGAACGCCTGCGCCAGGTCCAACCAGGCATCGGCCCCGGGTCCCTCGGCGTGGACGTCGAGGTCGGCCCGGTGCCGGCGCTGGGTGACCAGCAGGGCGAAGTCCCACGCATCGCCGGTGACCCGCTCCGCGGAGTCCTCGGGGCCGAAGGCCCAGGTCTCGCCGGACGGTGCGGCGAGCTCGACGCGCGGCTCGACCTCCGGCATGTCCGCGCCGGCGTTGTGGAACGAGAAGCCCCGGGTCCGCACACCGAGGTGGACCACGTGCCGCACTCGGTCGCTCCGTTCCACCGCGAGGCCGAGGCCCTCGGCGACGTCGAGCGCGTGCGCCCAGGTCTCCATGAAGCGCGCGGTAGCCATCGACGTCGGGCTCATCGGCGGGCCGAACCACGGCAACTTCTCCCCCGCGGGATAGGCCCGCAGAGCGGCGGCGAGCGCGGGACGCGCCGTACGCCACCGCTGAAGCAGCTCGGCGGGAGGCACCGCGCCGCCGGCGAGCGCCGCGGCATCGACGAACCCGGCCGGGTCCGCCATCGCCTCCAGCACCACCGCGTCCCAGGCCTGCTTGCCCTCCGGGGTCAGCGCGCCGGCCGCGAGGACCGCGACCTCATCGGTCCAGGCCAGGTGCGCCACCGAGGTCGCGACGTCCCAGCCCTCGGCCGGGGTCGACGTACGCCACCCCGTCTCGTCGAGGCCGACCACCCATGACTCCAGCTGGTCCCCCTCGGCCGCGAGATCGGCCAGCACGGCCTCCAGACGCGCGTCGCTCATCGATGTCCCTTCGGTGCGGGGGCGCGGACGAGCTCGGCGTCGAGCACGCGCGCCCACTGGTCGAGGATGCGGCGGCGACGCGCGGCGTCGTCGCTCATGGTGTTGGCCAGGCCGAGGCCGCGGACCAGGTCGAGGGTGGCCTGCACGAGTTCACGGTTGCCCGGGAGCGACTCGTCCACCCCCAGCGCCTCGACCGTGGACTGGTGGGCCGCGCGCCCGACCCGGGCCTCCAGCCCCAGCACCGCCTCATGCAACGCGGCATCGGTGCGGGCGGCGACCCAGAGCTCGAGCGCGGCGGTGAAGACCGGGCCGGTGAAGAGGTCGCTGAGCACCTCCAGCACGGCTCGGGTCCGGCTCGGGCCCTCGGGAAGGTCGGTCTCGCCGGCCAGGAGTTCGGCCTGCCGCAAGGTCGCCAGGTGCTCGACCGCGGCCAGGACCAGGTCATTCTTGGTCGGGAAGTGGTGCAGCTGGGCGCCCCGGCTGACGCCGGCACGCTGCGAGACCAGCGTGGTGGAGGTCCCGCTCCAGCCGTGCTCGACCAGGCATTCGACGGTCGCTTCGAGGAGTCGCTGCCGCATGGCACGCGAGCGCTCCTCCTGGGGCACCCGGGCCGTCGTCGCGCTCACCCGATCATGCTGCCCCGGCAATCAACAAACAGTCAAGCCTGCTTGTAACTTTCCGCCCCTTGTGTCGGACGCAAACGTTAGGTTCCTTCCAGGCGAGCGTGGGCGGGGCGGACCAAGGCCCCCTCCACGGCCACCCCGAACCCGACTGCCAGCGGGTTCTGCCAGGAGGACCCGTGTCACGTCCGCAGCATGTCGCCCGCACGTCGGGTCGTTCCCGAGGAGGGCGCGCACTGCGCGGCGTCCTCGCCCTCGGCCTGCTCTCCCTGAGCCTCGTGCTGCTCACCGCGGCACCGAGCGTGGCGGCGCCGGGCATCGTGCTGACCAAGTCGGCTCCCGGTGAGGTCCTCGTCGGCGGCGACATCGCCTACGCCCTGACCGCGACCAACCCGACCTCGAACCCCGACGCGGTGCCGGAGTACAACCTGAGCTTCCGTGACGTCCTGCCGCTGGGCGTCACCTACACCCCGGGGAGCACGACGCCCGCCTCCTTCGGAGAGCCGACCGTCTACACCGACGCCGGCACCGGCCAGCAGACGCTGGTGTGGCGCAACGTTGCCGACCTGAGCCCGGGCTCCACCGCCCGCCTGGGGTTCACCGCTGCGGTCGACGAGACGGTCAACCCCGTCGGCCGGACGATCACCAACAACGGCGGCGTCTACGCCAACAGCAACCCCCGGTTCGTCCCCCGCTTCGACGCCAACGGGGCACCGCTGTCCGGCTTCACCCAGAGCGCGACGGACGACGCCGCCACGCTGGTCACCGCGCTGATCCTCGAGAAGTCCGAGCCCAGCCCCGAGGGCGAACTGCTGCGCGGGGTCCACGACCACACCACCGTCTACACCCTCGAGGTCACCAACAACGACAGCGCCGCCACCTCCGGGGTCACGGTCACCGACTACCTCCCCGCGGCCCTGGAGTTCCTCGGCTGCGGCGGGGTCGACAACACCACGACGGGCCCGGAGTACGCCAGTGCTCCCGCGCTCACCGCCACCCCGGCCGTCGCGCCGTGCGTCGTCCCCGTCTCCGTCGCCACCGTCACGAACCCCCCGGGCTATCCGGCCGGGCTGTACACGGCGGTCACCTGGGAGCTGGGCGATCTCGCCGCCGGGGGTGCCACCACGATCCGCTACGCCGCGGGCATCCCCCAGCGAGCCAACACCGGCACCTGGGACGGGCCCACGCCGACCGAGGGAAGCCTCGGGCAGGCCGCCAACCTGGACAACAACAACGGGCCGTCCACCCGCGAGCTCGCCGGAGAGGCCTCGCTCACCAACCGGGCCGCCGCCTCAGGCACCTACAGCGGACCCGTCTACCAGAACGGCGATCCCCAGGTCACCAGCAGTGACACCGCCACGGTGTCGGTCGAGGACGTGCGCCTGCGCAAGAGCGCCAGCGCCGGCACCTTCGCCCAGGGCGGCGACATCCGCTACACGCTGCTCGTCGAGACCTCGGAGTACGCCGACGCCGACGCGATCGTGCTGACCGACCGCCTCCCCAACGGCATCTGTCCCCTCAGCGACGACGCCAACTACGCCACCGGCGCTCCGGCCGACTGCGACCCCGCCCCGCAGTACGCCCCCAGCAACGCGACGATCGACAGCGTCGTCCAGAACCCCGACGGCTCCTTCGACCTCACCTTCGAGCCGCTGACGCTGGCGGCGAACGGGACCCTCGAGGTCGAGTACTCCGCCCGGATGCGGACGACCTACACCGGCGGCGCCCTCGCCGGCGAACCGACCTCGGCGGGAGACACGTTCACCAACACCGTCGCACTGCTCGGCGACGCCACTCCGCCACCCGACGTCGAGGCGCCGGCGCCCGACGGGACCGAACCGGTCACCGACGACTCCAGCACGACCATCACCGCCGGCGGGCCGACGCTGAGCAAGACGATCCTGCCGAACACCACGCCGATGGACTGCACCGTCGGCACCTACGAGGCGAACCCGCCCGCCGACCAGGTCACCTTCTCCAAAGGTTCACGGGTCTGCTTCAAGATCCGCATCGACTTCCCGACCGACGTGGCGACCCGCAACGCCACGCTGACCGACTTCCTCCCGGACTACCTCGTCTTCGACAGCGGGTCGGTCGTGCCGACCCCGGACAACGACGTCGCCTATGCCCTGGACACCAGCGGGCCCGACCCGATCGCCGTCCTCGGCGACCCCAACGGCTCCGGCACCTTCGTCGCGCAGGGCAGCACCTTCGAGGTGATCGTCTCGGCCACCGTCGGCACCCCCGGCGCAGGTCCGGCACCCGACCTCACCTCGAACCTCGCCAAGCTCCGCTACAGCGACGGCACGGGCGGCACGGTCTCCCTGCGCGACTCGGTGGACCTGGCCGTCGCCGCCCCTCCGCCGCTGTCGATCCTCAAGGGCGTCTCCCGGGTGAACGGCGACCCGGCGGGCGGCAATGCCCCCGACACCGACGGCGTCACGGTGGTCGGCGACGACGTGGTCACCTTCCGCATCGACTACACCAACGACGGCGACAACGCGACCAGCAACGCCCTCGACGTCTTCTCCCCCGACATCTGGGACGTGCTCCCCGCGGGGATCGCCTGCGCGGACATCTCCGCGATCAGCGACGCCGGGGTCTGCACCGACCCCGGCGACCCGGGCCACCCGACCTTCACCGGCCAGGCCACCCGCAGCGCGGTCCGCTGGAACCTGACCGCCGCACCGGCACTGGCCCCCGGCGCCACCGCGACCCTGACCTACGACATGACCATCCCCTCCGAGGTCAGCGTCACCACCACGTTCACCAACACCGCCTCGGTCGCGTCGTACGCCACCGAGACCAACCTGGAAGTCCCCATCACGCACTACCCGGAGGACAACGTCGACACCTCGGTCGACCCGGCCGACTGGGACGTCCCCGCCGCCGTCGACCCGTCGAACGTGGTCACCCCGAACGCGTCGGTGAGCAAGGCCAGCACCAGTGACATCGTCGACACGAACAACTCCGCCGGCCAGGCCGTGGTCGGCGAACTGGTCACCTACACCGTGGGGTTGCGAATCCCCGGCGGCACCACCGTCTACAACGGCGTGCTCACCGACCCGATGCCCACGGGGTTGACGTTCGTGTCGGCCTCGGCCGCCTTCTCGGCGACCGACACCTCCCCTGCCGTCGGGCCGCTTCCCGGCGGCGTCACCCTCAACCCGCTCAGCGGCACGCTCACCTTCCCGGCGACCTACACCAACCCCGACGCGACCCCGCACCTCTTCGAGGTGACGATCCGCGCCCGGGTCAGCACCCTCGGCAGCAACACCCACAACGTCACCCGCACCAACACCGCGACCTTCGCCAGCGCCACGGCGGCCAGCGGCGGGACCGCGCTGCCGAACCGGACCGCCAGCTCGGCGATGACCGTGGTCGCACCCCTGCCCACGCTGGCCAAGACCGACGACGACGCGGACAACGTCGTCGTCGCCGGGCAGCAGATCACCTACACCCTCACCGCGACGAACACCAACGGACGGCCGACCCTGCACGACACGTGGGTGGTCGACTGCCTGCCCGGAGCCCTGATCTTCGGCTCGTTCGTCTCGGGCACCGGCGCCAACGGCACACCGGCCACCGACGCCGGCGACGGCACCAACGGGTGCGCCGCGGGCACCACCCGGATCCGGTGGAACCTCCCCGATCTCGTGGCGGGGACGCCCCGGTCGATCTCCTACACGGCCACCGTCTCCCCGGCGGCGGCGGCCGGAGCGGCGTACACCAACACCGCCACACTCACCGGCGGCACGCTCGACGACGGTAAGACCGACCCGCTGGACGCGGACAACCCGCTGGAGCGCACCTACACCGCGACGGCGTCGGACACGGTCACCGTCGTCGGCTCGAGCGTCCTCAAGTCGGCCGACCCGACCAGCCTCACCATCGGCGAGGAGGGGACCTGGACCATCACGCAGTCGATCCCGGCCAACGTCAACCTCTACGACGCCGCGATCATCGACCTGCTGCCACGCGGGATCGACGTCGACAGCCTGAGGCTGGACAGCATCGCCTGTACCAACGCCGACACGTCCCCCTGCACCCTCCCCGGTGGCGGCAGTCCCCTGACGTCCCAGGCCTCCGGCGGCGGCACCACCTACGTCGGCTGGCTGCTGGGCGACCTCCTGGCCGAGCCCCAGGTCCGGGTGGTCACGCTGACCTACTCCGCGATCGTGGAGGACCTGGCCGGGATCGACCGCAACGACACCCTGGTCAACACCGCCTGGGGACGCTGGAACCTGGCCGACGGCACCGACCCGACCTCGGCCGGGTCCACCTTCGACCGGTCCTCCTCGCCCGCGACCGCGACCGTCACCGTCCGTGAGCCCGTGCTCTCGATCGCCAAGACCGTCGACGACAGCACCCCGGCCCCCGGCCAGGAGTTCACCTACTCGGTGGCGCTCACCAACCTGGCCGGGCCCAACACCAGCCCCGCCTTCGACGTCGAGATCGTCGACATCGTCCCGACCGGCGTCGTGGTCGACGCGGGGTCGATCAGCAACGGAGGCGTCCTCACCGGAGCCGGCGCCGACGGCGGCGGGACGATCACCTGGACGCTGGCAGGGCCGCTCGCCACCGGATCCACGACCACGCTGACCTACGACGCAGTCCTGGCGGACTCCACGAGCCTCTCCACGACCGCCCTGGTGAACGTCGCCGACATCACCACCTACCAGAGCCTGGCCGACGGCGGCCGGGAGTACGACGGCCCGACCGACCCCGCCTCGGTCACGCCGGCCTTCCCCGAGGTCGTCATCGACAAGACCGTCGCATCGGGTCCGGCGTACATCGGCGAGCCGAAGTCCTGGACGCTGCGGATCACCAACACCGGGTCGAGCACAGCCTTCGACGTCGACGCCGACGACACTCTCCCGGAGAACTGGACCTACGACGCGGGCAGCGCCACGCTCAGCGTCGACGGCGGGGCAGCCACCCCGGCCGAGCCCGCGTTGGGCACCAGCGGCGGACGCCAGACGCTGACGTGGACCGATCTGGCCGACCTCGACCCCGGTGAGGACCTGGTGATCAGCTTCACCGCCACGCCGGGTCCCGACGTGGTCACCTCGCCCGGGGTCGGCGCGTCCGTACCGCACACCAACACCGCGGGCACCGCTGCCGACGACGCGACGGGTGCGAGCGGCAACGCCGAGGGCCCGTACGCCGGCCCCGACGACAGTGCCAGCACAGCGATCCACTCGGCCGACGTGGTGATGACGAAGTCGCACACCGGCGACGCCGTCGCGGGTGCACCGCTGAGCTGGACGCTCGTCGTACGCAACGACGGTCCCGACACCGCGGTCGGGCCGTTCACGGTGCTCGACACGTTGCCGGACGGGATCGGCGCGACCACCGCCACCGGGAGCGGCTGGACCTGCAGCGTCGCGGTGGCCGAGGTGACCTGCACCCGGACCAACCCGGCCAACACGCTGGCCTCGGGCGCGAGCTTCCCCGCGATCACGGTCTCCACGGCCATCCCCGCGGACACCGCCGAGGGCACCGTCTTCACCAACGAGGCCTCGGTCACCGACCGGACCTACGACCCCGATCCGGACAACAACACCGACACCGACTCCGCCACCTCGGTGCGCGAGGTCGACCTCGCGATCGAGAAGGAGCTCAGCGGAGACCTCGTCGCCGGGACGGACGCGACCTACACCCTGGTGGTGACCAACAACGGCCCCAGCGACTCCGAGGGGCCGCTCCAGGTCGTCGACCCGGTGCCCGCCGGCACCACCTTCGTGAGCGCGGCCGGCCCGGGCTGGTCATGCTCCGAGGCCGCCGGTGAGGTCACCTGCACGCGGGCCGCGGGACTGGCCCTGGGACAGAGCGCACCGGCGATCACCCTGGTCGTCGCGGTCGCCTCGGACCGCACCACCGCGGTCGAGAACACCGCCACCGTGTCCGGCCCCTCGACCGACCCCGTACCCGGCAACAACACCGACACCGTGGTGACGGTCCCGGGGCAGTCGGCCGACCTGGGGATCGAGAAGGCCTCGACCACGCCGTTCGTGCCGGGGACCAACGGCACCTACCGCCTGACGGTCACCAACTTCGGCCCCTCCGACGCGGCCGCGGTCGTGCGGATCAGCGACACCCTCCCGGCCGAGCTCACCTACGTCAGCGCCACGTCGGTCAGCGGGTCCTGGACCTGCTCGGCCACCGGCCAGGACCTCACGTGTGACCTCTCCGGCGACCTCATCGCCGGCGATGAGGCGATCGTGGACGTCGTGGTGGCGGTCGATCCCGCCCACGTCGGCGACACCGTGAACGAGGCGAGCGTCGACTCGCCCACCCCGGACCCCAACCCGGCCAACAACACCGACGACGACCTCACCAGCTCCACGGCCGAGGCCGACCTGGCGATCACCAAGTCGCACGGCGGGACAGTGGTCGCCGGGCAGTCCGTCACCTTCACGCTGCAGGTCGACAACCTCGGCCCCTCGGACAGCGCCGGCCCCATCGAGGTCACCGACGCGCTACCGACCGGCCTGACCTTCGTCTCGGCCGACGGCACCGGATGGTCGTGCACGGGTGCGGACCAGGAGGCCACGTGCGTTCGCGCGGCCGGCCTGCCGGCCGGCGCCTCGGCGCCTCCGATCACGCTGGTCGCCCTGGTCGCCCCCGACGCCGGACCGGCGACCCGGATCAACTTCGCCTCCGTGAACGGTCCTGACGAGGACCCCGAGCCGGGTAACAACACCGACCTGGACCCGGTCGTGATCACCGACGACACCAACATCTCGCTCGTGAAGTCGACCACCGGTGCGAACCCGGTCAACGCCGGTGACCCCGTCGAGTTCACCGTGGTGGTGACCAACGACGGGCCCTCCGACGCCGACGACGTGCGCGTGGTCGACCCCGTCCCCGCAGGGCTCACCGTGCTGTCGGTGACCGGCGCCGGGTGGGACTGTGCGGCCGACGACCCGATCGTGTGCGAGCGGGCGAACGTGGCCGCCGGGACGGACGCGCCGCCGATCGTGATCACCGCCCTGGTCGGGAGCGGTGTCCCCGACCAGACGACGATCACCAACACCGCCACGGCCTCGACCAGCACGCCCGGTGACGACCCGGACGACAACACCGACGACGCCACCGTCGGGGTCAACACCGCCGCCGACCTGGCGATCGACAAGTCCCACGCCGGCGATCCGGTCGTGGCCGGAGGCCAGGTGACCTTCGACCTGGTCGTGGAGAACCTCGGGCCTTCGGACGCCCAGCCCGACGTGGAGGTGACCGACACGTTGCCGGTCGGGCTCACCTTCGTGAGCAGCGACGGCCCGTGGTCCTGTACGCCGGGGAGCGCGGGCCCCTCGGGCCAGGAGGTCACGTGCGTCCTGCTCGAAGGCGCCCTGCTCAGCGGCGCCACTGCTCCGACGCTGTCACTGACGGTGCAGGTCGACGCCGCCGCGGACGCCGACACCTACGTCAACACCGCCACGGTGCAGAGCCCCACGAACGATCCCGACCCCGACAACAACACCGACACCGACGCGGTGGAGGTCGACACCCAGGCCGACGTGGCGATCGTGAAGACCCACGGCGGACCGGTGCGGGTCGGCGACGAACTGACCTTCACCCTGCAGGTCCGCAACACCGGCCCCTCCGAGGCTCGTGACGTCGTGGTCACCGACAGCGTCCCGGCCGCTCTCGAGCTGCTCGGTGCTCAGGGCGCCGGGTGGACGTGCACCGTCCAGGTCCAGGACCTCGACTGTGCGCTCGACGATCCGCTGGCGCCGGACACCGACGCGGAGCCGATCGAGGTCACCGTGCGCGTGCTCGCCGCGGCCTACCCGAGCGTCGACAACACCGCCGTCGTCGACACCTCCACCACCGACGCCGACCCGGACAACAACACCGACACCGACACCGTCGTCGTCCCGGCCCTGAGCGACCTCGCGATCGCCAAGAGTCACACCGGTTCGGTGCAGGTCGGTGACCGGCTCACCTACCGGGTGGAAGTGACCAACAACGGACCGACCGACGACCCCGGACCGGTCACGGTGACCGACTCGTTGCCGGTCGGCCTGACGTTCGTCTCCGCCTCCGGCGCGGGCTGGTCCTGCTCGGCCGCGGGCCAGGACGTCACCTGCGTGGACGCCGACGGCCTGAGCATCGGGGAGACCAGCGTGATCCAGGTGCGGGTGAGCGTCGGAGCGGAGGCCTACCCGGAGGTGGTGAACACCGCGTCGGTGACCTCCCCGGCCGAGGACACCGACCCGGACAACGACAGCGACACCGACCCCACCCCGGTGGCCCCCAAGGTGCGGCTGACGCTCCAGAAGGAGCTCGTCGGCATCACCGCCGACCGCGCGACCTACCGGCTGACGGTCACCAACAACGGACCGAGCGCGACGGTTGCCGACATCGTGGTGGTCGACCGGCTCCCCGCCGAGCTGCGTTACGTGAGCTCCTCGGGCCCCGGGTGGACCTGCACCCCGGCCGGGCAGGTCGTGACCTGCACGACGGGTCGCGTGCTCGCCGCGGGTGAGTCCTCGGCGTTCACCCTCGTCACCCGGATCGTGCCCGGGACGACCGGCACGATCCGCAACGAGGCGGAGGTGCTCGGGGGCGACGAGACCGACCCCGGCGACGAGGACGACGTCACCGGGACGGTGCCGCCGGACGGCTCGACCCCGGGCGGACTGCTGCCGGACGCGGGCGGGCCTGCGTGGCAGTGGCTCGCGCTCGCGACGCTGTCCCTGGTCGGCGGCATCGCGCTGATCGCGCGGTCACGCCGTACGGCCCCCGAACCGGTGGAGGTCGAGGAGTCCTAGAGCGGGCCGGTGTGCCGCGCGGTCGCGTCCGTGCTCAGTCGTCGGCGCCGCGGGCACGGCGCGCCGCGTCGCGGATCTCGAAGACCTCGGTGGCGAAGCCGCCGACGGCGACCGCCACGTCCCTGACCGCGGTCGCGATGATCGTGGCCACGTTCGCCACGGTCTCGGCGCCGGCCTCGACGGTGTGCTGGAGGGCGTCCTTGGTGGTCTCGGCCTTGCTCAAGTGCTGGTCCATAGTGGGTCCAGTGTGAGCGAGCGACGAGGCCCGCCACAACGTGACGGGCCTCGCAGTGCTTTCGCTGCTCGGGCTCAGGCGGCGACGGGCACCGGGGTCTCGGTCACGGCCTCGACCGGACGGCGGAGACCCGGCAGGGACAGCTTCACGATCTTCACGAAGACGCTGCCGAGCTGCTTGCTCAGACGACCGGTGTTGTACTGCAGGCCGTACTTCTCGCACAGCGCCTGCACCTCCACCGACATCTCCGGGTAGCGGCGGGCGGGCACGTCGGGGAACAGGTGGTGCTCGATCTGGTGCGACAGATTGCCGCTCAGCACGTGGAAGAGCTTGCTGCCGGTGATGTTGGCCGAGCCGAGCAACTGGCGGTAGTACCAGGCGCCGCGGGTCTCGTTCTCGGTCTCCTCCATCGAGAAGGTGGCCACGCCGGCCGGGAAGTGGCCGCAGAAGATGATGTTGAACGTCCACACGTTGCGGACCAGGTTCGCCACCGCGTTGCCCGCCAGGGTGCTGAGGAACAGCGGCCCGGTGAGCGCCGGGAAGAGCACGTAGTCCTTGAGGACCTGGCGGCTCATCTTGCGGGCGATCCGCTTGGCGACCGGCTTGTTCTCCTCCCAGGTCCGGTTGCCGGCCCTGACCTCGTCGACCTCGAGGTCGTGCAACGCGACGCCCCACTCGAAGAAGGTCATCAGCAGGAACGCGTAGAGCGGGTTGCCCAGGTAGTAGGGCCGCCACTTCTGGTCCTCGTCCATGCGCAGGATGCCGTAGCCGATGTCACGGTCCTTGCCCACGATGTTGGTGTAGGTGTGGTGCATGTAGTTGTGGCCGTACTTCCAGTTCTCCGCGGGCGCCATGGTGTCCCACTCGAACATGCGGCTCGACAGGCCCGGGTCGCCCATCCAGTCGTACTGGCCGTGCATGACGTTGTGGCCGATCTCCATGTTGTCGATGATCTTAGAGATGCTCAGGCTGGCCACGGCGAGCGGCCAGGCCGGGGGCAGGTAGAACAGCGCGCGTCCGGCGATCTCGAAGCCACGCTGGGCCTTGACGACCTTGCGGATGTACGCCGCGTCCTCCTCGCCGAGCTTGGCGAGGGTGCGCAGACGGAGGTCGTCCAGCTCGGCGCCGAACTCCTCGAGCTGCTCGGGGGTCAGGGTGTAAGGCATGAGTGCGTCCTTTCGTGGGTGGGGTCGGAGGTCAGAGGTCGACGTGGCAGTTGCCGACGGGAGCGGACACGCAGATGCGGATGTCCTCGTCGGGCAACGACGACTCCTCGCCGGAGATGACGTTGCGGACGGTGCCGGCGGTCTTGCGGGAGGTGCAGGAGAAGCAGATCCCCATGCGGCAGCCGAACTCGGGCTTGAGGCCCAGGGCCTCGGCCTGCTCGAGCAGGGTGGCGCCGGAGTTCTCGCCCTCGGTGCCCGAGCGGGTGAAGGAGACCGTGCCGGTCGCCCCCTCGTTCGGCGGGGCGAGGGTGGCGAGCTTGAAGAACTCGACGCGGAGCTTGGGGTTTCGAGACGGGCGCTGCGCGCCCTCCTCAACCACCGCCGGGTCGTACGCGGCCTGCACCTTCTCGATCAGGCCGGCCGGCCCGCACGCCCAGGTGTCGATGTCGCGGAACCCGGGCACGAGCCGCTCGAGCTCCATCGGCGTGAAGAAGCGACCTCCGGTCTCCGGGTAGACCAGGTGCACGCGGACGTTCGGCGGCAGCGCCGCGAGCTCCTCGGCGTAGATCTGGTGGTCCCGGGACTGGGCGTAGTGCAGGAAGGTGACGGTTCCGCCGTACCCGCGGCGCAGCAGCGTGCGCAGGATCGACATCACCGGGGTGATCCCGGAGCCGCCGGAGATCAGCAGGATGTCGGTCGGCAGCGGGTTCGGCAGGGTGAACTCGCCCTCGGCCTGCGACAGGTGGATGATGTCGCCGACCTTGGCGCGGGTGGCCAGGTGCTTGCTGACGATGCCGTCCGGGTTGGCCCGGAGGGTGATCGTGATCAGGTCACCGCGCTTGGACTCCGGCGAGGAGACCGAGAAGCAGCGGGTACGCCGGGCGCCGTCGACCTCGACGCCGACCTGGACATATTGGCCGGCCTCGTGGCCCTGCCAGACGCCGTTCGGCTTGAGGGTCAGCGTGATGACCGGCTCGCCGGCGCGGGTCTCGCGGTGCAGCCCGACGATGCGGGCGCGGACCTCGGTGACCGTCCACATCGGGTGGACGAGCTCGAGGTAGCGGTCGATCCCGTGCGGCGAGGTGAGCGCGCCGACGACCGGGGATCGGAGAAGTGACTGGGTGATGGTCACGAGGGTCCTCCCGTTGAGTGAACATCCGTGCACCGAAAGAGTGGCTGCTGACGGAGGCCTCGGTCAAGCCAGCACGGGGGTGAGCCCACTCACGTGACGGCGGCCACGGCCCTCCCGAGGCGGCGCCCGTGACATTTGAGTGAACACCTGTATCAATTCGGTAACATGGTCCGGTGACTGAGTCCCCCCGCGGTGCCCGCAGCGAGCAGAAGGAGGCCACCCGGCAGGCCATCCTCGCCGCGGCGCTGCGGCTGAGCAGCGACACCGGCCTGTCCGGACTGTCACTGCGGGCGGTCGCCAAGGCGGTCGGGATCGTGCCGACCGCGTTCTACCGCCACTTCGGCTCGATCGAGGAGCTCGGCGTCGCCCTGGTCGATCAGGCCTTCGCCTCGCTGCGCCAGGTGCTGCGCGACATCCGTGCGGACATGGTCGAGCTGGAGCGCATCATCGACACCTCGGTGGCGATCCTGGTCGCCTCGGTCCGCGACCGGCCCGAGCAGTTCTCGTTCATCGCACGCGAACGTGTGGGCGGCCCGCCCGCCGTCCGCGAGGCCATCCGCACCGAGCTCGCCCTCTTCGAACGCGAACTCGCCACCGACGTCGCCCGACTTCCCGGCCTCGAGCGATGGAGCTCCGAGGACCTGCGGGTGCTGGCCAATCTGATCGTCACCTCGATGGTCGCCACCGCCGAAGCGGTCCTCACCACGCCCCCCGGCCGCCCTGACCTGGACCGCGACGTCGTCCGCACCGCCGAGAAGCAACTCCGGATGGTGATCATCGGCGCCGCCAACTGGCGCTCCCGCCCCTGACCCGACTGGTCGCATCTTCCCCGCGACTGGTCACGTCTTTCCCACGACTGGTCGCGTCTTTCCCGCGACTGGTCACGTCTTTCGCGCGACTGGTCGCATCTTTCGCACTCCTGAAGGTCGTCCGGCCGGTCCCCGGGCCGCGGTCGACACGGGCACAATGACCGACGTGAACGTCACCCGCTGCGCAGGCATACCGGACGACCCCGCGCACGGGCGAGTCCTGCCGAACGGTCGTGCCGTCGTGCGACGCGTCGTGGTCGCTGCTCTGAGCGCCGCGACACTCGCGGCCTGCGGCGGGGAGCAGGCACCCACGACCCATCGCGACGGGGACGGGCCACTCTCGGTTCAAAGCGATGATGGGTCGACCGCGGCGCGCCGATCCGGAGAAGAGGCGCCTTGGTCGGCCAACTTCGGCGGCCTCCTCCCCTGCTTGAGCGGTGCTGACGAGGTCACGATTACCGGCCTTCGCTACGACCTTCGCGTCCCGGCCGAGCGCGTGACCACTGGCGTCCGGACGACTCCACACCACAGCGAGCAGACAGGTCCCGGTTGGGGTGCCATCGCGATAGCACGTGGGCCGCTGAACCTGACCCGCCCCAGGGGGAACAACTTCGTCGCCGGAGAGTGGGACCCTGACCCGGCGGGCACCCCGGTCACTGTTCCCTGCGAGGGCTGCGGAAGATGTCAAGCAATCTGAGACACGTCTCGTCACGCGGTCTGTATGAGGGCCTCCGGTGAGGGTTGGTTGATCCAGGCGGCCTTGGGCAGCTTGGGTGCCTGGGGTCGGCGGTTGCCGAACCGCTCGGGGTGAGCGGCATGGGCGGCATCCAGGGTGTGCTGACGGTGGGCGCGGATCTCGTTCGCGGTGCCCTGGTGGACCGACGCTGGGGTGTGAAGCCCGATCCCGGAGTGACGGTGCTCGTGGTTGTAGTAGCTGAAGAACGCCTCGCAGAACGCCCTCGCGTCGGCCAGCGACCCGAAGGACTCGGGGAAGACGGGCGCGTACTTCAGGGTCTTGAACGCGGCCTCGCTGAACGGGTTGTCGTTGCTCACTCGGGGCCGGGAGTGCGACCGGTCGACGCCGAGGTCGAGCAGCAGTTGGGCGACGGGTTTGGAGGTCATCGAGGTGCCCCGGTCGGCGTGGATCGCTTCGGGGATGCCGTGCACGCCCATCGCTTCCTCGAGCATCGTCTTGGCGATCTCGGAGTCCTCGGTCGTCTGCACGGTCCACGCGACGACGTAGCGGGAGTAGATGTCGAGCACGACGTAGAGCTGGAACCAGATCCCGCGGCCGGGTCCGCGGAGCTTGGTGATGTCCCAGCTCCAGACCTGGCCCGGGCCGGTGGCCAGCAGCTCGGGCTTCTTCCGCGGCGGGTGAGTGGCCTGCCGGCGCCGTTCACCGGCCGCGCCGTGGGCGCGCAGCAGCCGGTGCATCGTGGACATCGAGCACAGGTAGGTACCCTCGTCCAGCAGCGTCGCCCAGGTCTGGGCCACCGACTTGTCGCAGAACCTCTCGTTGGTCAAGACCTCGAGTACGTCGGCCTGCTCGTCGGCGTTGAGCGCGTTCGGCGGCCTCGGACGTGCCGGTCGCGGGCCGTGCATTCGCGGCTGCTTGGCGCGGTAGTGGCTGCCTCGGGGACGCCCCAGCAGCTCACACGCCTTCTTGATCGAGGTCAGCTCGGCGAGGTCGTCGACGGCCGGGTTGATCACCGCGGCGGCCGCTTCGCCAGCCCCGTGCTCTCGGAGAGCGTCTCCAAGAGCGCGTGTGCTTTTCCCACCAGATCCAACGCCGCCTGGGTCCTGGCCAGTTCGGCCTCGGCCTTCTCAGCCCTGGCCCGCAGCTGCTCGATCTCCCGATCGCGACGGTCCCTGGTCTTGGGGCCCAGTGCGGAGGTCGCGCCGGCCTCGGCGGCCTTGCGCCACTCCACGATGTGGGAGGAATACAGGCCCTCGCGCCGCAGGATCGCACCCCGCTCGCCACGGTCGGCGGCGTCGTACTCAGCGAGGATGTCGGCCTTGTACTCGGCGGTGAACGTGCGTCGCTTCGGTCGGTCAGCTCTCGGGGCCACCACTCCATCATCGGTCCGGGCAGCATCAGCCAACGTCATGGTCATCGGGTGTCTCGCTTCTCGCCCCGTGCAGAGGGAAGGAACTCAGAAGTGGTGTCTCACCTCAGCCTGACGCACAGGGCTGGCCCGGCGACGGCTCGTACGACGAGCTCATCACCTCGATGACCGCAGCAGACACCGGAGCCTGGATCGCGAACACCTACATCGACTACACCAGCGGCGGCGCCGACTACACGCTCGTGGTGCCGTGGGACCACATCATGTGCGGCACCGCGGTCGACCACTCGGGCTGTGACCCCGTGCCGCGCTGACTCAACCGCCTCCACATGCCTGGCTCGAGGCGGTCGCTCCGCGGAGCCTCTGTTGCCACGGCGCAGCAGACCGGTCACCTCGTGACGCAACTCGACGTGGGGACTGTCACGTCCGTACGGCACTGGTCGAGTCAGCCCGCGCGCGCGAGCGTGGGGGGTGAGCCCTGCCGCCGCAACGGATCTGTATGCCGCAGGAGGTCACCATGAACCGCACACTGTTACGACGAGCGGCGGAAGTCGCCGTTCCTCTACTCCTGATCGGCGGGCTGGCCTCGAACTCCGGAGCACAGTCTTTGGTCAAGTCAACCCGGGCGGCGAATTTCGCCGCGACTGCCGAGGCGGGGTCAGTGGACTGGCCCTACGGATCATCAATCGACCCCCGGCTCAGCGAGTCGGGAGGACTGTCCTCGGCACGGGCCTGGTACTGGTACGTCTATACGACGAACTCACGAAGCCACCCCGAGCGTTACAACGTGGTCTCTCTGGAAAGCGACAGCGGGATTCGGAAGCGCGTCAACGCCCTAGGAACCCAAGCATGGACCGGCGGCATCTCTGGCCACACCGTGGTGTTCACCCAGCGCTACCCCGGCCAGGACAGCGACCTCTTCAAGGGCACGGTGGACGGTCCCCCTCGGATCGCCTTCCCGCGTTCGGTCAACACCGCACAGGACGAGTTCCGGCCCACCATGACGGGCCGATGGCTGCTGTTCACCAGACACAACTCGGCTACAGACGCCTATCGCGTGCTGCTCTGGGACCGGAAGACCAAGCACGTCCGGACGCTTGCCACTGAGAGCGGAGGCACCAAGGCGCTCTCGGGTCAGGTGCTCGGTGACTACGCGGTCTGGCATGTGGAGCGGGCGCGAGTATCGGACGTTTACCGATACCAGATCTCCACCCGCGAGACCATGCGCATTCCTCGCAACTACTTCCCTGTTGCCCATGACCCCGCGGTCGCCGACGACGGTACGGTCTACTACCACCGTCGTGCGGACGTGAAGCCCGGCTGGGGTTCGGCACTGGTGAAGTACACGCCCGAGGGCCGCACCGAGGTCCTGTACAAGTTCATGGCCGGCCTTGAGGGGTCCTCGACGTTCGTCAACCCTCCAGGGTTGGCATCCGAGAGGGACATGTTCGTCACAGTCGACAACCTCATAGCCCCGCCCGGGCGATCGTCGAACGTCTACCACCTGGTGGACTGACTCACTCTGGCCGCCCGGTCACGTCTTTCGCCCGGAGCAAGCGAAAGATGCGACCAGTCGCGCGAAAGACCTGACCAGTCGGCGGAAAGACCTGACCAGTCGCGCGAAAAACCTGACCAGTCGGCGGGGAAACGTGACCAGTGGCTAGGGTCCACCCATGCCGTTTCCCTCGCCGCCGTGGCGCATGCAAGGCCAGATGTGGCTGACGTTGCTGAAGGTGCCGACCGCCGGGCCGGGCAACCGGCCTGCCGGGGTGTACGGCGTGGGGATGGTCGACTACCAGCCCGGCAGCATCCTGACGTACGGCGAACTGCTGGTCGCCCGCCAGGTGACCGTCCGGGCGCCCGCGGACAAGGCCGGCAAGCACGTGACCGTGACCGACATCTGGGTCGACTCCGCACCGTCCCGCGACGGCGGCCGCTCGTTGTGGGCGGTGCCGAAGGACCTGGCGACGTTCACCTGGGAGGAGCGCGCCGGACGCGTCGCCTGCGCCGTCGAGGACGACCGGGGACCGATCGCGCGCGTCACGGTCGGCCTCCCGCGGGTGACCTTCCCGCGAGTCCCCTTCTCCGGCACCACCTGGCAGCCCCGGGAGGACGGCTCGTCGGTGACCTCGTCGCTGACCGGGTCGGCCCGGTCGTTCCCGGTGCGCTCCGCCTGGGAGTTCGTCCCGGAGGGGCCACTGGGATGGCTCGTCGGCGCCAGGCCCCTGGCCACGGTGGCGATGCGCGACTTCCGGATGACGTTCGGCTGACGGCCAGGCCCAGGCCCGGCCTTCCAGGCCAGGCCCAGGCCAGGCCCGGCCCGGCCCGGCCCGGACATGACCGTGGGGGATCCGAGCCCCCCGCTCGAATCCCCCACGACGTGCTGCGTCAGCTCACGGCCCCTGCGTGGTCGTGGTCACCGCCGTCACCGGCCGCTGTGGTCGGCGTACCGGTCACGTTCTGGCCCGGAGGCGACACGGGGTGACCCTTGCCGGATCCGTTCACGCTGCGGGTGTCCATCGCATAGGTCAGGATCGCGTGGGCGACCGCGTCGGACATCTCGTGGAAGCCCGTGCCGTTGATGTTGGCCAGGGTGTCGCACGCCTGGTGGTAGCACGGGTCGTATGCCTGGCCGGCGGTGCCGCCGAAGATCGCCGCCTCCTCCGCGGTCTTGACTCCCTCGGCCCCGGTGAAAAGACCACCCGCCGGGATGCCGACGTCGATGAACGGGCCGTAGTCGCTGCGCCCGCTGAACGCGGTCTCGGCCGAGGCCAGGCCCTGTCCGGCGAAGTAGTCGTGGAAGAGCTGCTCGATCGCTCCCGAACCCGCGGGACCCTCGGCCGAGCCCGGCCCGACCGGGAAGGCGGAGTTGTCGCCGTCGTAGACGAAGCGCACGTAGTTCGGCGAACCGACCATGTCGAAGTTCAGGTAGAGCGCGATGCGCTGCTGCTCCTCGGCCGACAGGCTGTCGATGTACCGCTGCGCGCCGATCAGGCCGGACTCCTCCGCACCCCACAGGGCGAAGCGGAGCTTGTTCTTGGGCTTGGTCTTGGCGAGCTGCTCGGCGACCTCGAGGATCGCTGCCGAACCGGTGCCGTTGTCGTTGATGCCCGGACCGGTGTCGACCGAGTCGAGGTGTGCTCCGGCCATGACGACGTTCGCGGGGTCGCCGGTGCGGGACTCGGCGAACACGTTGTAGGTCGTGAGATCACCGCGCACCACGTTGGCGAAGAGCCGCAGGACCAGTCCTGGAGTCGCGGCGAACTGTGCGCCGAGGTCGTAGGTGAGCTCCATGACCGGGATGCCCGACGTGTTGTCGGCGCCCAACGTGCCGTTGATCAGCCCGGTGCGGGTCGGGTCGTTGCCCTGGTTCATGATCAATGCCCCGACCGCTCCAGCAGCGGCCGCGTTGGTCGCCTTGATCGCGAAGGTGCAGGTGCCTCGCTGGAGCAGAGCGATGTTGCCGGCAGGGAAGCCGGCGAAGTCGGCCGCCTCACACCCGCTGCTGGAGGCGTTGCCCAGGCCGAGCTGGAGGTCGACCGGGGTGACGGCCGCGGTGATGTCGCCCGCATCGGTCTCGCCGATCGTCTGGTAGTCCACTCCCTCGGCGTAGACCGCGGCGCCCGGTGCGATCTGGGTGAGGTCCGACGGACCCGCCGAGGCAGAGGCGGTGTACACGAACGGCTGCACGGTGACCCGATAGCCCGCAGCCTCGAAGACGTCGACGGCGTAGTCCACCGAGGCGTCGTGGCCGGGAAGTCCGGAGAACCGGTTGCCCCCGTTGGCGTCCGCGATGGCCTGGAACGCCTCCAGATGGTCGGTGAGTCCGGCCAGCGTCACCGCCTGCCGCAACTTCTTGGAGGTGTTGTTGTTCGGTCCTGCCTCGGCAGGCATGCTCCCCACGACCAGCGCCGCGGTGGCAGCGCTCGCTAGCAGAGCAATGGACCGACTGGTCCGGCGTTGTCCTGACACGTGCCCCGACTCCCTCATCTCGATGGCAAGAATGTGACTGGCGTCACCTGCGTGACACTAGGCGTGGGCGTCGGGGACCACAAGGCCGCGGCCGGACCGGTCGACCTCTCAGGCGAGGAAGGCGTCGTCGCCAGGGATGTCCGCGCGCAGCTCGAGCAGGTCGCTGGCGCGCTCTCCCACGAAGGTGAACAGAATCGTCCCGCGACTGATCCGCTTGGCACCGTTGCGCACTCCCACGGTCTGGTGGAGGGCACTGACGTGGCCGTGACCGTCTCCGTGCACCTCCATCAGATGCGCCCGGAAGGTGCCGTCGGTGCGCTCGGCCAGCGCGGCGTAGTAGCCGAGCACGGCCTCGACGCCTTTGTAGGTTCCCGCGAGAGGGCCCGCGCCCGGTACGTGTTGGGTGACGTCGTGGGTGAACAGCCCCATGAGCGTCTCGACGTCGCCGGTGTTGAAGGCGGCGTACCCGCGGCGGACGAGCTGCATGTAGCGGTCCTCCGGCGCGGCCAGTCCGGCCGGGCGTCCGGTGGCGTACGTCGTGGCCTCGGCGGAGACGTCGATGAGCACGCACGGCTCGTCACCGGTCACCCACGCATCGTGGCCCGGGGCCAGATCCATCAGATCCCCGGGGCCGAGGTCGACCTCGGTGCCGTCGTCGCACGAGACGTGCATGGAACCGGACAGGACGTAGCCCAGGTGGCGTACCTGGCACGACGCCGTGCCGGCCAGGGGGGCGACATCCGTCGACCACCTCCAGCCGGGCTCGAAGGTGCCCTTCATCAGGGACAGGGCCCCGGCATCGGCAAGCAAGGCGTGGCCGTGCGCCGCGAAGCGGCGGCCTTCACCGTCGGTGTCGAGGTTGGTGATGATCGCGTCAGCCATCTGCTGACCTCCAACCGGTCGGAGCCGGTCGCCGGGTTGCGGCCGGCCTCCGTGATTCTCGTGCGGCGCCGTACGCCGCCACAACGGACGACCAGACCACGGCTGCCCGGATCGCCCCGGCTCCGGACCAGAAACCACCCGATCGGGCTAACCCGTTCGGGGCAGCCCGGACCCCGCTCAGCCCATCAGTCGGCGCGCCACCGGCAACGGCAGGTGCTTGAGCGCGAACCCCAGCGGCACCCACGGCCACTCCGGCACGCGGGCGCTCGGCTTCTCCTTCTCGATGGCCCGCACCATCGCGCGGACCCCGTCGGAGGTCGACACCATCAGCGGCGTCTTGCCCGAGCGGGCGCTCATCTCGGACTCGATGTAGCCGGGGTAGAGCACGGTGACCTTGATCGGCGTGCCCATCAGGTCGGCGCGCAGCCCCTCGGCGAGGTGAGCCACTCCGGCCTTGGTCGCGGCGTACGTGGTGATGTTCTTCGGCATCCCCCGCACCGCGGAGACTGACGAGACCATCACGAACTGGCCCGCGTTCTGCGCGCGCAGGATCTCCGCGGCGGCCTCGGTCTGGGCGAGGGCGGCGACGAAGTTGGTCTCGGCCGTCTCGCGGTTGGCGGCGAACTTGCCGGTGCCCAGCGGGGCGCCCTTGCCCAGGCCGGCGTTCACCACGATCTTGTCGAGGTGACCGAAATCCTTGGCGAACACGTGGAACACCTCGAAGACCTGGTCGTGGGCGTTCACGTCCAGGGCGCGGATCTCCACCCGGCGCTCAGGGTGCGCGGCGAGGATCTCCGCCTTCAGTTCCTCGAGCCGATCCGTGCGCCGGGCGCACAGGGCGAGGTCGTAACCCAACTCGGCGTACTGGCGGGCCATCTCGGCCCCGAGACCGGAGCTGGCTCCGGTGATGAGGATGGTCTTGCTCACGCTGGCTCCGTCTCCGGGTGGACCGCCGCACAGTCGCGGCTGGGCGCCACCCTAGGCCAGCAAGGCCCGTGACGGGACGTGTCGAGGGCCACACCCCCGTGATGGCCCTCGACCTCAGGGCTGTCCCGTGTCAGCGTCGACGGTCGTCAGACGCGGCCTCCGCGGCTCCGCAGGACGGTGAGGACCAGCCACACCAGGGCGGCCAGGATGACGAGAGCGATAAGGAACTTCATGGACGGCCCGTACCCGGAATCCGCCGGCTCATGTGTCAGCGGTAGGTCACGTCGTCAGGCTCGAGGTGGCCGTGGTCGTTGAAGGAGACCAGCGTGGTGCCGCGCCGCCCCACCACGATCTTGGTCACCGAGGCGTTCACGGTGACCGGGTTGAGGCGCGTCCAGATGTCCGCACCACCGCCGAGCAGCCGGGTGACCGCCCAGGAGATCGGGCCGCCGCTGGTGAAGACGACCGCGGTCTCGCCGCTGTCGAGCGACTGGCCCAGCCGCGCCAGGGCGGCCTCGACCCGTCCGGTGAAGTCGCTGAACGGTTCCTCGTAGTCCTCGTCGTGACGGCCGGAGACCCAGCGCAGGCTCGCCTCCTCGAACCAGGCCTGGAACTCCTGTTTGCTCATCTCGGCCCCGGGCGTGCCCGGCGGCTCGTGAACGGCCAGCATCTGCAGGTGGTCGAACTCGTTCCACCCCTCGTCGACCTCGATCGGGAGATCCCAGCCGGCGCCCTGCGCCGCGGCGACGGCCGTCTGGTCGTGGCGGCGCATCGAGCCGGCACACAGCCGTGCGGGCACCACGCCACGGGCCGCGAGAGCCTCCCCGACGCGGCGCCCCTGGGCGTAGCCGTGTTCGGAGAGCTGGTCGTAGTCCGCCGCGCCCCAAGAGGCCTGGCCGTGCCGGACCAGCAGGACCACGCTCATGCCAGCCCCAGGAGGGCCCGGCAGCGCCTCTCGGCGATGTGGACCGCCGGCCCGAAGAGCGCGTAGAGCTCGTTGCTGGTCTGGCCGTGGAAGTAGCGGTAGTAGATCTGCTGCGAGATCACCGCCAACCGGAAGAGGCCGAACACCTCGTAGAACAGCCACTGCTCGTCGGTGAGCGTGTAGCCCATCCGCCGGCAGTACTCCTCGACGAACTCGGCCCGGGTGAGCATGCCGGGCAGGTGCGTCGGCACCCGGCGGAACATCTGGAACTCGGGGTCGTCGTCGGCCTGCACCCAGAACGCGAGGTCGCCGCCCAGGTCCATCAGCGGGTCACCGAGAGTGGCCATCTCCCAGTCCAGGACGCCGATCACACGGGTCGGGTCGTCGGCGTCGAGGATCACGTTGTCGAGCTTGAAGTCGTTGTGGATCACGCAGGTGGCGACGTCGTCGGGCTGGTGCTCGTCCAGCCACGCCATGACCTCCTCGAACGCGGGAGCGTCGTCGGTGTGCGCGTTGCGGTAGCGCGTCGACCACCCCTCGACCTGACGCCGCACGTAACCGCGGCCCTTGCCCAGCTCGGCGACGCCGGGGGTGGCGGGGTCGACCTGGTGCAGTTGCACGAGCACGTCGACGACGTTGAGGCACAGCGCCCGCGCCTGCTCCGGGGTGAGCGGGACCGGCATCTCCGAACGGGGGATCACCCCGGCCAGTCGCTGCATCACGTAGAAGTCGGCGCCGAGCACCGACTCGTCGTCGCAGAAGGCGACCATGTCGGCGACGTAGGGGAAGACCGGCTTGAGGTCGCGCTGGATGCGGTACTCACGGCCCATGTCGTGGGCACCCTTGGCCTTGGTGCCCTTCGGGGCTCGGCGCAGGATCAGGTCGACCGGCTCCGGGCCGTCGGTGTAGCGCAGCAGGTAGGTGAGGTTCGAGGCCCCGCCCGCGAACTGCTTCACCTGGGGGGTGCCGACCAGGCGGTCGACGTACGCCGGGGACGCGTGGTCGCGCAACCACGCGGCCACCGCCTCGACGTCGAAGGAGTCCTCGGCGCGTACGTCGCGCGCCTCCTCGCGGGTGCTCATCCGTGGGCCTCCAGTTTCGCGGCCTGGCGCCGCATCATCGTGTCGTAGGCGGCACGGTCGGTCTGCTTCAACGCGACCGCCGCCCGGGCCGCGTCGTCGGGAAGGATCACCTCAGTGCCGGCGTCGATGCCGCGCAGCACCTCAGCGGCGATGTCGTCGGCGGTCACCGGGGACTCGGTGACCAGACGGCTGAGGACCGCACCCACCGCGGCGTCGTTGCCCTGGAGGGAATCCATCAGGTTGGTCCGGAAGTACGACGGGCACACGGCGTGGGCGGTGATCCCCCACCCGTGCAGCTCGTGGCCGCAGGTCTCGGTGAAGGCCACCACGGCGGCCTTCACCGCGTTGTAGGACCCCATCCCTGCCGGGTGCACGAATCCGGCCAGGCTCGCGACGTTGACGAGGTGTCCCGAGTGCTGGCGCTTCAGCATCGGGGTGAAGGCGCGGGTGCCGTTGACCACCCCGTAGAGGTTGATCTCCGTGATCCAGCGCCACTCCTCGAGCGTGCACTGCTCGATCCGCCCGCCGCCGGCGACCCCGGCGTTGTTGACCAGGATGTCGAGTCCGCCCCAGTGCTCCTCCACCCACTCGACCGCGGCCGCCCAGTCGTCCTCGGAGGTGACGTCGAGACCGCGTAGGGGGCGGGTGCGGGTGGTGGCGTCGCCCTCCTCAACCACCGAGGGGCGGATGTCGGTGCCGAGGACCTCGTCACCGTCGGCCTCGAAGGCCCGTACCAGCGCCGCACCGAGGCCGGAAGCAGCCCCGGTGACCAGCACGCGCCGCTTCATCGGGCGTCCTTGTGCTTGAGCAGCTCGAGGCGGGCGACCACACCGCGGTGCACCTCGTCGGGCCCGTCGGCCAGCCGCAGCGACCGCGCGGCGGCCCAGGCACCGGCCAGCACGAAGTCGTTGCTGACCCCACCGCCGCCGTGGATCTGCATGGCGAAGTCGATGACCTGCTGGGCCATGTTGGGCACGGCCACCTTGATCTCGCTGACTGCGGAGACCGCCTCCAGGGAGAGGCCCTGGTCGACCAGCCACGCGGCGTGGAGCACCAGCAGCCGGGCCTGGTTGATCGCGATGCGCGCATCGGCGAGGCGCTCGCGGTTGCCGCCGAGGTTGATCAACGGCTTGCCGAAGGCGGTCCGCGCGGTGCCGCGCTGCGCGGCCATCTCCAGGGCACGCTCGGACAGCCCGATCAGGCGCATGCAGTGGTGGATCCTGCCGGGGCCGAGCCGGCCCTGGGCGATCTCGAAGGCCCGCCCCGGGCCGAGCAGGATGTTCGAGGCCGGCACCCGCACGTCGGTGAAGGAGACCTCGCCGTGGCCCAGCGGCTCGTCGTACTCCCCCATCGCGGTCAGCATCCGCTCGACCGTGACTCCCGGGGTGTCACGCGGGACCAGCACCATGGTGTGGCGCGCGTGGCGGTCGGCCTCGGGGTCGGTGAGACCCATGAAGACCAGGATCCGGCAGTCGGGGTGGCCGACACCGGTCGACCACCACTTGCGACCGTTGAGGACGACCTCATCGCCGTCGAGGACGGCGGTGGCGGCCATGTTCGTCGCGTCGGAGGACGCCACTCCGGGCTCGGTCATGCAGAAGGCACTCCGGATCCGCCCGTCCAGGAGCGGCTCCAGCCACTCCTGCTGCTGCTCGGGAGTGCCGTACTTGAGCAGCACCTCCATGTTGCCGCTGTCCGGGGCGTTGCAGTTCATCACCAGGGGCGCCAGGAACGAGCGCCCCATCTGCTCGGCGACCGGCGCGTAGTCGACGTTGCTGAGCCCTTCGCCGCCGTCGGTGCCGAAGCGTGCGGGGTAGTCACCGCTGTGGCCGGCGGGAAGGAAGAGGTTCCAGAGGCCCTGGGCGCGGGCCTTCGCCGTGAGGTCGGCGAGGACCGGCGAGACCGCCCAGGAGTCCTCACCGGAGAGGCGGCGGCGGGCGATGTCGGCGTGGACCTGCTCCTCGACGGGGAGGATCTCGGAGTCCACGAAGGCGCGGACCCGGGCGGCCAGATCGGCGCTCCGGGCGGAGGGGGTGAAGTCCATGAGGGTGACCCTAGTCTCGGGCTCCACGGCGTCCGTGACCGACCGGGGCCGAGGCTCGTTGACCTCTCGACGATCCACGGAAGAGGTCCGATGAACACCCGTGCCCTGGCCGCCTGCGCCCTGCTCCTGACGCTGACCGCGTGCGGCGACGCCGCCGCCGAGGACGCCGCCACCGCGACCGCGAGTCTCCAGGAGGAGATCCTCCAGAACGCCGCCACCGGCGTCGGCGAGGTCACCGAGGACGAGGCGGGCTGCATCGCCCGCGGGGCGGTCGACGAGATCGGCGTGGCCCGGCTCCAGGAGTACGGCATGCTCGGCGACGACCTCGAGGTCAACAAGGAGATCGGCACCGTCACGCTCGAGGAGGCCGACGCTGCCAGCCTGGCCGCGACGTTCGTCGCCTGTGTCGACGTCGAGAGTCTCTTCGAGAAGCAGTTCTCCCAGCGTTCCGCGGGTGCCGCCAAGCTCACCGCCAAGCAGAAGCGCTGCATCAACGACGCCGTCAACCCGGCGGTCATCGAGGACGTCCTGGCCGCCAGCTTCCGCGGTGACCAGGACAACAAGGCCTACAAGAAGCTCACCAAGTCCCTGCTGCTGTGCACCGTGGGCAAGCGCTGAGCAGCCCGCACGGAGCCGCTCGGTTCAGCTGGCGACCGTCGCCACGATCCGCGACCGCGTGACCGGGTCGGCCCACTGGTCGGCGGTGCGCATCAGCCGGTAGACCGACACCAGCAGGAACGGCGCGGCGATCAGCACCGACCAGTGCCAGGTCGTCCGTGCCAGCAGCGAGAACAGCAGCCCGATGAAGGTGGTGCTCAGCGCCAACCGGGTGGAGTAGCCGACCATCACCAGCGGCGGAGCGGGAGTCGCGCGGGCGCTGCGCAGGTCGACGGCGAACGGGCGCCGCACCGACCAGCGCAGGGAGGCCGAGACGACCTGGAGCACCACGACGAGCGCCCCACAGGTGACCGCGGCCAGTTCTCCGTCCTCGGGCAGGCCCGCCCGGAGCGAGGCCAGCACGATGGTGCCAGCGGTGGCCACCAGGAGCACCTCCACGAGCACCAGCACCCGCGACAGGAACACGGTGTGCGCCTCGACGGGGAGGCTGTCGCGCCACAGCGCACCCCGGCCGTCCAGGCACCAGGAGTTCACGCCGAACAGCAGCGCCCCACCGGAGGCCACGAGCCCCGGCAGGATCGTGAGCATGTCCCACTGGAGGTCGCCGGCGATGGCGACCATGCCGGGCATCACCGCGAGGACCGCGAGGCCCCGGCGCAGCGGTACCGAACGCCAGATGCCGACCCGGTCGGTGCGGATCAGGGCCACGAGGTCCGAGCCGGGGTGGGGGCGGGCCTTGTGCGCGGAGGTCTCCAGGCGCAGTTCGTCCCCGGCGGGGCGGCGTGACACCGCCGCGGCCACCCAGGCACCGGCCGCGACCGCGACGAGGGTGGCCAGCAGCAGACCGAGGTTCGTGAGCGCCCAGGTCCACGACGGACCGCCGGCGGCGCCCAACGAGACGCCGGCCAGCTTCACCGTCGGTGAGTTGTTCAGCAGGTCCCCGAGCATTCCCGCGGCGATCAGGTAGGCGCCGACCAGCCCCAGGAGGGCGCTGGCACCGCGCACGATCCAGGCGCCGCGCGGACCGCGCCGCACCCATTCCACACCCCAGCCGACGACCTGCGCCGTGGCCGTGGCGGTCACCAGCCAGAGCACCATGACGACCTGGGAGAGCACCAGACCCCACTGCGGCCCCAGGACGTACGCCGTGGCGCCGAGCAGCATCCAGGCCTGCAGCAGCCAGGCGATGTTGAGCGGCGCCATCAGCAGCGCGCCGAGATGGTCGGTGGTCGGGGTGATCGGGAACGCCACCCCCTGGTCGCGCGGGACCAGTTCACGGCCGCCTCCAGACGCCGCCGCCGAGATCAGCGCGATGAATAGCAGCGACAGCATCGCGCTCGGGAGCAGCGACAGGACGTCGGTCCGGCGGTTGTCCCCGGTCGGGAGGTACGCCGGCAGCCACGCCGACAGCACCGTCACCGCCACCATGAGGACGAGCCCCACCCGGGCCCAGGTGCGAGAACGCCCGCGCAGCCCCGCGGTGCGGAACCGCAGCAGCGCGCCGGTGTCGGCGACGCTGCGGCGTACGTCGGCCAGCCGGGAGGCCCAGCCGGAGGGTGAGGCGGCCGTCTCAGTCGAGGAGAGCGCGGTAGACACCGGCACCCGCCTCCCCGGTCATGTCGCCGGCCGGCAGCGCCGCCACCGCGGAGCCGCCGCGCAGGACGATCGCGTCCTGGCAGGCCTCCACGGCGAGCTCGCGCAGGTGGGTGGAGACCAGGACCGCGGCGCCACGGGCCCGGGCGTCGGCGATGACGTCCATCGTCGCTTCGACGCCGAGCGGGTCGACGCCGTCGAAGGGCTCGTCGAGCAGCAGCACGGGCGGCTCGTGGAAGGCGGCGAGGACCACCGACATCCGGCGGCCCATGCCGTGGCTGAACCCGGCGGTCACCCGGTGGGCGACGGCACCGAGGTCGAAGCGCTCGAGGAGCTCGCGGGCGCGGTCCTCCCAGCCGTCCAGGCGGCGCAGCCGGGCGGCGAGCTGGAGGTGCTCCCACGGGGTCGCCCGCGGGACGAGCCCGCCCACGTCCGGGCAGTAGCCGGTGAGGCGCTTGACCGTGACCACCTCGGTCCGCAGGTCGTGCCCGAGCACCCGCACCTCACCGTCGGTGGGAGGGATCACCCCGGCCAGCACCCGCATCGTGGTGGACTTGCCGGCGCCGTTGCGGCCGAGCAGCGCAGTGGCCGCCCCCGGCTCGACCGCGAAGTCGATGCCACGGACGGCGTCGACCTCGCCGAAACGGACCCAGAGCGACGACACGGAGACGACCGGCGCAGACATGCCTCCCAGTGTCCCAAGGGAAGTAAAGAGGCGTGTCGGTTTTGCGGCATTTGTTGCAGCAGTGACGGAGGAGGTTCAGAAGCGCTTCAGCACCGGCGGTCATGAAGCCGCTTCACCCCGGTGGTTGAGGAGGGCGAGGAACGAGCCCGTCTCGAAACCACCCCTCTGCCCCGGTGGTGGTTTCGAGACGCTCGCTTCGACCGCTCCTCAACCACCGAGTATCCGGTGGTTGAGGAGGCGTGAGCGCAGCGAGTGGCGTCTCGAAACCACGATCGTCCGGTCCCTGGGGACGAAACCCGGCTGCTCGGATCCTCAACCCTGCTTGACGATTCCCCGTCCACACCCCACCCGAAAATGTCGGTGGCCGCTGGCAGAGTCACCTCATGCCAGGCACCCCGACCCACCAACGCACCCACCCGAGGTGGGCCTTCGCCGGACGCCTGACCGAAGCCCTCGCCGAAACCGCGACCGCACCCCAGTCCACGCTCTCCCTGGAGGCGTTGGCCGAGACCCTCGCCGACCTGGCCCGCGGCATCAACGGCCTCCACGCCCGATTCCTCGAGGAACTCGCCGAAGCCGAACGCCGCGACCTCCCCACCCACCTCGGCGCCACCTCCACCGCCGGCATCCTCCGCTCACTCGGGTTCACCGCCAGAGAAGCCACCCGCCACGCCCGACTCGCGACCCGACTCATCGACCACCCCCACACCCATGAAGCGTTGGCCCAGGGCGAGATCACCCTCGATCAGGCTGACGCGATCATCACCTCCGTCGCGGCCCTGCCCGCCGCCGTCGGCCCGGAACTCCGAGCCACCGCGGAGCAGCACCTACTCGCCGAGGCGCAGATCCACGACGCAGCCGCCCTCAAAGTGCTCGGCAAACACCTGCACCACGTCATCGACCCCGACCAGGCCGACGAACGCCTCGCTCAGGCCCTCGAACGCGAAGAACGACTGGCCCGCCGAAGGACTCACCTGAGGATCTGGGACGAAGGCACTGGCACCCACACCCTCAAGGGCCGGATCCCCAGCCTGCAGGCCCACATGCTCACCACCGCACTCCAAGCCTTCCTCAACCCCGCCCTCCCTGACGCCATCGCCCGCGAAGTCCCCGTCGACACCGGTGACGACGACGCGGGCGCCGATGACGGCGAAGGTGATGCAGCAGAAGGGGCCGAGGAGGCATCGCCAAGGTCAGCGGCCAGCGAACCGGCGATGCGCTCCCGCGAGTACCCCGAACTCCTCGGCGAAGCCCTCGTACGCCTCATCGAAACCCTCGACCCCGCGAAGCTCCCCACCACCGGTGGAGTGAACGCGACCGTCATCGTGACGATGACCCTGGAGACGCTCCAGGGTGGGCTCAAGCCCGCCGACCTGCTCGGGTCCACCCACCGACTCTCACCCGGAGCCGCCCGCAGACTCGCCTGCGCTGCCGGACTGATTCCAGCGGTGCTGGGCGGACGCAGCGAAATCCTCGACCTCGGTCGACAGCGACGCCTGCACACCCCAGCTCAACGGCTGGCACTCGCGCTCGAACAAGGCGGCACGTGCGGCATCGACCACTGCCACCGCCCCTCCCACTGGGCTGATGCCCACCACACCACCCCCTGGGCGAACGGCGGGGCCACCAGCGTCCGCGACGGTGTGCTCCTGTGTCCCCGGCATCACACCCTCGCCCACAGCGGCAAACACCACCTGACCAAACAAGGCACCGGCAGCTACCGACTCATCCGACGCCAATAGGGGACAGCGGGCCCCGGATCGCGTGGATCCGGGGCCCGCTGGTCGGACGGTGCGCGTCAGGCGTGCGCGTCAGGCCGTGCGTGCGATCAGAACTTCTCGCCCTTGGCGGCCTTGTCGACCAGGATGGCCGGCGGCTGGAAGCGGTCGCCGTACGTGGCGGCGAGTTCCTTGGCGCGCTCGACGAACGCCACGATGCCGGTGCCGTTCTTGCCCTCGTAGCCGTTGATGAACTGCGCGGCACCACCGGTCGGCGGCGGGAAGCCGATGCCGAAGATGGAGCCGATGTTCGCCTCGGCGGTCGAGGTCAGCACGCCCTCCTCGAAGCACCGCGCGGTCTCGATGGACTCGATGAAGAGCATCCGGTCCTTGAGGTCGGTGATGTCGGGCTGCGTGTCCGCGACCGGGAAGGCCTCGGCCAGACCGTCCCACAGACCCAGACGCTTGCCGGACTCGTCGTACTCGTAGAAGCCCGCGCCCTTGAGCTTGGACGGGCGACCGAGCTCGATCATCTTCTTGACCACGGCGATGCCGGGGTGCTCGACGTACTCCTGGCCCTCGCGCTCGGCCGCGTCCTGCGTGGCCTTGGCGATCTTGGCCATGAGCTCCATGTTGAGCTCGTCGGTGATCTGCAGCGGGCCCACCGGGTAGCCGGCCTGCAGGGCCGCCCGCTCGATGGTCATCGGGCGCACGCCCTCGCCGAGCATCGCCAGACCCTCGTTGATCTGGGTGCCGATGACGCGGCTGGTGTAGAAGCCACGGCTGTCGTTGACCACGATCGGGGTCTTGCGGATCTGCTGCACCACGTCGATCGCCTTGGCGACCGCGCCCTCGGAGGTCTTCTCGCCGCGGATGATCTCCACCAGCGGCATCTTGTCGACCGGGGAGAAGAAGTGCAGACCGATGAAGTCCTCGGGACGGTCCACGCCACCGGAGAGCTCGGTGATCGGCAGGGTGGAGGTGTTCGAGCAGATCAGCGCATCGGCGTTGACGTGCGGCAGGATCTCGCCGAAGACCTTGGCCTTCAGGGCCGGGTCCTCGAAGACGGCCTCGATGATGAGGTCGCAGCCCGCGGCGTCGGCCGGGTCGGCGGTCGGGTGGATCCGGCCGAGGAGCTCGTCGGACTTCTCCTGCGTCAGCTTGCCGCGGGAGATCGCCTTCTCGTTGATCTTCTGCGAGTACGCCTTGCCGCGCTCGGCGGCCTCCAGCGAGACGTCCTTGAGGACGACCTGCATGCCGGCCTTCGCACAGACGTAGGCGATGCCCGCGCCCATCATGCCGGCGCCGAGGACGACGACCTTCTGGGCGACGTACTTGTCGTAGCCCTGGGGACGCAGCTTGCCGGAGTTGATGTCCTGCAGGTCGAAGAAGAACGCCTGGATCATGTTCTTGGCGTTCTGACCGGTGGCGAGCTGGGTGAAGTAGCGCGCCTCGATCTTCTCGGCGTTGGCCACATCGACCTGGGCGCCCTCGACGGCCGCGGCCATGATGGCCCGCTGCGCCGGGTAGTTCGCACCCTTGAGCTGCTTGCGCAGGGTGGCCGGGAAGACCGGCAGCATCTGCGCGAGCGCCGGGTGCGACGGGGTACCGCCGGGCATCTTGTAGCCCTGGCGGTCCCACGGCTGCGACGCAGCGTCGGCGTTGTCCTTGTTCTCCAGGATCCAGGCCTTCGCGCGCTCGAGGAGCTGGTCGGCCGGGACGACCTCGTCCACCAGGCCCTTGCCGGCGGCCGCGGCGACCTTGTAGCGCTGGCCCTGGAGCAGCACCTCGGTCAGCGCCTTCTGGATGCCGAACATCCGGACGGTGCGGACCACGCCGCCGCCGCCGGGGAGGAGGCCGAGGCTGGCCTCGGGGAGGCCGATCTCGTAGTTGCCCTCGGCGGCGATGCGCCGGTGGGTGGCCAGGGCGATCTCGAGGCCACCGCCGAGCGCGGCGCCGTTGATGGCGGCCACGACGGGCTTGCCCAGGGTCTCGAGGCGACGAAGGTCGGCCTTGATGTTCTGGCTCTCGTCGAACATCTGCTGGGCGTCGTCCTTGGTGGCGGCGATCAGCATGTTGAGGTTGCCGCCGGCGAAGAAGGTCTTCTTCGCCGAGGTCAGGATCACGCCGGTGATCTCGTCCTTCTCGGCCCAGAGGCGGTCGACGGCGGCCTTCATGCCGTCCTTGTACGCCTCGTTCATGGTGTTGGCGGACGAGCTCGGGTCGTCCAGGGTGAGGGTGACGATCCCGTCGGCGTCCCGCTCGTAGCGCACGGCGCTGTCAGTCATGGTTCTGTGTCTTCCTTGCAGTGAGGTCGGGGGTCGTCAGACGCGCTCGATGATGGTGGCGATGCCCATGCCGCCGCCCACGCAGAGCGTGGCCAGGCCACGGCGCAGGTCGCGACGCTCGAGCTCGTCGAGCAGGGTGCCCAGGATCATCGCGCCGGTCGCACCGAGCGGGTGACCCATGGCGATCGCGCCACCGTTGACGTTCACGATCTCGGGGTCGAGGCCGAGGTCGCGGGTGAACCGCATCGCCACCGCGGCGAAGGCCTCGTTGATCTCGTAGAGGTCGATGTCCTCAGGGGTCAGGCCGGCCTTGGCGAGCGCCTTGCGGGCGGCGGGAGCCGGGCCGGTGAGCATGATCGTCGGGTCCGCACCGGAGACCGCGGCCGAGATGATCCGGGCGCGCGGGGTCAGACCGAGGTCCTTGCCGGCCTGCTCGGAGCCGATGGCGACCAGCGAGGCGCCGTCGACGATGCCCGAGGAGTTGCCCGCGTGGTGGACGTGGTTGATCTTCTCCAGCCAGTGGTACTTCTCCAGCGCGACGTCGTCGAAGCCGAGGTCGCCGTGGAACTGGAAGGACGGCTTCAGGCCGGACAGGCTCTCGACCGTGGTGCCGGGGCGGATGAACTCGTCCTTCTCCAGCACGGTCAGGCCGTTGACGTCCTTGACCGGGATCACGGAGTTGTCGAAGTAGCCGTTCGCCTGGGCCTTCGCGGCGCGGGCCTGCGACTCCGCGGCGAACGCGTCGACGTCCTCACGCGACCAGCCCTCGATGGTGGCGATCAGGTCGGCGCCGATGCCCTGCGGCACGAACGCGGTCTCGAACGCGGTGGCCGGGTCGGAGGCCCACGAGCCACCGTCGGAACCCATCGGCACCCGGCTCATCGACTCGACGCCACCGGCGAGGATCAGGTCCTCCCAGCCGGAGCGGATCCGGCCGGCGGCCTGGTTGACGGCCTCCAGGCCGGAGGCGCAGAAGCGGTTGAGCTGCACGCCGGCGGTCGTGTCGGGGTAGCCGGCAGCCAGCGCCGCGGTCTTGGCGATGTCGCCGCCCTGGTCACCGACCGGGGACACCACACCGAGCACCACGTCGTCGACGCGCTCGGGGTCGAAGCCGTCGTTGCGCTTGCGGACCTCGTCCAGCAGCGTCACGACGAGGTCGATGGGCTTGACCTCGTGGAGAGAACCGTCCTTCTTGCCCTTGCCCCGGGGGGTTCGGATTGCGTCGTAGATGAATGCCTGTGGCACGTCAGCCATGGTCCCAACTTTCGATGAAACGAGTCGCGCGCACCCGACGGGGCGCGGAGAGGACAGACAGCGATTCTGACACCAGAACTGTCACAGTCTCAATGGAGGTCTGGCTGTGACGTGAGTCGCACCGCTGGCGAGCAGCGTCAGTTCTGTACGGCGGCGCCGCTCTCCAGCAGCGCCTCCACGCCCCTGACGCCCCAGGTCCGGAGCACCTCACGGGTGCCGTCACCGGGCCGGCTCGGACCGGTGGTCAGCGTCGGCTCGGTGCGGGAGAAGCGCGGCGCCGGAGCCGGCTGCAGCATGCCGTCGCGCTCGACGTACACCTCCCGGGCCTGCAGGTGCGGGTGTCGAGCGGCCTCCGTCATCGGCAGGATCGGCGCCGCGCAGGCGTCGGTGCCGTCGAGGATCTCGGTCCACTCGGCCTGGGTCTTGGCCTTGAAGGTGCGCTCGAGGAGTTCGCTCATCTCGTCCTGGTCGCCGCCAGCCCAGACCTGGGTGGCCTCCTCGACGATGTCGAGGCGGGTGATCAGCTCCTGGTAGAACTGCGGCTCCAGCGACCCCACGGAGAAGTGCTTGCCGTCGGCGCACTCGTAGATCCGGTAGTTGGGGATACCGCCGTCGAGCAGGTTGACCCCGCGCTCCTCCCGGGCCATCCCGCCGGCCAGCATCGCGGCCCACATCATGTTGAGGTGGGCGGCGCCGTCGACGATCGCGGCGTCGACGACCTGGCCCTGGCCGCTGACCCGCGCCTCGAGCAGGGCCGCGAGCACGCCGATGACCAGATAGGTCGAGCCGCCGCCGAAGTCGCCGACCAGGTTGCTCGGGAAGTGCGGGCGCCCCGGGTCCTGGCCGAGCCCGTGGAGTACGCCGGCGATGGCGATGTAGTTCATGTCGTGCCCCGCGGCCTGGGCGAGCGGGCCGGTCTGGCCCCAACCCGTCATCCGGCCGTAGACGATGCGCGGGTTGCGCTGCAGGCACACCTCGGGGCCGACACCGAGCCGCTCGGTGACGCCGGGCCGCATGCCCTCCAGCACCACGTCGGCCTGCTCGACCATCTGCAGGAGCGCCTCGATCGCGTCGGGGTTCTTCAGGTCCAGCGCGACGCTCGGGCGACCACGGGTGAGCAGGTCGGCCTCACGGGGCCCGGCGCTGGCGGCCCCCTGGGGCCGCTCGACGCGGATCACGTCGGCGCCGAGGTCGGCGAGGATCGTGGCCGCGTGCGGGCCCGGGCCGATGCCGGCGATCTCGATGACCTTGATGCCCTTGAGCGGGCCCGTCCCCTGGTTCAGCGCGTACGTCATGGGCGCGAGTCTGACAGTAAGACTGTCAACGTCACCAGGGTGGCCTACGTCACAGCACGGATGTCACAGCACCCGGGCGAGGAACTCCCGCGTCCGCTGCTCGCGCGGGGAGACCAGGATCTCCCCGGGAGGCCCCTCCTCCAGCACCCGACCCTCATGCAGGAAGCAGACCTTGGTCGCCACGTCACGGGCGAAGCCCATCTCGTGGGTGGCCAGGAGCATCGTGGTGCCGGACTGCGCCAGCTCGCGCAGGATCTCCAGCACCTCCCCCACCAACAGCGGGTCGAGCGCCGCGGTGACCTCGTCGAGCAGCAGCAGCTCCGGCCCGGTGGCCAGCGCGCGGGCGATCGCGACGCGTTGCTGCTGCCCGCCCGAGAGCCGGTCGGGGTGGACCGCGGCCTTGTCGGCCAGACCGAACCGGTCGAGCAGGCCGCGCGCGGTGTCCTCGGCCTGCTGCGCCGGTACGCCGTGCACCTTGCGCGGCGCGAGGGTGAGGTTCTCCAGCACGGTCAGGTGCGGGAAGAGGTTGTAGGCCTGGAACACCACGCCCATCCGGCGACGCACCGCACGGGCGTCGACGCGGGGGTCGGAGATGTCCTCGCCCTGGAACCAGATGGTGCCGTCGTCGGTGGGCTCCAGCAGGTCCACACAACGCAGCAGCGTGGACTTGCCCGAGCCGGACGCGCCGATCAGGCA
>JBGAJX010000030.1:0-61132 GCA_044224695.1 Marmoricola sp. | reverse complement strand
GTTCGAGGACACGAACACCTCTCGTGGAAACGACAGTCGAACCGATCTAGGGCGCGGCCCGTCCCGGTGTCGTCAAGAGCCGCGATGCCCATTCTGCCACGCGTCCCCAGCCCGCACGGCAATCGGGGCGGACTGCGACCGACGGGTGGACGGTCAGCCGCCGGCGCGCGCGGCGGCCTTCTGCTGCTTCTTGAACTCGCGCACCTTCTGCAGCGACGCGGCGTCCACGACGTCGGCCACCGATCGGTAGCCCTCCTCGGCGTAGGCGCCGACCGCCGCCTCCCAGCCCTCCGGCCGGACCCCGAGCTGCTTGGCCAGGAGGGCCACGAAGATCTGCGCCTTCTGCTTGCCGAACCCGGGCAGCTCCATCACCCGGGCGAGGAGCTCCCGCCCCGAGCCGGCTTCGGTCCACAGCCGCTCGGCGTGACCGTCGTACCTCTCCTCCACGATCGTCGCCAGGGCCTGCAGACGGGCCGCCATCGAGCCCGGGAACCGATGGATCGCCGGCGGCGTGCTGCACAGGGCGGCGAACTCCTCGGGGTCCGCGGCCGCGATCCGGCCGGGGTCCAGCGTGCCGAACCGGTCGAGCACCTTCGCCGGGCCGCGGAACGCGTGCTCCATGGGGTACTGCTGGTCGAGCATCATTCCAACAAGAACAGCAAACGGGCTGTCCGAGAGCACCCGATCAGCGTGCTCATCACCCGTGATGTGAAGGGACATGATCACAGCATGCCGGAGAGTGACGAGGGATCGGCGGGACCGGACACCCGCGTGACGGACGATGTGGGCGGCGGCATCTGTCACGGGAACGCGCTTGCCGGCGACCAGCTGCGCTAGCACCCTGACCGCGGTTGCGAACCGCGCGGAACCCGCAGCCATGAGCGGATGTTGGGCGACCTGCTCAGTCGTCCGGCGGCGGGGGCCGAAGGACCCTTCCGTGCGCTCCACGGGAGCGGCGATCGTTGGTCGCAGGGACCGTCTCGGAGATCGAGGGATGAACTGATGACTGCATCTGCGATGCCCGTGCTGGCTCACCTGGGCGGAACCCAGGCCTTGACCACCACCCCGGTAGTGGGGGATCCCGACCAGGTGCGCCCGCAGGTATTCGTTCCTGGCACCGAAGAACTGGCCACCGGCGAGATCCGCGTGACAGTGCTCGGGAGCGGAGATCCGTGGATCCGACGCAGTCAGGCGTCAGGGTCGCTCCTGATCGAGGTGGGCAACCCTGAACGGGACTTCTTCTTCTTCGACCTCGGCTCGGGGTCCCTGGCGAACTTCAACGCGCTGGGCCTTCCGTTGGAGTCCACGACGAAGGTCTTCCTGTCGCACTTGCACGCGGACCATATCGGCGACATTCCGGGCCTGCTCGGCAGCATGGCGAAGGTTGGACGGGTCGACCCGGTCGAGATCTGGGGCGGGGCGAGCGAGGACCCGGATCTGGGTCTGGCCGCTTTCGTCGAACACATGGGCAAAGCGATGGCCTGGGACACCGCCTCGGTCCGTGGAGTCCGTCCGTCCACAGGCTTCGCGATGGTGGGCCACGAGATCCCCTTCGACCGCCCAGAGACCGTCTATGAGCGCAACGGGGTCACCGTTTCGTGCTTCCCCGCCATTCACGGGCTCAGCGGGGCGCTCGGATACTCCGTCAGCTACGCCGGGCTCAAGGTCGTCTTCTCCGGAGACACCCGCCCCTGCCGACACGTAGTGGAGGCCGCTGTGGGCGCGGATCTGCTGATCCACGAGTGCTTCCAGTCGCCTGCGGTCCTGGCACGCGCCTCAGGACTTCCGTTGGAGACAGCGCTGAACATCACCAAGAGCGCCCACACGATCCCCGAGCAGATGGGCAAGATCCTTGACCTGACGAAGCCCCGCATGGGTGCCCTGTGGCACCTCGACGTGACACCAGGCGTGGAAAGCGTCTTCGACGAGGTGAGTGCCCACTACAGCGGGCCCGTCACGGTGAGCCAGGACTTCACGGTCTACAACGTCACCAGCGACGCGGTGGTCGCCCGGCAGGCCAAGGTGAATGACGCTGCTCCGCCGGTCCATGGCCCCTCGCAGACCAGCCCCGAACTCGACCTACTGCCAACGCCGCCGGCCTGGTGGGCGGAGGCGCTTCTCGACCTGTGACGCAGGGCGGGACTTCGCGCTCCGGCAGGCCCTACAACGCCTCGGGGTCAAGCCCCAGCGTCAACCCGTCCGCGGCACCCACCAGATCCAGTAACGGGCCAACTCCCGGCAGCTCGCGCGTGAAGAAGTACTCCGTCGCGGCGCGCTTGCCGTCGTAGAAGCGTCCCTCCTTGCCCTCGGCGGCCAGCCACTGCTCCAGCCAGAGCCACGCAACGACGACGTGCCCGGCCGCTTCCAGGTAGGCAGTGGCGTCCGCGGTCATCAGTGCCGGGTCGCCCAGCACAGCCACCTTTGTTGTCGTTTCGACAAGGTGTGCGCAGGAGGCCCGCAACGCGACGGCGTGCGCGTTCGCCCCGGCCGCCTCGGCCCGCGCGCAGGTGCCCTCGATCCGCCCGAGCAGCACGCCCAGCGCCGCACCGCCGTCCAGCAGCACTTTCCGTCCGAGCAGGTCGAGGGCCTGGATGCCGTGCGTGCCTTCGTGGATGGGGTTGAGCCGGTTGTCGCGGTAGTGCTGCTCCACCGGATGGTCGCGGGTGTAGCCCGCTCCCCCGAGCACCTGGATGGCCAGGTCGTTGGCCTCGAGGCACCACTGGGACGGCCACGACTTCGCGATCGGCGTCAACAGCCCCAGCAACTGTTCCGCCTCCGCGCCGCCTTCCTCCGCCGGCAACGAGCCCGCGTCGTCGACGAGCCGCGAACAGAACAGCGTCAGTGCGAGCGCCCCCTCGACGTACGACTTCTGCGCCAGCAGCATCCGGCGTACGTCGGGGTGCGCGACCAGCGGTACCTGCGGGCTGGTCGGGTCGGCCCCGGCCGGGCGACCCTGGAGTCGCTCGCGCGCGTAGGCCAGCGAGGTCAGGTATCCGGTGTAGCCGAGCGCGGTGGCGACCATGCCCACTCCGATCCGCGCCTCGTTCATCATCGCGAACATCGCGGGCAACCCGCGGTGCTCCTGGCCGACCAGGTAGCCCACCGCGCCTGCCGCTCCCCCGGGCAGGAAGGCGCCGTCACCGAAGACGGGCGCGGTGTTGACCGTGCCGCGGAAGCCCATCTTGTGGTTGATCCCGGCCAAGACCACGTCGTTGCGCTCACCCAGCGACCCGTCCTGCTCCACCAGAAACTTCGGCACGATGAACAGCGAGATCCCGCGCGTGCCCGCCGGCGCGTCCGGAGTCCGTGCGAGCACGAGATGGACGATGTTCTCGCTGAGTTCGTGGTCACCGCCGGAGATCCACATCTTGCGGCCGAAGAGGCGGTAGGTGCCGTCCGGCTGCGGTTCCGCACGCGTCGTCAGGTCCGCCAGGTTCGAACCGGCGTGGGGCTCCGAGAGACACATCGTGCCGAAGAAGCGACCTTGGGCCATCGGCGTCACGAAACGCTCGACCTGCTCGGGGGACCCGTGCGCGCGCAGCAGGTTCGCCGCGGCCAGGGTGAGCAGCGCATAGCCGGTCGTGCCCGTATTCGCGGCGTGGAACCACGTCATGCACGCCCCGAACACCGACGAGGGGAGGTCGACCCCGCCCAGCTCCTCGGGCAGCGGCGCGGCCAGGAAGCCGGCGTCGGCGAAGGCGCGCAGCGCCGGGGCGACCTCAGGGGTGAGGATCACCCGGGTGCCGTCGAAGCGCGGCTCGTCGAGGTCCGCGGTGCGGTTGTGCGGCGCGAAGTGCTCGGTCGCGAGCGCCTCGGCAAGGTCGAGCACGGCGCCGACCGTGTCGCGGCTGTGCTCGGCGAACCTCGGCCGGGCGAACAACTGGTCCGTGCCCAGCCACTCGAACAGCAGGAACTCCAGGTCCCTGCGCGACATGATCCCGCTCACGTGGACCTCCTGGTGGCGACGAGCGTCGATGTGGTGTTCGTCATCCACCCTGCCATCTCGTGACGAACCATCCTGCGGCGGCGCCTACCCTTGACTCCGTGGGGGACCTGATTGCACGTGACCGCGAGGCGCACACCTGGGTCGTCGCCTCGAACGTGGCGGCGAAGGCGGGTCTCGTCCTCCTTCTCAGCCTGGCCCTCATCTCGCCGGAGTGGGGGAACCTGGAGGGCAAGGGCGCCGAACTCCGAGCCCTCACCTACCCGATGCTCGCCTTCGCGCTGCCCGTCTTCTGGCTGGCCCGAGGCCGCGAGCGCGGGACGCCGTTCCCGTGGGTCGCGGACCTGCTGGTCACCCTGACCTGCTTCAGCGACATCCTCGGCAACCGTCTCGATCTCTACGACCGCATCTGGTGGTTCGACGACTGGATGCACCTGATGAACCCGGCGCTGCTGGCCACTGCCTGGATCCTCCTCACACTGGAGAGAGGGCAGTCGTTCGCCCGGGTGGCGGAGCGGGCGCTCGCCTTCGCGATGACCGCCGCCGTCTGGTGGGAGATCGCCGAGTACGCCGCATTCATCGCCGGCTCCTCCGAGCGGCGCACCGCCTACGAGGACACCCTGGGTGACCTCGCGATGGGGTTCCTGGGCGCCGTCCTGGCGGCGGCGGTGGTCCAGCAGTTGTGGAACCGCGATCGCCTTCAGTCCGTGGTTCCGCTCACTCGCTGACCCGCACGGGCAGGATGGCGAGGTGGACATCAGTGACGACCTGCTCGAGGTACTCGCCCGCCGCGCCCTGACCGAGGACGCGGCCCGACCCGAGGCCGTGGCGAAGCGGCACGCCCGGGGGCGGCGTACGGCACGGGAGAACATCGCCGACCTCGTCGACCCGGGATCGTTCGTGGAGTACGGCCGGTTCGTGACCGCCGCCCAGGAGGGCCGGCGCAGCCTCGAGGACCTGCTGGACCGCACCGTCGCCGACGGGCTGGTCGGCGGGCTGGCCACGGTCGACGGTGCCGACTGCGCGGTGCTCTCCTACGACTACCTGGTGATGGCGGGCACCCAGGGGATGCGTGGGCATCGCAAGTCCGACCGGTTGATCGAGGTGATCACGAAGGCGGGGCTCCCCGTGGTCTTCTTCACCGAGGGCGGCGGCGGGCGCCCGGGCGACACCGACATCCCGCTGGTCTCGGCCCTCGACGTCGGCTCCTTCGCCCTGTGGGCCCGGTTGTCCGGGGTGGTCCCCCGCATCGCGGTGGTGGCCGGCAACTGCTTCGCGGGCAACGCCGTCCTCGCCGGCTGCTCGGACCTGATCGTGGCCACCCGCGACTCCAGCCTCGGCATGGCCGGTCCGGCGATGATCGCCGGCGGCGGGCTCGGCAACTACGCGGCGGCCGAGGTCGGGCCCGTCGACGTCCAGTCCGCCAACGGCGTCCTCGACGTCGTGGTGGACGACGAGGCCGAAGCCGTCGAAGTGGCGCGTGTGCTGCTCGGCTACTTCACCGGCCCCGACGAGCACTGGTCGTACGGCGACCAGGCGCCCCTGCGTGACGTCGTCCCGCCCCGCGAGCAGACCTCCTACGACGTCCGGACGATCGTGGAGACCCTCGCCGACACCGACAGTGTGACCCTGCTGCGCGAGGGGTTCGCCCCCGAACTGGTCACCGCCCTGGCCCGCATCGAGGGGCGCACCGTCGGGTTCGTGGCGAACCAGACCCTCCACATGGCCGGCGCGATCACGAGCGACGCCGCGGACAAGGCGGCGCGCTTCCTCCAGCTCTGCGACGCCTACGGCTTCCCCGTCGTCTCGTTGGTGGACACCCCCGGCATGATGGTCGGCCCCGAGGCCGAACGCACCGCCCTCGTGCGGCACACGTCGCGCCTGCTCGTCGCGGGCGCCCGGCTCCAGGTGCCGCTGGTCGGGGTGGTGCTGCGTCGCGGCTACGGCCTCGGAGCCCAGGCGATGCTCGGCGGCAGCACCCACGAACCCCTCCTCACCCTGGCGTGGCCCGGGGCGCACCTGGGGGCGATGGGGCTCGAGGGCGCCGTCCGCCTGGCGATGGCCAAGGAGCTCGCGGCCATCGAGGACGTCGAGGCCCGCGAGCGGCAGGTGCAGGAGTGGACCGCGGTGCACCGGGAGAACGCGAAGGCGCTCAACGCGGCGCGGCACTTCGAGATCGACGATGTGATCGACCCGGCGGAGACGCGCCAGATCGTGGCTGCCACGCTGAGGGCGGCCACCGCCCAGGGCAGACTGCGCGGCTCCGGCCGAGCTGTGGACACGTGGTGAGGAGCGCAGAGTGAGCGAGTTCGACGAGGCGACAGCCGTCACGGCCCTGGGCCCGGGTCTGTTCCGGGCGGACCTGGATGCCGGCTGGGGCCTGGGCAACGACGTCCTCAACGGGGGCTATCTGCTCGCGGTCCTGGCCCGCGCCACCCTCGCCGACACCGGGGAGAGCGCCCCGCACCACCTCCACCCCACCGCGATCTCGGCGGCCTTCGTCCGGCCCGGGATGGCCGGCACGGCCGACGTCCGGGTCGACCCCGGGCCGTCCGGTCGGACCGTGACGCACCGCTCGGTGGCCGTCGGCGGCGCTGCCGGCGACGTGGTGACCGCCCTCGTCACCACCGCGACGCTGCCGGAGGCGAACGCCCTGGCACCGACGGCGCCCTCGATGCCCGCCCCGGAGGAGTGCGTGTCGATGCTGGAGAAGATGCGGGCGGTCCCCGGCGGCATGGACCTGCTGCCCACCCTCATGCAGCGCGTCGACCTCCGCTTCGATCCCGCCACCGCCGGCTGGCTGGACGGAGTGCCGTCGTCGGAACCGGTGCTGCGCGCCTGGTGCCGCATCCCGGGTCGGGAGCCGGACCCCCTGGCCCTCGTACTCTTCGCGGACCTGCTGCCGCCCTCAGGCTTCGCCCAAGGCAACCTGGGGTGGGCGCCGACGGTTCAGATCCAGACCCTCGTACGGGCCGTTCCCGCCCCGGGCTGGTGCCTGATCGAGATCCGGGGAGGCACGACCGCGGACGGCTGGATCGACGAGGACTGCACCATCTGGGACTCCGGTGGTCGACTGGTCGCCCAGAGCCGTCAGTTGGCGCGGGTGGCCCGCGGCTGAGCCGGGCCCCAGGTGAAGATCCGTCGGTTCCGCCGCGGACGCCAGGCGCCGCGTCGTACCGTCGGGGCGATGAGAGCCACCGCCCTGGTCGCCGGCACGGTCGTCCTGGCCACCGCCTGCACCGCAGCACCGTCTTCTGGTCACGGGGACCAGAACGCGGCGAACTCCCCCGCGCCGGTGGTCCGCGCCGTGATCCCCGAGACCGTCTCGCGCATCCCCGGGACGGACTGTCCAGCCTTCCCGCGCACGAACTGGTGGCATGCCGACATCAGCTCGTTGCCGGTGCACGCACGCTCCGCGCAGTGGCTCTCCCAGATGAGCACCGACCGCGACCTGCACCCCGACTTCGGCCCGTCGTACGGCGAACAACCGGTGCCCTACGGCATCCCGATCACCGTGGTGGGCCAGGACCACCCGATGCGGGTGGTGCGGTTCGGCTATGCCGACGAGTCGGACCGGGTGCGTTACCCGCTGGGCGCGGACACCCGGATCGAGGGCGGGCGCACGTCGGACGGCGACCGTCACGCGATCATCGTGGACCGCTCCACCTGCCGCCTCTACGAGACCTGGCACACCCGGAAGACCGCAACCGGGTGGCGTGCCGGCTCCGGTGCGGTGTGGTCGCTGCGCGGCAACCGTCTGCGCCCCGACGGCTGGACCTCGGCCGACGCGGCAGGACTCCCGATCCTGCCGGGCCTGCTGCGGTACGACGAGGTGCTGGCCGGCCGCGTGGACCATGCGATCCGCTTCACCACCGACGTCACCGACCGCTCCTACCTGTGGCCCGCCCGGCACCAGGCCGGGGCGGTCGACGACCGCGGGTATCCCCCGATGGGGGCCCGCTTCCGGTTGCGCGGCGACTTCGACAGCGGCGGCTATTCCGAGGCCGCCCGAGTGATCATCGGGGCGATGCAGCGGCACGGCCTGGTGCTCGCCGACAACGGGAGCCCCTGGTACTTCCAGGGCACCGCCGACCGTCGCTGGCCCGAGGGCCTGATCGAGGAGTTGAAGACGATCCCGGCGGGAGCGTTCGAGGCGGTCGACACCTCGAGCCTCCAGGTCGACCCGGATCTGGCCCGCGTGCAGGAGCCCTGAGCCGGTCCCCCTGCGTGGGCTGACCGCCTCACGGCCGGTCACCCGTTCCGGTCCAGTCCAATCGAAGCGCTTCGACGCAGACCTTGACGCAGTGTTGGCCGGCCTGTTTCGATCACTGTCGAAGCGCTTCGATAGTGACCTGGGTCACCGCGACAGGGCTTCGGACCGGACTCCTCTCCCGACCTCGGAGGCTTCGATGACCACACCCATCCGACCCGGCCAGGCCACCCCCCGCAGGGCGATCGCCCTGGCCGGACTGCTCAGCGTGGGGGCGCTCGCCCTCACCGCCTGCGGCGGCGACGCCGATGCAGGCGGCGGCGACGGCGACACGCTGACGTTGTGGCACTACGAGGGGCCCACCAGCGCCATGGGCAAGGCCTGGGACGCGGCGATCGCCGAGTTCGAGGAGACCCACCCCGGGGTCACCGTGGTCTTCGAGGACAAGGGCTTCGAGCAGATCCAGAAGACGGCGCCGATGGTCCTCAACTCCGACGACGCCCCGGACCTGCTGGAGTACAACAAGGGCAACGCGACGACCGGCCTGCTGGCCAAGCAGGGCTTGCTGACCGACCTCACCGACGTCGCCGCCGAACGCGGCTGGGACGACCTGCTCAGCCCGAGCCTGCAGACCACCGCCGTCTACGACGAGACCGGGTCGATGGGGTCGGGCGCGTGGTACGGCGTGCCCAACTACGCCGAGTACGTGATGGTCTACTACAACAAGGACGCCTTCGCCGAGGCGGGCCTCGACGTGCCGACCACCTACGACGAGTTCGTCGCGGTCCTGGACGCGTTCGTCGAGCAGGGCACCACCCCCGTGGCGCTGGCCGGTGCGGAGTACCCGGCGCAGCAGGTCCTCTACCAGCTCGCGCTGAGCCAGGCGGACCGCGCCTGGGTGGACTCGTTCCAGCTCTACGACGGTGAGGTCGACTTCCACGACGCCGCGTGGACCTACGGCGCCGAGACCTTCGCCGACTGGGTCGACGCCGGCTACGTCAGCGCCGACGCCACGGGCCTGAAGGCCGAGGACATGGGAGTGAGCTTCATCGGCGGCGAGTACCCGATCATGATCTCCGGCTCCTGGTGGTACGGCCGCGTCGCCTCCGAGGTCAGCGACTTCGAATGGGGCACGTTCCTGTTCCCGGGCAGCGACATGACGCTGGGCTCCAGCGGGAACCTCTGGGTCGTCCCGGAGAACGCCGACAACAAGGAGCTCGCCTACGACTTCATCGACATCACGATGCAGCCCGAGATCCAGGCGATCCTGGCCAACAACGGTGGCATCCCGGTCGCGGCCGACCTCGACGAGGTCACCGACGAGAAGTCGCAGGAACTGATCGCCAACTTCCAGACCCTCGTCGATCGCGACGGGTTGGCGTTCTACCCGGACTGGCCGGTTCCCGGCTACTACGACGTCATGGTCTCCGGCACCCAGAAGCTGATCAGCGGAGACGCCTCTCCCGACGAGATGCTCGACGAGATCGCGCTGCCCTACACCGACTACGTGTCCACCCTCGGGCAGTAAGGGCCGCCGATCATGACCCGCTCCACCACCCTGGCGGCACCGGCACCCACCGGTGCCGCCCGGCCCCCCGAACCCGGCGCCGCGCCCGCGCCTCGCCGGCGACGCTCCGGCTACGCGGCGTACCTCGTCCCGGGGACGGTGCTCTTCACCGTCGTGATCGCGGTCCCGTTCGTGATGAACCTCGGGATCAGCCTCACCTCCTGGCAGGGCATCGGCACACCGGAGTGGGTCGGCCTCGAGAACTACCGACAGTTGCTCGGCGACCAGACCTTCTGGGCCTCGTTCCGCCACAACCTGGCCCTGATCGTGGCGATGGCCCTGATCCCCACCGCGCTGGGGCTCTTCATCGCCGCCGTCCTCTTCGACTACGTCGCCACGAAGTTCGGCCACGGCACCGTGGCAGCCCTGCGCGCCTGCTTCTACCTGCCGCAGGTGCTCCCGATCGCGGTCGCGGGCGTGGTGTGGGGCTGGATCCTGCACCCGACGTACGGCGCCCTGAACGTCACCCTGGAGGCGCTCGGCCTGGGGGCGTTGACCCAGAACTGGCTCGGTGACCCCGACTGGGCCCTGATCAGCGTCATGGCGATCATGGTCTGGGTCCAGCTCGGCTTCCCGGTGGTCATCTTCATGGCCGGGTTGCAGCGAGTCGACCCCGCCCTCCACGAGGCGGCGATGCTGGACGGCGCCTCCTGGCTGCGTCGCTTCCGCCACGTGACGATCCCGCAGATCAGGCCCGAGGTCTACGTCGTGCTGCTGTGGACCACGATCGCCTCCCTGAAGGTCTTCGGCCCGATCTACGTGCTGACCCGCGGCGGGCCGGGCGGATCGACCAACGTCCCGGCCTACTACTCCTACCAGAACTTCTTCGAGAAGACCCAGGTCGGCTACGGCGCCGCCATCGCGACCGTGCTGACCCTGGTGATCGTCGGTCTCACCGTGGTCTTCCTGCGGATCCAGAAGAACAGCGAGGACGCGACATGAGCACGTTGCAGACCCGGGGAACCCGGGATCTGGCCACCCGGGATCTGGCCACGCGGGCGATGGTGCTGGCGACGCTGGGCACCCTGGCCCTGCTGATGATCGTTCCTTTTGTCATCGTGACGATGAACGCACTGAAGTCGCCGGCGGAGTACTCCAGCGACGGCCCGCTCTCGCTTCCGGACGGGCTCTACCTCCAGGGCATCATCGACTTCTGGCAGCGGGTGGACTACGGCCAGAAGCTGCTCAACAGCCTGCTGGTGAGCGGATCGGTCGCGGTCGGTGCCGTCGTCCTGTCGCTGCTCAACGCCTATGCGATCGGGATCGGCAAGGTCCGCGGCCGGATGTGGATCCTGATCGTGCTGCTGCTGGCCAACACCTTGCCGCACGAGGCGCTCGTCTACCCGCTGTACTTCCTGTTCAAGGAGGCCGGGCTCTACGACACCCGGCTCGGCGTGATCATCGTCTTCGTGGTCATCCAGACCGCGTTCGGCACCTACCTGCTGTCCTCGGTGCTCGGCAGCTTCCCCAAGGAGATCATCGAGGCGGCCCAGATCGACGGGGCCAGCAGGTGGCAGGTGCTCTGGCGCGTCGTCGTCCCGATCAGCCGACCGACCCTCTCGGTGCTGATGGTCTTCTTCTTCATCTGGACCTGGAACGAGTTCTTCCTTCCTCTCATCTTCCTGGTCTCCAACGACAACCAGACGGTCCCGGTCGCCCTCGGCGTCCTCCAGGGGCAACGGCTCATGGACGCCACCATGTCCAGCGCCTCGGCCCTGCTGGGAATCATCCCCGCGGTCCTGTTCTTCCTCGTCTTCCAGCGCACCCTCACCCAGGGCGTCACCGTAGGAGCGGTCAAATGAAGTTCACCAACGGTCAGTGGCTGATGCGTGACGGCGTCACCGCCGCCTACCCCACAAGCGCGCGCCGGGTCACCGCCGACGAGCAGCGGCTCGAGGTCCTGGCGCCGACCTTCCCGGTCCGCCATCGCGGCGACCTGCTCAAGGGTCCGGTCCTCACCGTCGAGCTCAGCAGTCCTCAGCCCGACGTGATCGCCGTCCAGGTCACCCACTTCGCGGGAGGCCACGCTGCGGGACCCGACTTCGCGGTGCGCGTCGAGGACACCCCCGACGTCGCGGTGGAGATCACCGACGAGGAGGCCACGCTGACCTCCGGCGCGCTCACCGCCCGCGTCTCCCGCGGCGAGGACTGGGCCCTGGAGTTCCTCGCCGAGGGTCACCTCCTGACCCGCAGCGCCACCAAGGCATTGGCCCTGGTCACCGACGACGGGCAGACGCACCTGCGCGAGCAGCTCGACCTGGGCGTCGGCGAACTCGTCTACGGACTCGGGGAACGCTTCGGGCCCCTGGTCCGCAACGGTCAGACCGTCGATCTGTGGAACGCCGACGGCGGCACCTCGAGCGAGCAGGCGTACAAGAACGTGCCGTTCTACCTGACCAACCGCGGCTACGGCGTCTTCGTCGACCACCCTGGCGCGGTATCGGTCGAGATCGCCTCGGAGAAGGTCGACCGGGTGCAGTTCTCGGTGCCCGGTGAGTCCCTGCGCTACCTCGTGATCCACGGACCCACCCCGAAGGACATCCTGCGCCGCTACACCGCTCTCACCGGGCGGCCGCCGCTTCCACCGGCCTGGTCGTTCGGGCTGTGGCTGACGACCTCCTTCACCACCGACTACGACGAGGCGACGGTCACCGCCGTTGTCGACGAGATGGCCGCCCGCGACCTGCCGCTCTCGGTCTTCCACTTCGACTGCTTCTGGATGCGCGAGCTCCACTGGTGCGACTTCGAATGGGACCCGGACGTCTTCCCCGACCCGGTCGGGATGCTGCGCCGGCTCAAGGACAAGGGGCTGCGGATCTGCGTCTGGATCAACCCCTACATCTCCCAGCACTCCGCGCTCTTCCGTGAGGCGGCGGACGCCGGCTTCCTGGTGAGGCGGCCCGACGGCAGCGTCTGGCAGTGGGACCTGTGGCAGCCCGGGATGGCGCTGGTCGACTTCACCCATCCCGAGGCGCGGGAGTGGTACGCCGCGAAGCTCGACGGGCTGCTGGAGATGGGCGTGGACTGCTTCAAGACCGACTTCGGTGAGCGCGTGCCCACCGACGTCGTCTGGCACGACGGCTCGGACCCCGAGCGGATGCACAACTACTACACGTTCCTCTACAACCAATGCGTCTTCGACCTGCTCGCCAAACGCCGCGGCCCCGGGGAGGCCGTCGTCTTCGCCCGCTCCGCCACCGCCGGGTCGCAGCAGTTCCCGGTGCACTGGAGCGGCGACTGCGAGTCGACCTTCACCGCGATGGCGGGCGACCTGCGCGGTGGGCTCTCCCTGGGCCTGTCCGGCTTCGGCTTCTGGAGCCACGACATCGGGGGCTTCGAGGGCACCCCGGACCCCACCCTCTTCAAGCGTTGGCTGGCCTTCGGGCTGCTCTCCTCGCACAGCCGCCTGCACGGCAACTCCTCGGTGCGAGTGCCGTGGGCGTTCGACGAGGAGGCGGTCTCGGTCGCCCGCCGCTTCACCACCCTCAAGGCCCGCCTGATGCCGGCCCTGTACGCCGCTGCCCGAGAAGCCACGACCGAGGGCTGGCCGGTGATGCGGGCGATGCTGCTGGAGTATCCCGACGACCCCGCCTGCGCCACCCTGGAGCGGCAGTACCTGCTGGGCTCGGACCTCCTGGTCGCTCCGGTCTTCGAGGCTTCTGGTCAGGTCGACTACTACGTGCCGGACGGCGACTGGCTGAGCCTGCTCGACGGCTCGGTGGTGACCGGCCCGCGCTGGGTGCGTGAGACCCACGGCGTCGACTCCGTCCCGCTGCGGCTGCGGCCCGGGGCCGTGCTGCCGGTCGGCGCTCACGACCACGGACCCGAGTACGACTACGCCGACGGCGTCACCCTGGTCGTGCACGCTCCCGTCGACGGCGCGACGGTGACCACCGAGGTCCCCGGACCGGACGGCGAGCTCTCGGCCACGTTCCGCACGACGCGCTCCGGTGACACGCTGCGGGTGGTCTCCGACGATGCTTCCGGTCCGTGGAGGGTGCTCGTGGTGGGTCCGGGTGACGACTGCGCCCCCGGGCTCCCCGCGGTCACCGGTCGCCTCGTCGAAGCTCATGCACACGGCGTCACCGTGGAGCTGGCATGAGCGCGCGACTGCCCGGACCGGGCGCCTACGCCGACGGGACCTTCTGGTGGGGAGCCGCCACCGCGGCGTACCAGATCGAGGGTGCCGCCGACGAGGGTGGGCGCACGGCCTCGATCTGGGACACCTTCTGCCGCACGCCCGGCCGAGTCCGCGACGGTGACACCGGGGACGTCGCCTGCGACCACTACCACCGGCTTTACGAGGACCTCGACCTGGTCGCGAGCCTGGGCCTGGACGCCTACCGGTTCTCCGTGTCCTGGCCGCGGGTGCAGCCCGGCGGGACGGGCCCGCTGAACCAGGTCGGGATCGACTTCTACTCCCGGCTCGTCGACGGGCTGCTCGAGCGTGGTGTCGCCCCCGTGCCGACCCTCTACCACTGGGACCTGCCCCAGGAACTCGAGGACACCGGAGGCTGGCCGGCCCGGGACACCGCGTGGCGCTTCGCGGAGTACGCCGACCTCGTCGGCCGGGCTCTCGGCGACCGGGTGGCCGCGTGGACCACGCTGAACGAGCCGTGGTGCTCCGCCTTCATCGGCTACGCCGAGGGAAGGCACGCCCCGGGTCGCACCGAGCCGGTCGCCGCCCTCCGCGCCGCGCACCATCTCAACCTCGGGCACGGGCTGGCCGTGGGTGCGTTGCGCTCCGTGGTCGACTCCGACGCGGCCCTGTCGGTCACGCTGAACCTGCACGCCATCCGTCCGCTGGATGCACACAGCGCCGGTGACCAGGACGCCGTACGACGGGCTGAGGCGCTGGGCAACGGGATCTGGCTCGGCCCGATGCTCGAGGGCCGCTACCCCAAGGACCTGGTCGAGGACGCGCAGCCCTTCACGGACTGGTCCTTCGTCCACGAGGGCGACGAGGAGACCATCGCCGCGCCGCTGGACGTGCTCGGCGTCAACTACTACTCCCCGATGATCGTGACCGGACGAGCGCAGCCGGGGACGACACCGATCCCCGAGGCGTTCGTGACCTGTGCCGACCTGCATGCTCGCGATCCCCGCCCACCGCTGACCACCATGGGCTGGGAGGTCGATCCGACCGGGCTCTCGGACCTGCTCGAGGGTCTGGCCACCCGTTACCCCGACCTGCCGCTGATGGTGACCGAGAACGGCGCCGCCTACCCCGACACGCTCACCGGCGACCCGCGCTCCGGCGGTGGTCGCGTGCACGACGCGGAGAGGGTGGCCTACCTGGCCGGCCACCTGGCCGCCGTCGAGCGCGCGGCTGCCGCCGGGATCGACGTCCGCGGCTATTTCGCCTGGTCGCTGATGGACAACTTCGAGTGGGCGCACGGGTACTCGCAGCGCTTCGGGCTGGTGCACGTCGACTACCCCAGCGGGACACGCACTCCCAAGGACAGCGCGTTCTGGTATCGGGACTTCCTGGGGAGGTATAGAGGGGCCCATGGTCAAGATCGCTGACGTCGCCCGGCACGCGGGCGTCTCCCCCAGCACGGTCTCCTACGTGCTCAGCGGGAAGCGGTCGATCTCGGCCGAGGTGCAGGAGCGGGTGCGCTCGAGCATCGAGGAGCTGGGCTACCGCCCGCATGCCGGCGCCCGTGCGTTGGCCAGCAGCCGCTCCAACGTGCTCGCGCTCGTCCTCCCCCTGCGCGAGGGCGTCTTCGTGCCCGTGCTGATGCCCTTCGCGATCGCCGTCGTCAGCGCCGCGAGGTGGCACGACCACGACGTCCTCCTGCTGACCCAGGAGGAGGGCGAGGAGGGCCTGCGCCGCGTCGCCGCCTCCGCCCTGGTCGACGGGGTGGTGATCATGGACGTCCAGGTGCACGACCCTCGTCTCCCGGCGATCCGTGCCCTGGACCGGCCCGTGGTCCTCATCGGCTACCCGGAGGACACCGCGGGCCTGACCTGCATCGACCTCGACTTCACCGCCGCCGGTGCGCTGTGCGTGGAGCACCTGGCTTCACTGGGCCATCGGCGGATCGCGGTCGTCGGGTCCGTCCCCGACGTCTATGAGCGCGAGACCGGCTTCGCCCAGCACGTGAAGCACGGTGTCGAGACGGCGGCAGCTGCCCACGACGTGCAGTGGAGCCTGCATCCGTGTCCGGCCACCGTGGAGGGCGCCGAGGACCTCGTCTCCCGACTGCTGGACGAGGACCCCGGGATCACGGCGCTGGTGGTCCACAACGAGCCGGTGGTGGAGGCCGTGCTCGCCACCGTCGCACGTCGCGGGCTGCGGGTGCCCGAGGACCTGTCGGTGCTGGCGATCTGCCCCGACGACGTGGCCACCCGCGGCGCGGTTCCGCTGACCTCGGTCAAGGTCCCGGCCGAGGACCTGGGCAGCGGGGCGGTGGACCTGCTGATGACGTTGCTCGCCGGGGGCGCGGCGCCCGCGATGACCCTCCTCGACCCCGTCCTGACCGTGCGGGCGAGCACCTCGACGGCGCCCCCCGCCGGGTGAGCGGCGATCCGGTGAGTGGTCCGTCGCTGGTGGTGATGGGAGTCTCCGGGTTTGGCAAGTCGACCGTCGGAGCCGCGCTGGCCGCCACCCTGGGTGCGCGCTTCGTCGACGCCGACGACCTGCACCCGCCGGCGAACGTGGCGCGGATGACCTCGGGCCTGCCCCTGCGCGAGTCCGACCGGCTCCCGTGGCTGGCAGCCGTGGCCGACGTCCTGCGGACCACCCCGTCGGTGGTGGTCGCCTGCTCGGCGCTGCGGCGTGCCCACCGGGACGTGCTGCGCGGCGGCGACCCGCGGACGACGTTCCTCCACCTCGACGTCCCCGCCGAGGTCCTGCGCGAACGCCTCTCCGCGCGCGCCGGACACTTCATGCCGGCCACGCTGCTGGACAGCCAGCTGGCGACCCTGGAGCCGCTCGCCGACGACGAACGGGGCCTCACCTGGCCGTACGGTGTCGGCCTCCGCGAAACCTTCCCGTAATCCGGCCGGGGGTACGGTCTCTCATGCGCCCGCTCTCCGCCCTGGACGCCCAGTACCTCCTCATCGAGACGCCGACGACCTACGGTCACGTCGGCAGCGTGCTCGTGCTCGATCCGTCGACCGCTCCCCAGGGCCGCTGGGACCTCGAGGTCGTGCGTGCGCTGATGGCCGAGCGGATGCACCGCGCCCCCGTGCTGAGGCGACGTCTGGTGGAGGCGCCGCTGGGCCTGGTCCGCCCCTCGTGGGAGGACGAGGCCGAGGTCGATCTCGACCATCACGTCCGTGGCGTCGCCCTCCCCGCTCCGGGGTCGGATCAGGACCTCGAGGAGCAGATCGCAACCCTGCACGCGCGTCCCCTGGACCGTGGCCGCCCGCTGTGGGAGGTGTACGTGATCACCGGTCTGTCCGGAGGTCGCACGGCGCTCTACTCCAAGATCCACCACGCGGCCGTCGACGGGGTCGCGGGCTCCCAGCTGATGGCGGCCTTCCTGGACCGCCACCCCGACCCGGCGCCGCTGCCCGTGTCCGGCTCCTCCGCCGTGGTCCCCACGAGCACGCACGGCGCTGTGCCGCACCAGCGGATCGGCTGGACCGAGACGGCGCGGTCGCTCGCCGGAGGGGCCCTCTCCACGGCCCGGACGCTCCCCCGGGTGCTGCCGCACCTGGGCCGGCTCCCCGGCGCGGGCAACCTCGGACTCAGCTCGCTCAAGGCGCCGCGCACACCCCTGAACGTGCCGGTCGGTCCGGACCGTCGGGTCGCGTTCGTCTCGCTGCCGCTCGGCGACGTGAAACAGGTACGGGCCGCGTTCGGCGGGACCGACAACGACGTCGTCCTGGCGTTGTGCACGGCGGCCCTGCGCACCTGGCTCGGCGAGCACGACGCGCTGCCGGAGAAGCCCCTGGTCGCGGCCGTGCCGATCTCGGTCCGTACCCGGGTCGGCGCAGGCGCCGAGGAGGGCAACCAGATCTCACTGCTGATGGTGCCGCTGCCCACCCACGTGGGCGACCCGCGTGAGCGCCTGCGGTCGGTGCGGGTGGCCATGGAGGAGGCCAAGGACCGGTTCACCGCGACCCCGCCGCGGCTGCTGCACGAAGCGGCGTCGCTGGTGCCCGCGATCGGGTCGGGAGTCGCCGCGCGTGCCTTGTTCCACCTGGCCGCGCTCCCGGGCCCGCCGTTCAACCTGTTCGTCTCCAACGTCCCCGGACCGCGGATCCCGCTCTACCTCGGCGGGGCGGAGGTGACCGCGATGTATCCGGTGTCGGCGGTCACCGACGTCACCGGAGCGCTCAACATCACCCTGTTCAGCTACCGGGGTGCCCTGTACTTCGGGCTGGTGGCCTGCCGCGACGCGCTCCCGGACGTGGCCGCTCTCGCGCGGTTGCTCGAGGACGGGCTGGCGGAGTTGGTCGACCTGGCCGGGTGAGCGGCCGGGTGAGCGGCCGGGGTGGTCCCAGTCGCCGTCACAACCGACCCAGGGCCGCCTCACGGAACGCCGCGGCCCGTGCGCGGTAGTCGCTGAACTCGTCGTAGCTCGCCGCGGCCGGGGAGAGCAGCACCAACGATGCGGCGGGACCCTCGTCGTGGGCCCAGCGGGCAGCTTCGGCGAAGGAGTCGAACGCCCGATGCGCCACGTCGAGACCGCGCTCGGCGATCTCGGCAGCGAGCCGCCGGCCCGTCGGGCCGATCAGCACCAGCAACAGCCGGTCCGCCCCGAGGGCCTGGTCGAGCAGCGGTGCGTAGTCCAAGCCACGGTCGGCGCCGCCGACGATCGCCACGACCTGCTCGTCCGGGAGGGCCCGCAGCGTGGCCACGGTCGCCTCGGGCGCGGTCGCCAGGCTGTCGTCGATCCAGGTGCGCCCGTCGTCGGAGGGCACCCGTTCCATCCGGTGCGGCAGCGGCGCGAACGTCGCCAGCGCCGCTCGCGCCGCGTCCCGCGCGTCGGCGGGCAACCGGCCCAGCGCCTCCAGGGTGCGCAGGGCCAGCGCGACGTTGCCGGCGTTGTGCAGCCCCAGCAGCGGCAGCTCCTCCCGCGGTACGACGTACCCGTCCGGCCAGGCGACATCGCCGTCGGCGGTGCGATGCACGGTCGTGGCGTCGGTGAGGACCAGGGCGGTGTCCGGGCCGAGGTGCGTGCGCACCCGCGCGACCAGGGCGTCGTCGTCGCCGGGGCAGACCACCAACTCCGGGGCGAAGTCGAGCAGGTGGAGCTTGTCGGTCATGTACTGCTCGGCCGAGCCGTGCCAGGTCAGGTGCTCGGGGAACAGCGAGGTGACCACGACCGCGCGGGGCGAGACGGTGACCGACTGCGCCTGATAGCTGGACACCTCCAGCACCGCCACCTCGGCCGCGGGCGCGGGCTCGTCCAGGACGGGGGTGCCGATGTTGCCGAGCAGCGCACTGCGAACGCCGAGTCCGCGCAACAGATGGTCGAGCAGAGCCGCGGTCGTGCTCTTGCCCTTGGTGCCGGTGACCGCCACGGTGCGTGCGTGATGCTCACTGAGCCAGAGGTCGGTCAGGCTGGTGAGCCGTACGCCGGCCGCCAGGAGCTCCCGGTAGAGCGGGGACGTCGCCGGCACCCCCGGGGACTTGACGACCACGTCGGCTCCGAGCAGCGCCGCACGGGCCTCGGCGCCGTAGCGCAGCGCGGGGTCGGCGGGCGCGCCGGGCGGGGCCTCCCGATCGTGTGGGGCCTCCAGGTCGGGCTCGGCCACGACGGGCTGCAGCCCGAGGGCCCGGCACTCCCGAACGACCGCCTGACCCTCCCGGCCGAAGCCCCAGACGGCGACGCTGCGCCCGGTCAGGTCAGAGAACCGCACGGGCTGCCTTCTCCAGCATCGGGGTCAGGAAGTGCCGCTCCTCGAAGGCGAACGCCGCCTCGATCCAGCCCTCGGGGACCAGCGACGCGGCGGCCGACGGTACGGCGAGGAACGGCGAGTCGGCCCACTCCGGCGATCGACTCAGGAGCGTGAGGGCGACCCGGCACTCGCTGGGCTCCCCGACACACTCGAAAGGCTTGAGCCGGCCGTCCGCGTTCAGCAGGTCGAGGAAGCCCTCGGTCTGCGCCGGATCGGCGAGGAGATCACGGCCTCCGAAGATGGCGAGCAGCTCCTCGCGTGCCACGAACGGAGCCAGGGTGAGGAAGACGAAGCGGCACTTCGGGCAGTCGCCGCACCACAGTCGCCGCTTGGACGGGTCGAGGTGGAAGGCGCGGTTGCAGCTGGTGAACACCGGGTGATAGCTGCGCAGGGTGGCGAAGCGGCGCATGATCGCGAGCTCGGTGAGCGGGCGCAGGAAGGACACGTAGGTCAGCGGCGAGCCGGTCAGGTGGGAGCGGAGCAGCCGCTCGAACTCGATGCCCTTGGACCACTGGTGGTTGACCTCGACGCCCTCCCAGTGCAGGTTGCCGGCCGAGGCGCTCGCCTCGTTGCTGAAGACCACCGAGTCGAGGCCCAGGCGCAGTGCTGTCAGGCCCCCGATGAGGGAGTTCACCGCGGTGACCGGGACGTGGCCGTTCAGCGCACCGGCGTCGTTGAGGGCGAAGAGCGCCGGGTCCAGCCGCCGCGTCGCGGTCACCAACGGGAGGCCGGCATGGTCGGCGGTGGCCCGGATCGGGGCGTACTCGTTGACCGAGAACAGTGTGATCTCGAGCGGGAGCGTCCGCAGCGACTCGATCGTCACGATCGAGTCCTTGCCGCCGCCGACCGCGACCAGCGCCCGGGTGGGCTCGACCTGAGCGACCCGCTCGGCCTGTGCGGGGGCGCGGCCCTCGACCCGGTCCGCCACGATCCGGTCCGCCACGATGTGGGGCCGCAGCGCCTCGGGCACCTCGTTGCGGTAGGCGAACTCCGACAGCCCGTTACGCACCACCTCGACCAGGAAGTCCCGCTCGGCGTCGGTGAGGCCGAAGGCGACCTCGATCCGCGGCGGGATGACGGCCTTGTAGTAGCTGAGCCCCGCGGCCAGCGCCAGCAGGCGGACCAGCGGCGCCCGGGTCGCGGGGTCGTCCTGGGCGCCGTCCCCGGGCAGCGTGATCTGCTCGACGAAGTCCACCGGCCCCGCGGCTGCGCCGGAGATCCGGTAGCGCAGGGCGATCCGGGAGCCGTCGTCGCTCACCTCCGGCTCCAGCACCTGGAAGGTCAGGGCGGACCGAGGGCCGGGGAGGTCGAGCACCGCGCCAGCATACTGACGCCCGCTGCGCCACCGGTCGACCGGCGGACGGAACTCCCCCGACGAGCACGTAGAATTGGATCGATCCAACACCGTCGGGGTTCTCCCCGACCCATCCCCACGAAAGACACGCACATGATCAAGCAGCAGCGCACCGGCGAGAAGACCCAACTCACCTTCGTCCTGCCCAAGGACGAGCCGGCCGGCAAGGTGTCGGTCGTCGGCGACTTCAACGACTGGACCCCCGGCGTCCACACCCTGGTGGCCCGCAGCAACGGCACCCGCTCGGTGAAGATCGCGGTGACGGCCGGGGAGTCCTACCGCTTCCGCTACCTCGGCGAGAACGGCGTGTGGTTCGACGAGGCCGACGCCGAGCGGGCCGACAACGACAACCTCGTCGTCGCCTGAGCCAGCGGCCGGGTCCGAGCGCGCAGTGCCGTGAGGACCCGGCCCATCCCGGGCCGGTCCTCCGCGGGCACCAGGTGCGGGGGCAGCCGGCGCAACAGGGTCAGCGCCTCCGCGCTCGCGGCCAGGTCGCCCTGTTCCCAGGCCTCGGCGAGCAGGGTGAACCCCTGCTCACACGCCTCCGCGGCCTCTCCCGCGGCGACCAGGTGTCGCAGGCGCGGGAGCGGCAACAGCGGCAACGTTGCCGCCACGGCGGCGTGCACCCGGCGCCGGGCGCCGGGCCTGGTCCACGCCAGGACGTCGGCCCGCTCGGCGTCGCCGAGCAGGTACTGACCCTCGTGCAGCCGGACGGCGCCCGCGTCGAGCAGGCGTTCCACGGTCGTCGCGAGGTCGCCGGGATGCCGGCTCGGGTGCCCGCCGGCGAGCGTCGCCGTCACGGCAGCAAGACCCGCCCCGTCCAGACCGTGCTCGACCACGGCCAGCGTCGCGAGCACGTCGAGTGCCGCACCGTCCAGTGTGCCCAGCAGGTGCGCCACCCGGGACCGGGTCGCGTGCGCCTCGGTGTCGACCTCGCCGAGCGCCACCCCGTCGCCGGACCAACGCAGGCGCTGCTGCTCGCTCCACTGCCGCACCGTCTGGCAGACCGCTCCGGCACGACCTCCGGTGGTGGCGAGGATCGCGTCCACCAGACCCGGTGACGGCTCCGCCTGGAGCACCCGTCGCGTCAACGTGGCGACCTGGGCGCGCGGCAGCGGATGCAGTTGGACGACCGTGTGCTCGGCCGGCGCGGTGCTGGCGTGGGCGAGGGCCTCGGGCCCGAAGCGGCGTACCGGGACGACCAGCGTGCCGCCGACCTCGCGCCGCCACGCCGCCAGCCGGTCGAGGTCCTCGGGTCCCGGCATCGCGAGCTCGGGCAGCGTGACCAGGTCGCCCGCCGAGCCACCGGGGGTCGCGGTCGCGGTGATCGGCGCCATCGCGGCACCGCGCTGGCGCGGCAGCTGAGGAGCGCGCGGCGCCACCCGGGCCAGCCGGCAGGCCTCCTCGAGCACCGCTCCCCGACCGGTCCCGGGCGCGCCGACGAGCCAGATCACGCCACCGGAGAAGCGAGCCCGGAGCAGCGCGTGCGTCAGCGCCGCGACCTCCTGACCGTGCCCCACGAGCCCTTCGGCGAGGTCGCCGGGGCCGGTGGTGCGCAGCAGGTCCATGTGGAGCGCACGCGTCGCCGGAGCGGGGTCCACACCGAGCTGGTCGGCGAGGTCGTGGCGCAGCTCCTCGAAGACGGTCAGCGCCCGGTGCATCTCCCCCGACGAGGCGTAGGCGGCCATCAGCACCCGCACGGCGCGCTCGCTGAAGGGATCCACCTGGCGCGCCCGCCGAGCGAAGTCGATCGCCGCCTCCGTCCAGCCCAGGACCCCGGCCGAGTCGGCCGCGCACTCCAGCGACGCAAGCCGCCGGGCGCGCAGCTCCTCGCGGGCCGCGACCGCCCAGTCCGTGGTGAGGCCGGGGTCGAGCTCGCCGGTGTGCAGGAGCTCGGCGCGGCGTACGGCCTCGACCGCGTCACGGTGACGCCCGGCGCTCGCGAGCCCGTGCGCACCGTCGACCAGACCTAGATACGCCGCGACGTCACTCCAGGCGTCGACGAGCACCAGGGCGTTCCCGTCCCGCACCAGCGACGTCTCACCGAGCACCGCTCGGGCGTGGTAGGTCGCGGTGCGCAGGCTCGCCTGGGCCTTGCGCCCGGCCACGCCTGGCCAGAGGTGCTGCTGGATCAGCTCGGCAGCCAGCGAGCACCCCGGCTCACGCGCCAGGAGCTCGACCAGTTCCAGGCTCTTGGCGGTACGCCAGGCGCTGGTCTCGACGAAGGCCCCGTCCCGGCGCCGCACGCGGACCGGCCCGAGGAGCCGTACCTCGATCTCGGCGGTCGCGAGGACCCCCGACCGCGCGCCGCTCTCGCCGGCTCCGTGAAGCGTGTTGCTCTGCACCGTGTTGCTCTGAACCGTGTTGCCCTGCACGAACTACCCCCTTGCCCGACGCGCCACCCCGGCACCTCGTGCCAACCCCCGTGCGCACCCCCCACGAGTGCGTTCAGCCACCCAACTACGCGGTGACGCGAAGGTCACCACCGCGACGCCCAAATGACCCGAGCGGAGGTGGGGACCCGTCCGTTGGGACCCTCACCCACACCCAATGTGGGGTGTGGCAAAGAGGTCGAAAAGGGACCGCCGTTCTCGTTGACGTCCTGTTGACGCGGGCCTGCCCAGACTGCTCCTCCCACGCACTGGGGGTGCGTGGGCGCTGCACGCCATGGGGGGGTGCAGCGCAACCCAGAGAGATTCGGGGTGTTCACCATGAGCTCAGCGAAGCGGGCCGCCAGGCCCGATCTGAGTGGGGGGAACGAGCCGGGCACCGATGCCCGGCGTCGCTTCCTCCCTCGACGCAGGACCCTGTCCCAGGTACTGGCCACCAGCCTCTCGGTCGCTCTGACCGGGTTGGTGGTCGCGGGCGGACCGATGCCGGCCCAGGCGGCCACGGACTCGGACTTCGAGGTCGACCGCCAGGACCTGGAGTTCATCCTCAAGCAGATCCAGATCGCGGAGAACCACACGATCACCGGCAAGCTGCTGTGCGACGACCCGGCGGACACCAGCTGGACCTGCGTGCCGAACCCGCGCCTGCCCTACGGCCTGCGCACCGTCGACGGCTCGTACAACAACATCACCCCGGAGGCGAAGCCGGGCGAGAAGCCGCGGCACCTGTGGGGCTCGGCCCGCCAGCTGATGCCGCGCCTCTTCCCCGGCGACTTCAAGGACGCCCAGAACCTCTCGTTCGACCCCGACGGTCCCGGCGGTCCTGCGCAGGCCGGCACCCCCTCGTCGTACAAGCAGAAGCGCGGCTTCGTCGACGACTCCGAGCCCCGCGTGGTCAGCAACCTGATCGCCGACCAGACCGAGGGCAACCCGGCCGCTGTGTCGACGATGCAGAACGTGCCCGGTGGCCGTCCGATCGACCACGACAACGACCCGGAGACCCCGGACCTGCTGTTCATCCCGAACACCGCGCCCGACGAGGGCCTCTCGGCACCGTTCAACTCCTGGTTCACCCTCTTCGGCCAGTTCTTCGACCACGGTCTGGACCTGGTGGAGAAGGGCGGCAGCGGCACCGTCGCCGTACCGCTGAAGGCCGACGACCCGCTCTACAACCCTGCATCCCCCCGGACGAACTTCATCTTCCTCACCCGGGCGACCAACCAGGCCGGCCCCGACAACATCCTGGGCACCGACGACGACGTGCAGGAGCACATCAACCGGACCACGCCGTTCGTCGACCAGAACCAGACCTACACCTCGCACCCCTCCCACCAGGCCTTCCTGCGGGAGTACGCGCTGAACGACGAGGGCCACCCGGTGCCCACCGGCCGGCTTCTGAACGGCGCCGGCGGTGGACTGGCGACCTGGGCCGACGTGAAGGCGCAGGCCCGCGACGTCCTCGGCATCGAGCTGGACGACCACGACGTGCACGCGGTGCCACTGCTGCTCACCGACCCCTACGGCCGCTTCATCCCGGGCCCGAACGGCCTGCCGCAGCTGGTGATTCCCGGTGACGGCGCTCCGACCTACATCGAGGGCGACGTGGCCGCACCGGTCGACGCGACCCCGTCCCTGGACGCCGGACACGCCTTCCTCGACGACATCGCCCACCCGGCCACCCCGAAGGTCACCCCGGACGAGGACGACGTCGCCGGCGAGCCGCTGGCCACCCTGCCGACCGGCGTCTACGACGACGAGCTGCTCGACGCCCACTTCATGACCGGTGACGGCCGCGGCAACGAGAACATCGGCCTCACCGCGATCCACCACGTGTTCCACTCCGAGCACAACCGGGTCATGAACCACATCGACGACGTCATCAACGCCCAGGACCAGGCGTTCATCGACCGCTGGACCGCCGAGCTCGGCCCGTGGGACTACGGCGAGCGCCTCTTCCAGGCGGCTCGCTACGTCACCGAGATGCAGTACCAGCACCTGGTCTTCGAGGAGTTCGCGCGGAAGATCTCGCCGAACATCGACGCCGGACCGCTCAACGAGTCGCTCTACGACGCCAACATCGACCCGGCGATCGTCGCCGAGTTCGCCCACGTGGTCTACCGCTTCGGGCACTCGATGCTCACCGACACCGTCGACCGGACCGGGTACGGCGCCGAGGGCATGACGCTCATCGACGCGTTCCTCAACCCGAAGGCGTTCACCGACAACGGCACCGAGGACGGCATGACGCCCGACGAGGGCGCCGCGGCGGTCGCCATGGGCATGATGAACCAGACCGGTAGCGGCATCGACGAGTTCCTCGTCGAGGCGCTGCGCAACAACCTGCTCGGCCTGCCGCTCGACCTGGCCACGCTGAACCTGGCGCGTGCCCGCGAGACCGGCGTGCCGCCGCTGCAGGCCGCCCGCCGGCTCTTCTTCGAGGCCACCGGCGACGCGACCCTGGAGCCCTACGACAGCTGGGAGGACTTCCGGCTCTCGCTCAAGCACCGCGACTCGATCGTGAACTTCGTCGCGGCGTACGGCGTGCACCCGACCCTGGCGTCCGCGACGACGGTCGCCGAGAAGCGGGCCGCCGCCGAGATCCTCGTCCAGGACCTGGAGTTCATGGAGGCCCCCGCGGCCGACACCGGCGTGGAGCGCATCGACTTCTGGATGGGTGGACTGGCCGAGCGCCCGTTCATCTTCGGCAGCATGCTCGGCAGCACCTTCAACGCGGTCTTCGAGGCCCAGCTGGAGAACCTGCAGAACGCCGACCGGTTCTACTACCTGAACCGCAACCAGGGGCTGAACCTGTTCCACCAGCTCGAGGCGAACTCGCTGTCCGAGATCGTCATGCGCAACACCTCGGCCACGAACCTGCCGGCGGACGCGTTCGCCAGCCAGGACCTCACCGTGGACCTGAACAACCTCCCGGACCCCCTCCCCGAGGGTCTGCGACTGTTCGGCACCGAGTGGCGCTACGACGGCGGTGAGCACATCACCATCCACGGCACCGAGGAGAACGACCGGATCACCGGCGGCGAGGGCGACGACGGCATCTGGAGCCACGGCGGCAACGACGTCATCAAGGGCGGCGACGGCAACGACACCCACCACGGTGGCCCCGGCGACGACATCATGTCCGACGACTTCGGCGACGACGTGATCCACGGCGGCTCGGGCAACGACTCCGTCAACGCCGGTCTCGGCCTGGACATCCTCTTCGGCCAGTCCGGGAGCGACTTCCTCTTCCATGGCCAGGACCCGACGACGTCCTTCGCCGGACAGGGCCCCGACTTCGTCCTCGGTGGCAACGCTGGCGACGTGATCGCGGGCAACGAGGACCACGACTGGCTCGAGGGCGGTGGCGGCACCGACCTGGTCCAGGGCGACAACGCGCTCACCTTCCAGAACGACCCGGTGGGCGGCTCCGAGGTCCTCATCGGCGGACTGGGCAACGACGACCACGACGCCGAGGGCGGCAACGACATCATGCTCAACCGTGGTGTCGACCGGCACGCGGGCATGCTCGGCTTCGACTGGGTGTCCTTCAAGGGCGACCCGGACGTGGTCAACGCCGACCTGGACATCACCGTGTTCCTCCCGCCGAACGTGCAGCTGCTGAAGTCGCGGCACCAGGGCGTCGAGGGCATGTCCGGCTGGCACAACGACGACATCCTGAGGGGTGCGTCCCGCCCGGCCGACGCGACGCTCGCCGGCGGCGCGGGCCACGAGCTCACCCAGCGGGCGCTCGACGAGATCACCGGGCTCCGCGAGCTGCTCGGTGGCGGTGAGACCCCGGTCTACGCCGCACCGTTCCTGGCCACCAACGACGCGAACAACATCGTGCTCGGCGGCGGCGGGAGCGACCTCCTCGAGGGCAAGCAGGGCGACGACTTCCTCGACGGCGACGCGGCTCTGGACACGTTCCTGAGCGGTCCCGGCGGGGAGCGTGCGGACTCGCTGGCCGCGTTCCGTGTGCGCCTGCTCAGCGGGGCGATCAACCCGGGCGAGCTCCGGCTCAACCGTGAGATCGTCGAGGTCGCCGACGGCGTCGACACCGCTGTCTTCGCCGACGTGCGGGACAACTACGCCATCCTCGACAACGCTGACGGCACCTGGACCGTCGAGCACGTCGACGGCAACGAAGGCCCGCTGGCCACCGGCACCGACGTGATCCGCAACATCGAGCGGCTCCAGTTCCTCGACCAGGTCGTCGACCTGGCCGACCTGGTGAACTTCGCGCCGGAGGGAACCCTGGAGACCTCGTCGACCACCCCGGTGGAGGACGAGCAGCTCACGGTCGTCGACAACGTCACCGACGCGGACGGCATCGAGCCGGGCACGATCGCCTACACCTGGCAGTTCGGCAGCGACGCCGACGGGTGGACCACGGCGGCCGGCTCCGACGGCGGACCGGACTTCACCCCCGGTGACGCCGAGGTCGGCTCCCAGTTGCGGGTCGTGTTGACCTACACCGACGGCGACGGCGTCATCGAGCAGGTGGTCTCGGCTCCGACCGAGCCGGTGACCAACGTCAACGACGCGCCCACCGGCCTGGTGGTCACGCCTGAGGACCCGACCGTGGACGTCGTGCTGACGGCCTCCGGCCTGGTCGACGACGACGGCCTGACCCAGGCCAACGGCGACCCGGTGGCGCTGTCCTACCAGTGGCAGCGTGGCAACGGCGGCGACTTCACCGACATCGGCGGAGCCACCGACGCGACCTACACCGCGGCCGACGCCGACGAGGGCTCGCAGCTTCGGGTCCGGGTGTCCTACACCGACGCCCGGGGCACGGCGGAGACCGCGGTCTCGGCGGCCACGCAGGCGGTGCCGGAGCGGTTCGCCCCGGACGCCCCGCTCGGCCTGACCGTCGAGGTCGGCTTCAGCGAGGTCGGTCTCTCCTGGACTCCGGGAGCGGACGGCGGCGCCCCGATCACGGGCTTCGAGGTCCGGGTCACCGAGGACGGCCAGACTCCGACGATCCGCACCTTCGGGCCGCTGGAGACTCTGGTCACCGTCGGCGGGCTCACCCCCGAGACGCCGCACACCTTCGAGGTGCGGGCGATCAACGCCAAGGGCGCCAGCCCCTGGAGCGACGTCACCGCTGCGGTGGAGCCGCTGGACGCGAACGCCGCCGCCGTGGTGGCCATGACGCCGCAGCCCGGGATGACCGGGGTGCCCACCGACCAGGTGGTCAGCGTCGAGTTCAGCAAGCGGGTCACCGGCGTCAACGGCACCTCGATGACGCTGAGCTCCCCGAACGGTCCCGTGCCGGCGACCGTCAGCTACAACGACGCCACCCGCGTCGCCACGCTGACCCCGTCGGCGCCGCTGGCCAACCTGACGGAGTACACCGTCGCGTTGACCGACGGCATCCGGGACCGCTCGAACAACCCGCTCACCGCCACCTCGTGGAGCTTCACCACCATCGAGGCGCCGGCCCCGCAGGTGACCCTGCGCAGCCCGGCCCCCGGAGCCACCGGGGTCAGCCGGACCGCCAACGTGCTGGTCACCTTCGACCGGCCGGTCACCGGGACGAACACCAGCTCGGTCCAGCTGCGTCGGGTACACACCGGGGAGCTCATCCCCGCCACGGTGTCGTACTCCGCGACGAACCGTCGGGTCACGCTCAACCCCGGCCCGGTGTTGCAGCCCGGTGAACTGTTCGAGGTGTCGCTCTCCGACGCCATCATGGACACCGCCGGCATCCGCCTCGTGCCCGAGACCTGGCAGTTCCGCACCACCGGGACCGCCGACCTGGTCGCCCCGACCGTCACGAGCCGCAACCCGGCTCCCGGCGCCACGGCGGTTCTGCGGGGAGCGAACGTGATCGTCACCTTCAGCGAGAACGTGCAGGGAGTGAGCAACACCAGCTTCCTGCTCCGGCGGGCCAACGGCACGATCGTGCCGGCCACGGTCAGCTACGCCACCAACACCCGGACCGCGACGCTCAACCCGAGCAACCAGCTCCCCGGGAACGTGCAGCTGACGGTGTTCCTGACCAGCACGATCAGGGACGCGTCGAACAACCGCCTCACCCCCGAGTCGTGGACCTTCACGACCCGGAACTGAGAACCCCCGGGTCGGGGCTCCCCCAGGACTCCCCCCGGTCCTGAGCGTCCTGCTCTGCCGCGACCCGGACCGTCCCGAGGAGGGCAACTCCCAACAGCCCTCCTCGGGACTCCCGGAGCCCCGGACCACACCCAATGGTCCGGGGCTCCGGTGCATCTCCCGACTGGTCAGATCTTCCCGCTGACTGGTCGCGTCTTCCCGCTGACTGGTCGCGTCTTCCCGGCGACTGGTCGCGTCTCCCCGCTGACTGGTCGCGTCTTTCCGCCGACTGGTCGCGTCTTTCCGGGTTGCGGGGCGGACGCAACACCCCCGTCGTCGCGTCCGCCCCGCCGGAGGGCCCCTCCGTCGTGCACCGGGGAGTGCGCGATCAGCAGAGCAGGCGGGGAACCACGTAGGCGAGCCGGCTGCGGAAAACCGTTAACGACTCACCTTCGCCGCTACGCTCCGGCACATGCCAGGAGCCGTCCCGACCTCCGTCGGCCAGTTGCTGCGTGCCTGGCGGGAGCGCTGCACCGACTTCCGGTCGGCCCGGGAGGTCGCGACCGCGCTCGGAGTGACCCCCGCCGCCCTCAGCCAGTGGGAGAACGACGCCCGCCCGCCCGGCGCGGACATCGTGGCGCGACTCGACACCCTCTTCGGCGCCGGTGGCTGCCTCTCGGACCTCGCCGCGGCGATGGCCACACCGGCCACGCTCCCGCCGCGCAGAGAGTGGCAGCACAACTTCCCCCCACCCGAGGGGAGCAGCGGCTGGGTCTGGGTGCGCCCCGCGAGCTCGGAGGAGATGTCCCTGAGCCTGGGGCCCTTCACCATGCGGCACCACGTTCCCGCCGAGGGGTGCGTCTACACGGTCACGGGCACGATCACCAACCCCGCCGCCGCGGTGCTCCTGCCCACCCCGGGATGGGCCGACTTCGGCCGCGGGGACGTGCCGGCCGCGCTGGGCCTGCCGATCGTGAACGCCGCGGACGGGGCGGCGTTCCGCGACGACTCCGAGCCGATCATCAAGGTGATCGCCCGCCAGTTCCTCACCGCCATGCCACGTCAGGAAGTGCCCGAGCACCTGACGTCACTCGCCCCGGGGCTGTCCCGACTGGATCCCCAGGCGGTGGAAGACTTCCTCGGCCCACCCCAGGACTACACCGCGGTCCTCCCCGCTTCGGCGACCCCACCGACCGAGGCCGAACCGGCGCTCGACCTGGCCCTGCTTCGCAAGGCCCGCGGGTACTCACGCGCCAAGGCCTCCGAGGCGATCACCGGCATGCTGCCGCGGCACCCGGTCAGCGCGGACCAGATCGAGAGTCTCGAGCGCGGCCACCGCCCCCGGGTGCCGTTGCTGTTCCCCCGGCTGGACCTGCTCTACCGCCTCGACGGCTACCTCGGCCCCGAGCCGGTGCCCACCCGACCCCATCGGTCGGCGCGCACCCAGGTCTTCGAGGTGCCGCCCTTCTGGGTCGGGCCGATCTGGTTCCGCTTCCTCGGTCCTGCCGACACCACCGCACCGGCCTCGATCGTGATCCGACCGTGGGCCAAGCGGCTCGTGGTCCGGTCCGGGAGCGTCGCCACCTGTCGGGCCTCCGTCCCGTCGTCGCCGCCGTTCCTGGTCACCCTCGGTCCGGGATGGTCGGTCCGGGTGGGCATCGGCCGGGTCGAAGGCGCGGCGGACATCAACGCGAACTGGAGCCTCTCGCACCCCAAGGACGCCACGGTCCTGGTGCCGCACTACCTCGGGGTCGCGTTGCGTGCGTTGGGATCGCCACCCCGCTGACTCCGCGGAAGGGGGCGCCCCGCCGGTGCCGCCGTCAGTCGGCCAGCGGCGGCAGGGTGACGACCTGGGCGGCGTAGCTCAGCCCCGCACCGAAGGCGATCAGCAGCGCGGTGTCTCCCGCTGCGGCCTCCTTCTGGCGAAGCATCGCCTCCATCGCGAGCGGGACCGAGGCGGCGGAGGTGTTGCCGGAGTCGACGATGTCGCGGGCGACCGCCACCGAATCGGGCAGTTTCAGCTGCCGCGACAGGGTCTCGGTGATGCGCAGGTTCGCCTGGTGAGGCACGAACGCGTCCAGGTCCTCCATCGTCAGGCCGGCGCGTTCCACCGCGTCCCGGGCCACCGAGGCCATCGCGAACGGTGCCCAGCGGAAGACCGCGGTGCCCTCCATCTGGACGACCGGGTGGTGGTCGTCGTCGGTCTCCTGGCAGTTCGGCGTCTGGGTGATCACGTGGGCCTGCGACCCGTCGGAGCCCCAGGCGACGGGTCCGATCCCGGCCTCCTCGGCCGCACCCACCACGACAGCACCGGCACCGTCGGCGAAGATGAACGCCGTGGAGCGGTCGGTCGGGTCCATGAACCGGCTCAGCTGCTCCACCCCGATCACCAGCACGTGCGACGTGGTCCCCGCGCGCACCTGGTCCGAGGCCAGGGACAGCGCGTGACAGAAGCCCGCGCAGCCCGCCGAGACGTCGAACGCAGCCGCCGTCGATCCGAGCCGGTCAGCGATCCGCGGCGCCGATGCGGGCGTGTGCTCGGGGTGCGTGGAGGTGGCCACGATGACGCAGCCCAACTGGTCCGCGGTGACGTTCGCTGCGGCGAGGGCGCGCTGCGCCGCGGCGTACGCCATGTCCAGCAGCGTCTCGCCCTCCCCGGCGAACCGTCGGGTCTGGATCCCCGACCGGGTGCGGATCCACTCGTCGTTGGAGTCCAGCACCTCGCAGATCTCCTCGTTGGTGACCACCCGCTCGGGGCGGTAGACGCCCAGACCGAGGAGGGCGGTAGCAGGGGCGAGCGGGGCTTGGGCGAGGGGCATGGGTCTCCTTCCGACCGACAGGCCCAGGCTAGGCCGGGCCGGACGGGGGCGCGAGACCGGATCGGTCCTAGGTGAGCGACCAGAGCAGGACGACGGTCATCAGCAGCCCCACCAGCAGCATCAGTGTCCCGAGCGTCACCCCCGCCGGCAGCCCCGGCAGCGACACCCCCGCACCACCGGTGGCCCTCGGCAGCGGAAGCTGCGCCGCGATGGCGGCGAGCACCGCCGGCGGGAGGCTACCCGCGAGCAGCGCCTCGAGCCCGGTCGAGCGCAGCGCGAGCTCGGGCGGGAGCGTGGGGTGGATCCACCCCAGCAGCACGTACGCCGCGGCCGGCGCCTGCTGGTCGGCGCGGACGCCCGCCCGGGTGACCACCGCCGTCACGTCGTCGAGCAGATCCAACGCACGAGGCAGCACGTGGCGGTGCCACGCGGCCAGGTCGTCGCCGGTCCAGGGCCGCGGCCCCAGCAGCGGCAGCCCCGCCAGCACCTGCAGCGGAGCACTGCCCACGGTCGCCCCCGGGGTGGTGCGCAGGAAGGTGTCGACGACCCCCTGGGGCTCCGGCGCGGTCAGCCGCTGCAGCGCCCGCTGGACCTCGGCGCCTTCGCCCGCGTCGGTGGCCTGGGCGCGCAGCGCGGCCAGCAGCGCAGCGGTCTGGGCGGCGGTCTGGGCGGCCGACGACTGGGGGCTCACCCCGCCGACCGGATCCACCATGTCTCCCACTACGGCCCTGACCCGGCGGTGTTGAGGGAAAGCAGGGGCCATTTCGGCTGGCACAACGGGCGCGACACGCCGTCGGAGAGCCTGATCCGGGCCGTTGTGCCAGTCGAACGGGCCCTCGGTCCTCCCACGACGTGACCGTGGAGAGACCAACGGGCCGTGCCGCACGAGGCCGGTCAGGAGCAGGCTCGAAGGAGAAGGTCCGACATTGGGAGGGGACTGATCATGGGTGGACAGGTGTATGTGCCGCACGAGTGGAGCGCCGAGACGTGGATGCTCCTGCAGTTGGCCGCGGCCGTGTGGACGATGGGTCTGATGCTGCTGCTGCTCTACAAGGTGCATCAGGCGTGCGAGGTGACGGGGCCGGCCCGGGAGACGGTGCCGGAGGCGGCCAAGGAAGCGGCCAGGGACGTGACGCTGGAGGGGCAGCCGGAGGCGGCCGTGCTGGCACCCCCGGCGCAGTCGACGGCGCCGACGGTCGAGACCACGACCGGAGATCTGACGACGGCGCGTTGACCCCCGCGTGCCGGGGTGCAGGATGGGCGGGTGACCTCGCCCGTCCTGCGCTACGCCGCTTTCACCACCGACCCTTCCGGGGGCAACCCGGCCGGGATCGTGCTCGACGCCACCGGTCTCGATGCGGACGCCATGCAGCGCATCGCGGCCGAGGTCGGTTACTCCGAGACCGCGTTCCACGTCGACGGGTCGCTGCGCTACTTCAGCCCGGTGGCCGAGGTCCCGTTCTGCGGACACGCCACGGTGGCGACCGCGGTCGCGCTCGCCGAGCGTGAGGGCCCGGGGTCGCGGACGTTCGCCACCCCGGTGGGCTCCATCCCCGTCACCACGTACGCCGATCGGCGGGGTCTGCGAGCCGAGCTCACCAGCGCGCCCACCAGCAGCGCGGCTGCGGACCCCGCGGACGTCACTGCCGCGCTCACCACGCTGGGCTGGTCGACCGAGGACCTGGACCCGGCCTGGCCTCCTCGCGTCGCCTTCGGCGGCAACCATCACCTGGTGCTCGCCGCGGCGACCCGGGACCGGTTGGCCCGGCTCGACTACGCCTTCGACGACCTGCGCATGCTGATGCTGGACCGCGGCTGGACCACGCTCCTGCTGGTGCACGTGGACGCGTCCGGTCTCGTCCACGCCCGCAACCCCTTCCCGGTCGGGGGCGTCGTGGAGGATCCGGCGACCGGGTCGGCCGCGGCCGCGTTCGGCGGTTACCTGCTGGCGCTCGGCCGGGTGGACGCACCGACCACGGTGCGCATCGAGCAGGGCGTCGATCTCGGCCGGCCGAGCGAACTGCTGGTGGAGGTGGACCCCGCCGACGCCCGGGTCCGAGTCAGCGGCCACGCCGTCCCGATGACCTGAGCCGGCGGATCTTCACAGGACCTCCACACCTCGTCCCCGCCTCCTGCACCTGCACGCTCCTAGCCTGAGAGCCATGAGCACCGCACCTGCCTCGGACCACGGTCCGCACGACCCCGGATCGCCCTGCGTCCTGGTGGTCGAGGACGACACCGTCATCAACCAGGCGATCGCCGACCGCTTGCGCGCCGAGGGCTACCGGGTGGTGCGCGCCTTCGACGGGCCGGGTGCGGTGGCGGCAGCCGAGGAGCACGGCCCCGACCTGATCGTGCTCGACGTGATGCTTCCTGGCTTCGACGGACTGGAGGTCTGCCGGCGCATCCAGGCCGAGCGTCCGGTGCCGGTCCTGATGGTGACCGCCCGCGACGACGAGACCGACGTCCTGGTGGGGCTGGGGGTCGGCGCCGACGACTACCTGACCAAGCCGTTCCGGATGCGCGAACTGGTCGCGCGAGTGGCCGCGCTGCTGCGCCGGGTCGAGCGCGCGGAGGCCCTCGGGCGCACGACCCACGGCCGGCCCGAGGTGACCTGGGGGCCCCTGCGGGTCGACGTCGCCGCGCGACGGGTGTGGCGCGACGGGATGGAGGTGCGGCTGACCCCGACCGAGTTCGACCTGCTGGTGTGTCTGGCCGAGAGCCCCGGAGCGGTGGTGCCGCGCGAGACCTTGATGGCCCGGGTGTGGGGGTGGCCGGGTGCGTCCGGCACCCGCACCCTGGACAGCCACGTGAAGGGCCTGCGGGCCAAGATCGGGGCCGGTCTCGTGCGTACCGTCCACGGAGTCGGTTACGCCCTGGAGCAGGAGGACCTGCGATGAGCGCCGCACCGGCGGCGCCGCCGCTTGCCGGAATCGCCTCGCTGAAGGTGAAACTGGGACTTCTTGTCGCAGTGAGTGTTTCCGTGGCCACCTTAGTGGCGACGGTCGGAGCGGCCGGCGGTGTGCCGGTATGGCTGAGCGTTCCGGTCACCGTGGTGGTCGCGCTGGCAGTGACGCAGTTGCTCGCGGTCGGGATGACCGCGCCCCTGCGCGAGATGACGGCCGCCGCCCGAAGGATGGCATCGGGCGACTACGACGTCCGCATCGACGTGTCCTCACGCGACGAGGTCGGCGAACTCGCCCGCGCCTTCACCACGATGGCTGCCGATCTGGCGCAGGTGGAGCAGCAGCGGCGGGAGCTGGTCGCCAACGTCAGCCATGAGCTGCGCACTCCCCTGACGGGACTGTGCGCGGTGCTGGAGAACCTCGTCGACGGGGTGACTCCGCAGGACCCTGTCCAATTGAGGTCCGCACTCGCCCAGGCCGAACGGCTCACCCGTCTGGTCGAGGACCTGTTGGAGGTCGCCCGCGTCGGTGAGGTCCGGGCGCCGCTGCACCGTGCCGCCGTACCGATCTCCGACCTGCTGACCACCGCGGCGGCCGAGGCCGCCACCTGGGCGCGTGAGGTCAGCGTCGTCACCGAGGTCGAGCCACCCGAGCTGGTGGCCCACGTCGACGCCGCGCGGCTGCGCCAACTCGTCGCCAACCTGCTCGACAACGCACTGCGGCACAGCCCGACCGGCGGCACGGTGCGGCTGCGGGCCCGACACGAGCACGGCACTCTCGTGCTCGAGGTCGAGGACGAAGGACCGGGCGTGGCGCCGACGGATCGTGAGCGTGTCTTCGAGCGGTTCGGCACGCTGCACTCCCCCGAGGGCGGTGGAGGCACGGGCCTGGGGCTGGCCATCGCCCGCTGGGTCAGCGACCTGCACGGCGGCACCATCGGGTTCGTCGACCCGCCTTCCGGTTCCGGCGGGCTGGTGCGGGTCACCCTGCCGAACAACCCGCAGATCGCCCGACCCGACACGACGCCCCAGCCCGACACGACGCCCCAGCCCCACACGACCGCGCAGCCCCACACGACCGCGATCGCGGCGCACGTCCCGGCGACGCCGACACCGCTGACACCTGTGCCGCCGGGTGAGGACCTGCTCGGCACCTTCTGGCCCGACCGAGGTGTCCCGGCCCGGCGCGGACTCCTGCTGGCCTCGGCAGGCGTGGGCGTGCTCGGTGGAGCCGTACTCCCCTTCAGCGCCCTGGGCCTGGGCACGTTCCTGGTGCTGCTGGCCGCGGGAGGCGTCGTCCTGGCCGCGAGCGTCCACCGCGACGACCTGTTCACCCGGGCCGCGGCCGGACTGTGCGTGCTCCTCGCCGCGACGGTCCTGGTGCGTGACGCGGAGTGGATCGTGGTGCTCTGCCTGCTGGCCGGCGCGCTGCTGTGCGCGGTCGGGGTGACCCGCGGGCGTACCGTTCCAGGCTTCGTGACGAGTGCGCTCGCCTGGCCGCTGGCAGGGCTGCGCGGCTTGCCGTGGCTCGGGCGCACCCTGACCGCGTTGACCGGCCTGGATCGCGGCGTGGCGGTACTGCGCACGGTGCTGTGGTCGGTGGCGGCGCTGCTGGTCTTCGGGGCACTGTTCGCCAGCGGTGATGCCGTGGTGGCGGCGTGGCTCGATGCCGCCGTGCCCGACCTGACCCTGGACACCTTCGTCCTACGGAGCTTCGTGGCGACCGCGGTCGCGGGGACGGTGCTGGCCGCGGCTTACCTCGCCCTGAACCCGCCCCGGGTGCAACGCGAGGACGAGTCGACGCGAACGGCGCAGCGCTTCGAGTGGCTGGTCCCGGTGCTGGTCGTCAACGCCGTGTTCGCCGCCTTCCTCGCGGCCCAGGCGACCGTGGTCTTCGGCGGCCACGACTACCTGCGGCGTACGACGGGACTCACCTACGCCGACTACGTGCACCAGGGCTTCGGGCAGTTGACGGTCGCGACCGCGCTGATGCTGGTGGTGGTCAGTGCGGCCGGGCGGCGTGCCTCCCGTGCCACCGCCGCGGACCGCGCCTGGCTGCGGGGTGCTCTCGGCCTGCTCGGCGTCCAGACCCTCGTGGTGGTGGCCTCGGCGCTCTACCGGATGGAGGTCTACCAGGAGGCCTACGGCTTCACCCGGCTGCGGCTGCTCGTCGACGTCTTCGAGGGCTGGCTCGGGGTAGTGGTGATCGCCGTGCTGGCCAGCGGGATCACCCTGCGTGGTGCCTGGCTGCCCCGCTTCGCGCTCCTCAGCGGCGTGGTCGCCCTGGCGGGGCTGGCGCTGGTCAACCCCGACGCCCGGGTGGCCGAGCACAACCTGACCCGGCTCGACGAGACCGGGCGGGTCGACTGGGCCTACCTGCGCGACCTCTCCGACGACGCCGTCCCGGTGCTGGCTGATCGGCCGGCGCAGGACCAGGCATGCGCGCTGGGCGGACGGGAGCCCGCCGACGACTCCTGGTGGGAATGGAACCTGGGCCGTTCACGGGCCGCCGATCTGCTCCCGGTCGCCCCCGGCGACTGCCCGCAGGCCGCGGGCGACTGAGATCACAGCGGCGCGCGGCACCGGGGCCGGTAGGTTTCGGCCTCATGAGCAAGACGAACCCGGGCAACTTCTTCGAGGACTTCCAGATCGGCCAGGTCATCGACCACGCCACGCCGCGGACGGTGACCGAGGGAGATCGGGCCCTCTATGGGGCGCTCTACCCGACGCGCTTCGCGATCCCCTCCTCCGCCGCCTTCGCCGCGGAGGTGGGCCTGGACCCGCACCCGGTCGAGGACCTGATCGCCTTCCACATCGCCTTCGGCAAGACGGTGCCGGACATCTCGCTCAACGCGGTAGCCAACCTGGGCTACGCCGAGTGCCGCTTCCACACCCCGGTGGTGCCGGGCGACACCCTGCGGACCCGGTCCACGGTGATCGGGCTCAAGGAGAACTCCAACGGCAAGAGCGGCGTGGTCTACGTCCGCTCGGTCGCCACCAACCAGCGCGACGAGATCGCGCTCGAGTGGGCCCGCTGGGTGATGGTGCACAAGCGCGACCACGCGGCCCCCGCGCCGCAGACCGTCCTGCCGGACCTGGCTGCGGCGGTGGACCCGGCCGACCTGGTGATCCCCACGGGGCTGGACTTCACGGCGTACGACGCGGTGGCGGCCGGCGAACCGCACCGCTTCGACGACTACGCGATCGGCGAGAAGATCGACCACGTCGACGGGGTCACGCTGACCGACCCCGAGCACATGCTGGCCACCCGGCTCTGGCAGAACACCGCGAAGGTGCACTTCAACACCGAGGCCCGACCGGACGGCAACCGGCTGATCTACGGCGGCCACGTGATCTCGCTGGCCCGGGCGCTCTCCTTCAACGGCTTGGCCAACGCCCAGCTGATCGCGGCGATCAACGCCGGCTCGCACGTCGCGCCCGCCTTCGCCGGGGACACCGTCTACGCGTGGTCCGAGGTGCTCGACAAGGCCGAGACTCCGGCCCCCGGCGTGGGCGCGCTGCGGCTGCGCCTGGTCGCCACCAAGGGTCGCGACACCTCGATGACGTTGCGGGGCGAGGACGGGAAGTACGCCGCCGGCGTGCTCCTCGACCTCGACCTGTGGGCACTCGTGCCGCGCTGACCGAGCGCCGCGAGGCGGGCACACCCGCAGTCAGGTGCCGGACCGCTCACGCACCTCGACCAGGTGACCGAAGGCGACCAGGCGGTCGTCGGTGTGGAAGATCTCCGCACAGGTCACCAGGGTCAGGAGCGCGGCGGCGTCCGGGAGCCCCGGCGGGCGCTGCCCGGTGGCCGGGTCCACGGGGTCCGGCGCGGTGACCCAGGTCTGCTCGAAGCCGACCCGGAGCCCGTCCCCGGGGGTGTCGAGGACGTACACGAAGATCCCCTCGGCGGTCTCGACCTCGACCCGGTCGCCCGGCTTCAGCGCCGCCATGTCCCGCAGCGGCTCCCCGTGGGTGACCCGGTGCGCCGAGAGAGCCAGGTTCCCCGGGCCCCCGATCTCGGGCGAGCCAGGGAGGACGCCGAACCCACCGGCGAGCACCGCGTCGGAGTCGCCACGGCGGGCCGGCACGGCGTACGACGCCCCCAGGGCCGGGATGCGCACGATCGCCTCGACACCGTCGGCCAGCGCGCGGTCCTCCGTGTCCTGGTCTCCGGCGGTCCGCGGCTCGGACCAGACCCGTTCGACGGCAGCGACCACGGTGCGCTGCTCCCGGGTGGCCACCCAGGTGGTGCCGTAGAGCTGCCACGCGAACGCACCCAGCATCGCGACGCCCGCCAGCACGAGCACCACACCGACCGCGCGGAGCACGCGCGACCTGCCGGAGGTGCGGACGAGGCTCATGGAGGCATTCTCCCCGCCGGCCCTCTCACAGCGCGCAGGTCGGGTGAGGTTGCTCTCAAGTCACGATCCGCGGGACCCCTGACCGTGGGAGACGACGCTGGCGCGGAGCACGCTGGAAGGAGGGAGGCGACCCGCCATGACTACTCGACCCAGGTTCCCCATCCGATCCCGCGCGTTCACCGTGACGGCAGCGGCACTGCTCCTGATCCCCCGGCGGCGCTGGCGGGAGCAGTAGGAGCCGCCCAGGGCCAGGTGGTCGTCGGGATCGTCGACGTGGCCGCCGGAGCCAGGTCCAGCCTGGTCGTCACCGGCGACGGCCTCGTGCTGGGGGCGGGGTCGAACGACCACGGCCAGCTGACCGGCACCGGCGACCGCGACGTGCTCACCCCGCTCAGCGGACTGCCCGGCGGCGTCCTCGCCGTCGCGGCGGCGGGCGGGCAGGTCCACACCCTCGTGGTCGGCGACGACGGGGTCGCGTACGGCTCCGGGTCCAACGGCGCCGGCCGGCTCACCGGCCTCGGAGACCGCACCACGTTGACCCCGCTGACCGGGCTGCCCGACGGCGTGGCCGCCGTCGACGTGGCGGCGGGCTGGAGCCACTCCCTGGTTCTGGGCGACGACGGCGTCGTGTACGGCGCCGGACGCAACTACGCCGGCGACCTCACCGGCAGTGGCGATCGCTCCACGCTGACCCCGCTGACAGGCCTGCCGGTCGGGGTCGCGGCGACCGGGCTCGCGGCGGGCTCCGGGCACTCGCTGGTGCTCGGGGACGACGGCGTCGTCTACGGCGCCGGCACCAACGAGTGGGGACAGCTGACCGGCTCGGAGGACTACGACTCCCTGACCGCCCTGGTGGGGCTGCCCGCCGGGGTCGCGGCGACCGCGGTCGCGGCGGGATCGGCCCACACGCTCGTCCTCGGGGACAACGGCGTCGCCTACGGCGCCGGCTTCAACGAGGACGGCCAGCTCACCGGCGGCGTCACCCTCAAGGGGAGCCTGACCCCGCTGGCCGGGCTGCCTGCGGGCGTGCACGCCACCGCCGTGGCGGCCGGGCCGCGCTTCTCCCTGGTGCTGGGCGACGACGGCGAGGCGTACGGCACCGGCGAGAACGGCGCCGGCCAGCTGACGGGACGCTTCGACCGCAGCAGGCTGGCACCGGTCGCCGGACTGCCGGGGACGGTCGGGGACGCCGTCGCCGTGGCCGGGGGCGGGGCGTACTCCCTCGTGCTCGGCGCCAACCACAAGGCGTACGGCGCGGGGGCCAACGGGCTCGGCCAGCTCACCGGCTCCGGGGCGCGGACCGTCCTGACGCCGCTGGGCACCCTGCCCCCGATCGTCTCGGTCGTCGCGCCCCGCATCACCGGCACCGCCCGGGTGGGACGCACCCTGACCGCCACCCGCGGCACCTGGGACCCGGCGGCCACGTCGTACCGGTTCTCGTGGCGCCGTGACGGCGTCCCGATCACCGACGCGACGCGGCGCACCTACGAGGTCCGCCGGGCCGATCGCGGCGACCGGCTCACGGTCGTGGTCACTGCCTGGTACGCCTCCGGCGCCCCCACGGCGCGGACGTCGACCGGGGTCCGCGTCCCGTGAGACCGCGACCTACAGACAGCGGATCGGCTGCGAGCAGCCCCTGGAGACGGCAGAGTGGGCGCATGCGCAACGAGACGGGCACCGGCCCGGGAGACCGGTCCGCGCTCGGGGACTGGGATCAGGTCCTGGACTCGCTGCCGGTCTCGCTGTCCACCTGGGACAGCTCGGTGCGGAACATGTCCTCCAACCGGGTCTTCGCCGACTGGTTCGGCACCACCCCCCACGACGTCGTCGGCCGGCACCTCGGCGACCTGCTCCCCACCGACGTCTACGACCGGGTGCTCCCGCTGGTCACCGGTGCTCTGGACGGAGTCCCCGGAGAGCTCGACCTGCCGATGTTCGGGCGTGACGGAAACCTGCGTCACCTCAACGTGAGCTTCTCCCCGATCCAGGGGCACGAGGGCGTGCTGGGCTTCTCGATCATGGGCGCGGACCACACCGCTCGGGTGCGGGCCCAACAGGCCGAGCAGCGCAGCGCGCACGAGGTGGCCACGTATCTCGAGCGAGAGCGCTTCACCGAGCGGCTGCACCAGGAGGCGCTGCAGCAGCTCTTCGCCGCGATGCTCGTGCTCGGCGGCCAGGTCAAGGAGAACCCCGCGCTCGCCCGGGTCGCCGAGGGGGTTGAGAGCGCCATCGAGGACCTGCGCGGTCTGAGCGAGGACACCGGCTGGGTGTCGCTGGACGCCGAGGAGTCACCCCGTGCGCCCTGGAAGGTCCGCGAGCTCGTCGAGCTGCTCGACCAGCTGCCGGCGGCCGTCGCCTTCTGGGACAACGACCAGGTGGCCCGGTTCACCAATGCGACCGCCAACCTGTGGTTGGGACACTCCCGCGCCACCGCACGGGGGTTGTCGATGCGCGAGTTCCTCGGTGAGTCGCTGTACGCCGCGAACCTGCCGATGATCCAGGCTGCGCTCGAGGGGCGGGAGCAGCAGTTCGTCCGGACGCTGGGCTCCGGGTCGCGCGGTCGTGTGGTGCAGTTCCAGTACGTCCCGAACCGCGTGCACGGCGTGGTCGACGGCTTCTTCGTGCTCGGCACCGACCTGAGCGAACTGGTCGCGGCCCGGTCGACACTCACCGCGGCCCAGGCCGACGTCGACCGGTTCAGCGGGGCCTACCTCCTGCTGGCCCAGGCGAACCAGGCGATCCTGCGCGCCCGCGACGAGGACGAGCTCTTCGCCGAGGTCTGCCGGATCTCGGTGGAGTGCGGCGGCTACCTCGGGGCGTGGGTCGGCCGGGAGGTCGCGGGCAGCGACCACCGCGCCGTCGAGGTCGTGACGCACGCAGGCGCCCTCGACGCCTACGTCGCCCAGCTCGACATCACCGCCGACGCCGACGATCCCCGCGGCCGGGGTCCCACGGGCACGGCGCTGCGCGAGGGTCGCCCGGTCTACAGCGAGAACTTCCAGTCCGACCCGAACACGGCCCCCTGGCGCCCCGCGGCGGTCACGCACGGCATCGCCGCCTCGGCGACGATCCCCCTGCGCTGCGGCGACGAGCTGGTCGCCGTGCTGAACCTCTACTCACGTGACGTCGCCCACTTCAGCAAGCACATGCGGACGCTCATGGAGGGCCTGGCCGACAACGTCTCCTACGCGCTGACCTCGCTGGAGGACCGTCGGAGGCTCCGGGCGCTGACCGCCGAGGGCTGAAAGCGCCGATTTCGCCCTCGCAAGACCTTCGGCCTAGTGTGGTCGGCTCCCGAACCGAGGAGCTGTTCCATGCGCGTACTCGTCGCGATCCTGCTCACCGCCGTGATGACGGTCAGCGGATCCCTGGTGGCCGGACCGGCCACGGCCGGCACCCCGCCGAAGATGCTCGGACCCGGCGACGCCCGGGTCAGCGACATCGGCGGCAAGACGATCATCCGGATGTCGAAGTTCGGCTACGTCTTCATCTCCGGCAAGCAGTCCAGCCGCATCAAGGTGACGTATCTCCCCGAGCGCAACGCCCTGCGCTACCGCGACACCCGCTCGCAGTCGGTGCCCACGGCCCCGAAGTCCTGCACCCGCAGCAAGGTTGCCACCGGCATCTCGGTGCTCTGCACGATCCCGCCGCGCTTCGACGGCCGGAAGATGTTCGTGCAGGTCTGGCCGCGCCTGGGCCACGACCACGTCGACGGGCGCACCCTGCCCGCCCGCTTCCGGCTGTGGGCGCTGATGGACGGTGGTCGTGACGTCGTGTACGGCGGCGCCGGCAACGACTTCGTCAACGCCGCCTTCGACGCCGACCGGGTGTACGGCGGCGCCGGCAACGACTGGATCCGCGGTGGCCCCGGCGCCGACCGCCTCGTCGGCGGGGTCGGCAAGGACAAGGTCCGACACTGACCCGCTCGCCCTGAACCGCCGGGCCTGAGCTACAGCAGCGCGCCCACCTGGCGGGCCCGCACGACCGCCTCCATCCGGGTGCTCGCGTCGAGTTTGCGCATCGCATTGCGCAGGTAGCTGCGCACCGTCTCGACGCCCAACTGGAGTCGGGCGGCGATCTCCGCGTTGCCGTAGCCCAGCGCCACCAGCGCGAGGACGTCGATCTCACGCGGTGCGAGCACGACGGGGGCCCCCGTCGTGCTCGTACCGCTTCCGCCGAGTTTCCCCTCGAGGCTGCGGAGGCGTTCGGCGACCGAGTCGTCGGTGGTGGTGGCGGCCAGCTCGCGCAGCTCGGCCTGCACCTCACGCAGCGCCATCAGTTCGGAGGTGGTGGGGTCCGCCGGCGCACCGAGGAACGCCAGCCGCCGGTCGACCTCGTCGCGCACCCGGATCTCCTGCTCCAGGGCCCGGACGAACGGCTGCGCGGCCCCGATCAGGGGCTCGCTCAGTCGGCCCGCGCCCCGGGTCCCGAGGTACAGCAGCGCCCGGACGCCGTCGGCGGCCAGCACGGGGAGCGCCACCAGCGCCCGGATCCCCTCGGCGAGCACGGGCCGGTCGTACTCGTGGGTGATCGCCCCCGACGATCCGTAGTCAGCCACGCCGACCGGGCGTTGCTCGACCAGCACTCGTCCACCCAGTCCGGCGCGCGGCCGCACCTCCAGCCCGCGGAGCACGCCGGTCCGGGTGCCGACGAGCTCGCTCAGTCGGACCGACCCGGCCTCGGCGACCCCGCCGAGGATGATCTGCGGGCCGACCCGGACCTTCAGGCCCTGGACCGCGGAACGCAACGCGTCCGCGTCGCGGCTGCGCGGCGTACGGCTGCCGGTTCCGGGTGTGCCTGTGCGTGCGGCGCTCGGGCGTCGGTCGCTGATCGGGACCACCTCGTGTGTCTGGCACCCCCTTTCGGGGGTACTCGCCGTCCTGGTGGAGTGTCGATACTACGTGGCGCCGGTCACGTCGCCGGCGTCGTCGATCTCAGGAGAGGCACCATGGAGACCCCGCTCACCATCCGCGACCACCTCGACCGGGCGGTCACCGTCTACCCCGACCGGATCGCGATCGTCGACGAGCCCGACCAGCAGGCGCCCTCCTGGGGTGAGCTGACCTATCGCGACGTGGACCGCCTCGCGCGCAGCCAGGCAGCGACCCTCGACGAGCTCGGGATCGAGGTCGGCGGGCGGGTGGCGATCGTTTCGCAGAACGCGGCGCGGCTGCTGGTCTCGTTCTTCGGGGTGTCGGCGTGGGGACGGGTGCTGGTGCCGGTCAACTTCCGGCTCGCCCCCGCCGAGGTGCAGTACATCGTGGAGCACTCCGGCGCCGAGGTGCTCATGCTCGACCCCGATCTCGCGCATCTGGCCGACGTCACCGACTGCAAGCACACCTTCGTGCTGGGCCGTGACGACGACCAGATCTGGCGGAGCGAGGAGCAGCCCCGGGAGTGGGCCGCCGAGGAGAACGCCACCGCGACGATCAACTACACCTCCGGCACGACCGCGCGCCCCAAGGGCGTCGAGCTCACCCACCGCAACCTCTGGATCAACGCGGCGGTCATGGGGTGGCAGGCCGGGGTGAACGACCGCGACGTCTATCTGCACACGCTCCCGATGTTCCACTGCAACGGCTGGGGCCAGGTCTACTCGGTGACGGGGATGGGCGGAAAGCACGTCGTGCTGCGCCAGGTCGACGGCGCGGAGATCCTCCGCCGCATCGACGCGTACGGCGTGACCTACCTGTGCTGCGCGCCCGCGGTCGTCGCGATGGTGCTGGAGGCGGCGAAGACGTGGGAGGGCGAGATCCCCGGCCGCGACCGGGTGCGTGTCGTCGTCGCGGGCGCTCCGCCGCCGACGCGGACGATCATGCGGGTGCGCGAGGAGCTCGGCTGGGAGTTCATCCAGATCTACGGTCTCACCGAGACCGCGCCGCTGCTGACGATGAGCCGGATGCGCTCGGAGTGGGACGACCTCGACCCCGAGGACCAGGCACGGCTGCTCGGCCGGGCCGGCGCCCCGTCGCTGGGGACCACGATCGCCGTGGACGAGACCGGGGAGATCCTGGCCCGCTCCAACGTGGTGCTGAGCCTCGGCCGACGCCCTGCGTGACGGCTGGTTCCACACCGGGGACGGCGGCACCATGGAGGACGGCTACGTCACGATCGCGGACCGCAAGAAGGACGTGATCATCACCGGCGGCGAGAACGTCACCTCCATCGAGGTCGAGGACGCGCTGATGTCCCACCCCGGCGTCCGCGAGGTCGCGGTGATCGGCATCCCCGACGAGAAGTGGGGCGAGCTCGTCACGGCCCTGGTCGTCCCCGAGGGCGAGGTCACCGAGGCCGACCTGATCGCGCACTGCCGCACCCGGCTGGCGGGCTACAAGTGCCCCAAGAAGGTGATCTTCCGCGAGGAGCTCCAGCGCACCGCGACGGGCAAGCTGCAGAAGTTCAAGTTGCGGGCGGAGTTCTGGGAGGGGCAGGAGCGGCAGGTCAACTGAGAGCGGCGTGCGCCGCCGCGCAATTGCGAGGTTCGGACGCCGACACGCCCGACATCTGCCGTCCCAACGGCGCAATTGCAGGGGCGGCCCCCGGCGGCTCCCCCTGGTTAACCCCGCGACAGTCGCACCAGGTCCGCGACGGTGCACCCCCGCACCCGCTCGGCCAGCGCCAGCAGCAACAGCGCGGTGGTGAGGGCGTCGCGGTAGGCGTGGTGGGCGGGCAGCCGCGGGATCCCATGCCGGCGGGCCGCCTCGGGTAGGCGCGGGTCGAGGTGGCGTCCCTCGCGCTCGTCGAGACGCCGTACGACGGCCAGCGTGTCCACCACGACCGGCACGTCGAGGCCCAGGCGGCGCAGCACCGCGACCTCCAGCGGGGCGTGGTGGGCGACGAGGATGGCTCCGGCCAACGCCGGCCCCAGCCGCTCGGCCACCGCGCCCGCGCTCGGAGCCTCGGCGAGGACGTCGGGCAGCAGACCGTGGATCCGGATCGACTCCTCGGGCACCGGCGCCGCGGGCCGGATCAACGAGTAGCCGGCCTCGCCGCAGCGGACCCTCCCCTGGCGTACCCGGACCCAACCGACCGACAACGGCACCGCCCGTGTGGCGTCCGCCGTGGTGGTCTCGAAGTCCAGTGCGACGTAGGTGGCCTCCTGCCACGGCCGGGAGTCCACCGGCGTACGACGCAGCAACGCCGCACTCATCCGCGCCTCATCCGACCAGCCTCATCCGATCAGTGCCGTCCGGTAGCGCACCTCGAGGGCCTGCTGCGCCTCCCGGACTCCTTTGAAGGTCGCGCGCAACCGGGATCGGTCCAGCAGGGAGAGCTCCTCGGGGGCGAGCCAGTCGTCGGTGGTCGAACCGTGACGCACCTGGTCGACGTGGTGGCGTAGTCGTAGTCCCAACGCCAGGTCGTAGCCCTCGACGAGCAGATCGCGAAGGACGGCCGAGATCGCGCCGGCCTCGACGGCAGCGTGCAGCCGCGCAGCGGTCGCGACCTGCGCGTCACCGGTCTCGAGTGAGGCCAGCCGAGCCAGGTCGATGATCGGCATCAGCGCTCCGGTCTTCACGTCCAAACGGCCGGCGTGCTCGCCGCGGCGTTCGACCGTGAACCTGCCGAGGAACCCCAGGGGCGGGCGGTGGCGGATGCACGCCCTCGCCACATGCGCCAGGTACGACGGGTGGTCGCCGGCCTGGGCGAACTCGGCCCCGATCACCTCCTGGGCGTCGAGCGTCCCGGCCACCGTTCGCACGTCGACGACGATCGAGGCGTCCAGCACGCTCTGGTCCGTCGGCGCGGTGAGCAGGTGCCGGATCTTCCGGCGCCACCCGGTCGCGGTGAGGCGGTAGTCCGGCTCGCTCGCCATCACGCCACCGGCGCAGCGCCGGTATCCCACCTCCTCCAACGCATCGGTCATCCAGTGGGCCAGCTCGGCCCACCACGCCTCCTGCGCCGCGGTGATCGCGTCGGGCAGCAGGAGCCCGGTGTCCTGGTCGGTGTGCAGCGTCTGCTCACCGCGCGCCTGGCTGCCGAACACGAGCCAGCCGTACGCCGTCGGCGGCTCCCCCAAGGCGTCGAAGGCCAGCCGGAGCAGTCGTTGATGGACCCGGTCGGTCACCGTCGCGACGACGCGACAGACCGAGGTGGCCGGCAGGCCGGCGTCCAGCAGCGTCCCCACCGCGGGTGGGAGTTCCGCGACCGCGGCCCGTACGGCGGCCACCGAGTCGGCCCGGTCGATCGCGACCCGGACCGCACGCGGGTCCTGGGCGTCGAGGCGGTGCAGATCACCGGAGCTGATCACGCCGACGAGCCGTGACCCCTCGGTCACCGGGAGGTGGTGGATCCCCTCGGCCACCATGAGCAGCAGCGCCTCGAAGACGGTGACGTCGGCGGCCACCGTGCGCGCCGGAACCGTGGCGATCTCCCGGACCATCGTCGCGGTGCTGCGCCCCTCGGCCACCAGGCGGGTCCGCAGGTCCCGGTCCGTCACGATCCCGACGTGCCCGCCCGCCTCCACCAGCACCGAGGAGATGCGATGGTCGCGCATCAGCACGGCGACCTCCTGGCAGGGGGCGGAACCGTCGACGAGCCGTACGGGCGAACTCATCACCTGGCGCACCGTCAGCGTCTCGAGATCGAGGCGCGGCGCTGGGGTCGACGTACGGCGCCAGGCCAACGCCCGAGCCGCGTCGGGCAGCCAGACCACCAGCGTCGGCTCCACCGGCTCGACGGCCTCACCGTCGGCGAGCGCGGCGTACTCCCCGGTGGCGACCGCCTCGAGGTGCCGCCCCTCGCCGTCGAGGACGAAGACCGCGCCGCTCATCACCACCAGCGTGGAGGTCGCCGGCATGGTCGACGCACGGACCCGGCCGATCTCGGCCCCGCGCACCACCTCACTCAGCGCGCCCCTGTCGACCCCCGCGAACGCCGGACAGTTCGCCAGCAGGTCCGTGACGTCAGCCAGCACCTCCGGAGGCAGCGGGTCCCTGGAGCCCATGGCCTCACCCTAAGCGCCGGGCTCGGTCCCCCGCCGGAACCCCATGTTCACTCGTGAAACTGGTGCTCCCCACGTGCTGCAGCGCATGGGGAGCACCAACTTCTCATGTTCACATGGGAACCCGGCAAGGCCGGAGTGCTCAGTCAGCCACCACGAGTCCGGCCTTGGCCGCGCCGGCCATCAGGTCGTCCAGGTCGAAGGCCCCGACGGGCCCGCAGGCACCGGTACGGGCGAGCCCTCCCTCGGCGGCACGCAACGCACCCCAGGTGAGGAAGTCCGCGGTGAGGTCGTACGGGTCGGGGCCGGTCAAGCGCGTCGTGGCGAGGATCGTGCCGGCGGCGTCGCGGACCTCGGCGACGACCTGCACCCGCGCCCGGGACCGTTCCTCGGCGGTGGGGCCGCCCGTCGAGCCCTTGACCAGGCGAGCGGCGCCGGCCCCGGCCAGTCGTTTGAGCGGCGCGACCCGGCGTACCGGCGTGCTGACCAGCGTGCCGACGCTGAGCCCGCGGGCCAGCACGGGCGGGGCGCCGAGGAAGACCCCGACGTCGCGCAGGCCGGGGTGGATCAGCGGCAGCCCGAGGTGCTCGCCGCCGGGGACCGACGCCGCGGTCAACTGCCGGCCACCGACGTCGAAGGCGCGCACCCGGCGTCCGGCCCGTTCGGTCTGCAGGCGGCCCTCGCGCCAGGCGAACCCGTCCTCGAGCATCACGCCGGCGACCGAGGCCCGGGTGCCGCCGCTGGTGCCGAACTCCGACACGAAGTAGGCGACGTCGATGGCACTCGCCCGCGTCCCCGCCTCCCGCAGCGCGAGTGCCCCGGCCAGTGCACCCGGCACGAAGTCGAACCCGAACGCCGGCACGAGGGCGGCGTCGTGCGACGCCGCGACCGGTCCCCAGGTCTCGAACACCCGTCGGATGAAGGGGCCTTCCCCGGTGGAGTCCAGATAGTGCGCGCCCACCTCCGCCGCAGCCCGTACGGCGGGCTCGCCGAACCGCAGGAAGGGCCCGACGGTGCTGATCAGCACGTCGCCCCGGCGCAGGAGGTGCCGGATCGATGCGGGGTCGCCGGCATCGGCCACGGCCGTCTCCACCCCACCGAGCTCGTCGGCCAGGGCTGCGACGCGCTGTGAGGAACGGGCCACGAGCACCGGCGACGCGCCGGCGCGGACCAGGGCACGCGCGGTGAGGTCTCCGGTGTAGCCGGTGGCGCCGAAGAGCAGGATGCGGCTGGACATGGGGTCTCCCGAGAGTCGGACCTTCGTGGGCTCGGCCACGATCCCAGGGGCGGCCCGCGGGCGCCACCCCGGTCTCACCGCCGTAGGTAAAGCCTGGGCGGTTCTCCTGCGGTCGACGCCGCGCGGCGCCACACTGGAGCCCGATCCAGGAGGCGTGCATGGAGATTCAGGCCCTGAACATGTCGCTGATGATGCAGCAGATGATGTCCGCTGCCCTCGTCGCCTCGACGGCCACGCCGGGAGCGACCCACAGCGTGGCCCCGCCGCCGGTGACCCGGCCGGGCGGCATCGACATGCTGCTCTGAGGCCAGGACTGTCAGCTCCAGCTACAGCTCCTCGTGGGTGTCCGGGTCTCCTCCGAAGAGGCGGCCGTCCGGGCGGCCCAGGGCGGTGATCGCGGCGACCTCGTCGTCGCTGAGCGTGAAACCGTCGAGGTCCAGGTTCTGCGCCTGACGTGACGGTGTCACCGACTTGGGGATCGGCACCGTGCCCCGCTGCAGATGCCATCGCAGGATCACCTGACCGGGGGTGACCTGGTGACGCTCAGCGGCCTCCCGCACGACCTGGGTCGCGAACGGCGCCTCCCGTTTGCCCATCGGACTCCATGCCTCGGTGAGGATCCCGCGCTCGGCGTTGACCCGCAGCATCTCCTCCTGCGGGAACAGCGGATGCACCTCGATCTGGTTGACCGCCGGGGTGACCCCGGTCGCCTCGACGATGCGGTCGAGGTGCGCTGCGGTGAAGTTCGAGACGCCGATCGAACGCACCAGGCCGTCCCGCTGCAGGTCGACCAGTGCCCGCCACGCCTCGACGTACCGGTCGCGGCTCGGGTTCGGCCAATGGATCAGGTGCAGGTCGATCTGCTCGACCCCGAGGCGCGCCAAAGACTCCTTCGTCGAGGCGATCGCGTCGTCGTACCCGTGATGGCGGCCAGGAATCTTGCTGGTGATCGTCACCTGGTCGCGCGGAATCCCCGAGCGCCGCAACGCCTCGCCGACCTCGCGCTCGTTGCCGTAGTTCACCGCGGTGTCGAGCATGCGGTAGCCGACCTCCAGCGCGGAGAGGATCGCAGCGACGCCGTCCTCACCGGTGAGCGGATACGTGCCGAAGCCGATACCGGGAAGCGTGCTGCCGTCGTTGAGGGAGTGGCTGTGGACCATGGCTGCGAGCCTAGCCCGGGCCGTCAGAAGCCCGACTGCTCCAGGAACCGCAGCCAGTCCTGGGTCCGATCGTCGTCGGTCTCCGGCGGCGCCTCGACCTTGAGGTCGTCGTCGATCTCGTAGTCGACGAGCGTGGTGGCCGTCCATTCCGTGTCCCGGGCCAGCCCCCGCAGCTCCGCCAACCGGTCTCCCGTCGGCGGCTCGTCGAAGAGCTCAGGATCGGCGTACACCCGCTCGAAGACGTCGGAGAGGTCCACGGTGTAACGGATGTCGCTGACGGACCCCTCGTCGTCCAGACCGAGCCTCACCTCGGTCGGTGCGCTGTCGTAGAAGTCCAGATAGAGCGCGGTGAGGGCGTCGACGTCGACGCCGAGGTTCTGTGCGATGCCCCCGGCGACGCTGCGGGCGGTGTTGTCCGCGTCCCCGCCGAGCGCGGTCAGCAGCGCGGTGTAGGTCGTGGAGCCGGTGACGATGTCACCCTCCTGCTGGACGTCGTCGAGGATCTCCGGGATCTCCTGCGCGATCTCCTGCAGGTCCGGCAACCCCTGGCCGAGGATGGCCGCCTCCAGGTCGGGGCTGTCCTCCTTCACCGCAGCCAGGTCCACGTAGGAGACACCCGGCTCGAAGGGCCCGAGGTCAACCGCGGGGTTGATCTCCTGGACGGCCGCGTAGTCCCGGGTGTCCAGCACCAGCCGGTCGGGAGTGGCCCACAGTTCGAGGGAGATGCTGGGTGCGTCGCCCGCCATCGGTCCGAGGACAGCGGAGATGTCCACCGTGGTGTGGCTCGCCTCGGGCGTCACCTCGCTCTCCGAGGCCGGCCGGTCCTCGTCGATCTCGGTCCGGGTGTCGACTCCCAGCAGCGGCGAGGACAGCGTCTGCGCCGAGTAGGAGGTGACGCGGTAGCTCGTGGCCGTGCTGGCCTCCGCGAACGCACCGGAGAGGTCGACCGCCTGGTCGCCCTCCCCCTCGCCTGAGTCGTCACCAGACGTGCCGCAGCCGGCCAGGCCAGCCGCGAGGACGAAGGCGGTCAGCCCTCCCGCGGCACGTCGGGCGGTGCCGGAGGAGGTGCGTCGGAGGGCTGAGTACGGCGTTCGGTGCATGACCAGGAGGTTAGGTCAGCGCATCGGCCTCGACCTCACCGGGCAGGCGGCGATCCAGCCACCAGGCTCCGGCGCTCAGCGCCACGAGCAGCACGACCACCACCACGGCGTTGAGCAGGACGCGTGCGTACCCCAGCTCGGCGACGTCGATGAACGGGTACGGATACCAGTGGGTCAACGCACCGTGGAGCAGCGTCCACGCCAGGTAGACCACGGGGTAGACCGCGGTGGCAGGGAGTTCCTCGCCCCGAATCCATCCCCTCGGCCCGGCCAGGGCCCAGGTCACCACGGCCAGCAGCGGCACCGCGACGTGCAGCAACCCGTCCGCGAGGGCATCGATGCCCTGGAGATCGAGCAACGGGCGCAGCGCCACCCAGTGCACGAGCGCGGTCACCGAGATGCCGACCAGCGCGTTGGTCCGGAGCACCCTGCGCAGACGGCTGCTCGTTCCCGATCCCCGCAGCACGAGGTCCCACGCGCTGCCGGCGACGAGCAGGTTCGACAGGATCGTGAAGTAGGAGAAGAAGCGCACGACGCGCGTGCCCAGGGAGGGCGGGTCGGTCTCGTCGAGCACCGCGTGGCCCTGCAGCACCAGCACGAACTGGAGCACGACCGCGGCCGAGGCCACGAGGGCGGTCGCCAGGTGGAGCGAGCGTGTGGCGCGGTTCATGCCGCGACGGTAGCCGGTGGGCCGAAGATTCTCCCCAGTCTGACCAGAACCCGGCTCTCCACAGCGATCCACGACGTGGTCAGGGAGGGCGGTGCCGGACGGAAGGCTCCTCGCATCGCCCCCAGATCCCGAAGGAACCGCCCGTGGACCCTCTCACCTCTCTGCTGATCGCGTTGGTGTCCGCAGCACTGACGCTCAGCGGCCCGTCGACCCCGCGCCTGCCGCACGACCCATCGGCGCACGACAAGCCATCTGCGTCCGCCCCCGATCTCGCCACCGTCGACGTGCTTGCCGGCGCGCTCCGCGCCGCGGACCAGTCCACCGCCGAGGCATCCACCGCGGTGGAGCTCACCCATGAGGCGGACGGGCGATCGGTGCTGCGCACCCGGGCGGGAGAACTCACACTGACGCTGCCCGGCGCTCACACCCCCGCGTACGCCGGGCCCGCGACCCGGATCTTCGACGCGCGGCCACGCGCGACCGAGGTCGCCGTGCAGTCTCTCGATCAGGGCCTGCGTGCCTTGGTCCTCGTGGAGTCCGAGGCAGCCCCGGAGCGGTTCGCGTTCGACCTGGGCGGAGACGTCGCCCGGGTGCTGCCGACAGGGTCCGGCGGGCTGGTGGCGCTGGATCGCTCCGGGGCCGTGATCGCACAGTCGCCGGCACCGTGGGCCCGTGACGCCTCCGGCGCACGGGTCCCCACGCGCTACGAGATCGACGGCACCACCGTGATCCAGGTGGTCGACCACCACGGCGGCGCGTGGTCCTACCCCGTCGTGGCGGACCCGAGCTTCTGGAGCGTGATCAAGTGCGTCGGTGCGATCACCTGGGTGCTGGGATCGACGGTGCTCGTGGTCTCCAAGCTCCTGAAGGTGCGCGCAGCGATCCGCTCCCTGGGCGGCGTCTGGGACACCGCCCAACTGCTCCTGCGCGCCACCTCGCGTAGCGAGAAACTCGAGGTCCTCGGGTCGGCCGGGGCGTCGGCAGCCGTGTGGTTCTTCGGGATCGACCGTGTCGCGGCCTACTGCTGAGCCGGGCCTTGCAGGCGTGTTCGTGCGTCGCGGCACAGGCCCCTACGCCCACCCGCACTGGACCACCCCGTGGGCGGGCTATGCCCTCACGCTGATGATCGTCACGGGACTGGCAGGCGGCCGCGCCGTAGCGGTCGATGCCTTGTTCCTCGGCGTGCCCGCGGCCGTGGCGACCGCCTGGGCCACCGGCCGCAGTCCCGGGATCACCCTGGCAGCGTGGTCGCTGCTCCTCTCCGGTGCTGTCGCGATCGGGGTGACCCCGTGAGACCGTCTCAGGAGTGGTGCTGCACCCACTGGTCGAAGGTCACGGTGCCGCGCGGTCCCGGAGCCGTCGGCAGGAGCCCACCGCCGGCCAGCGCATGCCCGGCCTTGCCGGGGATCCACAGCGGCAGCACCAGGCGACGCTTGCCTCGGGCCCTGGCGAGACGGCGGGCCAGGTCGGGCATCCAGTGGACCTCGGGACCGGCCAGCTCGGGCGCCAGCCCCACCGGCGGCTCGGCGACGATCCTGACCAGAGCGGCGGCCACCTCAGCCGCGGCCACCGGCTGGCTCTTCATCCGGGGGACCGCGGCTACGGGCCCGGGCCGGTCGAGCATCTGGGCGGCGAACTCGTGGAACTGGGTGGCGCGCAGCACCGTGGCGCCCACAGGCCCTGCCAGCACCCGCTCCTCCTGCGCCCGCTTGGCCTGGTAGTAGCCCCACGGCACCCGGTCGACGCCGACGATGGAGAGGGCGACGTGGTGGCTCACCCCGGCCCGGCGACCGGCCTCGAGCAACCGGTCGGTGGCGGTGGTGAAGAACGCGCGCGCCTTCGCCCCGCTCAGCGTCACCACGTTGGACACGTCGATCACCGCAGCAGCCCCGTCGACGAGCGCGTCGACCCCCTCTCCGGTGACCAGGTCGGCCCCTGTCGAGCGGCTCAGGACGACCGGCTCATGGCCGGCCTTCCGGGCCTCCTCCACCACGAGGCGGCCCACCAGGCCGGTGCCACCGGCGACGACGATCCTCATCCTGTCCTCCTCAACTGGACGTCCTCCAGACATCCTCGTCCGGTCGACGTTGTGAGCCATCAGACCGTGATTTCGCCGGCCGCGCGAGAGACAATCGAAGCAAGGAAAGTTCCCCAACGCCCGCCGCGGCTGATCCCCCTTGGTCCGCGGCGGACCCCAGGCCGACCTTCGGGGGCAACCCCCCGCCCCGGAGGTCGGCCGCCCTCGTCTACTCGGCGGCAGCGGACTTCTTGCTCGCCTTACGTGGAGCGGCACCCTTCGGCTTCTCCCGCACGAGCACGCCCTGGCCCGCCACCCGCTGGACCTCGAAGAGCCCGATCGCCGATACCAGGTCGACGAGCTTGGCGTACCCCCAGTTGCGGGAGTCGAAGTCCGGCGCCTGCTTGGCGACGTGGGATCCGACGCCCCCGAGGTGCGCCCAGCCGTCGTCGTCGGAGGACGCCGCGATGCCCTCGCGGAGCAGACGCACCAGCCGCGCATCACCGCGTAGCTCGTTGCCGCTGCGCCGCGTCGGCGGGGTGATCGGTTCGGCCGCGGGCTCGGCCCGGTCCTCGCCGCGGCCCGGGGCCGGACGGCCCGGAGTGGGCGTCGCGTCCGGGCTGCGCAGCACGTCGAGGTAGACGAACCGGTCGCACGCGGCGCGCAGCGACTCCGGGGTCTTGCGCTCCCCGAACCCGTAGACCGGCTTGCCGGACTCGCGCAGTCGCGAGGCCAGTTTGGTGAAGTCGCTGTCGGAGGAGACCAGGCAGAAGCCGTCGAGGTTCCCGGTGTAGAGCAGGTCCATCGCATCGATGATCAACGCGCTGTCGGTGGAGTTCTTGCCCGTGGTGTAGGCGAACTGCTGCATCGGCTGGATCGCGTGGGCGTTCAGGCTCTCCTTCCACCCGCGCAGGTTCGGTGTGGTCCAGTCGCCGTACGCACGCTTGACCGAGGCGATGCCGTACTTGGCGATCTCGGCGAGCAGGTCCTCGACGATCGCCGGAGTGGTGTTGTCGGCGTCGATGAGCACGGCGAGCCGGGCGGAGTTCGTCGGTGCGGCCATCTGCGCAGACTAGGCCACGCCGGGTCAGCCGCGGGCGCGCAGTTCCCGTCGCAGGATCTTCCCCGAGGCCGACTTGGGCACCGCGTCGAGGAACTCCACCAGCCGCACCCGCTTGTGCGGCGCGACCCGGCTCTCCAGGTATCCGATCACCTCGGTCTCACTCAGCTCCGGAGCCGACGGGGCGCGCACGACGTAGGCCTTCGGGACCTCTTCCCCCTCCAGCATCACCCCGATGACGGCGGCGTCCGCGATCCCGGGGTGGGTGAGCAGTTCGGCCTCGAGTTCGGCGGGAGCCACCTGGTAGCCCTTGTACTTGATCAGCTCCTTGATGCGGTCGACCACGTAGTAGTTGCCGTCGTCATCGACCACCGCGACGTCCCCGGTGTGCAGCCAGCCGTCCGCGTCGATGGTCGCCGCGGTCGCCTCGGCATTGTTGAGGTAGCCCTGCATCACCTGCGGCCCGCGCACCCACAGCTCCCCGCGCTCCCCGGGAGGAACCGCGTCTCCGCTGAGCGGGTCCACCACGAGCGCCTCGGTGGAGGGCACCAGCTTCCCGATCGAGCCCGCCACCCCGTCGGTGCCGTACGGCGTGGCGTGCGTGAGCGGCGACAGCTCGGTCATTCCGTAGCCCTGCGCCACCGGAACCCCCAGCCGCTGGGAGGCCAGCGCGGCCAGTTCGGCGTCCAGCGGCGCCGCGCCGCTGAAGACGAACCGCAGGGCGGACAGGTCGTGCCCCTCCACCGACGGGTGCTTGGCCAGCGCCACCACGATCGGCGGAGCCACATAGGCGCGGGTCACCCGGTGGTCCTGCAGCGCGCGCAGATAGGTGGCCAGGTCGAAGCGCGGCATCGTCACCACCGTCGCACCGAAGGCCAGGCCACCGTTCATCAGCACCTGCATGCCGTAGATGTGGAAGAACGGCAGGACGGCGAGCAGCACCTCCTCCTCGTCATGGGCCAGCAGCGCATTGCCCTGCGTCAGGTTGGCCACCAGGTTGCGGTGGGTGAGCATGACGCCCTTGGGCAACCCGGTCGTCCCCGACGAGTAGGGCAGCACCGCCAGCGAGTCCAAGGACACCTCCGGTCCCTCGACGAGGGGCTCGGCTGCGGCTGCGGCGGCCGCCAGGGACCGGTCCACGCCCTCGGCGGTCCCGTCCCTCTCCTCGATCAGCCACACCGGGATCCCCGCGGCGGCTGCCCCGGCCTGTGCCTGCTCCAGCAGTGGCAGCGCGGTCAACAGCACCACCGCCCCGGAGTCGCCCAGCTGGTAGGCGATGTCCTTGGCGGTGTAGAGCGCGTTGAGCGTGGTCACGGTGAGCCCGGCGAGCGCGGCGCCGTGGAAGACCACCGGGTAGCGCACCGAGTTGGGGCTCAGCACCGCCACGACCGAGCCAGGCTGCAGACCCGCTTCGACGAAGGCCGCCGCCGTCCGCCGGATCGCCTCGGCCAGTTCCTCGTAGGTGAGGCGCTCCCCGCTGACGGCGTCGACCAGGGCGAGCGAGTCGGGCCAGCGCTGGGCCGCGTCCAGGACGAGTTCGTGCACCGGGCGCCCGGGCACCGTGATGTCGGGGAACTGGCTGGTGAGGACGGTCATCGGTCTCCTTCGCGCGTGAATGCTGCGGCCCCAGCATGCAGCCCGAAGTCCCCCAGGTCCACGGGCGGCTGTTCTAGGGTCGCCCCATGGCCGACCGTCGGGGTGGAGGCGCGAGGGACCTCACCTCCTTCGTGGGTCGCCGCCGCGAGCTCGACGCGGTGCGCGGCCTCCTCGACGGTCACCGCCTCGTCACCGTCTTCGGGGTGGGCGGCGCCGGGAAGACCCGTATCGCCACGCGGCTGCTCGCCGAAGTCCATGAGGACGGCGCGGCGGGATGGTTCGTTCCGCTGGCCGACATCACCGACCCCGGTCACCTCGGCAGTCTGCTGGCCCAGTCGATCGGGCTCCAGGTGCGCGGCTCCGACGCATTGCTGGAGACCGTCGCCGCTCGGCTCCGGCGCGACCCCGACCCGCTGCTCGTCCTCGACAACTGCGAGCACCTGCACGGGGAGGCAGCGCAGGCTGCCGGCGATCTCCTCCGCCTGACGCCCGGCCTCCGGATCCTGGCGACCAGCCGCCAGGCCCTGGGGCTCGGGGGCGAGGCCGTCTATGAACTGCCCGCCCTGTCCCTGCCCGCAACGCCCGCGGGCGCCGCACGCGACGTGGACCCGGCCGCCGTGGAGAGTTCGGAAGCCGCCCAGTTGTTCGTCGACCGGGCCCGCACGCTGCGGCCGGACTTCACGATCACCCCGGCCAACGCCGCTGCTGTCGCTGGGCTGTGCCGGGCGCTGGGCGGCGTACCGCTGGCGATCGAACTCGCCGCGGCCCGGATCACGGTGCTCACCCCGGCAGCCATCCTCGACCGGCTCACCGACCAGCACCACCTGCTGAGCCGGGGGTACGCCAATGCGCCGGAGCGGCACCGGTCACTCCGCGCGAGCGTCGACTGGAGCTACGAGTTGTGCACCGACCAGGAGCGCGCTCTGTGGGCCCGCCTGTCGGTATTCACCGGCGGCTTCGAGACCGATGCCGCCGAGCAGGTATGCGGCACCGACGGGGTGTCCCGCTCCGACATCCTCGACCTGCTGGGCTCCCTGGCCAGCAAGGCGATCATCGCGGGCGCCCCGGAGCAGGCCGACCGCCGTAGGCTGCTGATGCTGGAATCGATCCGCCAGTACGGCGCGGACCTGCTCCATCAGGCAGCCGCCGAGGAGACCTTCCGCCACCGTCACCTCCAGTGGTGCGCGGCCCTGGCCGCCCGGTCCCGCCGCGAGTGGGTCAGCGTGCATCAGGCTGCGCACGCGGACCGCCTGCGCGCCGAGATCGCCAACCTGCGCGCCGCTCTCTCCTTCGCCGCCGACTCCGGGGATCCGGCGGTGGTGGATCTGGGCCGCCGTCTCGTCGCCGACCTGGAGCAGTTCTGGTTGCTCGCGGGTCTGATGACCGAGGGCGTCGGCTGGGCCACGACCCTGGCTCAACGCCCCGGGGGAACTCCCGAGGCCCGCGCCGCTGCGTTCCGGGTCGGTGCCCACCTGGCCGCACTGCTCGGGCGGGTCGCCGATGCGGAGGCGCTCCTGGAGCAGGCGATGGCCCAGGAGCCCCGGAGCGAGGAGACCGGACGGCTGCTCGTCCTCACCGACGCGCTGCTCAGCGGCATCCGGGACGGCTCGTTACCCTCTCTCCCGCGCTATCAACGCGCGATCGAGGGCGTCCAGCGCGCCGGGGACGTCGTCGCAGAGGCCCACGGTCGGCTCCTCCAGGGCACGAACCTGGCGCTGACCGGCAAGATCGCGGAGTCGCAGGAGACCCTGAGCCGCTGCATCGCTCTGACCGAGCCCCACCAGGAGCGTCACATCCGCTCGATGGCCCACTGGTCCATGGGGTTGAACAGCATCGCGCTGGGTGAGCCCCACGTCGCACTCGTCCGCTTGCGCGAGGCGCTGCAGATGGGGCGGGAGATCGGCGACTCCTTCGGGATCGCGCTGCAGTACGAAGTGATCGCCTGGGCGCTGTCGGCGTGCGGCAACCCGGCGGACGCGGCGCGGCTGCACGGGTTCGTCGCCGGGATGTGGAGCGACCTGGGCCTGACCATCTCGGTGATCGGAGAACTGGCCCTGGTCCGGCAGGTCTCCGAGCCCGCGGTGCTCGACGCTCTGGGCTCCGAGAAGGTCGACGCCCTGCGCGCGGAGGGGGCGCTGCTCTCAGCCGACGACGCGTTCGCCCTCGCGCTCGGCCGAGGCCACCCACCCTCGCCCAGGGCCGCCCTGGCGCCACTGACTCCCCGGGAGGCGGAGGTGGCGCTGCTGGTCGCCGAAGGTCTCAGCGACAAGGAGATCGCCGCGCGCCTGGTCCTCTCGGTGCGCACGGCGCAAGGACATGTCGAGCGGTCCCTGCGAAAACTCGGTTTCCGCTCACGGACCCAACTCGCGACGTGGGTGGTGAACCAGCGACTCGGCGAACCCTGACGAGCCTCAGGCGACCCGGGTGAGGTGCTCGTCGTACCAGCCGAGGCGCTCGTGGCCCCAGCCCGCCGACCACCGGACGAGCAGCTTGGCGGCACCGTCGAGGCCGGTGCGGGTCTCCAGCAACTGACCGTCGATCCAGACGCCCATGACACGCACCTGCACGGCGCCGACACCGTCGGCACTGGTCACGGCAGTCACGCTCACGTCTGTCTCCTTCACCCTCCTCTCCTAGGGTGCCGGACCGGCGAGGATCCCCGACACCCGGAAAACTACCTGTTCATGAACCTGTGCAGGTCCGGGACTGCGTGCCCCGGATACACGCACCTGTAACACGTTCCTGTTCCGGTCGTTGAAACGACGTGCGCACTCTCCTGGCCGCCCTGCTCGTCACCGTTGCCGCCGCACTGGTCGGACCCGCTGCCGTGGGTCCCGCGTTGGGGCCAGCTCTGCCGACCGCCGAGGCGGCCCTGCCGATCCCGCCCGGCCCGCTGGATCTCACGGTGCCGCGGTTCGAGGGAGCGGCGGTGGCCGACCGGCCGATCGCGTCGTTCTCGATGCCCGAGCACCCCTTCATGGCCGCAGCAGGTCGCAACACGATGCACAACGACGCCTACGCCACCGACGCGTACGCCCAGGGCGGGCCGCTGGGGCGCGACCTCCGGGTCACCAGCGCGACGTACGGCGTGGTGGAGTGCGCCACGCTGACCTTCACCCGGGCCGGGGACCTGGTCGGGCTCTGTGGCGGGCTCGACGGCTTCCAGCTGATGCGGATCGACCCGGACACCCTGGATGCGACGGCCCGGCTGCGCACCTCGACCCGTGACCTGACCTCGGGGGCCAACCCCCTGACCGACCTCTGCGGCGGCGCCTACTTCTACCTCGACCACCGCGACAGGGCCGTGGTCGAGACCGCTGGCGGCGAGGTCTGGATCGTGCGGCTGACCGCCGACGGCTTCGAACGGGTCCGTAGCTACGACGCCCGGCCCGCGCTGCCCGCGGGCGACTGCCTGATCGCGCTCAACCCGGACTGGTCGGGGCGGATCTGGTTCGTGACCCGACTCGGTGGCGTCGGCACCATCGACCCCGCCACCGGCGCGGTGCGCAGCCTGCGCCTGGCCGGCGAGGAGATCGTGAACTCGTTCGCCGTGGACGAGACCGGCGGGGTCTTCATCGTCAGCGACCACGCCCTCTACCGGTTCGACGCGACCACGGCGGGCGCCCCGCGGGTCACCTGGCGGCAGCCGTACGACCGCGGCACCCGGCTCAAGCCCGGCCAGCTCTCCCAGGGGTCAGGGACGACGCCGACGTTGATCGGGCGGGAACTGGTGGTGATCACCGACAATGCCGAGCCCCGGATGAACGTCGTCGCCTACCGGCGCGGCAGCGGCTCGCCCGCCACGCGGGAGGTCTGCCGGGTGCCGGTGTTCGCCGAGGGCACCAGCGCCACCGAGAACAGCCTGGTCGCGGTGGGCCGCAGCGTGA
>JBGAJX010000029.1:0-61430 GCA_044224695.1 Marmoricola sp. | reverse complement strand
CACCAAGATCCGGCTCATCACCAGGGTGGCCTTCGGATTCCGCTCACCCGACGCCCTCATCGGTCTAGCGATGCTCAATCTCGGCGGCAACCGGCCGCTGCTGCCCGGCCGATGACCCACGGATCAGTCAGATGAGCCACATTTCTTCGGCGGCCCCTGAGAGCGTCTCAGGGTTCTTCGGTCCGGGGTCGATCTCGGCACACTCCCGGAGGCGGGCCGGCCGGGGCGGCGGCGAGGCTGATCGCCATGATCACCGTCCAGTCACTCACCAAGCGCTACGGCGCCACCCTCGCCGTCGACGACGTCACCTTCACCGCCCGGACCGGGCGGGTCACCGGCTTCCTCGGACCGAACGGCGCCGGCAAGTCCACCACCCTGAGGATCCTCACCGGCCTCACCCCGGCCTCGTCGGGATCGGCCACCTTCGACGGGCGGCACTTCGCCGACCTGCCCAATCCCGGGTGCGAGGTCGGGGTCCTGCTCGATGCCTCCGCCCAGCACGCGGGACGTACCGGTCGCGAGATCCTCACCTTGGCGCAGCGGCTCATGGGGCTGCCCCGGACCCGGGTCGCGGAGATGCTCGACCTGGTCAGCCTGACCCCCGCCGAGGCCGACCGACGGGTCCGCGACTACTCCTTGGGCATGCGGCAGCGCCTGGGGATCGCGGCGGCCATGCTCGGCCACCCGCACACCCTGGTGCTCGACGAGCCCGCGAACGGGCTGGACCCGGCGGGCATCCGGTGGATGCGCGACCTGCTGACCGACTTCGCGGCCAGTGGTGGCACCGTGCTGCTCTCCTCCCACCTCCTGCACGAGATCGAGGTCGTCGCCGACGATCTGGTCGTCATCGGCCGCGGCCGGGTCGTCGCCCACGGGACCAAGGCCGAGCTGCTCGCGGGCGCGGGCACGGTCGTGCGCAGTGACGACCCGACGAGGCTCGGTGCGGCCCTGACGTCCGCCGGACTCGTCGCCCACCCCGCCGACGGCGGAGCGTGGCGGGTCGAGGCCGACCCGGCCCGGATCGGGCTGGTGGCGCTGGGCGCCGGCATCGCCCTGACCGAACTTCGCCCCGCCGACGGGGCCGGGCTGGAGGAGATGTTCCTCCAGCTGACCGCCGAGACCTCCCGTGAAGGAGCAGCAGCATGACCACCCTGACCACGACGCCGCCCACGATGGCCTCACCGGCAGGATCCAGACCTACCCCGCGCACGATCCCCACCGGCCGGATCATCTCCGTCGAGCTGCGCAAGATGTTCACCACGCGGTCGGGCTTCTGGCTCGTGATGAGCGTGGTGATCGTGGCGGTGCTCGCCACCGCCGGAGTGATCGCCTTCGCCCCCGAGGACGTCCTGACCTACGACACCTACGCCGCGGCGATCGGCGTCCCGGTGGCGGTCATCCTGCCGATGATCGCGGTGCTCTCGGTCACCAGCGAATGGAGCCAGCGCAGCGGGCTGAGCACGTTCACCCTGGTTCCGCACCGGCGCAGGATCATCCTCGCCAAGTTGGTCGCCACCGTCACGGTGGCGGTCGCCTCGATGCTGGTCACCTTCGGGGTCGGCGCCGTGGGCACGTTGGTCGGCAGCCTGATCACCGGCGTGGACCCGGTGTGGGACGTCGCCGCCGCGCAGTTCCCGCTGATCGTCCTGGGCAACGTGCTCAGCCTGATGATGGGTTTCGTCCTCGGCCTGCTCCTGCGCAGCTCGGCGCCGGCGATCGTGGCGTACTTCGTCTACGCCTTCGTGCTGCCGCCGATCCTGGAACTGCTCGCCATGAGCCAGCAGTGGTTCGCCGACCTCCAACCCTGGGTCGACTTCCGCTACGCAACGGGCGCCCTCTTCGATGAGACCCTGGGGGCCGAGCAGTGGGCGCAGTTGGCGACGTCCGGCGCCCTCTGGCTGGTGGTGCCGATGATCGTGGGCCTGGTGCTCACCGGCCGGACGGAAGTGAAGTAGAGGGGGAGACCTCGATGGAGGACCCGGTGGATGACCTGATCGCCGACCTGGCGCAGGCCGCCCGCGCCCTGCTCGGCGACCGGCCCCGGGTCCTCCTCGGTCTCTGCGGGGCGCCGGGCTCGGGGAAGTCCACGACCGCCGCTGCGCTGGTCGCAGCACTCGGTCCCGAGGCCGTCGTCGTGCCGATGGACGGCTTCCACCTGCACGATGACGAACTGCGCCGGCTCGGCAGGCACGACCGCAAGGGCGCCCCCGACACCTTCGACGTCGAGGGTTACCTCGCTCTCCTCGCCCGGCTGCGTGACCCCTCCCGGATCGTCTACGCGCCGGTTTTCGACCGTGACGCGGAGGTTGCGCTGGCCGGAGCGCTGGCGGTGCAGCCCGAGCACCGCCTGGTGATCACCGAGGGCAACTACCTGCTGCTCCCCACGTCCGGGTGGGCCGAGGTGCGCCCCCACCTGGATGCGTGCTGGTTCCTTACCGGCGACGACGATGTACGCCGCTCGCGCCTGGTCGCGCGGCACGTGCGGCACGGGCGGACGCCCGAGGAAGCTCGCGCCTGGGTGGTTCGCTCCGACGAGGCGAACGCGGCGCTGGTGGCGACGACCGGCCCGTACGCCGACCGGGTGGTCACCCTCGGGTGAGGGGGAGTGGTGTCGGTGCCCCAGGCCAGAGTCGAACTGGCGACCTTTCGCTTAGGAGGCGGCTGCTCTATCCACTGAGCTACTGGGGCGAGACCGGGAGCCCGGTCCGGCGCACATCTTGTCACGTCCGCGCGACGCGGGCGGACCTGACGAGGCGGTCCAGCCAGGTCGGGAGCGAGCTGTGGCGCTGCTCACAGACGGCGGGTCGGCTTGCCCCTGCCGGGGCGTATCCGACTCATGGAACAGAACCAGATCCTTGTTCGGATTTCGAGAACCTTCCCCCGGCTTGGCATCATGGCGAGAGGATGTCGCCCGACTGGGACGTGGCGTCGATGAGGGAAGCCGGGACGAGCCGGCGGTAAGGAACACGTGGGTTATTCCGGCAAGCACCGTCATGCCGGGTCGAGCCGACCCGTGCTGAAGGCCATCGCCGTCTCCATGGCGATGGTCCTCACCGTGTTGGCCGGTGCCGGGTTCCTGCTCTACCGCCACCTCGAGGGCAACATCACCCAGCTCGACATCACCGAGGCCCTCGGCACCGACCGGCCGACCGAGGAGCCGGTCAGCGGGCCGAGCAAGCCCCTGAACATCCTGGTCCTCGGGTCCGACTCCCGTGCGGGCCAGAGCGAGGTGCTGGGCGACACCCCCGGCCTCTCCGACACCACCATCCTGTTGCACCTCTCCGCGGACCGTTCCCGGGCGTACGGCGTCAGCGTGCCGCGCGACCTGATGGTCGAGCGGCCGGAGTGCCAGGACAAGGACGGCTCGGGAGTCGTCGCGGGCTCCTCGGCGGACATGTGGAACGCCGCGTACGCGCTCGGCGGACCGGCCTGCACCATCAAGCAGTTCGAGGCGATGTCGGGGATCCGGGTCAACCATTTCGTCGTGGTCGACTTCCAGGGCTTCAAGGACATGGTCGACGCCCTCGGCGGTGTCCCGATCTGCGTGCCGCGCGAGGTCAACGACCCGATCGGCCGCATCTCCCTGCCGGCCGGCAGCTATGAGGTGACCGGCAAGCAGGCGCTGGACTACGTCCGCGTGCGCCACTCCATCGGCACCATCGACACCGGTGACATCGGCCGGATGAAGCGGCAGCAGGTGTTCCTGGCCGCGATGGTGAACAAGGCCGTCTCCTCGGAGACGCTGGCCAACCCGTTCCGGCTGGTGAGCTTCCTCGACGCGGCGACCAAGTCGCTGACCACCGACCCGGGCCTGGCGAAGCTCACCAAGCTCGCGGACATCGGCACCGAGCTCAACGGGATCGGGCTGGGCAAGGTGCAGTTCTTCACCGTGCCGATCACCGCCTACGCTCCCGACCCCAACCGGCTCGCGCTGGCTGAGACCGCGGACGAGCTGTGGCGTGAGCTGCGCAAGGACGAGGCTGTCAGCAAGGAGTTCACCCGCGGTGCGGCCAAGGCGTCCAAGCCGGACGGCGGGAAGCCGGTCGACGCCGCCACACGCGCCGAGCGCGAGGCCAACGGACTCTGCGCCTGAGCCACCGAGCCGCCCGCTCGGGCGGTCCACTGCAGGACGGCGTCAGACGGTCTGCGCGAGCCGTACGCCGCGTCGACCCGACTCGTTCGCGTAGGTCTCGAGGTAGAGCGTGACCAGCTTGATCGCCTCGTCGATGATCAGCGGGTCGCCCTCGTCCTGCTCCTCGAACGCGAGCTGGAAGAGGCGGTCGCCCATCTCGACGGCCAACTCGGCGTAGAGGGGCTGTGCCTCGGGGGCGAGCAGGCCGAGTTCCTCGGCGAACTCGTAGAGTTCGCGGGCGATCTGCCGGTTGTGGGCGCGACCGAACTCCTTGACCGCGGCGTTCGTGCGGCCCCGCAACCAGATGACCACGAACGCCGGGCTGTGGTGATAGATCTTCACGAATGCGCCCATGGTGGTGGACACCATGGCGCTGATCGACACCACGTCGAGATCGGCGAGGTCCGCGGCGATCTGCGCGTCCATCGCCTCGATGTCGCGCTCCACGAGCGCGAGCAGGATCTCGTCCTTGTCGGCGAAGTACTGGTACAGCGAGGCGACCGGGATCCCGGCAGTCTCGGCAATGCCCCGGGTGCTGAGGGCGTCGACGCCCTGCTCCACCACCAACGTCGCCGCGGCGTCCAGGATGCGCTCGACGCGCTCCCGGCTCCGCGACTGCTGCGGGACCCGCCGTTTCCGCTGCACTCCCTCACTGTGCGGAACGGTAGTCATGATCGGAACCCTACACCGGTGGAATGGAACGCGAGTCGCACTCAGTTGAGTGTGTTGGACCAGTTCGGACACACCTCTTTGGACGCGCCTCGCGGTGCCTCGGCTCAGGTGATCTTGTGGCCCTTCCCGATGACGGTGATGCCGCCCTCGCTGACGTGGAACCCGCGACGACGGTCCTCCTCGTGGTCCACCCCGATCAGGCAGCCGTCGGGAACCACCACGTTCTTGTCGATGATCGCGTTGCGGATGACCGCGCCCTTGCCGATCCGGACGTTGTCGAGCAGCACGCTGCGTTGGACGGTCGCCCCGTCGGCCACGTAGCTGTGCGTGCCGATCACGGTGCTGTCGACGGTCGCCCCGGAGACGATCGAGCCCGCGCAGATGATCGTGTCGCGTGCCGACGCACCGGCGGTGAACTTCGCGCCCGGCAACTGCCGGTGGGCGGTGAACACCGGCCACGAGTCGTTGTAGAGGTTGAAGATCGGCAGCGGCGAGACGAGGTCCAGGTGGGCCTCGTGATAGCTGTCGATGGTTCCGACGTCGCGCCAGTAGTCGCGGTCGCGATCGGTCGCCCCGGGCACGTTGTTGCGCTTGAAGTCGTAGACCGCGGCGCGCCCCTGGTCGACCAGCATCGGGATGATGTCGCCGCCCATGTCGTGTCGCGAGGAGGTGTCGGCCGCGTCGCGCTCGAGCGCCTCGACCAGCGCGCTCGCGGTGAACACGTAGTTGCCCATCGAGGCGAACGACTCCTCGGGGGAGTCGACCAGCCCCGGCGGGTCCTCCGGCTTCTCGAGGAACTCGTCGATGGTGACGCCGTCCTCGGCGGTCTTGATGACGCCGAACTGCCACGCTTCCTTGCGCGGCACCCGGATCCCGGCGACGGTCACGTCCGCCCCGGTCTCGATGTGGGCGTCGACCATCTGCGAGGCGTCCATGCGGTACACGTGATCGGCGCCGAACACGACGATGTAGTCGGGTCGCTCGTCGTTGATCAGGTTCATGGACTGGTAGATCGCGTCCGCGGATCCCATGTACCACCGCGGTCCGCGTCTCTGCTGCGCCGGCACCGGGGCGACGTAGGCCCCCAGCATCGACGAGAGCCGCCAGCTCTGCGAGATGTGCCGGTCCAGCGAATGCGACTTGTATTGCGTCAGCACCGAGATGCGCGTGTACCCGGCATTGACCAGATTGGACAGCGCGAAGTCGATGAGGCGGTAAGAACCGCCGAACGGGACAGCCGGCTTGGCGCGATCCTCGGTCAGCGGCATCAGCCGCTTCCCCTCCCCGCCGGCCAGGACGATGCTCAGCACCCTAGGCATGCCCCCGACCCTAGCCCCCTTCGGAGCCGTGAGACTACTGTCGCGTCATGCGTGCGGCCGTGCTGACCCGTGAGTACCCCCCCGACGTCTACGGAGGGGCAGGCGTTCACGTCGATTTCCTCGTCCGTGAACTGCGGCGCCTGATCGACGTCGACGTGCACTGCATGGGAGATCCGCGCCCCGGCGCGACCGCCCATTCCGAGCACGATCCGCGGCTCGTCGGCGCCAACTCGGTGTTGTCGATCCTGTCCACGGATCTCTCGATCGCCGCGGCCGTCGAGGGTGTCGACGTCCTGCACTCGCACACCTGGTACGCCGGCATGGCCGGCCACCTCGGGAAGCTGCTCTACGACGTACCGCACGTGATGACCGCGCACTCGCTCGAGCCGCAGCGACCCTGGAAGGCCGAGCAGCTCGGGGGTGGCTACCGGATCTCCTCCTGGGCCGAGCGCACCGCGTTCGAGGGTGCCGACGCCGTCGTCGCGGTGAGCAAGGGGATGGCCGCCGACGTGCTCGAGGCCTATCCGGCGATCCCGGCCGAGCGGGTCCACGTCATCCACAACGGGATCGACGCGGACTTCTACCACCCCGACCCCGACACGGCCGTGGTGGAGCGGCTGGGCGTCGACCTGACGCGCCCCTACCTGGCCTTCGTCGGACGGATCACCCGCCAGAAGGGCGTGCCGCACCTGCTGCGCGCCGGCCTCCAGCTCGACCCCGAGATCCAGCTCGTGCTGCTCGCCGGGGCCGCGGACACCCCCGAGCTCAAGGCCGAGACCGACGCCGCGATCGAGGAGCTCCGCGCGCACCGCGACGGTGTCTTCGTGATCTCGGAGATGCTGCCGCGCGAGGAGGTCCGCCAGGTCCTCACCCACGCGCTGACGTTCTGCTGCCCCTCGGTCTACGAGCCGCTCGGCATCGTCAACCTCGAGGCGATGGCCTGCGAGACCGCGGTGGTCGCGAGCCGTGTCGGGGGCATTCCCGAGGTCGTCGACGACGGGCGTACCGGCATCCTGGTCGACCTCGATCCGGCTGACTCGGCCGACTTCGAGACCCGTTTCGCGGCCGCGGTGAACGACCTGGCGCGGGATCCGCAGCGCGCCGCCGCGCTCGGCAAGGCGGGTCGCGAGCGTGCGGTGGCGGAGTTCGGGTGGGACGCCGTTGCGGCGAAGACGGTGGATCTGTACCGGTCTGTCCAGTGAGCGTGGCAGGCGTCTCGGTCAGATGACCGATTCGGAGGTTGTCACTCCCGGGAGGAAAACTTAGGCTTGCGGGCGGGTTGGTCGCGATGATCTTCGGATTCAGTCGCGACCGGGGGGGTTGCCGTGATGCTTTCGTTATCCGAGACTGAGGTCCGCACGGGCACACGAGCACGAGAACTGTCCTGGAGGGTCAACGCGTGAGGGTGGCTGTAACCGGCACCGGTTCGATGGTGGGGCGCTGTGCCGTCCCCGCTCTGGAAGCCGCCGGCCACGAGGTGGTGCCGATCGGACGCACTGTCCGGGCACTGCTCGACACCTCCGCGATGGCGCGGGCGATGGAGGGCTGCGACGCCGTGGTCAACCTCGCGGCTCAGATCCCGACCGGCCCCTCGGCCCGGTGGCGTCGCCACTGGAGGACCCACGTCCTGCTGCGCACCGAGGGCACCGCGCGGCTCGTCGAGGCGGCGCGCGTGGCCGGCGTACGCCGCGTCGTGCACCAGAGCTTCTCGCTGGTCTACGCCGACCAGGGCGAGGACTGGATCACCGAGTCCTCCCCGGTCTGCGTCACCCCGGTGACCGAGCCGTCCTCGGTCGCCGAGCACGCGGTGCAGGAGTTCACCTCGTGCTCCCGCACCGGAGTCGTCCTGCGGCTCGGCTCGGTGGTGGGGGACACCACCATGACGCGACGCTCCCTGGAAGCGGTGTCCCAGGGCCGCCCCATCGGTGTCGGCTCGCCCGAGGGCTACGTCCACGTGATCCACAGTGACGACGTCGGCCCGGCAGTGGACGCAGCGCTCACGCTGCCCAGCGGGCTCTACAACGTCGGCGCCGCCCCCGTACGCCGCGCCGACCTGGTCGATGGCTACGCGCGCGCCGTGGGGCGCGAGCGCGGCCAGTTCGTCGGTCCGCTGATGGAGCGGTGGGGCGGTGTGCGCACCGAACCGCAGAAGCGCTCGCTGCGGGTCAGCTCGGAGTTCTTCACCAGCTACAGCGGCTGGGAGCCCTCGCGCGGGGCCTTCGACATCTCGTGGTTCGAAGCGGCGGGGCTGCAGCGGGCCCTGGTCAGATGAGCCGTCCGGCCACGTCGGGTGAGGAGCCCGGCGCCGACGGCGTGACGCTCACCGACGAGGAACGCCGGCGGCTGCGCGAGCGGATCTTCGGCGAGACCCTGCCCGGCGCGACGCGCGACGACGTGCCCGGCGGCGACGAGCGCGGCACCAACGACGACTGGCTGCGCAGCAACGTCCCGCCCCATCACGGCTGACGGGGCGGGACGTCGACGGTGTCTCAGAGCTGGCGGTTCGCCAGCGCGTCGCGGATCTCCTTGAGGACGACCAGCTCCTCGGAGTCGACCGGCGTGGCTGGCTCCTCGGGCTTGCTGAACTTCGCCTTGGCCTTCTCGTAGGGCGTGACCACGAAGAAGTAGACGACGGTGGCCATGATCAGGAACGCGACCAGGGCGTTGAGGAACAGCCCGATCTTGACGTCCATGATCGTCACCTGGCTGAAGTCGGGCTGGCCTCCGAACTTGCTGATCACACTGAGCAGCAGGTTGGTGAACTCGGTGACGACGGTCGCGAACGAGGTGCCGATGATGACGGCCACGGCGAGCTCGACGAGGTTGCCGCGGAGCAGGAACTTCTTGAGCCCCTCGAGGGTCTCGGACATGGGATCTCCTTGCGTGTGAATCCGGTGCCGGCAGGTGGTGCACGGGTGCCGCCGACGCTACCCCGGCACGGTGAAGGTGAGCACGTCGGTGACCGCGGCGCGAGCCAGAGCCAGCGCCTCGGCGTACGACGTGGAGACCACCACCAGGCGGCCGAGGTCGGTGGTCGTGCGCTCGCCGGTGCGTGGCAACGTGATGACCCGGGCCGCGGGCGCGATGACGACGGCCGGCCCGCCGGCGGGGTCGGCGGCCACCAGGTCCACCCGGTCTCCGGGGCGGAGCAGCCGCGCGGCCGCGGCGTCGGAGAGCCGGACGGGGGAGAGCACCTGCCCCTCACCCGCCCAGGGACCCGCAGCCGGATCCTGAGCGGCGAGCGGCTGTGCCCGGGCCAGGCGAGTGTCCGTCAGCATCTCCCCGGACCGGACGGGTCCGGCGAGAATCCGCCCCGCCACGGCGGCCGGATCCACGACGTTCACCGGGGCCACCGCTGCGGGCACGAGGCGCGGCTCGAAGGCGTCGGACCGGACCGGGGTCCCGCCGCCGAGGTCACGCACGGCCACCCACACCGTGTTCTGCGGCCCCGGAGGTGGCTGCGCCGCACGCAGGGCCACGAAGACCGCGGCCGCCGTGAGCAGGGCCGCCAGCAGGCGGCGATGCAGCGTCACCTGGCGGCGCAGCCGTTGCCACCACGACGGCCGGACCCGGTGCGGAGGACGGTCCCGCGGAACGGTCGCGGGGGAGGTGCGGAGGGGGTGCGGCGCGACGGGCATGCGGGCGAGCGTAGGGATCCTCGGCGTGACCCGCGCCGCATCATCCACAGGTGAGGCTCTCCAGCGGTATCATTGGCAGTCGCGACCTGAGAGTGCCAACGACCGAAGGGGGTTCGCCCGTGCCGACCTACCAGTACTCCTGCACCGAGTGCGGCCACTTCTTCGAGCAGTTCCAGAACTTCTCCGAGGACTCGCTCACCACGTGCCCGGAGTGCACGGGACGCCTGCGCAAGGTGTTCAACGCGGTCGGTGTGGTCTTCAAGGGGTCCGGCTTCTACCGGACCGACTCCCGCTCCGGCCCGGTGCCGGCCGGCTCGTCGAGCTCCTCGGGCACCAGCGGCTCCTCGGAGTCGGGCACCGGCTCGACGCCCTCGACGTCGGGCACCGGCTCGACGCCCTCGACGTCGGGCGCCCCGTCCAGCGCCGGGTCGTCCTCGGGCTCGAGCACCTCGGGGAGCGCCGCCTGACTACCCGGATCCGTCAGGGCGCCGATCGGTGACCGAGCGGTGAGCGATCTTCCGGACGCGCCGTCCTCGCCGTCCCTGCCGGCGCGCTGGCGGACGGTGCCGCGCTGGGCGCGCACCGCGACGTACCTGGCTGCCTTCGTGGTCGTGCTCCTCGTGGTCGGCCTGCTCAGCGCTGTGGCGCTCGCGCGACGCCCGTTGCCACAGACCGACGGCCGACTCGAGATCCCGGGGATCACCGCTTCCGCGTCGGTGCGCCGTGATGCGCACGGAGTGCCGCACCTCTACGCGGAGAACACCGGCGACCTGTTCTTCGCCCAGGGGTTCGTGCAGGCCCAGGACCGGTTCTTCCAGCTCGACCAGCGTCGTCGCCTGGCGTCGGGACGGCTCTCCGAGCTCTACGGCGAGGACACGCTGGAGACCGACCAGTTGGTCCGCGCGCTGGGGCTTCGCACCGTCGCCGAGCGTGAGCTGGCCCTGCTCGACCCCACCACCGTCGCGCATCTGGAGTCGTTCGCCGCGGGCGTCAACGCCTATCTCGACGGGCGTTCGCCGGCCGAGATCGCGCTGGAGTACGCGGTGCTCGACCTCGCCGGCGTCGAGATCACTCTCGACCCGTGGACCCCGGTGGACTCCTTGGCCGTGCTCAAGGTGTTCGCGTGGGAGCAGCGCGGGCCCCTGGTCGAGGAGATCGAGCGGGCGGCCCTGCACCCGCGGCTGCCTCCCGAGCGCATCGAGGAACTCTTCCCCAGCAGCACCCAGCAGAGCGTCGCCGGTAACGCCTGGGCGCTGGCCGGGACGCGGACCGAGTCGCGCGCGGCGCTGCTCGTCGCCGCACCGGAGGACCGTCCCGGTCTTCCCGGCCCCTGGATCCAGGTGGGGTTGCACTGTGCCGACGCGGGGGAGCCCACCACCTCCGCCTGCCCGATCGAGACCTCCGGGCTGGCGCTGCCCGGTTTTCCCGGCGTGCTGAGCGGCCACAACGAGGACATCGCCTGGGCGGCCACCCCGGTGGGTGCCGACGTCACCGACCTCTACCTGGAGGCCGTCGAGGGTGACCGTTACCTGCGCCGCGGGGAGTGGGTGCCCTTCGCCGAGCGCCCCGAGACGATCGCCGTGGCCGGCGAGGACGACTTCGTCTTCACCGCCCGCTCCACCCGCCACGGGCCGGTGCTCTCCGACGTCGCCGAGGTGCTCGCGTCCGTGGGGGCCAACGCGCCCCTGCAGGCCGAGGTGGCGACCGGACTCTCCGGTGGTGAGGCGGTCGCCGTGCCGGACCGTGGCACGGGGTACGCCGTGGCGCTCTCCTGGCCCGGGCTGCGGCCGGGGCGGACCGCCGACGGGCTCCTCGACCTCATGACGGCCGACGACTGGCAGTCCTTCCGGGCGGGCGCCGCGCTGCTCGACACCCCGGTCCAGCGTTTCGTCTACGCCGACGACAGGGGCCACATCGCCTCGCTGATGACCGGGGCTCTGCCGGTCCGGCGGCCGGGCCACCGGGGCACCGATGCCGTCCCGGGGTGGCTCCCGCGTTACGACTGGGCGCCCCGGCCCGTGCCCCGCGCGAACCTGCCCGTCACCCTCGACCCGGCGCAGGGGCAGGTGGAGTCCGGTGTCGCCGGGCTGCCGGAACTGCTCCGGGCCCGCGACGACTGGGATGTCGCGACGTCTCTGGCGCTGCTGGAGGAAGCCGGCGCGCCCCTGGCTTCCGTGCTCGTCCCGCGCCTGCTCGCCCTCGACCCGGGCGGGGTCTACGAGTCCGCCGGCGTACGGCTGCTACGGCGCTGGGACGGACGTCAGCGCGCGGAGTCCGGAGCGGCGGCGTACCTGAACGCGGTGTGGCGCCAACTTCTGGTCAGGACCTTCGCCGACGAACTCCCCACCTCGGTGCGCCCGGACGGAGGAGAGCGGTGGGTGGCCGTGGTCGAGACGCTGCTGGACGACCCGGCCAACGCGTGGTGGGACGACGCGAGCACCGAGGACGCCCGAGAGACCCGGGACGACATCCTGGTGGCGAGCATGATCGCTGCCCGCAACGAGCTGACCAGCAGCCAGGCGCTGCGGAGCGGGTCGTGGGAGTGGGGCCGAACCCACCGCCTCGAACTGCGGCCCCACGTGCAGGGCGGCGTTCCCCTCACCTCACCGACGCGCGTCGACCTGCCCGTGCTGGGGGGCCTCTTCGACCGCGGGCCCTGGCCGGCCGGCGGCGGACCGGGTTCCCTGAAGGCGACGGCGTGGGACGCATCGCAGACGTACGACGTGGTGCGCGCCCCGGTCGCGCGCTGGGCGGTGCCGCTCGTCGACCCCGACCTCGGCCGCTGGGTCGTGCTGGGAGGGGCGAGTGGACATCCCCTCAGTGCGCACGTCGACGACCAGTCCGACCTCTGGCGCGCGGGCGGATCTATTCCGTGGCCATTCAGTGCGGCCGCGGTCGACGAGAGCGCCGAGAACCGTCTCTCGCTGCATTTCCCGCTGGGCGATGTGCCGGGCACGGACGAGCCCTGAGCGAGCTCCGGGGCGCGAACCTCACCGGAAGCGGGTGATCCCGTGGGGTGTGGCCGCCGCGGTCACCGGCCGGTCCCACGGGCCGACGGGCACGGACTCGACCACCTCGGTGCCCACCGGGTCGTCGTGCAGCAACGCGCAGACGAAGGTGCCGACCGGCACTCGAGCCAGCGCCCGGTCGTAGGAGCCGCCCCCGCGGCCGAGGCGATGTCCCTGCCGGTCGACGGCGAGGGCCGGCACCAGGACCACGTCGGCGGTGGCGATGTGCTCGACGCCGAGGCGAGGTCCGGTCGGCTCGAGCAGTCCCCGGCCGGCAGGAGCCGGAGGCCCGTCGAGGACTGCCCAGTCCAGGTCGTTGTCCGGCAGCAGGACGGGGAGCACCACGCGTTTGCCCGCACCGCGCAGCGTCTCCAGCAGCGGGCCGGTGCCCGGCTCGGAGCCCACCGAGACGTAGGCGGCCACGGTGGCGGCGCGACGCAGCTCCGGGGCCTCGGTCAGGACGTCGGCAAGCCCTCGCGCCGCGGCCACCAGGTCGGCGGGGCCACGTCGGCGGCGCCCGGCGAGCACCTGGTCGCGCAGGGCGAGCTTGGTCGACGCGAGGGGGTCCACCTCGCCACGGTAACCACCCGGCCGTCGGCACTACGATCAAGCCCATGAGCGAGGCGGGACTGCAGCAGGCGCGCGCGAAGATGGAGGCGGCGGGGGTCGACCCGACCGCGATCGAGGTCTTCAGCCACTACTACCGACTGGTGGAGCGGGGCGAGACCGGGATGGTGCCGGAGGCGAGCATCGATCCGCTCGACACCGCGGCCCTGGTCGATGCGGACGTCTCCGAGGAGACCGCCCGCGACGCGATCGCCAGGACCGTGGTCATCAAGCTCAACGGCGGTCTGGGCACCTCGATGGGCATGGACCGGGCCAAGTCGCTGTTGCCCGTGCGTGAAGGGCTGACCTTCCTCGACGTGATCGCGCAGCAGGTGCTCGCCGTCCGCCGTCGTCACGACGTGCGGCTTCCGCTGGTGTTCATGAACTCGTTCCGCACCCGCGAGGACACCCTGGCCGCGTTGGCCCGCTACCCGGACCTGGCCGCCGACCTGCCGCTGGACTTCCTGCAGAACAAGGAGCCCAAGCTCCGCAAGGACGACCTCACGCCGGTGGAGTGGCCCGCCGACCCGACTCTGGAGTGGTGCCCTCCGGGACACGGCGACCTCTACACCGCGCTGCGCGGCACCGGCCTGCTCGAGCAGATGATCGCCGCCGGCTACACCCAGGTCTTCGTCTCCAACTCCGACAACCTCGGCGCGACGCCGGACCCACGGGTGGCCGGGTGGTTCGCCTCCAGCGGGGCGCCGTTCGCGATCGAGGCCGTACGCCGCACCCCGAGCGACCGCAAGGGCGGCCACTTCGCGCGGCGCAAGGCCGACGGCAGGATCGTGCTGCGCGAGACCGCGCAGACGCTTCCCGAGGACCAGGAGTCCCTGGCCGATCTGGGGCGGCATCAGTTCACCTCGACCAACAACCTCTGGTTCGACCTCGCGGCGATGAAGGCCGAGTTGGACGCGCGTGACGGCGTGTTGGGGCTGGCGTTGATCCGCAACGAGAAGACCGTCGACCCGGCCGACCCGAGCTCCCCGGAGGTGGTGCAGATCGAGTGCGCCATGGGTGCGGCCATCGAGGTCTTCGACGGAGCCACCACCATCGAGGTGGGGCGCGACCGCTTCGTCCCGGTCAAGACGACCAACGACCTGCTCGTCCTGCGCAGCGACTGCTATCAGCTCGACGACGACGCGATCCTCCACCAGGTGCCCGACGAGATTCCTTTTGTCGATCTTGACAAGAACTACAAGCTCGTCGGGGACTTCGACCGGCTCTTCCCCGAGGGGGCGCCCCGGCTGGCGCGCGCGACCAGCCTGCACGTGCGCGGGGCGTGGACCTTCGCCGGTGACACGGAGGTCGTCGGCGACGTCACGGTCGGACCCGACGGGGCCCCGGGGAAGGTGAGCGGTCTGCTGTCCGGGGACTCGGTCACCGCCTGAGCCCATCGGGCCGCGCAGTAGGGTCGCCCTCATGGCCTTCTCCCCGACGCCCGACGGCGAGCTGATCTCGGTCGACGAGCACGTCCGGCGGATCCTGGAGGCGATCGAGCCGCTGCCGCCGTACGACCAGCCGTTGCTGGAGGCGTTGGGGCTTCCGGTCTGCGAGACCATCACCGCCCCCGTGAACCTGCCGGTGTTCGACAACTCGGCGATGGACGGCTACGCCGTGGTCCACTCCGACCTCGCCGGCGCGACCCCCGACACCCCGGCCTCGCTGCCGGTCGTCGGTGAGTCGGCCGCGGGCGCGGCCGCGGCCCTGGCGCTGTCACCGGGCACTGCGGTCAAGATCATGACGGGGGCGCCGGTGCCGCAGGGTGCGACCGCGGTCGTGCCGGTGGAGTGGACCGACGCCGGGGTGGCCCAGGTGCGGATCAACCGAGCTCCGCAGGAGGGCCAGCACATCCGCCTCCGCGGCGAGGACGTCCAGATCGGCGACCGGCTCATGGAGGACGGCACCATCCTCGGACCGCGGCAGATCGGACTGCTGGCAAGCGTCGGTCGCGCCCAGGTTCGCTCCCGTCCGCGTCCGCGCGTGGTGATCCTGTCGACCGGCTCCGAGTTGCGTGACCCGGGCACCAAGCTGACCCACGACACGATCTATGACGCGAACTCGTTCACGATCGCGGCCGCGGTGCGCAACGCCGGGGCCTTGGCCTACCGGGTGGGGATCGTCTCCGACGACCCGACGGAGTTCTTCGACGCCCTGTCGGACCAGCTGGTGCGGGCCGACCTGGTCGTCACCAGCGGTGGCGTCAGCAAGGGCGAGTACGACGTGGTCAAGGACGTGCTCTCCCGGCTCGGCACGGTGTGGTTCGGCGAGGTCGCCATGCAGCCGGGCAAGCCGCAGGGGTTCGGTCGGGTGGGGGAGGACGGCACGCCGATCTTCGCGCTGCCCGGGAACCCGGTGTCCTCCTACATCTCCTTCGAGGCCTTCGTGCTGCCCGCGATCCGCAAGCTGATGGGTCGTCTGCCGTACCAACGGCCGATCGTGCGGGTGCGCTCGAGTGCGACCTTCCGGTCGATCCCGCGGCGCCAGCAGTTCGTCCGGGCGCGGTTCGCCTACGAGGGCGGCTCTCCGGCGGTGGCGCCGGTGGGCGGCCAGGGCTCGCACCTCATGGGCGGCCTCTCCGCAGCGAACGCTCTCATCGTGGTGCCGCCCGACACCGAGATCGTGCACGAGGGCGACTTGCTCGACGTCCTGGTGCTGGACCGTGACTTCTGAACCTCCGAGAGGATCGCTGACATGACGTCCGAGGATGCCGTGAGCGGGCCGACCGCGGCCGGCGAAGGACCCCGACTCACCCACGTCGACGACGCCGGCGCCGCGCGCATGGTCGACGTCTCGGCCAAGCAGTCGACCCAGCGGGAGGCGGTCGCCACCGGGCGGGTCCTGGTCGCGCCCGGAGTCCTCGATCTGCTGCGGGGCGTGGGCGTGCCCAAGGGCGACGCACTGGGGGTCGCCCGGATCGCCGGCATCATGGCAGCCAAGCGCACGCCCGATCTGGTGCCGCTGTGCCATCCGCTCGCGATCAGCGGGGTCACGGTCGACCTGGACCTGCACGACGATGCGGTGGCGATCCGCGCGGTGGTGCGCACCACCGACCGCACGGGCGTCGAGATGGAGGCGCTGACCGCGGTCTCGGTGGCGGCGCTGACCGTCTTCGACATGGTCAAGGCGGTCGACAAGTCCGCGGTGATCACCGACATCCGGGTGGAGCGCAAGAGCGGCGGCAAGTCCGGCGACTGGAGCCGGCCATGACCCCGATCCCGGCGACGGTCGTCGTCGCCTCGAACCGGGCCGCCGCGGGGATCTACGAGGACACCACCGGCCCCCTGATCGTCAGCGCGCTGGAAGAGGCCGGCTTCGTGGTCACCGGACCGATCGTCGTACCGGACGGCGAACCGGTGGGGCACGCGATCGCGACGGCGGCCGCGGCCGGCGCCCGCGCGATCCTGACCACCGGCGGCACCGGGCTCACGCCCACCGACCGCACCCCCGAGGTGACCCGGGCCCTGCTGGACCGGGAGGTGCCCGGGGTGGCCGAGGCCATTCGCGCGTACGGCGTCGCTCACGGCATCCCGACCGCCGCCCTGTCGCGGGGCGTGGCCGGCGTGCGGGGCAACACCTTCGTGGTGAACCTGCCCGGATCCCGGGGCGGGGTGAAGGACGGGCTCGCCGTCGTGATGCCGCTGCTGCGTCATGCGGTGGAGCAGATCGTGGGGAGCGACCACTGAGCGCGAACCCGTTGGCGGGCTGGGAGAGCCTGCACCTGCGATACGGCCCGCTGGGCGTCCGTCCGATCTCCTTCGCCGACCGGAAGGCCTGGACGGAGGTGCGGCGGCACAACGAGCGCTGGCTGCGGCCCTGGGAGGCGACGCTGCCCGACACCGGGGAAGCGGCCCCGCGTACGTTCCGGGCGATGGTGCGGGACCTGCGCGCCCAGGCACGTCAGGGGAGGACGCTTCCGCTGGCGATCACGGTGAACGAGGAGTTCGCGGGCCAGCTCACCGTCAACAACATCGTCGGTGGATCGGCGCGGTTCGCCAGCATCGGCTACTGGATCGACCAACGCCATGCAGGCAAGGGGTTCACCCCGCTCGCGGTGGCGATGGTGACCGACCATTGCTTCTCGGTGCTCGGCCTGCACCGCATCGAGATCGCGATCCGTCCGGAGAACAGTGCCTCCCTGCGGGTGGTGGAGAAGCTCGGCTTCCCCGAGATCGGCTACGCGCCACGCTTCCTGCACATCGACGGGGCGTGGCGCGACCACCGCATCTTCGCCCTCACCGTCGAGGACGTGCCCGCCGGCCTGGTGCCGCGCTTCGTGGCCGGTCGTCGCGAGGGTGGGACCTGAGTCGACGGGAGTTTTCCCATCAGTCACACGAGTTGTCTTGCGACACACCGGAGGGGATGCCTGCTGGTGCAGACCAGCACTCCTACGGTTGTCCCGTGGACCTGTCAGGCGTGATTTTCGTGGTGCTGGCCCTGGTGTGGGCCGTCGTGTTGATCCCGAAGGCCCTGCGCCACCATGACGAGGTCGCCAAGACCCGCCCGGTGGAGGAGGTCTCCGACAAGGGGCGGGTGCTGCATCGGCGGGGCCGCGCCGAGGTGCCTGATGTCGTCGCGCCGACGGCGACGGACGCGCCGATCCCGGCTCCCACCTCCGAGCCCGCGACGCCTCGCCGTCGTGGACCCGACGGGCGCGCGCGCCTGGAGGCCCGTCGTGCCGCGGCCCGTGCCGCTGCGCGACGCCGTCGCCGGATCCTGACCGTGCTGCTGCTCGCCGACCTGGTGACGGTCGTGGGCGCTGTCGTGCTGCTCGTACCGGTGTGGTCGCCGGCCGTCCCGCTGGCCTTGACGCTGGTCTACCTGGTGCTCTGCCGCACGCTGGTCAAGCGCGAGCACGCCGGATGGGACGCCGAGGTGCGTCGCGCCGGTCGACGCGCCGAGGCCGCGGCCACGCCGCAGCCCGAGGTGATCGAGCCCGCTCCCACTGAGGTTTCCTCGACTGCCCAGGCCGCCGAGCCCGCCGCGCTGGTGGCCCGCAACGAGCAGGGCCTCGCCGTGGTCGACGCCGGCGAGGACACGGCGTCGTACGACGCGGCGCAGCTCCGCGACGCCGCGCTGGCCGGCGCCCCTGGTTCCCTGTGGGACCCCCTGCCCGTCACGCTCCCCACCTACGTCACCAAGCCACGCGCCACCCGGACCGTGCGCACCATCGACCTGCGCGAGCCGGGAGTCTCCAGCTCCGGGCGAGACGCCGCCGACAGCGCGCTCGTCGCCGGCCAGGGTGTGCCGGCCGTAGGTGGTCATGACGGGGAGGCCGAGCCGCCCCGCGCGGCCGTCGGCTCGTAGGGGAGTCGATTCGGGAGGGACCCCGCCCAGGTGGTATCTTTCCCATCGCGTTCGACACCGTCGGGCGCAGGCAAGGGGCTGTGGCGCAGTTGGTAGCGCGTCTCGTTCGCAATGAGAAGGTCAGGGGTTCGAATCCCCTCAGCTCCACCGGGTGAACTGGGTCTGACCTGCGGAGACGCAGATCAGACCCGGTTTTTTCATGCAACACGTGCACCGGGTGCCTGTCTCGGCAACCTGTGGAACGGCGAGTGAGACGCTCACTGTGTCGACGGGGTGATGTTGCTCGGGTTGCCCTGATGGCACCAGTGCACTGCGCTCTTGCCGGCCAGCGCTCGCACCGTGATCACCCCGAAGTGAGACGGGCGCAGCGGCGGCGCTGCCTCCGCCTGGTCACGTCCGGGCACGGCAGCAGCGGGAGCCACCCGAACTCATGACAGTCACCGAGGAAGGAGAGATGGGCCGGGAGCGATCAGTGCGCGGCCGCGTGGGTTTCGTGCGATCAGCCGCGCGAGGCGCGAGTACGCTGGTGAGCATGACCACGCCGACTCCCGCCACGCAACGGCTTCGTGCCGCTCTCGCGGCGCAGGGCGACCGGGTGGCGGAGGTTCTGGACCGGTACGCCGCGGTGAACCCGCGCCTGTTCGGCTCGGTCGCGCGTGGTGATGCGAGGGAGGGCAGCGATCTCGACCTACTGGTCGATCTGCTGCCTTCCGGCGGTAACGAGTTGATGCGAGTAGCCGGGCTCTGCGAGGAGTTGTCCGAACTGCTGGGTATTCGAGTCGATGTCGTCGCTCCGACCCTGCTGCGTGAAGCCGTCTCGGCCACCGCGCTTGCCGATGCGGTAGCCGTGTGAGCCGCGGTGAGCTGGAGCGGTTGGACGACATCCGCAACGCGTTGGAGCGTTGCCTTGCCTACCGCAGCCATCTGGACTCACCCGAATTCGGAGAGATGGCCTATGACGCAGTGCTGCGCAACCTGGCTGTCATCGGCGAGGCGGTCAAGGCTCTTCCGGCAGAGTTCAAGGCGGGCCATCCGGAGGTCGCGTGGCCCGCGATCGCCGGGCTTCGCAACGTCGTGATTCACGAGTACTTCCGGGTGAACCCGGATGTGATCCGAGACATCTTAGACAATCACCTCGCGCTGCTGAGCGAGGCGCTTACTTCGGCGCCGTGAGCGACCCCGTCGGGCAGGTCGTCCGATCACGCAGGTAGCCGTCGCCTGACCGCTCGGTCCGCCCGTCGATCCGGCCTCCGGACGCGGCCCCCCGGTGGCCCCCGGGTCGGGTATCCGGGACTGCCGGGGCAAGTAGGGCAACGCGCGGAAGCGGTCGCACATGTGGCAGGTGGAGCAAGGCGCACCTTCGCAATGAGAAGGTCAGGGGTTCGAATCCCCTCAGCTCCACGTCATCGAAACCCCGCCTCGGCTGCGGTGAACCCGCACCGAGGCGGGGTTTTGCGCTCTCAAGCGGCGGCTCTCCCCGCTCTTCATGCCGTTCGCGGAGACAAGCAACGCGATCACCGGCTACAACCTTCATCCGGTCTCGTTCTTCGGGTCGGCCTACGGCTACACGGGGCTGCGCAGTCTCTCGTGTGCCGCGCAGCCGCCGGGGCTCTGACCCGCTGACGGCGCTTTACAAGTAAGAATCTTGACTCAACTTCATTGACAGATCTTCGCCATACGTAAAGTATGTGCCGAGACCACGACAGAAGTTGAGGACATGGGCACTATCAGTTTCGTCTCCTTCGACGGCGAGAAGACCGAGGCCGAGATCATCGAGGGTCAGTCGCTGATGCAGCTGGCCACCAACAACGGCATCGCCGGCATCGACGGCGACTGCGGCGGAGAGTGCGCCTGCGGCACGTGCCACGTGATCCTGGACGCCGACTGGTTCGACAAGGCTGGTGAGCAGAGCGAGGAAGAGACGCAGATGCTCGACATGACGCCCGAGCGCGAGGCGACCTCGCGCCTCGCCTGTCAGATCACGGCCTGCGCAGCCTTCGACGGCATGTGCGTTCGGCTCCCCGAATTCCAGATGTAGGTAGGCGAGATCATGAGCGTGACCGAGCAGTTGAAGCGGACCGACCCGCGCGAGCGGGTGAAGAGCGCCGTCGAGGTGCCGTACCAGCTGGTGAGGGGCAAGGTCGAGACCACGCTCCCGCTCCCGATGCTGGTGCGTGCAGCCCATGCCTACAACCGGGTGGCCCGCAAGGTCTCCAAGGGCGCCCGCCAGCCGGTATTCGTCGAGCGGCCGATCCCCGACGGCGCGACCATCCCGCTGTCCGAGATCGACATGAGCAACCCCTTCCTGTACCGCCAAGGACAGTGGGAGTCGCACCTCAAGCGCCTCCGTGCGGAGTCTCCTGTGCACTACCAGAAGGAGAGCCCTTTCGGCCCCTTCTGGTCGGTGACGCGTTACGACGACATCCTGGCGATGGACAAGAACCACCACGTCTTCTCGGCCGAGCCCTACATCATCATCGGCAAGATGCCGGCCGGGCTTGACCTGCGGATGTTCATCGCGATGGATCCGCCCAAGCACGATCAGCAGCGCAACGCGGTGCAGGGCGTCGTCACCCCGAGGAATCTCAAGGAGTTCGAGGGCCTGATCCGCACCCGCGTGCAGGAGGTGCTCGACGAGCTTCCCGTCGGGGAGCCCTTCGACTGGGTCGACCTGGTGTCCAAGGAGCTGACGGCGCGGATGCTGGCGACGCTGCTGGACTACCCGTATGAGGAGCGTCGCGAGCTCACTCTCATGGGTGACATGGGCGTGAGCCTGCCGGGCGTCGCGGGTGGCGACTCCGACGTCGACGAGACCTTCGAGGCCGGCGTGGTCTACGCCCAGAAGGTGCTGGACCTGTGGAGCGCCAAGAAGGCGCGGCTGGACGCCGGAGAGGCTCCTGGGTTCGACCTGATCAGCCTGATGCTCACCGACCCCAACACCGAGGACCTCATCGAGCGGCCGATGGAGCTCATCGGCAACCTGATGCTGCTGATCATCGGGGGCAACGACACGACCCGGAACTCCATGAGCGGTGGCGTGTATGCGCTCAACAAGTTCCCCGACCAGTTCGAGAAGCTCAAGGCCGACCCGTCGCTGATCCCCAACGCGGTCTCGGAGATCATCCGATGGCAGACGCCGCTGGCCTACATGGCCCGTCGCGCCAAGGAGGACACCGAGGTCGGCGGCCAGAAGATCCGCAAGGGCGACAAGCTCATCATGTGGTACTCCTCGGGCAACCGCGACGAGACCCACTTCGAGGACGCCGACAAGTTGATCATCGACCGCAAGAACGCGCGCAACCACATCGCCTTCGGGTTCGGCGTCCATCGCTGCATGGGCAACCGTCTGGCCGAGATGCAGCTGCGGATCCTGTGGGAGGAGTTGCTGAAGCGCTTCGAGGACATCAAGGTCGTCGAGGAGCCGGAGATCGTGCAGTCCACCTTCGTCCGTGGCTATGCCAGGATGATGGTCGAGCTGACAAAGAAGCCGGAAGCCTGACGCGTGCGGGCGGTCATCGTCGGCGCCAGCCACGCCGGTGCCCAACTGTGTGCCAGCCTGCGGCAGGAGGGTTGGGACGGCGAGATCGTCCTGATCGGCGCCGAACCGGCGCTGCCGTACCACCGCCCGCCGCTGTCGAAGACCTATCTGGCCGGCGACTCGACCTTGGACGACCTGCTGATTCGCCCGGCCGAGTTCTACGAGAAGAACGCCGTCACCGTCCGGCACGCCACCGTGACGGGCATCGACCGCGGGGCTCACACGATCTCCCTCAGTGACGGTGAGGAACTGGCCTACGACAAACTCGCCCTGTGCCTGGGGGCCCGCCCCCGGCGTCTGCAGGTGCCCGGTGCCGACCTTCCGGGAGTGCACTACCTCCGCGACGCCGCCGACATCGAGTCGATCCGCCGCGGCCTGGACGCCGGGGCCGGCTCGGGCGGCCGGGTGGTGATCGTCGGCGCCGGCTACATCGGCCTGGAGACAGCGGCCTCGCTGCGCAAGCTCGGTGTCGAGGTGACCGTGCTGGAGGCCGAGGAGCACGTCCTTCAGAGGGTCACCGCACCCGAGGTGTCGGCGTTCTACGACCGGATCCATCGCGAGGAAGGTGTGGACCTGCGAACCGGAGTCTCGGTCACGGCCATCCATGGCGACGACCACGTCACCGGCATCCTGCTCGCCGATGGCGAGGTCATCGACGCCGCGATGGTCATCGTCGGCATCGGGGTCGAGCCCAACGTCGAACTCGCCGCCGCCGCGGGGCTGGCTGTCGACAACGGAATCGTCATCGACGACTACGCACTGACCGACGACCCCGACATCACGGCCGCGGGGGACTGCGCGAGTCACGTCCTCGCCCGCTACGGGCGACGGCTCCGGCTGGAGTCCGTGCCGAGCGCGGGGGAGCAGGCGAAGTCGGCCGCTGCGTCCATGTGTGGCCTGCAGAAGGCGATCCACGCGTTACCGTGGTTCTGGTCCGACCAGTTCGACCTCAAGCTCCAGATCGCGGGACTCAACGCGGGCTACGACAGCATCGTGCTGCGCGGCGACTCGGAAGCGGGCCGCAGCTTCGCGTGCTTCTACTTCTCAGAGGACGAGTTGATCGCCGCCGACTGCGTCAACCGTCCGCAGGAGTTCATGTTCAGTCGCCGGGTGATCGGTGAGCGGCTGCCCGTCGATCGGGCGCGGCTGGCGGACCCGGATTCGAAGCTGCCCGAGTTGCTGAAGGCGGCCCTGGCCGGCACCAGGTGACGTCACGGGCGAACGCCCGGGTCGTCAGGCGTGTCGAGCGACGACCTCGTGCACGAACCGCAGTTTGTCCTTGACGGGCTCGACGATCGTGAAGGGATACAGGTCGTCCTGGCCCATGGAGCGGTTGATCCGGTTGAAGAACAGGGACAGCCACTCCCAGTCGTGGAGCAGAACCTCGATGGACTGATCGCGGTAGTCCGTGCGCGGAACGATGTCGTGCTCCACCACCCCGGGTGCTCGGTCGGCCTGCAGCACGAGCCCGCCGGCCGCTGCCGTCGCCAGGGTCCCCGTGATGTGGAGATAGTGCGCGAAGCACTCCGCGAAGTCCTCCCACGGGTGCATCGTGGCGTACTCGGAGATGTACGACGTCGACCAGTCCGCCGGGGCTCCCACGCGGTAGTGACGATCGAGCGCCTCGGCGTACGACGCGCGTTCGTCGCCGAACAGTTCGCGACAGCGTGACAGAAGGTCCTCATCGGCAGGGCGTTCGACCAACACCCACTGGTAGTAGTGGCCGACCTCGTGGCGGAAGTGACCCAGCATCGTGCGGTACGGCTCCCCGAGCCGCACGCGGAGGGACTCACGGTAGTCGTCGAGGGACTCCGCGAGGTCGATGGTGATGATTCCGTTCGCGTGGCCGATGACGACGCCGGCGTTGCTGCTGCGGCTGGACAGCAGGTCGAATCCGAGGCCACCGTCCTGCTCGTGCCAGGGGGCCATCGGCAGGCCGAGGGTGGAGAGTTGGTGGACGAGTCGCCGTTGGTCGACGCCGACCTCCGCCAGCTTCTCCCACGCCAGCGTGTCGGCCGCCTCGGGGGCGGTGCGGGTCAGCCGGCAGGAGAAGCAGCGCGAGGTGCCCCCCTCGTCGGCCAGCAGCCAGTTGCACCCCCACCGTCGGTTGGAACACGGCACCCATGCCGTGCCGTCGATCTCCACTCCGGCTGGGGTGGCGGTGAACATCGCGCGGGAGGGGAGGTGGAATCCCATCTCCGTTGAACATGCTGAACAGGTCAGTGATTCGAGCAGGGCGAGATGGCCGCACGAGGGGCAGCGCAGCAGCGTCATGGGGCGAATCTAGCCACTCGACGCGGACGACGCGGACGACGCGGTCAGCGCACCCACTCGTACCGGTTCTCGGGGCGTCCCGTCGTGCCATACCGGGGAGTCATCCGGGCCTTGTCCTCGGCCACGAGGTGCTCGAGGTACCGGCGGGCGCTGACCCGGGAGAGTCCCAACTGGTCGCCGATCTCCTGTGCGGACGCAGACCCTGCGAGGGAGGCGAGCGCGTCGCGCACCGCATCCATGGTGCTTCGTGAGAGGCCCTTCGGAAGAACCGGCGCGGCGTTGCTCCTCCGGGGGGTCGCCAGCAGCCGGTCCACCTGATCCTGGTCGAGCTCCGCATGATGCGCCTCGGTCCGTTGAATCTCGGCCCGATGTCGCACGTAGTCGTCAAGGCGCTCACGCAGCACCTGCGCGGTGAACGGCTTGACCAGGTAGTGGATGACGCCGCCGGCCATCGCGCCGCGCACGGTCTCCAACTCACGTGCCGCGGTGATGGCAATGACGTCGACGGGACGTCCCGGCCGCTCTCGCAGTCGGCGGAGCACGTCCAACCCCGACATGTCGGGGAGGTAGACGTCGAGCAGCACCAGATCGGGGTCGGTCTCCTCGACCAGCCGGAGAGCCTCGGCGCCGTCGTGCGCGACACCGGCGACGGTGAAGCCGCCGTGGAATTCGACGAAGCCCCGGTGCAACGCGGCGACGGCGAAGTCGTCGTCGACGACGAGCACCCGGGGAAGGTGGCTCACGCCTGCGCTCCCGCGGTGGCGGGCTGTCGGCGCGCTGCCGACGGCGCGGTGGGCGACTCGGCGTCGGGGAGGCGCACGTCGGGGAGTCGTACGTCGAACCGGGCGCCCCCGGTGGCGGAGGAGCCGACGACCGCGTCGCCGCCGCGCCGGAGCGCGACCCGGCGCACCAGGGCCAGCCCGATGCCGCGCGTCCCCGGGGACCCCTTGGTGCTCCAGCCGGACTCGAAGACGCGGCCCCGGTCGGACGCGGGGATACCCACGCCGTCGTCCTGCACGGTGACCACGGTGGCGTCCCCCTCGCGACGCAGCTCCACCTGCACAGTCCCGCCGGTGCCGCAGGCGTCGACGGCGTTGTCGATCAGGTTGCCCAGGACCGTGACCAGATCCGCGCTGTCGTCCTGCGAGGCGACGGAGCCCGGGTCGACCACGACGCGCACGCCGCGCTCCTCGCCGGTGGTGATCTTGGCCAGGAGCAGGGCGATCACGTCGGGGTTCTCGATCCCCGGGGCCACGGGAGCATCGGTGAGGGCGCCGCCCCCTCCGGCCCGCGCGATGAAGTCGATCGCCTCCTCGGTGCGGCCGGTCTCCACGAGCCCGGAGATGACGTGCATGCGGTTCGAGAACTCGTGGGCCTGGGCTCGGAGCGCCTGGGTGACGTCGCGTGCACCGTCCAACTCGCTCAGCGTGCGGAGCAGCTCCGTCCGGTCTCGGAGGATCAGGACGACGCCGACCGGGCGTCCGTCCACCTCGGCCCGGCTGCGCCGTCCCAGCAGGATCCGCTCTCCGGAGAGCAGCATGCGCTCGCTGCTCTCGCCGTCCGCCTCGAGCAGTGCGAGCAGGCTGGGCTCGAGCACGTCGGCGGCCGGTCGCCCGACACTGTCGGGGGCCAACGCGAGCAGCCGTGCGGCCTCGTCGTTGACGAGGACCACGCGCGCCTGGTCATCGACGGCGACCAGTCCCTCGCCGATCCCGTGCAGCATCGCCTCGCGCGTCTCCAGCAGCGAGGCGATCTCCTCCGGCTCGAGTCGATAGATGCGCCGCCAGACCAGCCGGGACACCCACACGGCACCGAGCGTGCCGACGAGGACCGCTCCCAGCAACCACAACGCCAGTGCCGGCAGGTTGTCGAACAGGTCCGCGCGCAGCTCGGACTCCAGGATGCCGACCGAGGCGGTCCCGATCACCGCGCCGTCCGCGTCGCGGATCGGGAGCTTCACCCGCCAGGACTCGCCCAGTGTGCCGGTCTGCGTGCCCACGTACATCTCGCCCGACAGGGGCACGGACGGATCCGTCGAGACCGGCCTCCCGACCAGATCGGGATTGGGGTGGGAGAGCCGGATTCCCTGTTCGTCGGTCACCACGACATAGGTGACGCCCGAGGCCTGCCGGATCAGTTCCGCGATCGGCTGGATCGTGGCCGCTGGATCCTCGGACGAGAAGGCCTCGATCACCGACGGCAGCGAGGCGACGCTCTGGGCCACCCCGATCATCTGCTGCTGGTAGGACTCCCGGATCTGCGCCGCCTGCATCGACGTGGCCACCACGCCGACCAGACACACCGTCGTCAGCACGATCGCCAACTGCAGGAACAGCAGCTGGGTTCGTAGCGAGACTCTCCGGATCATTCCGCCATTGTGCCGCAGGTCACACGGCTCCTGCCCGGTGCCGAACGCTTGACCAGAACGTTCAATACGACCGATACCTTCGCAACGTTCCGCCCTTCCGATCGTGGCTCCTACGTTTCCCACACCTTGTGACGCCCGTCACGAACCGTGAAGGAGTGGAAGCCATGATCAGCACCGGGACCCACCGTCGACGCCTGGCCGCCTCGGCTGTCGGCTTGGCCGGAGCGCTCGTGCTCGCGGGCTGCGGCTCGCTCGGGGAGAGCGCCGAGGCCGAGGGCGACAGCGGCATCGATCAGTTGAAGATCATCGTGCCTGCCGACCCGGGCGGCGGCTGGGACGCGACCGGTCGCGCGATGCAGGGCGTCCTGCAGGACAACGACCTCGTCGGCAACGCCCAGGTCGTCAACGTCGGCGGCGCCGGAGGCACCATCGGCCTGGCGCAGCTCGCGAACGAGCGCGAGGAGAACGCGCTCATGGTCATGGGCCTGGTGATGGTCGGCGCGGTCGAGACCAACCAGTCCGAGGCCACCCTCGACGACGTCACCCCGATCGCCGAGCTGACCGAGGAGTCGCTGATCATCGTGGCGCCGGCGGACTCGCCGTACGACACCGTCGCGGACCTGGTCGCTGACCAGAGTGAGCGCGGGCAGGCGGTCTCGGTCGCCGGCGGATCGGCCGGTGGAGCGGACCAGATCCTCGCGGGGCTGCTTCTGCAGGCCTCCGGGATCGAGCCCGGCAGTCTCAACTACATCCCCTACTCCGGGGGCGGCGAGTCGCTCGCCGCGCTCCTCGGAGGCAAGGTGGACGCCGGCATCTCCGGAGTTGCCGAGTACGCCGCCCAGGTCCAGGACGGATCGTTGAAGGCGCTGGGCGTCTCGGGCGAGGAGCGCTCGGAGTTGCTGCCCGACGTGCCGACGCTGGCCGAGCAGGACATCGACGTGACCTTGACCAACTGGCGCGGGGTCGTCGCTCCGGGTGACATCGACGCCGACAAGGCGGACGAGCTGACGCAGCTGGTCACCGACATGCACGGGACCGAGGACTGGGCCGGCGTGCTGGAGGAGAACGGCTGGGCGGACGCGTTCCTGGCAGGCGAGGAGTTCGGCGCCTTCCTGGACGAGGAGATCGCCCGGGTGCAGCAGGTGCTCAGCGACATCGGTCTGGTTGCCTGACCATGACGACGACCTCAGAGGAGCGCACCGAGCCGGGGCCGCTGCCTCCGGGAGAGCTGGTCTTCGCCGGCGGTGTGGTGGCGCTCGGAGTCTTCGCGCTGGTCCGCGCCGGGTCGATCAACGAGCCCTTGACGGCGGGATCGATGGGGCCGCGCACACTGCCCTACCTGGTGGGCGCCGCGCTGGTGGCCTCAGGCGTGGCCGTGGTGGTCTCCGTCCTGCGTGGGCATCGTGGTGAGGCCGAGCAGGGCGAGGACGTTGCGGATGCCGAGCACACCGATTGGGCGGTCGTGGGAATGCTGGTGGCGCTGCTGGTGCTGCACGTCTTCCTGATCGTGCCGGCGGGGTGGCCCGTTGCCGCCACGGTGCTCTTCGCCGGCTCGGCCGTCGTCCTGGGCGCCAAGCCGTGGTGGCGTGCCGTCGTCATCGGGGCCCTGCTGGCGCTGCTCCTCCAGGCCGCCTTCGCCGGCGGCCTGGGGGTCTCGCTCCCGGCCGGTCCGCTCTTCGAGGGGGTGTCGTTCCTCGATGGATAGCTTCGCAGCGCTCATGGGTGGCTTCGCCACCGCGTTACAGCCGGAGTACCTCCTGCTCGCCCTCCTCGGCGTCTTCGTCGGCACCGCGGTGGGCGTGCTGCCCGGGATCGGGCCGGCGATGACCGTCGCCCTCCTGCTGCCCCTGACCTACAGCCTGGATCCCACCGGCGCCTTCATCCTGTTCGCCGGGATCTACTACGGCGGGATGTACGGAGGGTCGACGACCTCGATCCTGCTGAACACACCGGGGGAGTCCGCATCCATCATCACCGCCCTCGAGGGCAACCGGATGGCCAAGGCAGGCAGGGGGACGGCGGCACTCGCGACTGCGGCGATCGGCTCCTTCGTGGCCGGCACCGTGGCCACGGTGGCGTTGACCTTCGTCGCGCCGATCGCCGCCACGTGGGCGGTCCAGCTCGGCCCGGTCGACTACGTGGCCCTGATGGTGCTGGCCTTCCTGACCGTGGGGGCGCTGCTCGGCAGCTCGGTCTCCCGGGGTCTGGCTTCGCTCTCGATGGGGCTCTTCATCGGCCTGGTCGGGGTCGACCTGATCTCCGGCCAGCAGCGGTTCACCTTCGGCCTTCAGGTTCTCGGCGACGGGATCGACGTGGTCCTGGTTGCGGTCGGCCTCTTCGCCGTCGGTGAGGCCCTGTACGTCGGTTCCCGGCTACGCCGCGGTCCGGTCGAGGTGGTCCCGATCAGCAAGGGCTGGCGGTCCTGGCTCACCCGAGAGGAACTGAGTCAATCCTGGCGACCCTGGCTGCGTGGGACCGCGATCGGCTTCCCGATCGGGACGATCCCTGCCGGCGGGGCGGACGTGTCCACGTTCCTCTCCTACGCGACGGAGAAGAAGCTGGCCAAGGGGGAGCGCAAGGACCAGTTCGGTCACGGCGCGATCGAAGGAGTGGCCGGTCCGGAGGCCGCCAACAACGCGGCCGCGGCCGGTGTCCTGGTCCCGTTGCTGACCCTCGGCCTGCCGACCACGGCGACGGCCGCGATCATCCTCGCGGCGTTCCAGCGCTACAACATCCAGCCGGGCTCACAGCTCTTCGCCGGGGACGCCACCCTGGTGTGGGCGCTCATCGCGAGCCTCTACATCGGCAACCTGATGCTGCTGGTGCTGAACCTGCCGCTGGTCGGCCTGTGGGTGCGCGTGCTGCAGATCCCGCGGCACTACCTGTACGCCGGGATCCTCGTCTTCGCGGCGATGGGTGCGTTCGCGGTGAACTTCATCCCCGCGGACGTGATGATCCTGCTGGTGGTCGGGGTGATCGGGTTCTTCATGCGCCGCTACGGCTACCCGGTGGCACCGATGGTGGTCGCGATGATCCTGGGGCCGATGTTCGAGGCCCAGTTGCGTCGTGCCCTGTCCATCTCGCAGGGGGATCCGTTGACCCTCGTGCAGTCGCCCTTCGCCGTGTGCGTGTACGCCATGCTCGGCGTGCTCTTCGCGGCCTCGTTGGGGATCAAGCGCAGGGAGCAGCAGGTCGAGGAGACCGTGCTGCACCCTGCGATCGAGGAGGAGGTCTCCGTGGGTGAGAGAGGTGGGCGGTCATGACCGTGGTGCTGGGCTATGTCCCGAACGATCTGGGTGACGCCGCGCTGGACGCCGCCCTGGAGGAGGCACACCGGCGCGCCACCGACGTGGTGGTGGTCAACACGACTCGGGCGGACCGCCTGGTGGATCCCCGCTTCGCGCAGGAGCCCCAGGCCGAGCTTCTCGAGGCACGCCTGTCCGCGTCCGGGATCCCGTTCACCTTGAAGCGCTACACCTCCACCGAGCTTGCCGCCGACGACGTGCTCGAGACGGCGGAGGAGTACGACGCCGAGCTCATCGTGATCGGGCTCCGGCATCGCACCCCGCTGGGCAAGCTGATCCTGGGTTCCACGGCACAGTCGATCCTGCTCGGGTCGCCGTGCCCGGTGCTCGCGGTGAAGGTGAGGCGCTGAGAAGGGGCCGCCACCGCCACGGCTGACCGCGCCTCATCCCCGGAAGGTGATCTGGCGCGGTCCCGCTGTGGCTAGCGTGGGGTCATCGGAAGGAGCGGCCATGATCAGGCTTCTCAGCGGAATGCCCCCCGGCGTGCTCGGGCTCGAGGCGATCGACGACGTCGAGGAGGAGGACTACCGCGACGTCGTCGTACCTGCGGTGGACGCGGCCATCGCCGAGCACGGGAAGGTGCGGCTGGTCTATCTCCTGGGCCCGGCCTTCGACGAGTACGACGACGACGCGGTCTGGGAAGACCTCAAGCTCGGAGCTCGGCACCCGGCGTCGTTCGAGCGCATCGCGCTGGTGACGGACGCGCGTTGGGCGGCCCCGATGCTCCGGGTCCTGAGCGTGCTTCTGCCGGGTCAGGCACGCGCCTTCCCCCTGGCTCAGATCGAGGCGGCCAAGGAGTGGGCGGCCGCGGACTGACACGTGCGGGCCGACTCGAAGGCCCGCCCATGCGAGAGGAGGATCAGCAATGGCAGTCGACACGTTCATGGTTCTGGTCGGGATCTACTCCGACGTGGAGGCCGCGGAGGCCGACTACGACCTGGTCAAGGAGCTCCACGTCAAGGAGGGTCTCCTGGACGCGTACGACGCCGCCGTCGTTCACCGGCGTGAGGACGGCAAGGTCACGATCGTCCGCAAGCATGAGACGCCCGCTCTGGTCGGTGGCGTGCTCGGTGGCGGAGCGGGCCTGGCGACCGGACTGGTCGTGGCGCTCTTCCCGTTCGCCGCCGTGGGTGGTGGACTCCTGGCCGCCAGTTCCGTCGGTGGCGCAATTCTCGGTGCAGTGGCAGGACATGCGGCGGCGGGGATGAGTCGCAACGATCTCAAAGAGCTGGGCGAGTCGCTCGACGAGGGTGATGCGGGCCTCGTCGTCGTCGGGGTGATGGACATGGAGGCTCGGATCGAGGAGTCCATGCGCCGGGCCGAGAAGATGCGCAAGAAGCAGCTGAAGGCCGATGCCGAGGCGCTGGAGAAGGACGCGAAGGAGGCGAGCTCGCAGTAGCCGTCCGAGGTCACCGATTACACCCTTGCGCCGTCACCCCCTACGGTGAACCAGTGAAGGCTCTGGTTCTGGAAAGCATCCATCCCGCCGCCGTCGAGGTCCTCGAGGGTCGCGGCTACGAGGTCGAGACCCGTGTCGGTTCGCTCAGCGAGGGCGACCTGATCGCGGCACTGCGCGGCGTGCAGTTGCTGGGCATCCGCTCCAACACGACCGTGACCCGGCGCGTGGTGGAGTCGGCCGAGGATCTGCAGGCGATCGGGTGCTTCTGCATCGGCACCAACCAGGTCGACCTCGGCGCCGCCTCGTCGCGAGGGGTGGGGGTGTTCAACGCGCCGTACTCCAACACCCGCAGCGTGGTGGAGTTGGTGATCGGGGAGATCATCAGCCTCGCGCGCCGGCTCACCGAGAAGACTCGGAAGATGCACGACGGGATCTGGGACAAGTCGGCGGCAGGGAGCCACGAGATCCGGGGCCGGACACTGGGCATCGTGGGCTACGGCAACATCGGCACCCAGCTGTCCAACCTGGCCGAGGCGATCGGCATGCGGGTGGTGTTCTACGACACCACCGACCGTCCCGCCCACGGGAACGCGCGACGCATGTCGAGCCTGGCGGACCTGCTGCACGTCTCCGACGTGGTGAGCCTGCACGTCGACGGACGCCCGGGCAACGCCGGCTTCTTCGGGCGGGACGAGTTCGCGGCGATGAAGCCGCGCTCGATCTTCATCAACGCCTCGCGAGGCATGGTGGTGGACGACCACGCCCTGCGCGACCACCTGATCTCGGGGCACCTGGCCGGTGCTGCCGTGGATGTGTTCCCGGTCGAGCCCAAGGCGCAGGGAGACCCGTTCGAGTCCGTGCTCCGCGGCCTGGACAACGTGATCCTGACCCCGCACGTCGGTGGTTCGACCCAGGAGGCGCAGGCCGAGATCGGGTGGTTCGTCGCCGGCAAACTGGTCGGGTTCGCCCAGGAGGGGAGCACCGCCCTGTCGGTGAACCTGCCGGCCGTCGTCACGCCCCCGCTGGAGGCCGGGCACCGTCTGGGCTTCCTGCACCACAACGTTCCCGGGGTGCTGGCCGAGTTCAACGCGCTCTTCGCCGAGGACGGCGACAACGTCGTGGGCCAGCACCTGGCCACCCGCGACAACCTCGGCTACGTCGTGACCGACGCGTCCGCGCCGCTCTCGGAGGAGTCCCTCCGAAGGCTGCGCGCCTTCGAGCACGGGCTCTGGGTGCGGACCTGGTAGGAGGGCCGCTGGTCTGGCCGCGGTGATCTGGATCACCGATTTGCTTGCACTTGACCTCCACAAGAGTTATACAGGTCGTATAACTTTCTGTTTAAGGAGCAAGCGCATGGGCACTCTCATCGTGATCAGCTCGATGGCCATCATCGTGGCGATCGTGGGTTGCGCCACCATCTGGCGCTTCGACCGTCTGCGCGCGGAGGAGATCGCGCAGGACCGTGAGCGGATCGAGCCGGCGCCGCGGCGCCAGCAGCTCGACACCGCGACAGCGGCGGAGCTCCCGAGCTCCTCCTGAGTCACCCGGGCCGCGGCGCGTCTCAGCACGTGCCGCGGTCGCAGCGGGTCGCCTCCCGGGTCTGGGCCAGACCCAGCGCCCAGCAGGTCGGGCACCCACGGAGCAGGGCGACCGCGGGCACGAGAAGCAGCAGCGACCAACCACCCAGCACGCCGACCAGGGCGAAGGCCGCCACCATCAGCGGCAGGCCGAGGGCGCCGCGGACCAGGTGACGCGGGACGCTGCGGCTGGCGAACAGGACGTCAGGATCGCGGGCCATGGCCTGGGTTCGCGCCGGAGCGCTCTCGGGACTGGTGCGGCCGGGGGGCACCTGCTCCGCACTGTCTGCTCGGTACCGCGCCGCTCTGTCGCCCGGGTGACAGACCCGCTCCCCGCCCCGCACGGACAGTGGCGTCATGAACCTGCGACGCGCCCTCTCCCCGTTCGTCCTCGCGGCACTCCTTCCCCTGGTCGGCCTCCCGCTCACGATCGCTCCCGCCCACGCCGGCGTCGACGCAGCAGGCGGGGTCAAGGTCGACACCTTCGGGTCGATGGACCTGCTGCTCCCCACCGGGACCGTGCGCGGAGGGTCGAGCGTCTCGCTCACCGCGGCGAAGAACGAGTACGAGTCCTTCCAGATCAAGGTCAGCGCCGGCGCCACCGCCCTGCAGGGCATGTCGGTCTCGCTCGCCGGGCCCCTCCAGGGACCCGGGGGCGCGACGCTGGGGACCGAGCAGGTGCGCTTCTACCGCGAGGACTACTACAAGATCACCACCATGAGCGACGGCGAGTTGGCCGCGGAGTTCCCGCGCAACTCGGCCGGGACCTGCGTCGGCGACTGCCGCATCCCCGACGCGCTGATCCCTGAGCGTGACCTGCTCACCAACCAGGATCGCGCCGCCTTCCCCGTGACCGTGCCGGCAGGGGAGAACCGGGTGGCCTGGGTCGACGTACTCGTCCCGTCCTCCGCCGTCGCCGGCACCTACCGCGGCTCGGTCGAGGTCCGCAGCAACACGGGCCTGGTGACCTCCGTGCCTTTGTCGGTCGAGGTCCTCAACGCGACGCTGCCCTCCACGACGACGATGAAGTCGCAGGTCTACGTCAACTACAACGACATCGGTCGCAGTTGGGCGACCTACCAGCAGCTCGCCCAGCTGGGGCTCGCCAACCGCATCACCATCGTCCCTGACGGGTTCCCCACCGCAGGCTCGAGCGTTCTCGGACCGCTGCTGAACGGCACCGACCCCAAGGTGCCGTTGCCCGGTGCGCGACTCACCTCCTTCCCCCTCACCCGGTACGCCGACACGGCGGCCTGGCGCACCGTGCTGACGCAGTACGGCAAGGCCGACCTGGCCCGCTTCTGGTGCGACGAGATCGACACCGCGACGTGCACCGCCACCTACGACAACGCGCTCAAGGGCTTCCCTGGGCTGCGGCTCCAACAGATCCCCAAGTACCTGAAGCCGACCAGTGACCCGACCCTGCTCGACCCGCGTGCGCAGACCCCGGTTCCGATCGCGATGGGCGCGTTGGACTCCTCGCTGTCGTGGTACCAGCAGTGGCGCGCCAAGGTCGCCGGCCGCGAGCTGTGGGCCTACACGAGCTGCATGCAGGCCAGCTGTACCGCGCCGTACATCACCGGCGCGCTCTACACCGGCACGCCGGGGCTGGGCATCGACCAGCCGACCTCGCAGTCGCGCGCGATGGGCTGGCACGGCTTCCGGGCGCAGCTGGACGGCGAGCACTACTGGACCGCCGCCGGGGCGTACGCGCGGTCCTGGAACGCGTGCACCGGTGTGCAGCCGACCAACTGCCAGTACACCGCCGCCGGTGAGGCCACCGGAGTCAACGGCGACGGCAACCTCTTCTACGCCTGGAACCAGGCCAAGGTCGGTGGCACCACCCCGATCGCGGTCGAGAGCCTGCGGTTGAAGCGGTTCCGCGACGGCCGCGAGGACAACGAACTGATGCAGTTGCTCGCGGGCAAGGGCAAGGGCGCCGACGCACGGGCCGTCGCCTCGTCGCTGTTCCCCTCGTTCGCGCAGAGCACGCGTACGCCGGCTCAGGTCGCCACCGCACGCGCCCAGCTCGAGTCACTGGTGCGTGCCACGTTCCCCGAGGCCCCCGCGACTCCCACCCCGACGACTCCCACCCCGGTAACCCCCGCGACGACCGCGTCGCAGGATCTCGACTGCGACGGCGACGCCGACCTTCTCGGTGTCGGGTACGACGGACGCCTGCTCCTCTGGGGCCGCAAGGCCGGCGACTGGGACCCCGCCGCCCCGACTGTGGTCGGCACCGGCTGGCTGAACAAGTACCGCCAGCTCGTGCTCCCCGGCGACGTCACCGGCGACTCCAGGCCCGACCTGCTCGGCGTCACCTCCACGGGTGCTCTCGCGCTCTGGAAGGGTGCGTGCGGCGGTGCGTTCACCTCCGGCGGGACCGTCGGCACGATGACCGTGCAGGACGCGGTGGCCCCGGGAGACTTCGACGGCGACGGTCGCGTGGACGTGCTCGACCGGCGTACGGACGGCACGCTGTGGCTCGCCTCCGGCAACGGCGCGGGCGGATTCGGCACTCCGCGCCAGGTCGGCTCCGGCTGGAGCAAGATCGTGGCCGTCGGCGCCGGTGACGTGGACCGGGACGGCGCGAACGACGTCCTGGGGCGCGCGGCCGACGGCCGCGTGCTGCTCTACCGCGGCAACGGCCGCGGCGGCTGGGTCACCGGCAACGGTGAGCCGACCGGGCTCGTGCTCGCCGTCACCGACCAGCCGCGGCTCCTGGGCCCCGGCGACATGGGCACCGACGGACGCGGCGACCTCGTCGCCCTCACCTCAGCCGGCCAGCTGACCGCGTACGCCGGCAACGGCACGACCGGCTTCGCGACCACGGGAGTCCGGATCGGCTCGGGTTGGACGACCGCCATCGTGCAGATCGCCGACTGATCCCTCGGTGGAGATGATCGGTGAGTGAAGCGGGGTGTAACCGCTACTTGCGACGTGGCTCCTACCGTCCGCGGGCCCGGGCTGCTGCACTGACACAGCGGATCGGTGTCGTCCGTGCCACGTCTCCCTGCAGTGAGGTCCCATGCCGCGTCCCGTCGAGCCCGGAGGTGTGTACCTGCCCGGGCTCGACGGACTGCGCGCATTGGCGGTGCTCGTGGTGGTGGCCTATCACCTGGGTGTGCCCGGGTTCGGGGGCGGGCTGCTCGGCGTCGGAGTCTTCTTCACGCTGAGCGGCTTCCTGATCACCAGCATCCTCGCGGGCTGCTTCAACCGCGAGGGGCGCATGGACCTCGGGACCTTCTGGCTCCGCCGGTTCCGGCGACTTGTGCCGGCGATGGTCGTGATGCTGGCGGCGGTCCTGGTCGCGACCGTGATGACCGGGGGCGAGCGCTTGGGGGAGCGGCTCCGCGAGAGCGCGGCGGCGATGCTCTACGTGGCCAACTGGGTGACCATCGCTGACGGGGAGTCGTACTTCGAACGGTTCGAGGGCCCCGGTCCCCTCGACCATCTGTGGTCCCTCTCGGTCGAGGAGCAGTTCTACGTCCTGTGGCCACTGGTGCTCCTGCTGCTGCTCAGTGTGCTGCGCCTGTCCTTGAGCCGAACTGCGCAGGTCACCCTCGCGATGGCCGCGGTCTCGTTCGTGCTGCTCGCAGTGCTTGCCGAGCCGGGCTTCGACCACACGCGTGTCTACGAGGGGACCGACACGCGTGCCGGCGGACTCCTCCTCGGCGCCGCCCTGGCGCTGGGATGGCCCCGAATCCAGGCGCGGCTGAGGGAGCAGCCGGAGCGCCGCGTTCAAGCGGAGATCGAAGGGATCTTCGGACTCCTGGGGATCGCCGCCCTCGTGGCGCTCACCGACGAATACTCCATGTCGCTGTACTACGGCGGGCTGCTGCTGTTGTCGCTCTGCACGCTGTCGGTGCTGGTGGCGGTGGTGCAGGACGGGTCCCGTCTCGGCGTCGTTCTCGGGATGCCGCCGCTGCGCTGGGTCGGGGAGCGTTCCTACGGCATCTATCTCTGGCATCTTCCGGTCGTCGTCTTCGCTGCGGGCAGTGTCCCGCCGAGCCCCCTGCGGGCCCTTCTTCTTGTCGCGGTGACGCTCGTGCTCGCCGAGATCTCGTGGCGGTTCGTGGAGGACCCGATCCGGCGACGTGGATTCCGGGCGGTGCTGCTGCCCGACAGGGAGGAGAGCGTGAGTCGGCCGGGCCTGGCGACGACGGCCGAGCGCAGCGCGGCCGGGCTGCGCGCCCTCGTGCTGGTCACGACGGTGGCGGCATTGGCGCTGGCCGCCGGTCACCAGATCGTGGCGCGCCCGGACCCGATGACACCGGCCGTCGCCGGCGGTGGCCTCCCGCCCCTTCCGCCTCCGGAGGACCCGTTCCCTGCGGCGTCCACGGCTGGGCCGCGCCCCGAGGGTCGACCGGGCGCTCGGCCGGACGCCCGACCTGACGCAGGGCCGAGCAGGCGGCCGCAGGGGGCGCGGGGACGGCTCACGCGGTGCGTGGCGGATGTCCACGTGGGCGACTCCACCAGCATCGGGCTCATGAACCGGCTCTACCTTCCGGAGCGTGCCGACCGGTTGCCTGCCCAGCTGCACCGCGTCGGCGTACGTCGGGTCCAGACCGACATCTCCGGGGCGCGCTCGATCGTCGAGACCTACAAAGACCGGCCCAACGCGACCGAGGCGGTGGCGTCTCGGATCAAGGACGGCTACGTGGGCTGCTGGACGATCGCGATGGGCACCAACGAGGCCGCCAACCAGGCAGTTGGCGGCTCGTACCCGTTCGCCGATCGCATCGACCGGATGATGCGGCCGATCGGCGACCAGCCGGTGCTGTGGCTGACCGTGCGCAGCCTGCTCGAGGACGGGCCTTACGCGGACCGTGGGATGGAAGCCTTCAGCGAGGCTCTGGTCTCCGCCTGCCGCCGCTACCCGAACCTGCGCGTCTACGACTGGAGGGGCGAGGTCCGCCGCGACTGGTTCATCCCCGACGGGATCCACTTCACCACGGAGGGTTATCGGGAACGGGCCCGCCGGATCGCCGACGCGCTCGCCGTCGCCTTCCCTGCCGGCGGTGAACCGGCACGGTCCTGCGTCGTGCGGTCCCGTGGCTGAGTCGCCGTGAAGACCGTCCTTCTCACTGGAGGGCCGCGGTCAGGCGCATCACGTTGTCGAGGTAGCGGTTCGCGGCGGAGCGGCCCGCCCACTCCTCGAGGAGCAGCTCACGCGAGACCGAACGGTAGTGGTCCTCGACCTCGCGCATCCGGTGCACCACGTCGGTCCCGAGCATCATCACCGAGACCTCGTAGTTGAGTGAGAAGGACCGCATGTCCATGTTGCTGGAGCCGATCACCGCCACCTCGTCGTCGACGGTGAAGTGCTTGGCGTGGAGGACCATCGGCGGCGGATACAACCAGATTCGGATCCCCGCTTCCAGCAGTGCACGGTAGTAGGAGGCCTGAGCGTGACCCACCATGAACTGGTCGGACTGCTCGCTGACGAACAGCTCGACCTCCACTCCGCGCTGGGCGGCGGTGGTCACGGCGTACAGCAGGGACTCGTCGGGAACGAAGTAGGGACTGGTCAGACTCAGGCGTCGCTGTGCGCCGTACACCAGCGTCGTGAACATGCGCAGGTTGTTCTCGGCGGCGAAACCGGGGCCCGAGGGCACCACCTGCACCCAGGTCCCCGCCCCCGGGGCCGGTTCGCCGGCATCGCCGTCGGCACCATCGGGTGCCGCCTCGGGGAGCTCCAGCTCCTCGCCGGTCTCGACGTACCAGTCGCCCAGGAACACCGCGTCCAGGGCCGCGACGGCCGGGCCCTCGACGCGCATCATGAGCTCGACCCACTCACGACCCAGGTCGTGGTTCGCCTGGCTGTGGTAGCCGGGTTCAGTGAGGTTCTGAGAGCCGGTGAAGGCGACCCGCCCGTCCACCACGAGGATCTTGCGGTGGTTGCGCAGGTCGGGGCGCCGCCACCGTCGTTTCAACGGTTTGATGGGCAGCATCGGGTGCCAGTCGATACCGGAGTCCGCCAGCCTGCGGAGGAGGTCTCGATATCCGCCCAGGCCGCGGCTGCCCAGGTGGTCGAAGAGAAGCCGGACCGTCACTCCTCGAGCAGCGGCACGGGCCAGGGCGTCGAAGACCACCGAGGTCCTCTCGTCCCAGGCCACGATGTAGAACTCGACGTGCACCCGGTCCCGGGCGGTGTCGATCGCCTCGGCCATCGCAGCGAACGCGCCCTGGTAGTCGGCCAGCAGGGTCGTGGTGTTGCCTCCGGTGACCGCGAAGGAACCCAGGGTGCGGTTGAGCCGCGCGACCGATCGGACGTAGTCCGGGACGTCCACGTCCTCCAGGACCCGGGGATGGTTCTTCCACTGGCGAGCCAACCGGGCATTGACCTCGGTGTGACGCCGATGGCGTACCCGACCCAGTCGCGTGCTACCGAACAGCCGGAAAACCAGGAACCCCAGCACCGGCTCGAACATGATGAGCAGCAGCCAGGCCATCCCGGTGGACGGCTTGCGGCCGCCGGGCACGACACCGACGGCGAGGACGCGGAGGCCTACCTGCACGATGAAGACGACGACGGTCACCAGGGCGACCGAGATGCTGCTCTCCTGTGGCGACACGGGGCTCCCTGGGACGGTGCGGTGGGGTCGATGGCCATCCTGCCGCAGAGCCTTGGCACGGCGACGCTGGATGCTCACGCGGTGGCGCTAAGGTGCGGCCATGTCTGCCGGTGAGCCGGGCGTCGCACCGCCGACGCCACCCCGTCGTCGCGCCTGGACCCGGAGGTTCTCGCTCACCCGGGGCGACGTGGGGCGGGCCCTGCTGAGTCTCGCCTCCACGGCGGTGGGCCTGGAGGTCGCCTCCTGGGCGTTTCCCGGGTTCGAGGTCGGAGGCTGGTCGGAGGCCGTGGGTGCCTCGATCGCGATCTTCGTGTACGGGTTGGTCCTGCGGCCGCTGCTGGTGCGTCTCGCGGTGCTCATGGGCTGGGTGGGCGCCGGCCTTCTCGGGATCTTCGGCCAGGCGCTGGTCATCCTCCTGGCGGTCATCGACCCGCAGGAGGAACTGGGCACGAACACGTTGCTCGGCTCGCTGTTGGCGGCCTGGACGATCGCGGCAGTCTCCACAGTCCTGGTCCACATCGCCACCGCCGGCACTGATGACGCCCTGACCGCCTCGCTGCTGCGGCGTGCACGTCGCCGCCCGGCCAGCGTGCCGGACCCCGAAGTGCCGGGAGTGCTCTTCGTCCAGGTCGACGGGTTGCCGTACCCGGTGCTGCAGTGGTCCGTCCGGGCCGGCACCCTACCCACCCTGTCGGGGTGGATCCGTTCGGGGGACTACTCGCTGGCCGAGTGGCGACCGATGCTCCCGGCCACCACGCCTGCGAGTCAGATGGGCATTCTCCACGGGACCATCGAGGGCATCCCGGCCTTCCGGTGGGTCGACCGGGAGGAGGGCAAGGTCTACGTGGCCAACCGGCCGGCCGACGCGGCCGCGATCGAAGCGCGACACAGCAACGGGCGCGGGCTTCTGGCCGACGACGGGGTCTCGGTCAGCAACCTCTTCACCGGGGACGCGGTGACGGCCTACGCGACGATGAGCGCGATCGGCCGCACCCAGGAGACCAAGGAGACGCGAGCGGCGCTCGCCCAGTTCCTGGTCAGCCCCCTCGGTCTGGCGCGCGGAATCCCACGGGTCGTCGCCGAGGTGGTGCGCGAGCGGTTCCAGCAGCGTCGCGCGATCCGGCGAGACATCCGTCCACGAGTGCACCGTGGGTGGGGATTCACCGGGGAGCGCGCGGCCCTCACCGGAGTCCTCCGGGACCTGAACACGGCCATGGTCGCCGACGCCATGCTGCGCGGCCGCAAGTCGATCTACGTCGACTACGTCGACTACGACGCGGTGGCGCACCACGTGGGCATGCTCCGCCCGGAGGCACTCGCAGCGCTGGAGGACCTGGACGCGGTGCTGGAGCGGCTGGAGCAGATCGCTGCCGTCGCACCGCGGCCCTACCACCTGGTCATCCTGTCCGACCATGGCCAGTCCCAGGGCGAGGTGTTCTCCGAACGGTACGGCGAGGACCTGGCGACCCTGGTGTCCAGGCTGGCGGAGACCGCCGTGGTCTCGGTCGCGGAGAACCACGAGGGCTTGGGCTCTCTGAACTCCGTCGTGGCCGGGTCGAGCAGTGACGACTCCGTGCTGGGCAGGACCTTGGGGCGGACCTCCGCTCGGCTGGCCGAGAAGTCGTACGGCACCGCAGTGGATGCAGCCCTGGAGGAGCATCACGCCCAGGACTTGCCCGCCGGTCCTGGTCCGAGCGGCCCGAGTGACCAGGAGGACGAGCGATTCCTGGTCTTCGGCTCCGGCAACCTGGGCCTGGTGTACGTCGCAGGTGAGTCGCGCCGTCTGCGTGCCGAGGAGCTCGACGCCCGTTATCCCGCGCTGATCCGGGGGCTGAGGTCGCATCCAGGGGTTGGTTTCGTGGTCGTCGACACCGAGGCCCACGGGCCGGTCGCCTTCGGTGCGGCCGGGGAGCACCGCGTCCGCGACGGGGTCGTGGTGGGCGAGGATCCGCTGCTGCCGTTCGGACCTGACGCGCCCCGGTTCGTGCTGCGGGCGGCCTCGATGCCCGAGACCCCCGACCTCTACGTCAACAGTCTCCTGGACGACTTGGGGGAGGTCGCGGCCTTCGAGGGTCTCGTCGGGTGCCATGGCGGGCTGGGGGGATGGCAGGACCGAGCGGTGCTGGTGTGGCCGAAGGAGCTGCCCGCACCCGAGGGGATGGTGGTGGGCGCCGACGCCCTGCACCATGTGCTGGTCGGCTGGCTCGACCACGTCGGCCACCGGCGGGGTCTGGGATGACTCGCGTCCTGGACTCCGTCCACGACGCCGTGGTGCCGATCAGGGGGAGGTAGGGGGTGGCGCGGGACGGTTTCGTTGGCTGGGTTGCGGACACGCCGCGGCGCGACGGGGGTCCGCAGGTGTCGGCGAGTTCCGTGCTTGACGACGGCCGGTTCGATGCGTGGGCCGTGATGGGACTGCGCTGCGTCCGTACCCTTTCGGTGCTGCTGGTCATGGTGGGCTTGACCATCGCACTGGAGTCGCGGGCCGCCGAGACGATCAGCGATCAGCTCAGCACTCCGGCCGGTGTGCTGAGCTCGATCGAGACCCCTCTCGCCGTGCTGGTCACGGGAGTGCTGGTCCGAGCGGTCGTCACGCCGTTGGCCTGGTTCGCCGCGCTGTCCTTCGTCGTCCGCACGTCGACGACGCTGGCACCCCGGGTCCCTCGCCAGTCGCTGATGGGTCGCTGGTTCGACCAGTTCCGACTCGTGGGCGCGGTGCGCATGCTGCGGTGGACCACGCCGGTACGTGATCTGGCCATGCAGACACTCGGGCGCACGGGGGAGCGACTGCGCTACCTCGATATCGCCCTCAAGACGGCAACGGTCATCGCAACCGTGGTGCTCTTGGTGCGGTCGCTGGGGTGAGCGGCTCGGTCGTCAGTCCACTGATGATGACGACCATGCGCCGTCCTCACGGTCAACGGCCGCGTCGCCGGCTGCTGCTGAAGGCTGCAGCACTGTGGGTCGGGGTGCCGCTGGTCGACGTACCGCGCTGGGTCGACCCCGTGCTCTTCCGCGCCGTCTGAGCACCGGCCGAGCGGGAGCGGCGGCTCGGCGAGCCCGCGGCGCGCTCCCCGGAGGACTCGGATCGTGTGGCGCCCTGGGCGCGGGCTTGACCCTGAGCGCGGCCGGGGGCACGCTTCGGGCCGCGCACCTGGTGCGGCGGGGTCACCGGGGCGAGACCGCCGGTCTGGCGGGTCCGCTCGCCAGGGACAAGCTCGGCGAGCGCCGGGTGCTCGGGGCCGCTGACCTTCGTGGTGGTCGGGGTGATGCCGGCGGCCTTGGTGAGCGCGCGGACGTCGCGCACCTGCTCGCTGGTCATCAGCGTGATCACTAGGCCGGCGGAGCCGGCGCGGGCCGTGCGACCGGAGCGGTGCAGGTAGGCCTTGTGCTCGGCGGGCGGGTCGGCGTGCACCACCAACGTGACGTCGTCCACGTGGATCCCGCGCGCGGCGATGTCGGTGGCCACCAGCGTGGTGGCGCGTCCGGAGTGGAAGGCGTCCATGTTGCGGGTGCGCGCGTTCTGCGCCAGGTTGCCGTGCAGTTCCACGGTCGGCACGCCGTTGCTGTTCAGCTGGCGCGCGAGCGCCTTTGCGCTGTGCTTGGTGCGGGTGAAGATGACCGTGCGTCCGGGAGCGCTGGCCAGGTCGACGAGGACCGGGACCTTGTGCGCCCGCTCCAGGTGCAGCACGTGGTGCTCCATGGTGGAGACCGGAGACGTGGCCGAGTCCGCCTCGTGGGTCACCGGGTCGGTCATGAAGCGGCGCACCAGACCGTCGACCGCGGCATCCAACGTCGCGGAGAAGAGCATGCGCTGGGCACCCTTGGGCGTGGCGTCGAGGATGCGTCGCACCGCCGGGAGGAACCCGAGATCGGCCATGTGGTCGGCCTCGTCCAGGACGGTGATCTCGACCCGGTCGAGGATGCACGCACCCTGCTTGATCAGGTCCTCGAACCGACCGGGGCAGGCGATGACGATGTCGACCCCGTCGGCCAGGGCGCGGACCTGCGGTTGCTGGCCCACCCCGCCGAAGACGGTGCGGCTGCGCAGACGTGACGCCTTGGCCAGGGGTGCGAGGGCCTCGTCGATCTGGGTGGCGAGCTCGCGCGTCGGCGCCAGGATGAGCGCCCGCGGGCGCTTCGCCGACGGGCGGCGTCCCGACTCGGCCAGCCGGGCGACCAGGGGGAGCAGGAAGGCGTAGGTCTTGCCCGAGCCGGTGCGGCCGCGGCCCAGGACGTCGCGCCCGGCCAGGGAGTCGGGCAGGGTCGCGGCCTGGATGGGGCTGGGGGTGGTGATGCCGCGCTCATCGAGGACGCGGACCAGCGATGCGGGCACGCCGGCATCGCGGAAAGAGGTGTAGGACATGGGATCGCTTACTGCTGGGGTGTCCCACCCAGGACGGAAGCGTCGGCGTGGAGCGGGTCAGGGCTCGACACGCGGTGGTTCTGTGACACGCGGAGGACCGGGGTGGAACGGACGATCCTATGCCGCGAGACTACCGGACAGTGGTGCGGATCTGTGAATCCGCGGCGCTGCCCACCGCCGACTGGGTCGGGAGCAAGCTGAACGCCAGCTCGTCCTCCTGGGCGTTGTGCAACCGGAGCACGCCGTACAAGCCGTACAGCAGGCGGCGCGCTTCGACGACGTCGTCGAGGTGGACGTCGCCGGCCGGGAGCGAGGCGAGCAGCCTGCCCAGGCGTGCCACCTGGTGCTCGATCTCCGCGTGCGTGCGGGTGAGCGTGTACGCCGCGTCGCGGCCCAACGCCCGGCTCACGATGGGGACCAGGTCCGCCTGGTCGGCCCGTTCGTGGGCGAGTAGGTCGGTCCGGAGCCGGTCATGCAGCGCGACCACGTCGGTGAGGTCGGCCTGGTCGTCGATCAGCCGATCGGCCACCTGGCGGATCTGCTCGACCAGCGCGAGCGACTCCCGGTGCTGTCCCTGGAGCTCCTGAGTGCGGGCGAGATCGAGGGCCGGAAGCACCACCGTGTGCGAGGGACCGGGGAGAACGGCACGCAGCGCCAGCCCGATCGCCAGGAGGTCGATCACCTCCTGCAGGACCGCTCCTGCCGCCGGTGGGAGGAGCCCGGCCGCAGCCGCCACCATCGCGGCGAGCGAGAGCCCCATCCCCACACCGACGGCCTGCAAGGCGATCCGGCGCGAGCGCTGGGCGATCAGGATCGCGTCGGCCAAGGCGTCGATCCTGTCGACGGTCAGCACCACGTCGGCCGCCTCGGAGGATGCCGTCGCGCCCCGCGCGGCCAGGGCCACTCCCACATCGGCGGCCGCCAACGCGGGCGCGTCGTTGACACCGTCACCAACCATCAGCGTCAGGCCGGCCTCGCGTTCCTCGCCGATCACCCGCAGTTTGTCGCCCGGGTCGCACTCCGAGCGCACCTCGTCCACGCCGACGACCCTGCCCACCATCTCCGCGGTGTCGGCACGGTCGCCGCTGACCAGGACGATCCGCTCGATCCCGCAGGCCCTCAGGCCGTGCACCATCCGGGGTGCGTCCGGTCGGATCACGTCCTCGAGCAGGAAGGCACCGGCCGGTCGGCCGTCGACCGCGACGTAGACGGTGAGTGAGCCGTCCAACCCGGCCCGGCGGCGTACGGAGTCGGCCCAGGGCGGAGGCGGATCGGGCACGATCCACGAGCGCTTCCCCAGCGCCACGGTCCGTCCCTCGACGGTGCCGCTCAACCCGTAGCCGTGCTCCTCCCGGACGTGCTCGGGAACGGCCAGCGCGAGCCCACGCGAGGTCGCTGCTGCCACGATCGCCGAGGCCAGCACGTGCGGAGACAGTTGGTCGAGGGAGGCCGCCAGTCGGAGCAGTTCGTCGGGATCGGGCGCGTCGTCGGCGGTCACGATCCCGGCGACCCGGGGCTTGCCGTGCGTGAGCGTTCCGGTCTTGTCGAAGAGGATGACGCGGGCCGAGCCGAGGCGTTCGAGGGCGGCGCCGCCCTTGATCACCACCCCGACCCGAGTGGCCCGGGACAGCCCGGAGGTGTAGGCGATCGGGGCCGCCAGGATCAGTGGGCACGGGGTCGCGACGACGAGCACCGCGACTGCACGCACGGGATCGCCGGCCAGGGCCCAGGCGAGTCCGGCGAGGAGCAGCGTGAGCGGCACGAACAGCAGGGCCAGGCGATCCGCCACGCGCACGAAGGGTGCCGACGACGCCTGCGCCTGGGTGACCAGGCGCACCAGCCCGGCGTAGGTCGAGTCGGCCGCGGTGGTCGTGGCGAGGAGGTCGAACGGGTCACCGGCGTTGACCGAGCCGCTTCGGACCGTCTCGCCGACCGCCCGCTCCACCGGCAACGGCTCGCCGGTCAGCGTGGACTCGTCGACCACCGCCGGCGACAGGAGTCGTCCGTCGACGGGCACGACCTCGCCTGCCCGCACGAGGAGGCGGTCGCCGAGCACCACCTCGTCCACCGGGATCTCCGTCACCTGGTCGCCGGTGCGGCGGCGGGCCAGACGTGGTGAACGTTCGAGCAGCAGGCGCAGCTCCCGGGTCGCCCGTGCCTCGGCCCGCGCCTCGAGCAGTTGGCCGCTCGCGAGCATGACGGTGATGACGGCGCCGGCGAAGTACTCCTCGACGACCAACGCGCCGGCCAGTGCCAGCACCGCGATGACGTCCACGGTGGGGCGACGGCGTCGTACGGCGTCCACCGTGGTGATCAGCGCCGTGACCAGCCCGACCACGGCTCCGGCGAACCAGCAGGCCCGTGCCGCGGTGTCGAGGTCCAGCAGCCATGCGACCCCGCCGCCGAGCAACCCCAGCATCGCGATCAGAAACACGGCGTGAGCGAATCGACCCGTGACGGCCTCCATGTCTCGACCCTTGCACCGCCGCGTCGCCGCCGCACGTGGCCGGAGTCCCGGGACGGGCGGTGAAGGTCCGTGATCGGCGTCTCGTCGACGTCTCGACGCGCTTGCCGGCGGTCGGGGCGGGGCCCTGGCAGAGCTAGTCTGGGAGCGATGGCGGTGGGGCTCGCCGACAACCGCGGAGAGGATCCGCCGACAGTCCCTACCTCACAGGTAGGAGTCCGTATGCAGCCGACATCACCCCCCGGGCTGGTCGAGACCGTGCGCGACCGCGCCGACATCCTGGCAGTCATCGCCCTCGGTGGGGCGCTGGGCAGCCTGGCCCGCTACGGCGTGGGTGAAGCGCTACCGCACCGTCCCGGCGAGTTCCCGTGGAGCACGTTCGTGGAGAACGTCGCCGGGTCGTTCCTCCTCGGCGTCCTCATGATCGTCGTGCTCGAGGTGCGGCCCGCGACGCGTTTCCTGCGGCCGTTCCTGGGAGTCGGCGTGCTGGGCGGCTTCACGACCTTCTCGACAGCCATGCTGGACACCCACGCGCTGGCGCAGGAAGGAGTTCCGCTGCTGCTGGTCGCGTATCTCGCCGGCACCGTGGTGAGTGTGCTGGTCGCCGTGGCGGCAGCCGTGGCACTCACCCGCGCCGCCGCGGGAGTCGGGCGCGGACGGCGTACTCATCCGGGGCCACCACCCCACGAACCGGAGATCGAGTGAGGTGCGTTCATGACCGTGGTGCTCGTGCTGGTCGGGGGCGCAGTGGGTGCGCCCCTGCGCTATCTGACCGACCTGCTCATCCAGTCCCGCAACACCGGGTTGTTCCCGTGGGGGACCTTCGTCGTCAACGTCGCCGGCTCGCTGGTGCTGGGGATCGCGGCGTCGGCGGTGCTGCACGCCGGAGCGCCATCCTGGGTCTCGGCCCTGGTCGCGACCGGCTTCTGCGGCGCGCTCACGACCTTCTCGACGTTCGGCTTCGAGACCTTCCGGCTGATCGAGGACGGGGCGTGGCGGGTCGCCGGCCTCAACGTCGGGGCGAGCCTGCTCGCGGGGATGACGGCCTTCGTCGCCGGATGGGAGTTGGCGCGGCTGCTGGGATGAACCCCTCTATGGGGGGGATCATGGAACGGTGAGGATCTCGACGTGGGTGGCGGCGCTGGTGCTCGCCCTCGTCGCGCTCGTGGTCGTGGCCGAGCCGTTCGGGACGGTCGATCCCGCGGCCGGGCCGCCGACGCGGCCGACGGAGAAGCCCTCCCCGTCGGCACCGGCGGCGCGCCGTTCGGTCACCGTGCTGATGACCGGCGACGTCCTGATCCACAACGGGGTCTGGGAAAGCGCGCAGGCCCTGGGCGCTGCCCGCGGCCTTGACGCGCCCTACTTCCGCCCGATGTTCCGCAGCGTGAAGCCGGCGGTGTCGCGGGCGGACCTGGCGATCTGCCACCTGGAGACGCCCGTATCGGAGCCCGACGGTCCGTATGAGCAGTACCCGTTGTTCGCCGCGCCGCCGCAGGTGATCGACGGGCTCGAAGCCGCCGGGTTCGACGCGTGCACCACGGCGTCCAACCATGCCGTCGATCAGGGGTTCACGGGATTGGTGCGCACCGCCAAGGCCCTCGACCGGGCCGGGATCGCCCACACCGGCACCGCCGTCACGCGGGCCGCGTCACGGCGCCCCCTGATCCTCGAGGCGGCTGGGGTCCGGATCGGCCTGCTCTCCGCCACCTACAGCACCAACGGGATGTACGTCGAGCACGACTGGTCGGTGAACCTGATCGACGTGCCTACGCTGCGGCGTCAGGCCCGCGAGCTGCGTGAGGCCGGTGCCGAGGTGGTCATGGTGGCGCTGCATGCGGGCACCGAGTACGACCACGAGCCCAACGAGCAGCAGCGCGAGGTGGTCGACGCGCTCACGGCCAGCCCCGACATCGACTTCGTCTACGGACATCACGCGCACGTCGTCCAGCCCTGGGCGAAGGTCAACGGGACGTGGGTGGCCTACGGCCTGGGCAACTTCATCGCCCAGCAGTCGACGGACCGGCCGTCGACCTACCGTGGTCAGGCCGCCGAGATCACCTTCGTCGAGCGGCCCGACGGGTCGTTCCGTGCGGTCCGGCCCGGGAGCCGGGCGCTGTTCATCGTCAACCCCTACGAGCCCGGTGGCGCCGCGGTGCTCGACGCCCGCGCGGCACTGCGCGACCCGAGCACGCCCGAGGTCCTCCTGCCGCAGCTACGTGCCGCGGTGCAGGAGATCCGTGACCTGGTGCTGGTGCCGGGGGTCCGCCTGCTCGGCGGCCCGTGAACCCTCGGTGTCGCCGGCCTCACGCCGTCGTGGCGGCGCCGGCGGAGTGCTCGACGCGTTGCACGTGGACCCGTGCGTGCGCGATCGCCTCCGGGGTGGTGGCGAAGAGGTGGGCCTCGTGGGCCAGGCCGTCGTGGACCCCCATCCGGCGCAGGACGTTCTCGTGCTCGGGACGTACGCCGGACAGCAGCACCGTGATGCCGCGCCGCTCGAGGCTCCGCACGATGTCGGCCAGGACGTGGGCACCGGTCGCGTCGATGGCGCTGACCCGCGACATACGCAGGACGACGACGCGGACGTCGCTGACCGAGGCGAGCTCGAGGAGGAAGTCGTGGGCAGCGGCGAAGAAGATGGGGCCGTCGATCCGGTAGGCCACGATGTGCTGGGAGAGCAGTTCCCGCTCCTCCGCGCCGTGGTCGCCGACATCGAGCGGGATCTGGTCGAGCCGGGCCGAGCGCGCGGCCTGCTGCAGTGCGAAGAACCCGGCGACCACCAGGCCGATGAGGACGGCGGTGACCAGGTCGAGCGCGATGGTGGCGACCGTGGTGATCACCAGAACGGCCGCGTCGCCGCGGGTGGACCGGGAGAGCGCCAGCAAGCTGGAGAGACGCACCATCCGGATCGAGGTGGCGATCAGCACACCCGCCAGGGCCGCCAGCGGAATGCTGGCCACCCAGGTCGAGGCGAGGTAGACGATGGCGAGCAGCACCAACGCATGGATCAGGGCAGCCAGTCGTGAGGTGGCACCGGCGCGCACGTTGACCGCGGTCCTCGCGATCGCCGCCGTCGCCGGGAGACCGCCGAAGAGCGGCGAGGCCAAGTTGGCCAGACCCTGGCCGAGGAGTTCGCGATCGGGGTCGTGCTGCTCGCCCACGGTCATCGCGTCCGCGACGGTGGCCGAGAGCAGGCTCTCCAGCGCGGCGAGTGCGGCGACGGCGATGGCCGGGAGGAGGAGGGCATCGAGGTCGGCCCACGCGATGTTGGGGAGGGACGGCGCAGGCAGGTGGGACGGCAGTGCGCCGATGGTCGCGACCTGGAGATCGAACGCGGCGGTCGCGGCGGTCGCGACGACCGCGACGAGGAGCGCGCCCGGCCACCGGGGAAGGACGCGTCCGGCCAGCAGCATGCCGACGACCACGGCGACCGTGATCGCGGCTGGGGCGAGGTCGGGGTCGGCCGACCAGGTCCGGACGGCGGTGGCGGCCTGCGTCAGGACACGTTCGGCATCGACCTCCACCCCCAGCGCCGCGGGGATCTGCTGGAGCGCGATGATCGCCGCGATTCCGGCGGTGAAGCCCTCGACGACGGTGACCGGCACGTAGCGGATGAACCTCCCCGCCCCCGAGACCGCCAGCCCGATCAGGATGAGTCCGGCCAGCAGCCCGACGACGAGCACGCCGTCGGGGCCGTGGGTGGCGACGATGGGGACGAGGACCACCGTCATCGCGCCCGTCGGGCCGCTGACCTGGACCCGGCTGCCCCCGAAGACCGCGGCCACGGCCCCGGCCACGACGGCAGTGATCAGGCCCGCCTCCGCGCCGAGCCCGGAGCTGACTCCGAAACCGAGGGCGAGGGGGAGTGCCACCAGGCCGACCATCACGCCGGCGGACAGGTCGCGACCGACGTGAGCGCGTTTCCAGTCGGAGGTGCGCGGAGCCAGCGCCGCCGCGCGGGCGAGGGCCGCGCGGACAGGGACGGTCATCGCCGACCGCCCCTCGGCGCCGCCTCGACCTCGAGGTGGACCAGGTCGGTGAGGATCCGGCGCGCGGCCAGCAGGAGGTCGCGGACCTCCGGTGCGCTCAGTGAGTAGACGACCTCGCCCGCCTCGCGCCGTGAGACCACCAGCGAGGCGCGCCGCAGGACGGCGAGTTGCTGGGAGAGGCTGCTGGGCTCGACCGCGATCTCTCCCAGTAGTTCGTGGACGGCGTGATCCCGCTCGGAGAGCAACTCGAGGATGCGAATCCGGGCCGGGTGCCCCAGGGTGCGGAAGAACTCGGCTTTGGCTTGGTAGAGCGGGACGGGCATGGGCTTCCTCGTGGTCGACTTGAGAAAAACAATACATGAAGAAGTTTGCAAGTAATGAAGGGAGGCATATGACCTGGCCCACCCGGCGAAGACCTGCCTCTACTCGGGCCGGGGGTCGGCGTTCAGGAGCGGGAGCAGGTAGGTGCGGGCGAAACCGCGGGTCGCGGCCTCGTCCTTCAACGGGATCGGCCCGTCGGGTGCGAGCACCAGGGAAGCCGCGATGCGGGCGTAGAGGTCCGCCACGATCGCCGGGTCGAACGGTGGCAGGTCGCCCTGGCTCTGTGCGTGCGCCAACACGTGGCTCAAGTGCTCGCGGGCCAGCCCGACCACGGTTCCCAGACCCTGCTGGCCGGTCAGGAAGTGGGCGACGTCAGGGTCGCCCGCCGCGACGCCGCGGAGGAGATGACGTGCCGCCAGGCCGCGGGTGAAGGCCAGGAACCCTTCCACGGCCTGGTCCTCGAGCGTGTCCAGTCCCTCGACGGCTGCCGCCACCTCCGCGATCAGCGACTGGGCCTCGGTGGTCACCGCGGCGCGGACCAGGGCGCCCTTCTGGGGGAACCTGCGGTAGACCGTCGCCACGCCGAGTCCTGCCTCGGCTGCGATCTGGTTCATCGTCGTACGCCGGGCTCCGGTGGCGGCGAAACACACCCGGGCGGCGCGGAGGATGCGGCGGGTGGTCTCGTCGGGTTCGGCAGTCATGAGGAACTCAGCGTAGGGGTGATAGATTTTGGGGCGAAATCTCTCACAGGCAGGAGTTCACGTGGCGACGTACACCCCTCGACTCGGCGAACCGCTGGGGCCGGAGTCGATGACGTGGCGGCTCGTGGGGGACTACCGCTGGATGTACCTCGGGATGCGTTCCGGGCTGTTGCAGACCCTGCATCCGGCGATCAACCGGGCGTTGCGCGACCACGACTCGTCCTACTTCCAAGGGCCGATGAAGCGAATCCTGCGGTCCCTGCCGCAGATCCGCGGAGTCGTCTACGACGCCGACCCGGCCGCGACCGGCGCGAAGGTGCGCGACTACCACAAGCCGCTGTCGGGGACGCTGCGCGACGGGTCGGCCTATCACGCGCTGAGTCCAGAGGTCTTCTACTGGCCGCACGCGACGTTCTTCGAGCAGCAGATCGCGGCGATGGAGCACCTGGGCACCCCGCTGGACGCGGGGCAGAAGGAGTGGCTCTTCCAGGAGTCGGTGCAGTGGTACTCGCTCTACGGACTGTCGATGAAGCCGGTCCCGGCCAACTACGCGGAGTTCGAGGACTACTGGCGCCACGTCGTCGACGACGTCCTGGAGATCAACGGGTGGGTCACCCAGACCACCCGCACCGCCAAGGGGATCTTCGGGCCCTCGCCGTTCCCCTTCGTCCCGCAGGCGCTCTGGGGTCCGGCCTCGGACGCACAGTTCGACCTGCTCATGTGGATCACGCGCGGGAGCCTGCCGCAGTCCCTGCGTGCCCGTGCGGACATCGCGTGGACCGACGAGGACGCGCGACGGCTGCGTCGCGTCGGAGCAGCCGTCGAGCAGACCTTCGGGCGGCTCCCGCTCCGGGCGCGCCTGGTCGCTCAGGCGCGAGAGGCCTTCCGGCGCGAGGCGCGGCGCGGCGGCGGGGAGGCGGCCGAGAGCAGCATGCCCAGCGCTGCCACCAATCTCTCCTTGCTGTAACGCTCAGGTTCTTCCAGCACCAGGCGGCCGAAGTGCTCCGCGGTGACCAGGACGAGATGCGCGGTCACCTCGATGTCGAGATCGGGGCCGCCGCGTTGGTCCAGCCCGGAACGCAGGGCGTCGGCGATGAAGGAACGGATCAGCTGCTCGGTCGCCTCGATCCGCTCGCGCACCACGGTCGGGGGGTTGCGGGTCAGCCCGAGGATCGGCCGCCACACCTCGGGCTCTGTCCTCACCAGGTCGATCAGCCCGGCGGTGGCCTCCAACAGCCAGGCGTCGATGTCGTGCGGTGCGCCGTCCTGGGGGAGCAGCGTCAGCGCTGACTCGAAGGCCCGCTTCTGGGTGCGGTCCAGCAAGGCGTGCAGCAGCGGTTCGAGGCCGTCGAAGGCGGCGTACACCACGGGCCGAGTGACGCCCGCCTCCCGGGCGATGGCGTCGACCGTCACCTGCCCGTACCCGTCGCGGGCGAGCACCGCCAGGGCAGCGTCGAGCAGGTGCTCTCGCCGCTGGTCCATGGGCAGTCGGGGGGCGTAGCGACGCTGGCGAACGGGCGGATCGGATGTGGGCGGCGTCACTTCCCCACGATATGACACTCGTGTAAATTTCGCCGAACCTACAGTCGTGTAGCAATGGAGAGAGGACCGTGCCGTGTCGTCCACCCCCAAGAGCCTTCGCGCTCTGCGCAAGGAGACCGAGCCCCACGCCGACTACGGCTTCTTCGGCCCCGACTCGGTGACCTGGAAGGTCTGGCTGCACCCGACCTCGTTCATGGTGGGCTTCCAGCGCTCGGTCACCATCGAGCAGCTCGACCCGAACCTGATCGCCGCCGTGGAGAAGTCGGGCGGGGTCCGCTACCGGCCCCACACCCGGTACGACCGGACGCTGCGCTACTTCGCGCTGGTCGCCTTCGGGCCGACCGAGCCGGCTGTGCGCGCCTCCGACGTGCTGGTCAAGGTGCACTCCAAGGCGATCGGGCACGACCCCGTCACCGGCGGCACGTACGACGCGAACCGACCCGACAGCCAACTGTGGATCCACATGACCGCCTGGCACTCGATCCTCTACTGCTACGAGAAGTTCGGCCCCGGGCGTCTGACGCCGGAGGAGGAGGCGCAGTACTGGGAGGAGTGCGCGCGTGCCGCCGAGCTCCAGACCATCGACCCGGACACCGTGCCGCGCAGCCGCGACGCCGTTCGTGCCTACTTCGAGGACTGGCGTCCCCGGCTGGCGGCCTCCGAGGCCGCCCAGTCGATGACCGACTTCATCCTGCACACCGAGGTCGCCTTCCCACCGGACCGACCGAAGGGGGCCGACGTGGTGATGCTGCCGTTCGCCCGCCTCGTCGGCGCCGCCACGGTGTCGACCTACCCGGCGTACATCCAGAAGATGTTCGGTCTGCGGCAATCGCGGGTCACCGCGGCCGCCGTACGCGTGGTGATGAAGGGCGTCGTCGCTGCGATGCACCGTTCGCCGCAGCTGTACGTCGCCGCGGCCGGCTTCATCTCGCCCTCGACCGTCCCGATCGTCGCCCCACTCGTGCTCGGCCTCGAGCCGCTGAACCCGGTGGTCCTGAGCCCGCGGGAGGCCCAGCGCAAGTACGGCGTCGACAACCCCGCCGACGCCCACCTCGACATGCGCGCCAAGCAGTACGACAAGGTGTTCGGCCGCGGCGAGGCCCCCAGCGACGACGGCCTCCTGGAGTCCCAGGCCCACTTCGGCCCGTTGGAGGCTGGGCGTACGTCCCAGCCTGCGTGAGGGGGGTGCTGGTTTCACTAGGTCCCTAGTGAAACCAGCACTTCCTGAGTGTTACTTCGCTCAGGAAGTGCAGGAACCACTAGAGATCTAGTGAAACCTGCAGGGCACACCCCGCCCCCAGTGCGATAGGACTGGACTATGGAGCCGGTGATCGCCCTTGAGGGACTGGTGAAGCGCTTCGGCGGTGTCGCGGCGCTCGACGGGCTGGACCTCGAGGTGGCGCCGGGGGAGGTGCACGGGTTCCTGGGGCCGAACGGGTCCGGGAAGTCGACGACGATCCGCGTGCTCCTGGGGCTGCTGCGTGCCGACGCCGGCACCGTCAGGCTGCTCAGTGGGGACCCGTGGACCGAGGCGGTCTCGCTGCACCGGAGGCTGGCGTACGTCCCGGGGGAGGTCTCCCTGTGGCCGAACCTCACCGGTGGTGAGGTCATCGACCTGCTCGCCCGCATGCGCGGCGGCATCGACGAATGCCGACGAGCGGACCTGCTGCAGCGTTTCGAGCTCGACCCCGGCAAGAAGTGCCGCAACTACAGCAAGGGCAACCGGCAGAAGGTCGCTCTGGTGGCCGCCCTGTGCGCCGACGTCGAACTGCTGCTGCTCGACGAACCGACCAGCGGCCTCGACCCGCTGATGGAGGCCGAGTTCCAGCAACTCGTCCGGGAGGAGGTCGGCCGGGGACGCACGGTGCTGCTCTCCAGCCACATCCTCGGCGAGGTCGAAGCGCTCTGCGACCGCGTAAGCATCATCCGCGAGGGCCGCAACGTCAGTTCGGGGACGTTGGAGGAGCTGCGGACGCGGGGCCTCACCACCGTGGTGGCGCGCCTTCCCGACGACGTCGCCGTACGTCTCGATCTGCCTGGTGTCTCGGGCCTCGTCGTCCGCGAGGGCGAGGTGCGCTGCCAGGTGGAGTCGGCCGCGTTGGCGCCGACGCTGGCGCGCCTGGCCGAACTCGGCGTGACCGGTCTGGTGGCCCACCCGCCCACGCTGGAGGAACTCTTCCTGCGGGAGTACGACGAGGTGCCGCATCTGCAGGACACTCCGGACGGTGCGCCGTGAGCGCCACGCTGGAGCGGTCGGCCACGCGACAAGCGGACCGTGGCCATGGGTTCGCGGGTACCGGGCACCTGGTCCGGCTCGCCCTGCGCCGCGACCGGGTGCGTCTGCCGCTGTGGGTGTTCGGGATCGCGATCACCGTGGGGCTCTCGGCCGGGGCCGTGCCCGGTCTCTACAAGACCCAGGCGCAGATCGACGGCTATGCAGCCCTGGTCGGCTCCTCGCCGGCAACCGTGGCCATGGCGGGCCCACCGCTGGGGCTCGACACCCTGGCCGGCATCGTCATCTACGAGGTCTCGCTCACCTTGATCCTCGGGGTCTCCTTGATGTCGATCCTCACCGTCAGCAGACTGGCTCGCGCCGAAGAGGAGACCGGCCGCACCGAGGTACTCCGGGCGACCGGGGCCGGGCGTCACGCCAGTGGTGCCGCGGCGTTGATCGTCGCCTCCGGGGCGAGCCTGGCCGTGGGACTTCTTGTCACGGTGATCCTCATGGTCGGTGCCTTGAGCGCAGCGTCGGCAGTCCTGCTGGGACTGGGGATGGCGCTCCTCGGGATGGCCTACGGCGCAGCCGCTCTGGTGTTCAGCCAGGTCTTCGTGCACGCGCGGACCGTCTCGGGGGCCGGGTTGGCCTTCTTCGCGACCGGCTATGTGCTGCGGGCCGCGGGCGACGTCCGGGAGGACTGGCTGGTCTGGCTCTCGCCGATCGGCTGGGTGCAGGCCGTGCACGTGCCCACGGAGAACCGGGCGTGGCCGCTGGTGGTCCCCCTGCTGTTCACGCTCCTCCTCACCGCGCTGGCCGTGCTGTTCGCCGATCGCCGTGACTTCGGTGCCGGGCTGATCCCGGCGCGCCCCGGAGCGATCCGTGCCGGCACCCTGTTGGGAGGCCCCGCCGGACTGTCCTGGCGGCTGCAACGGGGAGCCGTGCTGGCCTGGGCCATCGGGTTCGCGCTGTTGGCCGCGCTCACGGCCTCCCTGGGCTCCTCGATCCAGGACATGCTGCGGGACAACCCGATGCTCGCCGACTACCTCGCGGCGACCGGTGGAGACGTGGTGGAGTCCTACCTGGCCACGATGTTGGTGCTCTTCGGGGTGGCGGCCGCGGGCTTCGCGGTCTGGTCGTTCACCCACGACCAGGCCGAGGAGGAGTCCGGGAGACGGGAACTCGTGCTGGCCGGCCCCGTCGGACGACTGCGCGACAAGGCGTCCGGACTGCTGGTCACCGTCGTCGGTGTGCTGGCGCTCTTCACCGCGGTGGCGCTGGCGATGGGCGCGACACACGCCCGGATCGTCGACGACGTCGAGGCCGGCCTCCGGGCGGGCCTCTCGGCTTACGCGTTCCTACCGCCGGTGCTGGTGGTGCTGGGGATCGTCGTACTCGTCGACGGCTGGCTCCCGAAGGCGACCTGGGTGGGCTGGCTGGTCGTCGCCTACGCCACGGTGATCGGGTGGCTGGGCGGTCTGCTCGATCCGCCGGAGTGGATGGTCCAGATCTCACCGTTCTCCCACGTCCCCGGCGTGCCGGCCGAGTCGTTGACAGCCTCGTCGATGATTGGTCTCACCGCCGTGGCCGTGGCGCTGCTCGCCGCGGGGCTGGCCGGCTACCGGCGCAGGGACGTGGGCTGAGCTGCGCTTCGGCGGGTGACCTCGCCGAGGTCGACGACCTGGTCCATGAGGTCCAGACCCACGGTGGTGTGGGTGATCCACACGACCGAGCGGGTCGCGTCGGCCAGGAGATCCTGCGTGACCGAGCGCGCGGTCGCGGTGTCGAGATGGGCGGTCGGTTCGTCGAGGACGAGCACGGGGGTGTCGGCGAGCAAGGCCCGCGCCAGCCCCAGACGGGCGCGTTCGCCGCCCGAGACCGCAGACCCACCGTCACCGAGACGCTCGTCGAGCCCCGCGGGCAGGGCTTCGACCCACGGCAGCAAGGACGTGCGTTCCAGCACCCGGAGCAACGTCGCGTCGTCCGCATCGGGCCGGGCCAGACGTAGGTTCTCCCGCACGGTGGAGCCGAACACATACGGATCGTCGTCGACGAGACCGACGGTGCGGCGTACGTCGTCCAGGCGCAGGTCCCGCAGATCGGTGCCGGCCAGCGCGACCCGTCCCTCCAAGGGATCGAGGAAGCGCAGCAGCGCGGCCGCGAGGGTGGACTTGCCGCAGCCGGACGGTCCGACCACGCCCACTCGGGCACCTGGCGCCAGGCGGAGGTCGAGGCCACGGAACGGGGGGGCCTCGCCCCACCCGGCCGCGAGGTCGTCGGTCGCCACCTCGGGTCGGTGCAGGTCAGGTGTGCGAGGAAGCAGGGGGTCGGTGACCAACGGCGTCAGGTGCGTCAGCGAGGCCAGGCGCTCGTCGGCGGCTGCGGTCCGCACCGCCAGCGCACCGGCATCGGCGACCGGGAGCCACACCTCGGCCAGCGCCAGCGGCAGCAGGAGCAGCAGCGCCAGCATCGGGCCCGAGAGGTTGCCGTCGGCGGCAGCCTGACCGCCGACCAGGGCGACGCCGATGATGGCGGCGCCGGCGGTCAGCAGCACGGCCGCCTTGCCGGCAGCCACCGCGCGAGCGGAGCGGCGTACGGCGGCGCCGACCTCGGACGCGGCGCGATCCACGGTGTCCAGGGCCAGCCCGGTGGCCTGCCACTTCGGCAGGTCGCCGGCACCGTGCAGCGTCTGTACGACGGCTGAGGAGAGCGCAGCCCGACCCTCCACGTGGCGGCGTTCTGCCGAGGCGACCCCGCGGTGCGCCAGAACCCACGCGAGGATTCCACCGCTGCCTGCCCCCGTGAGCACCACGACCGCCACGGCTGCGTGCTGCGTGGCGGCGAAGAGTCCGGCGGTCACCGTGACAAGAACAGCGGTGGCGACGGGCTGCTGCACCCGCAGGCGATGGTCCAGCAGTGAGTCGACGTCGTCGACCACTGCGCTGAGCAGGTCGCCTCGACGCCGGGTCAACCGGCCCGGAGTGAGGGGGACCAGCGCCGCGAAGACGTCCGCGCGACGGTCGGCAAGCATGCGCAGCGCGGTGTCGTGGGAGACCAGGCGCTCGGCGTACCGGAGGACGGGGCGGGCCAGACCGAACGTACGCACCGCGACGATCGCGACCATCAGGTAGAGCACCGGAGGCTGCTCGGCGGCGCGCGCGATCAACCAACCCGCGGTCGCGGTCAACGCGACGCCGGCGCCGGCCGACATCGCCCCGAGCGCCATCCCCAGCACCAGACGGGAACGGACACGCCCCTCGGCGGGCTCGCTCGCCGAGGTATCGGCGGGAGGGGGGGACGACGGCGTGGGGCCGGCCGCCGACTGCGGGACGTCCTCCTCCACCCGGATCACCCGCTGCCGGACGACGGCGCGCGACTCCTCCGGCGCGGGGGCGGTGAGCGTCACGGTCTGGTCGGCCAGAGCCAGCACGGCGTCGCGGTGGGCGACGACCACCACGCAGGACCGTTCGCCCAGCCAGGTCAGGGTCTCGAGGATGACCTCCTCGGTGCGCCTGTCGAGATGGGCGGTGGGCTCGTCGAGCAGGACCAGCGGCCGCTCGGCGAGCACCGCGCGGGCCAACGCCAGACGGGCACGTTGCCCGGCCGAGAGGCCGGTGCCGTCGGCTCCCGTACCGTCCTCACCGAGCCGAGTCTGGAGCCCCTGAGGGAGCCCACGCACGGTCTCCGCGAGGTCGACGCGTTCCAGCGCCGCCCAGATCGCGGCGTCGCTCGCCTCGGGCCTGGCCAGGCGGACGTTCTCCGCGACCGTGGCGGCGGCGATCCAGGGTCGCTGAGGCACCCAGGAGACCTGGCGCTGCCAGTCCGTGTGCATGTCGGGATCCAGCGGCACACCGCCGACGCGGAGCGACCCGGCGCGGGGACGCAGGTCGCCGGCCAGCACCGCCAGCACCGTCGACTTGCCGCACCCGCTCGGACCCGCGATCGCGGTCACGCCCCGGGCGGGCAGCGAGAGGGACAGGTCATGCAGCACGGCGCGGTCTCGACCGGGATAGCCGACGGTCACCGCGTCGAGGCGGATCGCCCGGGACGCACCCGAGGGGATGGCCGGAGCCGCACGCTCCACCGCTGCGGGGACCCGATCCAGTACGCGACCCACCTCCTCGAAGGTGGCGGTGCCCTCGGCGGCGGCGTGGAACTCCGCGCCGACGCGACGCAGCGGCCAGTACGCCTCGGGGGCCATCAGCAGCACCACCAGCGCCGTGCCGAACTCCAGCGACCCGGACGCGAGCCGCAGGCCGACCGTGACCGCGACCAGTGCCACCGACAGCGTGGCGATCAGTTCCAGCGCGGCCGAGGAGAGGAAGCCGAGCTTCAACGTCTCCGCCGTCGCCTCGCGGTAGCGGTGGGTGATCTGGCGGATGGTGTCCACCTGGTGCCCTGCGCGGCGGTAGGCCACCAGGGTGGGCAGCCCCCGGACCACGTCGACGAAATGGCCGGACAGTTGCGCGAGCACCTTCCACTGGCGGTCGGCCTTCTCCTGGGTGGACAGGCCGATCAGGATCGCGAAGACCGGCACCAGGGGCAGCGTCAGCACCACCACCAGGGCGCTGAGCCAGTCCTGGCTAGCGATGGCCAGCACGGTGAGCACCGGCAGGGTCGCGGCGGTGACCAGCGTGGGGAGGTAGCGCGTCAGGTAGGGCTCGAGAGCCACCATCCCGCGGGTGCTGAGCAGCGCCACCTCCCCCAGTTGGGCGCGAGACCCTCCCAGTGGTCCCGCATCCAGGACGGCTGCGAGCAGCCGCCGCCGCAGCCGCGTGGTCACCTGGACCGCGGCTCGAGCCGAGAGCACATCCCCGCACCAGGAGACCAGCGCGCGGAGCGCCGTCACCACGGCCAGTGCCACCGCGGCCGTACGTGCCGAGTCCCACGGGTCGGCGGCCGTCGAGGAGGCTCCGCCGATCAGTCCGACGACGAGACCGGCCAAGGCGAACGCCTGTGCCAGCAACAGCAGGCCGGACGCCAGCCCGCAGGCCACCACGCCGGCCAGGGAGGCCCGGGCCGGAGTCAGGTGGGGCAGCACCCGCGGGTCGAGGGGACGCATCAGGCCACGGGCTCCTGCGGGGCCGGCACCGGGATGTGGTGCACGGCGATCCGCTTGCGGAACACCCAGTAGGTCCACGCCTGGTAGCCCAGCACGACGGGCGTGAAGATCGCCGCCACCCAGGTCATGATCGTCAGCGTGTAGGCCGTTGCCGCCGCGTTGGTCGTGGTCAGCGACGCGCCGCCCTCCAGCGTGGTGGGCATGACGTCGGGGAAGAGCGCCACGAAGAGACCGGCGACGGCGAGCGCGATGGTCACGAAGGTGCCCACGAATCCCCAGCCCTCCTTGGCCTGCTGGGCGGCGCCGATGCCGGCGAGGAGCGCGAGCGCGGCGCCGGCGAAGAGGAGCGCCGAACCGACGTTGCCCGTCTCCACCTGCATCCAGGCGAGGAACACCACGGCCACCACGGCAGCGGCCAGGCCCAGCTTGACCGACAGCGCGCGCGCACGATGGCGGATGTCGCCGTCGGTCTTCAGCGCGATGAACATCGCGCCGTGCGTGGCGAACAGCAGCAGGGTGGTGAGGCCGCCGAGAAGGCCGAGCGGGTTCAGCAGGGTCCACAGCGTGCCGACGTACTCCTTGTCGGCGTCGATCGGCACGCCGGCGACGATGTTGGCGAAGGCGACGCCCCACAGCAGGGCCGGGACGAACGACCCCACGATGATGGCGAGGTCCCAGCGGGCGCGCCAGGTGGCGTCGTCCCGCTTCTGTCGGTACTCGAAGGCCAGGCCCCGCACGATCAGGGCCAGCAGGATCAGGAGCAACGGCAGGTAGAAGCCGCTGAACAACGTGGCGTACCACTCCGGGAAGGCCGCGAACGTCGCGCCGCCGGCGACGAGCACCCAGACCTCGTTGGCGTCCCACACCGGGCCGATGGTGTTGATCATGACGCGGCGCTCGGTCTCGTTCTTGGCGAGCACGGGCAGCAGCATGCCGACGCCGAAGTCGAAGCCCTCCAGGGTGAGGTAGCCGATCCACAGGACGGTGATCAGGATGAACCAGACGGTGGTCAGTTCCATGACGGTGTTCTCCTCTCAGCTCGTCGTGTCAGT
>JBGAJX010000053.1:0-9145 GCA_044224695.1 Marmoricola sp. | reverse complement strand
CGAGCGCCGCTACCTCTCCGAGGCGTCCATGGCCAAGCTCTACACCGTCGGTGATACTGACCCCGTCGCCGCCATCGAGAGCGACGACCGGTAGGCACCGAGGATCACCTCAAAGCCCACCACCCAGCGGGGCTCTGTCCGCGGGTCGCCACCGTTCCGGTGCGGACGTCGACCCCGTGGTCGGCGAAGACCTTCTCGGCTCCGCGCACGAAGAGCGTGTCGAGGTCGACGGTGGGGTAGCCGATCGAGATCGGCGTCCTCAGCCGCAGTGCCTGGCGTACGCCGGTGCGCAGCAGGCTTGCCGGCACCGCTGCGGAGGAGATCGTCGGCTTATCGCCGGTGAGGCCGATGACGATTCCGTCCCAGAGCGCGGCCCGCGCCGAGGCGGGCATCCCGATCCGGTCGAACCACTGGTCGGCGGTGATCGCGTCGAGGTCCGCAGGCGGGCGCAACGCGTCGCGGAGCAAGCGGGTCTGGGCCAGCGCCACGCGCGGTCGGTCGCGCAGGGGTACGCCCGGCAGGTCGCCGGTCCCGGCTCGCAGCCCGTCGAGGCCCCAGAAGGACGACCGGCGGGTCTCCCCGCCCGGCAGACGCACCGTGAGGTGGCCGGGGAAGGTGACCAGCTCCCGGGTCCCCACGCTCTCCAGATAGCGGAACAGGTGCTCGTAGCCGCTGGCCGGCACGTGCTGTCCGTTGTCCGGGACGTCGTCCATCGCGGCCACCGGCATGGCCACGGTCCGCCCTCCGAGACCCCCGCGCCGCTCCAGCAACGTCACCCGCCAGCCGGACTCCACCAGCCACACCGCGGAGGCGAGCCCGGCGAGCCCGCCGCCGACGACGACGCAGTGCGGGGTTTCACCGAGGGTCACATCGCACTCCTGAGATTACTGACAACAAGGTCTGTCAGTTTGCGGGGGAGGGCGATCGGTGTCAACGCCGTGCGCCTGTGCCGCGGGGCTGGGTGCGGTCCGCGATACTTGACCCTGGCCCGCACCGCACGTGGAAAGGCAGCACCCGAGATGGCAAGCAAGGACGACCGCAAGGCGCGGATCGCCGAGGTCAAGAAGGCCCAGAAGAAGGCCGAGTCGCGCAGCGGGCTGCTGATCGTGGGAGGTGCGGCCCTCATCGGCATCCTCATCGTCGGCGGATCCGCCTTCGCCCTGATCCAGTCTCAGCAGGAGAAGGACGAGATCGCCGCCGCAGCGGAGAAGCCCATCGACGGCGTCGAGGAGTATGACGACCTGTCGCGCAACCACGTCGACACCGCCGTCTCCTACCCGCAGAACCCGCCGGTCGGCGGCGACCACAACCCGGTGTGGACCAACTGCGGGGTCTACGACGGGCCCGTCGTGACCGAGCAGGCGGTGCACTCCTTGGAGCACGGCGCCGTGTGGATCGCTCATCAGCCCGACCTGGAGCAGTCCGAGCTCGACACCCTGGTCGAGGTCGCCGACAGCAACAGCTACGTGCTGCTGAGCCCGGTCGAGGGGATCGAGAGCCCGATCGTGCTCACCGCCTGGGGTGTCCAGCTCGCCGTCGACAGCGCCGACGACCCGCGGGTGGAGACCTTCGTGGCCAAGTACCAGCAGGGCCCGCAGACCCCTGAGCCCGGCGCGGCCTGCACCGGTGGCGCGGGAGGGATGTGACCGTGGCGGAGTCGCTCGACACGCAGCGGAAGCGGGGCCCTCTGGCCCTGGGGGCGGCGATCGTGGCGATCGCCGTCGCCCTTGCGGTCGGCCTCTTCGTCGGGAGCTCGCTGGGCGGCGACGACGCGACAGCGGCAACTCCGGCGACCGACTCCGTGGACGCCGGGTTCGCCCGCGACATGCAGGCGCACCACGCGCAGGCCGTCGAGATGTCGATCCTGGTCCGTGACGCCACCGACGACCCCGAGGTCCGCACCCTGGCCTTCGACATCCTGACCACGCAGCAGCAGCAGATCGGCCAGATGTACGCCTGGCTCGACCTCTGGGGCCTCGACCAGCGCACCACCGAGCCGCCGATGGCCTGGATGCCGGCCGACAGCATGGGGGAGGACCACGACATGTCCCACATGCAGGGAGCGCAGAGCATGCCCGGCATGGCCAGCGACGCCGACATGGAGCGCCTGGCGACCTTGACCGGCGTGGAGGCGGAGAAGCTCTACCTGGAGTTGATGATCCCGCACCACCAGGGTGGGGTGTCGATGGCCGAGGTCGCGGCCGAGGAGGCGGAGACGCCGCAGGTGCGACGGTTGGCGCAGGGGATGGCCGAGGCGCAGACCGCGGAGATCGAGTACCTCCAGGAGTTGCTCGAGGCTCGCTGAGCCCGCTTATCCTCGCGGAATGGGCGAGGAACTGCTGGACACCCTTCGTGAGTCCCTCATCGGGGACGACGAGGTCATGGCCGGACCTTTCGGGTCCCGACGCGTGACCTACGCCGACTACACCGCCTCCGGCAGAGCCTTGACCTTCATCGAGGACTTCATCCGGGAGGAGGTGCTGCCGCGTTATGCGAACACCCACACCGAGTCGAGCGGCACCGGGCTCCAGACCAGTCGGCTGCGGGAGGACGCCCGGAGCGTGATTCACGACGCGGTCGGCGGTGATGACGACATTGCGGTGATCTTCGCCGGATCCGGCACCACCGGGGCCATCGACAAGCTGGTCGGCGTCCTCGGGCTCAGGCTGCCCTCGGCGCTGGAGGACCGCCACCATCTCAGCGCACACATCCCGGCCCACGAACGGCCCGTCGTGTTCATCGGGCCCTACGAGCACCATTCCAATGAGCTGCCGTGGCGGGAGTCGATCGCCGACGTCGTGCCCATTCCCGAGGACGGCGAGGGACACATCGATGCGCGTGTGCTCGAGCAGCGCCTCGTCGAGTACGCGGATCGCGCGCTCCTGATCGGTTCGTTCTCGGCGGCCAGCAACGTCACCGGGATCCTCACCGACACCGCGGGGATCAGCCGACTGCTGCACCGGCACGGCGCGTTGTCGTTCTGGGACTACGCCGCCGCGGCGCCGTACGTCGAGATGCGCATGTACGGTGCCGGTTACGCGGAGGATGGCCTCGACTACAAGGACGCGATCTTCTTCTCCCCGCACAAGTTCGTCGGTGGCCCCAGCACCCCCGGTGTCCTCGTCGTACGACGCTCACTGCTGACGAACCGGGTGCCGGACGTTCCCGGCGGGGGCACCGTGGCGTACGTGAACCCGGCCGAGCACGACTACCTCGACGATCCGATCCAACGCGAGGAGGGAGGTACTCCAGCCATCGTGGAATCCATCCGCGCGGGACTCGTGGTCGGACTGAAGGAGGCAGTCGGCGTGAAGGTCATCAAGGAGCGTGAGGATGACTTCCTCCGCCGCGCGCTGTGCGCCTGGACCGATGAGCCGAACCTCGAGGTCCTCGGTAGTCCCGAGGCCGAGCGACTCTCCATCGTCTCGTTCGTGGTGCACGCACCGGGCGGGCAGTACCTGCACCACAACTACGTTGTGGCGCTGCTCAACGACCTGTTCGGGATCCAGGCGCGCGGAGGCTGCTCCTGCGCCGGGCCCTACGGACACCGGCTCCTCGGCATCGATGTCGAGCGATCACATGCCTTCGAGTCCGAGATCACGCATGGGTGCGAGGGGATCAAGCCGGGTTGGGTGCGGATCAACTTCACCTACTTCCTGTCCGAGGCAACGTTCGACTACCTGGTGCAGGCCGTGCGTCTGGTGGCTCAGGACGGCTGGAGGCTGATCGGCGACTACCGGTTCGATCAGGCGCGGGGGCTGTGGCGGCACCGCCGAGGCCCGGTCGAGCCGCCGTTGCGCTTGGGCCAGGTGCACTACGTGGACGGGCGGATGACCTACCCGCGACGACATGACACGGCCCCGGAGTCCGCGCTGGTCGACTATCTGGCCCAGGCGCGTCGCCTGCTCAGCGAGGCGGCACCGCCGACCGACCTTGACGTGACCGGTCTGGTCTCGGCTCATTTCGAGCAGCTGCGCTGGTTCCTGCTGCCGCGCAGATGCCTGGAGACCTGAGCATCGGACCGGGCCCGGTCAGCGCGAGATTGCCACGTGGGGCAGGGGAGCACCGGCGGGTTGGGCGGCCGCTGCAGGTTTCACTAGATCTCTAGTGGTTCCCGCACTTCCTGAGCGATGCAACACTCAGGAAGTGCAGGTTTCACTAGAGATCTAGTGAATCCTGCACGCGTCTCATCGCAGGGGAGCCGCCCTACTCAGCCGGAACAGCGAGCGGGCGTACGCCGCCGAGTCGGCGTTGAAAGCGGACGTGGTCGGCGCGGGCGTCGAGGGCGTCCCAGAGGGCGCGGTGGGCCGCCCAGGGGAGCGGGTCGTCGCCGTGGCGCCACGAGTCGCCGAAGGAGATCCAGACCGGTACCCAGTCGGCGGCGACGTCCCAGGCGCCCTGGTGGCGCTGCAGGAGTCGGCGGCGTATCTGGAACGCGGTTCGCGGCCCGTCGAGGCAGTTCGGAGCGGTGCTGACGGGCCAGAGCCGCAGGTCGAGGGCCATCAGCTCGAGTTCGAGGTCGGCCAGCGCCCGCGGGTCGACCAGGACGGTCGCCACGTTCTCGTGCGGGCGGCGGATCATCCTGAAAATCTAGTCCGGGAGAAAGCCCCGAACCAGACCCCGGGAGGGCCGCCGCGTCAGAACAGCGACAGGTCCTCGACGGGCCCCGAGCCCGCCGGGGGGAGTACGACGGGACGCGCGTCCGTGCCGGGGAATCCCGGCCCTGCCTGGTGGTCGACGCCGTCGCGGAACGCGGTCGCGGCGGCGTTGGCGAGCCGGTCCGCCGCCTCGTTCAGCGGGTGCCCGGCGTGGCCCTTCACCCAGCGGAACTCCACGTCGCGCCCGGTCATGGCCGCATCCAGCGCCTGCATCAGATCCACATTGAGGACCGGCTTGCCGTCGCCCTTGCGCCACCCGCGACGCTTCCAGCCGGGCATCCACTTGGTGATCGAGTTGATGACGTAGGTGCTGTCGCAGTAGACGACCAGCCCCCGGCCCAGGGGCGCGGACTGGTGCAGCAGGTCGAGGACCGCCATCAGCTCGCCCATGTTGTTGGTGCCGTGCGGCCACCCGCCGGAGGCCCAGCAGTCGTCGTCGACGTACCAGCCCCAGCCGGCGGGACCGGGGTTGCCCAGGGCGGAGCCGTCCGCGGCGGCGATGATCGTCACGGCCGACAACCTACGTGACCAGGCCGAGCCGGCCGGCGTCCTCGCGCAGCGCGTCGCGCGCGCGTGGGTCCGCCGCGTGCTCGATGAGCTCGCGGGCCAGCGTGCTCTGGTCGACGCCGACGGTGGTGGCGGTGCCGTGCTCGGTGACGACGGCACTGTGCAGGAACGAGGTGGACGGCTCCTGCAGCAGCGGCACGATCGTGGAGCAGTCGGCCTTGGGGTGCCAGGCCTTGAGGGCGATGAGGGCCTGTCCACCCGGCGAGTGCAGCGCCCCGACCACGAAGTCGGACTGGCCGCCGAACCCGGAGTGGATCCGCCCCCGGACGCGGGAAGCGTTGGCCTGGTCGAAGAGGTCGACCTGGAGGGCGGAGTTGATCGAGACCATCGAGGGCTGCTGCGCGATCCGCGCCGGGTCGTTGGCCTTCTCGGTGCGCACCATCCGCACCCGCGGGTTGTCGTCGACCCAGGCATAGAGCTCGGCGCTGCCGAAGAGGAACGAGGTGCAGACGGGCCGTTCGGGATCCAGGGCACCGGCCTGTTCGAGGGCCAGCACCCCGTCGCTGATCATCTCGGTCCACACCCGCAGGTCGCGCCGTCCGGTCAGCGCGGCGAGGGCGGCGTCGGGGATGGCGCCGATCCCGGCCTGGAGAGTCGCCCCGTCGGGCACCCGGGCAGCGATCCGGTCGCCGATCACCCGCGACGCCTCGTCGAGCAGGGGCGCCGGCGCCGAGGTGAGCTCCTGGTCGATCTCCACGATCAGGTCGACCAGGTGCAGGGGCAGCACCGCGTCCCCGTGGGTGAACGGCATCCGAGGGTTGACCGCGGCGACGACGAGTCCTCCGGCGGCGTGGGCGGCTTCCACGGCAGCGGGGAGGATGTTGACCTCCAGGCCCAGGGAGACCGCTCCGTCGCGAGGGGCTGACGTGTGCAGGACGACGACATCGGGCACCAGCCGCCGCTTGAGCAGCATCGGGACCATCGAGAGTCGGCTCGGCACGTAGGACAAGGTCGGGGCGCCGCGCATGCCCGGTCCGACGAAGCACGTCTCCAGCGTCAGCCCCTCGCGCACGGGGATGCCGCGCTGTGCGTTGAGCGCGTGCAGCGTCCAGCGTTCGAGGCTTGCGTCGATGGCCTCGACCAGGCTCCACGGAGTGGCGAAGTTGCCGGAGACGACGACGCGGGGGTGGGGCCAGCCGGCGGCGATCCGCTCGGCGACCTGTTCCGGAGTGACCTGCTGGGGCATGCCCAGCACCTTACGAGGACCGCCGCCTTCCGGGGGATCAGGGCTCGATAAGTCCTGCACGGATCGCGTACCGGGTGAGCTGCGTGCGGTCGCGCAACTCAAGTTTGGCCAGGATGTTGGCGCGGTGCCGCTCGACGGTCTTGACACTGATCACGAGCGCGTCGGCGATCTCACGGGTGGAGTAGCCCTCGGCGATGAGCTTGACGACCTCGTCCTCGCGTTCGGTGAGCACGGCCTGGCGGACGCGGCCGCCGGAGCGGGCACGCTCGAGGTAGTCGCGCACCAGCGTGCTGGCCACGCCGGTGTAAAGGAAGGACTCGTCACGCATCGCGCTGCGGCACGCGGCGACCAGGTCCTCGTCGGCGGCGGACTTCAGCACGTAGCCGCAGGCTCCGGCTTGGAGGGCGGAGAAGAAGTACTGCTCGTGGTCGTGCATCGAGAGCATCAGCGTGCGGACCGAGGGAATCCGGCGCGAGATCTCCCGCGCTGCTTGCAACCCGGTCATCCGTGGCATGGAGACATCAAGGACGACAAGATCCGGCCGCAGGGCCCGGGCCAGGTCGACGGCCTCGGCACCGTCCCCGGCCTCGCCGATCACGTTGAGGTCCGGTTCGGCCTCGAGGATACGCCGCAGCCCGGCGCGCACCAAAGCGTGATCGTCGGCAAGCACGATCCGCACCGTCACGACGACCCCCCACCCCGCACCGGTACGCCGCGCCGCGGCCCGGTCGCGTCGCTGGCGGCCGGGTCGGTGGCAGCTGAGTCCGTGGCCGTCGCGACCGGGACCGTCAGCAGCACTTCGGTGCCCCCGCCCTCACGGGGTTTCACTACCAGCGAGCCGCCCACGATCTGAGCGCGCTCGCGCATGCCCTGCAGCCCGGCACCCGGTGTGGCCTGTGCGAGGCCGCGGCCGTCGTCGGCCACCCGCAGGACGACCTCGTCACCCACTCGGCTCAGCCCCAGCTCGACCCGGGAGGCGCGGGCGTGCCGGGCGACGTTGGTCAGCGCCTCCTGGGCGACCCGGTAGACGACCAGTTCGGTGCTCGGCGACAGGGCCGGCAGCCCCGGCGGGAACTGGCGTTGCACCGGGACTCCGGCCCGCGTGGTCAGGTCTCCGGCGAGGCTCGACAGCGCGCTGAGCAGGCCCAGGTCGTCCAGCACGCCGGGGCGCAGCCGCTGGGAGATCCGACGTACCTCCACCAGGCTGGCCCGGGTGGTCTCGCGGGCGGCGTCCAACCCCGCGGCCACGTCGGGCGGCACCTGCTGGGCGGCCTGTTTGAGCTCCAGCAGCACCGCGGTGAGCGACTGGCCCACCTCGTCGTGGAGGTCCTGGGCGATGCGCCGACGCTCGGCCTCCTGGGCCTCCAGGGCGCGTGCGGTGCTCGCGGTCCGTTCGGCCTCCAACCGGGCGAGCATCGCGTTGAAACCGTCGACCAGCGGCTGGGCCGGCCCGTGGTCCAGCCCCTCGAGGCGCAGGCCGGGCTCGCGGAGGTCGATCTGGCCCATCACCGTCGTCAGCCGGTCCAGCGGACGCAGCACCGAGCGCAACAGGATGCTGTTGACCGCGAACATGACCGTGAGCCCGATCGCAAGGATGGCCAGTTCGGAGAGCACCGGCGTGCTGGACACGGTGGCCGGGGAGAAGACGAGCACGGCTGTTCCGACGGCGAAGACGAGTCCGTTGAGCAGCGAGACCCGCCAGAAGAGGCTGGGGGAGAGTCGACGGGCCATTCCCCCAGGGTCCCAGAGGGCGTCCCCCGCGGCACGCGTCATGTCCCGACCTCACCGCGCCAGGAGGCGAGGCGACCGGCCCGATGCACAGCGAGCAGCCTGCGCTGGGCCTGCTCGCGGAGCTCGGGACGGGTGAAGAGCAGCAGCACGTCGCCGGTCTCCAGCTGGGTCTGCGGCACCACCGAGGAGATCGACCCGCGGCGGGCCAGCAGCCCCAGACTGACGCCGTCGGGGAGCCGGAGCTCTCCGACGTGGACGCCGTGCAGGCGCGAGCCCGGCTGCACGGTGACCTGGATCAGTTCGGTGCCGACGCGCCACAACGCGTCGGTGCCGACCTCCAGCTCCAGGGGGCCGGCGGTGGCCGCCTCGGCGTGCCGCACGTCGCGCTCGGCCGGCAGCAGCCGGGCAGGGATCACGCGCGAGAAGACGCCCGAGTTGGTGGCGGCCACTGGGCCGATCACGGCCAGCAGAAGCACATAGCCGGCGGCGAGGCTGCTCACCCGGTCGTCGAGTCCGGCCCCGACCGCGAGGGCCGCAAGGATGATCGAGAACTCGCCCCGAGTGAGCACCGTGAAGCCGATATTGCCCGCCTGGACGCGGTTGTACCCGTGCAGACGGGCCGCGATGATCCCGGCGACGGTCGCCAGCACCACGGTCATCGTCACCGCGACAAGAATCTGCGGAAGGACCTCCGCGACCTGGAGCGGATCGATGGTGAGCCCGAAGTGGAAGAAGAAGATCGCCGCGAACGCGTCCCGGAGCGGGTGCGTGAGCGCACGCAGGCGGGCGGCCTTGGCGGTGGCGCCGAGGATGAGCCCGACCAGGAAGGCCCCGATCGCATCGGAGACGCCGAGGAACTCGGCGACCCCCGCGGTGAGGATCGCCAGGCCCACGAACACGACGACCACGATCTCCTCGTCGTGGGTGTTCACCAGCCGTCCGACCGTGGCGGCGCCGTACCGGGCGACACCGCCGAGCACCACCAGGAACGCGAAGGCGGTCA
>JBGAJX010000028.1:0-70330 GCA_044224695.1 Marmoricola sp. | reverse complement strand
CTGGTCCACGAGGGTGACGTGGGCGCGCAGGCTCGCCTGACCATGGACAATGTCGAGTCCGTGCTGCACGAGGCCGGCATGACCCTGGCCGACGTGGTCCGCTACGACATCCACACCACGGACCTCCAGGACTACTTCGTGCACGGCCATGCGGAGATCGTGAAACGGTTCGCCGACGCCGGAGTCCTCCCCGCCGGAGGGATCGCCACGGAGGTCCCGGCGCTGTCCGTGCCTGGGATGAGGGTCGAGGTCACGGTGATCGCCGCAGACTGACGCGTCCTGCCACAGCCGCTTTCGGACGGACTCCGTCCGGCGGAGGGCGGGTTCCGCCCGAAAGCATCCGGCGATGTGGTCTCTAGGCACTAGCCCGTCGCTCACGGATGTGTTTGGGTGTCGGACGGGGCGACATTCAGGGACACACACTCAGGAGGGGCATTCATGCGCGGACGACGACTGGTGCGAGGACTCATTGCGGGGTTGGTGGGGGCCGCGTTGATCGCCCCGGCCGCGGGAACCGCCCAGGCCAAGGGCTGGCACCCGGGTCACGAGCGTCCGAAGCGCGATCTGACCTTCCTGTCGTACAACCTCTATCTCGGCTCCAGCCTCGATCCGGCGCTGGACGTCGCCCAGCTGCCGCCCGAGCAGCAGCCGGCCGCCTTCGTCGGGGCCGTGGCGCAGATCTACGGCACCGCGGTCTTCACCGACTTCCCGACGCGCGCCGAGGCGATCGCCGACCTGATCGCCGCTGACGAGCCTGACGTAATCGGGCTTCAGGAGGTGACGAACTGGATCGCCCAGGCAACTGTTCCGGGGTCCGCGGCGAACCCGCCGAGCTTTGACTTCCTGCAGATCCTCATGGCTGCACTGGAAGCGCGCGGCCTGGACTACGAGGTCGCCGGGGTCGCGCAGAACGCGAACATCGGCCCGGCCCCGTTGGTGGCTCCCGGCTTCGGCTGCGCAGCTGTGGTCCCCGCCCCCGACTGCGTGGTCACGCTGCAGGACCGTGACGTGATCCTGGTCAACGACGACACCCCGGGTCTGAAGTGGCGCAACGCGCAGTCCGGCACCTATGCCACCCAGCAGGACGTCCCACTGCCCGGCAGCGCCCCGGTCTCGTTCGGTCGCGGCTGGGTGACCGTCGACCTGAAGTACCGCGGCCGCCATGTGCACGTGTCCAACACCCACCTCGAGGTGTCCGGCTTCCCCGAGGTGCAGGAGGCCCAGACCGCGGAGTTCCTGGCCGGCCCGGCGTTCGGCCGTGGCGTCGACGTCGCGCTCGGTGACTTCAACTCCGCGGCCGACGGCAGCACGACCGGCTCCTACGCGCTGCTCACCAGCCGGTTCCGCGACGCGTGGGCGGTCAACGGGGACGACCCCGGCTACAGCAGCGGGCAGAACCAGACGCTCACGAACCCGGTCTCCTCGCTCGACCAACGCATCGACCTCGTCCTGCTGCGTGGCAAGGCCCGCACTGTCGAGTCGCACCTGGTCGGAGACGAGCCGTTCCGCGCTCAGACCGCGCCCCCGCGGCCGATCTGGCCCTCGGACCACGCCGGCGTCGTGGCAACCATTCGGCTCCGCTGAGTCACAGTAGAGCGAGTCGAAACAACCTCGAGGGGCTGCCCCGTATGGCCAAGCCACAAGCCACCCAGAGCGACTCCCAGCTCCGCGAGGGGGTCTACGAAGCAGAACTGTTTCGCCTGCAGGCCGAGCTCGTGAAGCTGCAGGAGTGGGTCAAGGTGGAGGGCCAACGCGTCGTCGTGGTCTTCGAGGGACGCGATGCCGCCGGGAAGGGCGGAACGATCAAGCGCATCACGGAGTACTTGAGTCCCCGTGTCGCCCGGATCGCCGCCCTTCCCACCCCGACCGAGCGGGAGAAGGGCCAGTGGTACTTCCAGCGCTACATCGAGCACCTTCCGAGCCCCGGTGAGATCGTCCTGTTCGACCGGTCCTGGTACAACCGCGCCGGAGTGGAGCGGGTGATGGGTTACTGCACCCCGGCGGAGCATCGGCGGTTCCTCCACCAGTGCCCCATCTTCGAACGGCTGCTCATCGAGGACGGCATCCTGCTCCGCAAGTACTGGTTCTCCGTCAGCGACCAGGAACAGCAGAAGCGTTTCAAGTCACGCCTCAACGACCCGATGCGCCAGTGGAAGCTCTCCACCATCGATCTCGAGTCGATCACGCGCTGGGAGGACTACTCCCGGGCCAAGGACGAGATGATGGTGCACACCGACATCCCCGAGGCGCCCTGGTACGTCGTCGAGAGCGACTCTAAGAAGCGTGCCCGCCTCAACATGATGGCGCACCTGCTCTCGAGCATCCCGTACGTCGACGTGCCCCCGCCCGTACTCGAGCTCCCCAAGCGCCCCGCGCCTACCGGGTATGAACGTCCTCCTCGCGAGCAGATCACCTACGTCCCCGATCACTGCGCGGGGCTGTTCTGAGCAACTCCGGTCGAGTCACGGCGAACGCCAGGTGCGGCAACAGCTCTCAGGCCTGCCGCCCAGGTGTGCCGGACGCGGTCACGCCTTGGCTGGGTCGCGGCCAGACACCGGTCGCGGCCAGGGCCCACAGCACCAGCACGGGCTGGAAGAAGAGCCGGATGAGCCGGGCCCTGTCGGTCTCCAGCCCGAACGCGTCCACGCCCTCGACGTACTGGGCGACGTTGCCGGGGAAGATCGCCACGAAGAAGCAGGCGGTGAGGATCCCGACCAGCCTCCGATGCCGTACGGCGAAGATCAGAGCGACCCCGAGCCCCACCTCGACCACGCCCGAGAGCAGCACGACGACGTCCTCGTCGATCGGGATCCACGCCGGCACCTGCGCCCTGAACTCCGCCCGTGCCCAGAAGAGGTGGGAGAGACCCGCGAAGAGCAGGAAGGCGCCGAGGACGAGGCGGGCGAGGGTGCGAAGCATGCCGCCAGCATGCCAGCCTCACGCATTCAGGAAGGCGCTCTCCAACCGTGCGTAGGAGGTTTCCATTCCGCCGACCATGCCCGAACCGAGTACCGCGTCCCGGGTGGCCGCGTCGGGGTAGGTGATGACGATCGCCAACAGCGTGCCCTGACCGACGGCGGTGAGCGTCATCTCGTTGACCGTGCCGGGTGCGCCGTCGGGGATCACGTCACCGGCCATCTGCTCCGTGGTGACCGCGCGGTGCGGCGCCGCGACCTCGAGCAGCTCGCCGGACGAGGAGAACGTCGTGCCGGATGCGTCGTCGCGCCAGACGTATCGGTAACGCTGGCCCACCTCGGTGGCGGTCTCGCAGACCGGCATCGACCAGCCGTCGGGGCCCAGTAGCCACTGCGACACCAGGGCCGGGTCGTGGTGCGCGGCCCACACCTGGTCCACACTCCCCCGGATCACTCGGCTGATCCGCACGGTGGTGTCGTCGAGGATCTGGGCGTGTGCCGGAAGGTCGGCGGCGAAGGAACGCAGGTCGGCCAGGAGCGTGTCGATCTGACCCATGGCCTGGCTCATGCCCTCCTCCATGCCCATCTCGATCAGCTGCTCGAGCTCCTCGAGGGCGTTGAAGTACGTCGTCGTGGTCAGCCGCGACCCCTGCTCGGTGGCCTCGAAGGAGAAGGTCATCCGCATCGACGGCATCTCGGTGTTGGGGGCGCCGTCGGGGAGGGCGAACCCGTCGCGCACCTCGAAGGAGTGCGGGGCCTTCACGTCGAGGAACTCCCAGTAGCCGCGGGATACGTCACCGTCGGGGCCGACCATGGTGTACGACGAGCGCCCCCCGGCGTACATGTCGTGGCGGGTGAACGTGGCCGGATAGGTCGGCGGCCCCCAGAACCGCTCGATCTGACGTGGATCGGCGTAGGCGTCCCACAGCCGCTCCAGCGAGGCGGCGAAGTCGGCGACGACGGTCATCGTCAACGCCTGCGGGTCCTTGAGCACGGAGGTGACGGGCATGAGGGGTCCTCTCGGGAGCGGTTCGGAGTGACGGGTTCGGGTGGGTCGGTTCGAGGTGGCTCAGGCGTCGTCGGCCAGCAGGTCGTCGAGGCGCGAGATCCGCTCGCGCCACACCTGCTCGAAAGAGTCCAGCAGCGCCTGCGCGCGCCGGATGGTCTCGGGCCGGCCGCGGACGAGACGTTCACGACCACGCGTCTCCTTCGTCACCAGTCCCGCCTTCTCGAGCACGGCGACATGTTTCTGCACCGCCGCGAACGACATCGTGTAGTCCTGCGCGAGCTGGGAGACCGAGGCCTCCTGGACCAGAGTGCGTCGCACGATGTCGCGCCGCGTGGCGTCGGCGAGGGCCCGGAAGATCCGGTCCACCTCGGCGTCGCTGAGCTCTGTTTCTACAACCATTTGGTTGTAGGTTATGTCGGGGCCCACGCCTGGTCAAGTCACGATGCCCGACCCCACTCACCCAATCCATTGAGCAATGTGCCATTGACAGATGGCATGGTTGGTGGTGCATTGGGACCCGGCACTCCTCGCCGGCACAACTCGTGGCCGTGCACCCGCCTCGAACGGAGACCCCGATGAACATTCCCTTCGTGAGCGTCGGAAGGCGCCGCTCACGCGACGCCAATGCCGTCGTCACCGGCGCGGGCAGCGGCATCGGCCGCGGGTTCGCCCTCGAGCTGGCCGCACGCGGAGGTCAGGTCGTGTGCAGTGACATCGACGCTGCGGCCGCCCGGCGAACGGTCGAGATGATCGAGGACCACGGCGGCCGGGCGCTCGCGCGCCGCTGCGACGTCAGCGAGCTCGCCGACGTCGCAGCACTCGCCACCGAGGCGCAGGAGTGGTTCGGCGGGCCGCCGACCCTGGTGGTCAACAACGCCGGGGTCGGTGCGGGCGGGGCGCTGGTCGGTGACACCCCGATCGAGGACTGGCAATGGACGCTGAACGTCAACCTGTGGGGGCCGATCCACGGTTGCCACGTCTTCGTCCCGATCCTGCGCGAGGCCGGCTACGGCGGCATCATCAACGTGTCCTCGGCCGCGAGCTTCGGGGCCGCGCCTCGCATGGCCGCCTACAACGTCAGCAAGGCCGGGGTGTTGTCGCTCTCGGAGACCTTGGCCGCGGAGCTGTCCGGCACCGGGGTCAACGTGAGCGTTCTATGCCCCACGCTGGTCAAGACCAACATCCTCGAGGCCGGCCGGATCAACGCTCGTTCGGTCGACCTCGGCGGGGCGCTCATGCGTCACATCGGCATGGACCCGGCCAAGGTCGCCCGCATCACCCTCGACACCCACGATCGCGGAGGCCTCTACGTCCTGCCCCAGGTCGACGCGAAGGTCGGCTGGGAGATCAAGCGCCACCTCCCCCGCAGCTACACCCGAGCCCTAGGGCTGCTCGAACGGTTCGTGCCGTTCCCGGACGAGCCCGGCGACGACCGCACCGCGACCACCGATCCGACACCGGCCCACACCAGGAGTTGAGCAGATGAGCACGAGCACGATGGACTTCGAGAGCGTCCTGCTGAAGATCAAGAACCACCAGTGGGCCCTGGCCGACATCGACTGGGAGGCGCCCGGCGCCGAGCTCATCACCGATGAGATGCGGCCGAAGCTCAAGGCGTTCATGGCCGACCTCTGCTGGATCGAGAACGTCGGCGCCCGCGGCTTCGCCGCCATGGCGAAGAAGGCCCCCGACGACACCCTGGCCGAGATCTACCGCTACTTCCATGCCGAGGAGCAGCGCCATGCCAACGCCGAGCTGGCCCTGCTCAAGCGCTGGGGCATGCTCGAGGACGGCGAGATCCCCGAGCCCAACGTCAACATCCGGCTCGCCATCGAGTGGTTGGACAAATACTCCGACGACATGTCGCTGGCGGTCCTCGGCACGGTCATCCCGATGCTCGAGGTCGCGTTGGACGGTGCCCTGCTGAAGTTCCTTCTCGACGAGGTGCAGGACCCCGTCTGCCACCAGGTCTTCGAGAAGATCAACAACGACGAGTCGCGGCACATCGCCGTCGACTTCGCCGTGCTCGACATGCTCGGTCACGCCAAGACCCGCAAGATCGCGATCGACTTCGTCAGCGGCGTGGCCAGCCCCGGGCTGATCATCGGCGCACTGATGTACATCCCGCTGCTCAACCGGATGCGCAACAACATCGTCGACATGGGCCTCCAGCCCGAGCGGCTCTACGTCGCCATGAGCCGCTTCAAGAAGCTCGGCGACCGCGGCGCTAAGACCCGCCGGATGCCGCTCTACCAGGTCGTGAAGTGGCACGCAGGAATGGTCATCGACCCCAAGCACCCCTACCACCTGATCGCCAACTCGATGGTGACGCTCAGCGACCACTACCCGAGGTTCCTGCTCAAGCCGATCCCCAGCTGGTTCAAGGAACTCACCTACGAACCGGTCAGCGCCACGGTCGACAAGAGCAGCGCGGCATGACCGCGCGCCTCGACACCACGAGCACCCGACCGCGCACCGAGCCGCCCCTGCATGACACGCTCATCGTCGGCGCCGGGTTCACCGGGCTGGGGACCGCGATCAAGCTGCGCGAGGCCGGTGTTCGCGACGTCGTCATCCTCGAGCGTGCCGACCGGGTCGGGGGCACCTGGCGCGACAACACCTACCCGGGAGCGGCCTGCGACATCCCGTCGTTGCTCTACTCGTTCTCGTTCGCCAAGAACCCGCACTGGTCCCGTCTGTACTCCAGCAGCGAGGAGATCTGTGCACACATCGAGGCCCTCACCGACCGGTTCGAATTGCGTCCGCTGATCAACTTCGACAGCGAGGTGACCGCGCTGGACTTCGACCGTGTCGAGGGAGTCTGGACCGCGAGCACCGCGGGCGGCCGGGATTTCCGCGCCCGCACGGTCGTCCTCGCGTCCGGCCCGCTGTCGAACGCCAGCCTGCCGCGGATCCAGGGGATCGACTCCTATGAGGGCACGAAGATCCTCAGCGCGCGGTGGGACCATAACTACGACCTGACGGGGAAGAACGTCGCGGTCATCGGCACCGGAGCCAGTGCGGTGCAGATCGTCCCCGAGATCGTCAAGGTCGCTGCGTCGGTGAAGGTCTTCCAACGCACCCCGGGCTGGGTGATGCCCCGCCTCGACGTACGCACCCCGGGAGTCGCTCGGGCGGTCTTCGAGAAGGCGCCCGTCGTCCAGCAGGCGGCGCGTACGGCGCTCTATCTCGGCCACGAGGCCGCTGCGGTGGGCCTGGTCTGGGACACCCCGGTCACCGGCCTGATCCAGCGGGTCGGCAAGGCGCACCTGCGCCTGACCGTGAAGGATCCCTGGCTGCGGCGCCAGCTCACCCCCGACTTCCGCGCCGGCTGCAAACGGATGCTGATGTCCAGCGACTGGTATCCCGCTCTGCAACGCAACAACTGCAAGCTCATCACCTGGCCGATCACCTCGATCGTGCCTCGGGGGATCCGCACCGCGGACGCGATCGAGCACCACGTGGACGCGATCGTGTTCGCCACCGGGTACGACGTGCAGCTCGGCGGCCCGCCGTACCCGATCCGAGGGGCGCGGGGCCAGGTGCTGCAGGAGGAGTGGGCGGGTCACGCTCAGGCGTACAAGAGCGCCAGCGTGCACGGCTACCCGAATCTCTTCTTCACCGCCGGACCGAACTCCGGACCGGGGCACAACTCCCTGCTGGTCTACGTGCAGGGGCAGATCCGCTACGCCGTCGCCGCGATCACCACCATCCTCGAGCGCGACCTGATCTCGATGGACGTGCGACCCGAGGTTCAGGCGCGCTACAACAAGACCATCCAGAAGCGCCTGCGGCGCACCACCTGGATGTCCGGCTGCACGAGCTGGTACCTGACCGAGGACGGTTTCAACGCAGCGATGTACCCCGGATTCGCCACGCAGTATCTTCGCCAGATGAGCAGCTTCCGCGTCGACGACTACGACCTGGTGAGCCGGCGGGCGCGCCAGCTCTGGAACGTCCCCGCGGCGCAGGCCGTCTGATGCATCCGGCCGCCGCCGCCCAACTCCGCACCGTCGAGGCAGTCCTGGAGTCCCTGAAGCGCGGGCAGCGTCAGCTGACGCGCAGTTCCCGGACCAGCCTCGAGAAGGCCGTCACGCAACTGCTCGCAACCCCCGCCCGGGCAACCAGCGCCGCATCCCAGGACGGCGGTGGGTCCTACCGGGTGGACGACCTGGCACGGGTCACCGGCACCACGGTGCGCAACATCCGCGCTTACCAGGAGCGCGGCCTGCTGCACCCGCCCACCCGTCGGGGCCGGGTCGCCTACTTCGACGACACCCACGTCGCTCGGCTGAAGCTCATCAACTCCATGCTCGAGCGCGGGTACACGAGCCTCCACATCCGCGAGATGCTCGATGCCTGGGAGCACGGCAAGACGCTGGCCGATGTCCTGGGGATCGAGCAGGCGCTCGTTCCCGCTCCCCACGATCCTCCCGTCACGATGGGCCTCGTGGCCGCGCGCGAACTGGCCGGCGGCGCCGACGACCTCGCTCAGTACGCAGCCGCCGGCCTCGTGGAGATCACGGGCACTCGGGCACGCGTGCTCCGACCGCAGTTGCTGGCGGCCTTCGCCGAGATGCACGGGTACGGCATGACGACCGCGGCCCTGCTCGCGATCCATCGCGACGTCGTCCCCCTGGTCGACCAGATCACAGAGAAGCTGGTGTCCGTAGGGGTCGCTCATCTCGCCGATCACTTCACAGCACCGTCGGATCACCCCCAGGAGATCTCCGAACTGGTCACGATGCTGATCCGCTTCCGGACACTGGCGACCAGCTCGGTGACCGCCACGCTCGACTCCTCGATCGAGCGACGGGTCGAGCATCTGCTCACCGAGTATCTGGCCGCCGCCGTGGGCCGCTCGTCCGGGGCGGAGCCGCAAGCTCCCGCGAGTTGACCTCTCGTCACCTGTCGGCACGACGGTCGCCACCGGGCGCAATCCTGCGCAGTGCAAGCAGCACTCCCAGGACGAGAACCCACACGAACCACACGGTGTAGACGTTGAAGGCGACAAAGGAGACGGCGTCGCTGGAGAGCGCGTCGACGTACGGCTCGGGCACGATCAGCATGGTCCACGCCACGGCACTGATCAGGCCGAACCAGCCGAACCACGCCGGGAGGCCGACCGCTCGGGCGACCAGCACCGCCACTCCGATGGCCCAGACGCACTGGAACAACCACCCGAGGTGTTCGCCCAGCGCGCCGCCGGCGTAGGCGTTGAGCAGGTCGTAGGTGGTGCCGACCGAGATCCGGGTCGTTTCGTCGGTCGTCGGGTCCAGGTAACGCTCGGCCAGTCCGGGGACGACCAGTGGCCAGCGGACCCACCCGAGGATCTGGAACAGGGCACCGGCGATGCCGAAGACGGTGATGCTGCGGGTCAGCACGTCACCGCGGCCGACCGCGGCCGCCAGGCCGATCGCGGCGAGGACCAGCAGCACGCTGGACACCAGCTCGAGCAGGAAGCCGTACGTCACCCAGCCCTCTTGGGCCGCGAACGCCGGCAGGGCCACCGCGGCGCCCTCGTCGAGTACGTCGGGCCAGCCGAAGGTCACCGACAGGATGATCGCTCCGGCGGCGGCCAGGCCGGCCGAAGCCACCAGGAGAGCGCCTGTGACGTGGTGTCGCTGCGCGGGAACGGCGGCGCGGTCTGCCGCCAGAGACGGCGGGGCAAGCGTGGCGGACATGGAGAGTCTCCTTATCGGAAGTGGTGTTCTTTACGAGAACAGTGTTCTCGTATCCGCCCCCTGATGTCAAGAACAGTGTTCTCGTTGAGAACATCCGTGGCAGAATGCGCGTATGCCGAGTGAGCCGAGCGAGCCGACCGATACGCCGACGTACCGCGACCGTCGGCGCGAGGAACTCACCCGGCAGGTGCTCGACATCGCACGGGCCCACCTGGTCAGTCACGGGGCCGAGGGCCTGTCCCTGCGGGCCATCGCCCGGGAGATCGGGATCTCGGTCTCGGCCCTCTACCGGTACTTCCGGAGCCGCGACGATCTGCTGACCGCCCTCCTGGTGGAGTCCTTCGATGCCCAGGCTGACGCGGTCGACGACGCGGTGCGCGACGTCGACCGTTCCGGGGGCACCCTGGTCGACCAGATGCGGGCCGCGTACGCCGCCTATCGGTCGTGGTCGGTGGCCCACCCCAGCGAGTTCGCGCTCTGCTACGGCGCTCCTGTCCCCGGGTACGCGGCGCCCGGAGAACAGACGATCCGGGCCGGGACAAGGGTGGCGGGCACCTTGCTCGACCTGCTCGGGCGCGCCCAGGACGCAGGACTGGTCGATCACCGGACGATCAGGGCGTCCGAGGCGAGCATCGACGAGCGCACTCGCGCCCAACTGGCTGACCTCATCAACCGAAGGGGCTACCCACTGGAGATGCCGCTGCTGCTGCTCGGAATCGACTCCTTCGTCCGGGTGCACGGGTTCGTCGTCATGGAGGTGTTCGGGCAACTCCGGCCGATCGTCACCGACGCGGACGGCTACTTCGCGCGGACGCTCGATCAGGTGATCGCCGACCTCGGGGTCGGCTGAACCCCACCCCGGCCTCTACCGGGTCCGCGTCAGTCCCTCGCGCAGCACGCGCGTAGCGCGCACGTCGTCCTCGTTGTAGGCCAGCAGTCGCTGCCGCGCGGTCTCGCGAGACTCCCCGTCATGAGCGGACCGCGCCTCCAGCAACCACAGCTGGGACTGGAGCCCGCCGGGGTCGTCGTCGCGCCACTGGAACCCGAAGGCGGGGGCGACCTTCTTGATCCCCAGGCCGCGCACCCCGAAGTAGTGCTCCCGCACGACCGCCAGGAGATCCACGAAGCAGGCGAGCAGATCGGTCGCCTCGGCCTCCCCGAGCAGGCGCTTCAGGTAGGTCGGTTCCGGGTGGCTGTAGTGGTAGACGAGCAGGGACTGTCCGGCCGCGTCCGCCTGCGCGATCTCCGCCCGCAGCCAGGCTGCGAACTGCCGGGCCAGCAGGATCGCGCCGTCGTCGTCGATCTCGTCGAAGGTGGCGATCGGGAGGTACTCGGGATCCTGACCGGGCCGGGTGACCAACGCACCCCAGAGGTAGACGCGATCCTCCGGGTCCCACTCGATGTCGAGGTCTATCTCCACGTCGGCGCGCGGGACCGGGATCGCACCGGTCGTCTCCCGTTCGATCATCACCCCGTCGCGGAGCATGCGGGCGCGGCGTACAGCCAGTGCGAGGCGGGCCACCGCGTCGCTGAGGTGGGTGACCTCCGGCAGGTAGGCAGCCTGGAACGCCGGGTCCTCGGGGTCCAACGCCGCCAGATCGTCGAGGTCGACGATCCCCTGCGCCTCCAGGGCCTGCCACTCCCGGACGGTGAGCCGACCAGAGGTGATGTGCCGGCTGGCCGTCCGTTCACCGACGAGGCTCTGGCAGTGCTCGAGCCAGGGGCAGGTGTCGCACTCGCTGGTGAAGATCGGCTGCACCAGCGCCGGTGCGCCCGTCACGGAAGCCTCGGCGACGCGGAGGCGGAAGCCGTGCTCGTGGTCGTAGCGCTCCAGCGCGCTGCGCAACGCGCGGCCCTGTGAGCGGGAGTACGTCGCGAAATGCGGCGCCGCGAGATCGATCCAGACCGCCACCCGCCCATCGGGGGTGAGGTCAGTCCGGTGGTCGGTCCCGATGATGAACCCGCGGGGCTGAGCGTCCGGGGCCCGGCCGAGCGCCTCGAGCATGCGCCAGTAGTGCGCGAGCTGGAGGTAGTCCTCGACGCGGTCCGTGGTCGCCGGGGTGAGCCCGTCCATGCTCTCGCGCCGCGCCAGGCCCGACATCGGGGAGAACGACAGCGTGCCCTTCGCCAGTCGTCGGACGACCTGGTGCCCCTTCACGTCACCGGGTGCGTAGCGGCCGTCACCGATGTGAACCAGCAGATCGGGACGACCGGTGCGGCCCCCGGCCGTGTCGTCGGGGAGCCAACCGCCCAGGACCACCGCGGCTCGCGCGTCCATCGCCGCCACGGTGGCGGCGACGCACGCAGCCTTCGCCGTGATCCCTGTCAGATCGACAAGATCATGGGATGGCACGGCGTTTCGCAGCTCCTCGCCCACGGTCGCCTCGTGCTGACGGCCGACCTCCCACCGCAGTTGCAGCGTCGCGGGAGCCTCCCACGGCTCCACGCGCAGGCCTGGGGTCCACTCGTTGTGAATGCGCCGCGCACACCGCTTGGCGTCGTAGGCGGACAGCAGGATGGGGGCGCTCATCGGACGTGCTCCCCTGCTCCCCGGCGTGCGAGCCGGGCCAGGGCTGTGCGAAAGCCCTCGTTGGGCTTCGCCTGCGGCAGGGCGTCGCACACGTCCACACTCGCCCGGTCCAGGTCGAGGCCCCGGTGTAACGCGTAGGCGATGCCGGCGGCCGGCGTACGGCTCTGCGCGGCCACACAGTGCACCAGGACCTGATGGCCCTCGTCGCGCAGGGTCGCGATCGTGTCGGCGATATCGGCGAGCACGAACTCCAGGTGGGGGTTGACCGCCGGGTCGGCCTCGTCGATGAGGCGGAATTGGATGTGCGTGACGTCAGCGGGCACCTGCCGCCGCCCGACCAGGCACAGGCTGATCACCGCGCTGATCCCGTCGGGCAGCGCGTCAAGGACGGACGCGTCGGCGAGCCAGACACCCTCATCGTGAGGATGCCGCACCAGCGTCCTCGTCGCCTGGTAGCGCGAGTAGTCGATGTGATCGACGCTCGGCCAACCGTAGGTGCCGGTGCGACGGGCGGCCAGGTGGGCGAGTTCCACGAGACGTTCGCCGGTGATCCCGGGGTAGCCGTGGCTGAGCCGCCGCCACCGGGCCGGGAACGCCGACGCGCCGTAGCGGGCGCCGAGGAGCGCTCCGGCGATGGCGGCGACGGTGTCGGTGTCGTCCCCGATGCCGATGGCCGTGGCGAGCGCGTCGCCGAGATGACCGCACGTCGGGCCGGAGTCGGGCAGCGGCGCGTGCACGATCGCGGACCAGGCCGCCTGGAGAGCGCTGACCGCCCAGCCGTTGGGCCGGAACCGTCCGGGCGAGCCTGCTTCAGCCTCGTCGAGCCGGTCGGCCCAGTAGGCGGCAGCCTCCGGGTCGAGCCACGCCAGGCCCCTCCGGACGTCGAACTCACCGCGGACGATCGCGTGACGGATCGCCAGCGACCAGAGCACGCACGCCTCCTGGGCCCGGGGGTCGGCATGGGTCAGGGCGCCGACGACGCGTGCGGCCTCCACCAGGGCTGCCGGGTCGTCGAGGTAGGGCAGCGCCACCGGAGCCGTGCGCATCAGCGACCCGTTGCCGCACGTGTGACCGGTGCGGGCATGGAGTGCCTGCGCTGTGTAGGTCAGCGCGGTGCCCGTGGGGTCGGGGCCGGCGTCGCCGAGCACGCGACGGGTCTGAGTGCCGATGTCGGGCGGGTCGGAGTCGAACCAGACACGGAAGTTCCGCGCGATCCGGGTCAGCCCCTCGTCGCTGCGCAGATCGATCCCCTCGGCGGCGACGTCGAGGATCGCCCACGCCATGGTGGTGTCGTCGGTCCATTCACCGGGTGCGAACCCACCGAGGCCGCCGCCGATCATCTGCGGGCCGTCCGGCCCAGGAGTGGCGACCCCGAACTCGTACGGCGCCCCGAGGGCATCACCGATGGCCGTGCCCAGCATCGCCCCGCACGCGCGATCCAGTTGCGCAGGAGTCAGGTCCATCTCAGGCCACCTTCGCGCCGGTGCGATAGGCCAGATCGTCCCGCGTCTCGGTCATGGCCGCGTAGAAGACATCGAGGAGACCGTCGAGGTGGCGGGGCACGAACGGCATCGCCGGTACGAACAAGTGCTGCCACACCGCCCGGTCCCGCAGCACCCAGTGCACCCACATGTGGTCGCGGTTGAGCAGGCCGAGCTCCACCGCGGTCGCCCGCCGCGAGTGCACCCCGTGCGCTACCCGCGCCATGATCTCCACGGCCGGCTGGTCACGGCGCACCCGCACCCACAGGATCTGGTCCAGGTGGTGCAGGACGAAGTCGCCGTCGTCGTCGAGGGTCGGCGGCTCGTCGTACTTCTCGGTGAGCACCCGGGCGACGTACGCCGTCAGCTGCTCCCGGTCCTCGGGCTCCACCACGAGCGCAGCAGCGGGAGCCGGCGCGGCCGGCGCGTCGACCGGAACGTCGGCGGCGGCGCACAGGCCGAGCACCTCGGCACCGTCGGCCGCCGGCCCCCAGGCGGAGTAGGTGAGCAGGTGCGGGTGCGCGACCCCGAAGAGGGACCGCAGCGCAGCCGTGACGTCGTGCGCGATGTCGTCGGACAGCGCCCTGGGCAGCTCGAGATACCAGTTGGCCTCGCCCTCACTGTCGGCGATGTTGCCGCTCCAGCCGGCCTGTTCGAGGAAGGCCTGAGCGGTCGGGTCGAGGGCGTACTTCGGCTGCAGGTAGGCGTTGCCACTGATCTCGGCGCGGATCATGAGGCCGCTGTCGAACGTCGCGAACTGGGCGTACGGCGCACAGCCCTGCTCCTCCGGAGCGGTGTCGGGCAACTCGATGAGCAGGTGATCCTGCTCGTCGGGGTCGGCCATCGTGGTCAGGTAGGCGCACAGCCCCGCCTCGAACCGGTCCCACAGCACCCCGATGTCGCTGGTCGTGTCCGCCATGTCGCATCCCCCTTTAGCACTCGTTCCTCGCTAAACATTAGCACTTGATGTGCGCTAATGTCACCGCGTGCCTTCCTCACCCGCTCTGGAGACGTTCCCCCGCCCCGGTGTCACGGTCGACCTCGCGATCCTGACGGTAGTGGGGGCCTCCGACATTTCTCCGAGCTTGCGGCTGCTGGTCCAGGACCGCGCCGAGCCCGCCGGCCGCGCATTGCCCGGCGGCTTCATGCGCGAGCGCTGGACCGTCGCGCGGACCGTCGACGACGTGCTCCGCCGCAAGGTCGGCATCGAGCCGTCCAGTGCGATCAAGCCTCGCCTCCTGCGCGTCTTCGACGACCCCGACCGCGACGACCGGACCTGGGCGCTCTCGGTCGCGCACTCGGTCTCCCTCCGGGAGACCGACCTCGCGCACGCCCGCGGCGACCTCGTGCGGGTGACCCCCGAGGGAGGCCTCGATGCCGAGCCTCCCCTGCTCTTCGACCACGACCAGATCGTCGCCGCCGCAGTCACATCCGTGCGCGAGCGCTACGAGTTCCGCTACCGGTACGTCGACACCTACCCCGACCCCGACGGCTTCCTGTCCGAGCCGTTCACCCTGCACCAGTTACGCAAGGTGCACGAGGCCGTCGTGGGCGCCGAACTGCACAAGGACAACTTCACCCGGCGGATGAAGCCCTACCTCGAGCCGGTCCTGCGCGCGGGGAAGCCGGTCCTGTCGGACGGGCTGCGCGGGCGGCCGGCGGCGTTGTGGCGACGCCTCACGGCGGAACCAGATCGCGGCCTACGCGTACCCCCGGGGGTGTGACCGGTAGAACAGCCCAAAGGCCCTCCCCGAGCCCACCCCGCATGTCTAGGTTGGAGTCATGGCCAATCTCTTGATCCTGGGAGCTGGGACGGCCGGAACCATGGCCGCCAACATGCTGCGCGACAAGCTCGACGACTCGTGGTCGATCACCATCGTCGATCGCGACAACGACCACCACTACCAGCCGGGGTACCTCTTCATCCCCTTCTGGATGCCGCCGGATCGCGTGGTCAAGGACCGGCGTGACTTCCTTCCGGACGGGGTCACCTACCTCTGCCAGGAGATCGAGCGCGTCGACGCCGCCTCCCGCAAGGTCTACCTCGCCGAGGACGTCCTGGAGTACGACTGGCTGATCATCGCCAGCGGCTCCGTCCCTCGGCCCGATCTCGTGCCGGGGATGGCCGACGGCGCTCTGTGGCGCGACAAGGTCCACGACTTCTACACCTACGAGGGCACCGTCGCCCTGCGCGAGGCGCTGGAGAAGTTCGACCGCGGACGCCTCCTCGTGCACGTCTCGGAGATGCCGATCAAGTGCCCGGTGGCTCCCCTGGAGTTCGCCTTCCTCGTGGAGGATCACTACCGCCGCCGCGGCATTCGCCACCTGGTCGACATCACCTACGTGACCCCGCTGGACGGGGCGTTCACGAAGCCGATCGCGTCCAAGACGTTCGGCGGGCTGCTCGAGGACCGCTCCATCCGGCTGGCTGCCGAGTTCGCGGTGGAGAGCATCGACAACGAGGCCCAGACACTGAACTCCTACGACGGGCGCGCGCTCCCGTTCGACCTGCTCGTCACGGTGCCGCCGCACACGGGTGCGAAGTTCGTCAGCGACTCGGGGCTCGGAGATCCCATGGGATGGGTGCCGGTCGACAAGCACACCTTGCGGGCTCTGGCCGACGACCGGATCTTCGTGCTCGGCGACGCCAGTGACATCCCGGCCTCCAAGGCGGGCTCCGTGGCCCACTTCGCCACCGAACTGTTCATCGACAACTTCCTCGCCGCGGTGGAGGGACGTCCACTCCCCAACGCCTTCGACGGCCACGCGAACTGCTTCCTGGAATCGGGTCGCGGCAAGGCCCTCCTGCTGGACTTCAACTACGACACCGAGCCTCTGCCGGGCAAGTTCCCCGCGCCGGGTGTCGGCCCGATGTCGTTGCTCAAGAACACGCGCGCCAACCATCTCGGCAAGCTCGCGTTCGAGCAGATCTACTGGCGCATGCTGCTTCCCGGCCACAAGCTGCCCGTGCCCGCCCTGATGTCGATGGCCGGCAAGCACCAGCCCAAGGACTAGGAGCCAGGTCATGCACACCAACACGTTGAACGGGTACTCCTTCGACGTCGACGACGAGGGTTTCTTCGTCGATCACGCGCAGTGGAGCGAGGAGTTGGCGACCGAGTTGGCCGCCCTGATCGGAATCGAACTGGACGAGGAGCACTTGGCTCCGTTGCGGTTCATGCGTGAGGACGCCGCCGCCAGCGGCGTGACGCCGACGTTGCGGCGCATGCAGACCGTGGGTGGGTTCGACATCCGTGAGTTGTATCGGCTCTTCCCGGGCAAGCCGGCGAAGAAGATGTCGTGGCTGGCGGGGCTGAAGAAGCCTGTCGGCTGCGTATGAAGGAGGAACCGTCACCATGACCACCACCTCGATCCCCGCAGGTTTCGTGATGCCCGACTTCGGTGACCGTCCCAAGGCCGCCGCCGTTCCGGGCACCGCCCCCGAAGGGTCAGCCGCGCCTGCGTACGCCGGGCCCCGCAAGATGGCGTTCATCTGCTCCAAGGGCAACCTGGACATGGCCTACCCCGCGCTGATCATGGGCAATGCCGCACTGAGCGAAGGCGTAGAGGTGCACATCTTCTTCACCTTCTGGGGCTTGGACATCATCAACAAGAAGCAGAACCAGAAGCTGAAGTTCACGATGCTCGGCAACACCGCGATGCACATGCCGGAGTTGGCGAAGTTGCGCCCCGGCTGGGAGCACAAGTCGCTCCCTCAAGGCATGGGCGGTCTGCCCGGGGTCACCGAGTTCGCCACGAAGATGATGAAGAAGCAGATGGCCGACCTCGACATCCCCGACGTGCCTGACTTCATCGACCTGCTCCACGCGGCGGGCGCGCACATGTACGCCTGCCGGCTGAGTTTCGACATGATGAAGGTGATCGAGGCTGATCTGCACCCGGGGGTCGAGGGCGTGATCAGCGCCAGCGACTTCATCGAGATCGCCGAGGGTGCGCAGATCGTCTTCGTGTGATGCCGACCCGTGGCCACCTGTTCGTCGTGCACGGACGGATCGAGGCCCTGACCCACGACGCCGCACTGATTCCCGTCGACGACTCCCTCGACCTCGCTGAATATTGGGAGGGCCTCGTCGGCACGGGACGACCTCCCGCTCCCCTGGGGTGGGAGCGCGGGTGGGGACGACACTCGGACAACGTGTGGCTGCTGTCGATCGGCGGCGACACGCGCTGCAGCCAGGAAGAGATCCTGCAGCGCGTGGAAAGTTCGCTGATCGAGATCGCCGCCGCCTGCACGGGACGGCCTGCCCTCGGTCGCCGACGGCTTCCACTCGTGGCTCTGCCCGTCATCGGCATCGGCCGGACCGGCTACGGCGATCAGCGGGGCCACGTCGTGCGCTCACTGGTCGACCGCCTCGAGGACCTCGCCGCACGGATCGACATCGATCTCACGTTGGTGACCCCCGAGGAGTCCGTGTACGCCGCGGCCCAGTACGCCAGGCGCCAGAAGTTGGAATCAGTCGACGAACGCGCCCAGCGGCTGGGCACGTTGTCACGCAACGGCGGACTCGCGCTCTTCCTCGGGGCCGGAGTCTCGGTGCCGGCAGGGCTCAAGACCTGGACCGAGTTGGTGCGGAGCCTGGCGGAGACGGCCCGCCTCGCGGACGTGGACCTTCAGCATCTGAGCGCGACCGACCAGGCCGAACTCATCGAGAAGAGGGGCCGCGCGTCCGACGAGACCTCACCGTTGTTCCAGCAGCAGGTGATCGACCAGGTCTCGGGAGTCCATCGGCCCTCCCTGGTGCACGCGCTGCTCGCGGGCCTGGATTGTCGCGAGGTGGTGACGACCAACTACGACGTGCTCTACGAGACTGCGGTCGCCGCTTCGGGACACGAGGTCCAGGCCGTGATGCCGTGGACCTCGGGACTGGACGCCGACCGATGGGTGCTGAAGCTCCACGGCGACGTCAACCATCGCGAGAGCATCGTCCTCACCCGGCGTCACATGGTCATGTACGACTCGCTCAACCGCCCGTCAGGCGCGTTGCTCCAGGCTCTCTTGCTGACGAGGCACCTCCTGATCGTCGGCGCGTCGATGACCGACGACAACGTAATCCGGCTGGCCCACGAGGTCCAGGCCTATCGGGACGAACACCAGGGCTCGAGCGGCTCCCCCTTCGGCACTGTGCTCGACGTTCAGCACGACGTCCTTCGCGCCCAGCTCTGGGAAGACCAACTCGACTGGGTGCTGCTGCCTGGCGACGACCTGTCGCAGGCTGCGCGATCCCTGGAACTCTTCCTCGACGAACTCGCGATCCACGCTTCCCAGGACGCCTCGTGGTTGCTCGACGAGCGGTTCAGCGGGTTGCTCGAATCGGAGGAGGACCAAGCCCTTGCCCGGCAGGCGCGGGACCTGTTCGCTGCAGCGCAGGCCGCCTCACCGGAGACCTGGGGTCCGCTGGTCGCTCGCTTGAGGGAGCTCGGCGCGCAGAAGTCCGGTGCTTAGGGCCCTGCCACGTCGCGGAGTTCAGAGAGATGCTGGAGGTGCGGACGAAGGCGAGAAGGTCCGCGAAGAAGGTGATCTCGATGACGACGAATCCCGCCACTCAGCCTCACGGCGCGCACCTCCCACTCGCGTGGGCCGCGGTGGGCACCGCTTGTGCCGGAGTTCCCTTGGTGGCCCTCGGTATCGCCGGCTTCGGCGGCGCGGGCGCCGGCTTCCTGCTGACATTCGTCGGCTTCGTCACCGCGGTGATCGCCAAGCGCCAGCACGAGCAATGGGCACTGTTGTGGCTGCCGCTGGTGCTGTTCCCGGTGCTGCTGGCGTCCATGCCGTTGTGGGTGTGACGACCTCGCGACCCCTCAGCGGTCAAGGACGGGGAACGTCCACTCCCCGCTCAACACCTCAGGACGCGGGCGGTAGAGCCGCACGAGGTAGTTCCACCCCTCGGTGATGGGCAGCGCGTTGGCGCCCTCGCCGCCGAAGCGCACGGTGACGGTGTCGTCGTCGTTGCGGACGGCGGTGATGTTGTTGACGCTGTAGGCACCACGGTCGTTGGGCTCGAAGAAGCCCGCGGCGTTGTAGACCGAGATCGACCAGAACCCGTCCACCGGTACCTCGCCCACGGTGAGTTCGTACTCCCCGACCGGGAGGTCCGGGGCCACGCCGATGTAGGCGGCCTCGGTGTCGGGTAGGCCTCCCCAGCCGGCCGCGGTGCCGATGAGGTGGTGCACGGGGTCGACGTCCTCACGCCGACCGAACATGTGGGTGAACGAGGTCAACCCGCTCGCCAGGCTGAGCAGCGCGTTGCGGGTGCGGTCGAAGGACTCGGTGTCGTAGTCGGGCATCTCGAAGGGTCGGGCCGACACCGCCTCCAGGCGCACGCCGTCCTGGATCGCGGCCACGGCGTCGAGGTCCTCGGGGCGCATCGGATCGACGAGCGTGCGCACGGCGACCGCGACGTACGGGCTGTCGAACGTGTCCACGGTGAGTTCGTACTCTCCGGCGTCGTGGATCACCTGATTGATGTAGTGGTCCTCGTTCACCACCATCACCGAGAGGTAGCGACCGCCCGCGTCCGGCACCGTCAGCGTCGCGCCCGCAGAGATGTCGACGATCGCGATGCTGTAGAGCGTGTCCCGGTTGAGCCGGATCACCGTCTGCTTCTCCACGTCGGCGGGCGCGCGGTGGTGCAGGAACGTGTTGACCCCATCCGCGTCGCGCTGGAGATCGGCGAACATGCGGTGGGTCTCGGCGCGGGCGAAATTGTCAGCGTTGACGATCACAGAGGGCATGTCCCCATGCTGTCCTACACCGGCACGGATGGCTATCAGCGCAGCACGATCGGGACCCCTGCCCAGCCTCCGACCGAAGGTTCTTCCCGGACGGCGGGGCGCTCGCTGCACGGGTCGATCCACGTGGTCTCGCGCAGCAGCCCCTCGGTCACCACGCGCAGCTCCATCAACGTCAGGGCGCGCCCGGGGCAGACGTGCGGTCCGATGCCGAACACCAGGTTCACGGCCGCGTGACGCTGCGGGTCGAACGTGTCGGGGTCGGGGAACACCTCGGGATCCCGGTTGGCTTGCGTCCAGTTGAGCCAGACCGTGGTCCCAGCGGGCATCTCGCGTCCGGAGAGGGTGACCGCGCGCGTGGTCCGGCGCCGATTGGAGACGAACGGGTCGTCGATCCGCAGGAGCTCCTCCAGCGCCGCCTCCACCGCCACAGGGTCTCCGGCTGCGACCAGACCCCGCACCACCTGCTGGACCTCAGGGCGTACGGCGAGGAGGCGCGCGATCACGCCGACCGATGCCGCCAAGGAACCGAGGTCGCCGGCTGTCCAGTTCCGCAGGAGGGAGACGATCTCGTCGTCGGTGAGTGGCCGGCCCGCGACGGTGTCGCGCATGAGTTCCCCGGTGACGTCCCGGATGGGCTCACCGCGGCGGGCCTCGAGCTGATGGGCGATCATCCGGTCGAACCGTGCGGCCACCTCCGCGGTGCGAGTGCGATCACCCGACCGGGTGGCCGCCTGGTTATCCTGAACCCAGGCGACCAGGTCGTCCTCGAGGTCGGCCGGCCAGCCCAGCCAGGCCGACTGGGCCCGCGCCGCGAACGGAATCCCGAGCAGCGCCAGGGCCTCCACCGTCTCGTTGCGTGGCAGGGCGGCCACGATCTCCTCGGCGATCGCGCGACAGACAGGCTCCACCTCGGCAACGCGCTCCCGGGTCAGGTAGCGGTCCACCACGGCCCGATAGGCCGCGTGCTCGTCACCATCGAGACTGTTGGGGATCGCGCGCCGAGCGGTGACCGCACTGGAGAAGGTCTCCGGATCCGTCGCCGCGGCCACCACCTCCCGATGGCCGATCAGCGTCCAGCCCTCGACCACCTTGCCTCCTCCTCAGGCGCTGGCCCGTGTCAGCGCCAGTCGCCAGGTATCCGGGCCTCGCTCAAGGTACTCCACCCCGAAACGACCCGGCCACCGCTCACCCACCTGGCTCAGCAGCGGCAGCGGGTCGTGCGGGGCGAGGAGCACCAAGCCTCCGCCCACCCCGACTGCCTCCAGGGCCCCGAAGATCGTGGCGTGCCGGATCGCATGCGGGATGGCCCGGGCGTCGAGCTCGGGATAGGTGTCGGGATCCTGTTCGCCACAGGCGCACGTGTGCCCTCCGCAGCCGCCGGAGGACGTCTGCCCCGCGTCCGCCTCGTGGCCCAGCAGTTCGTGCATGTCACCCAACAGGTCGGCGAGCGAGACTCCGGATGTGGCGACGAGCAGCGGCAGCACCTGGTCGTTCTCCTTGGCCAGATGGGCCTCAAAGAGCGTGCGCAACGCCGTAGAGGCTGCCGCAGCCCGGACGGGGTCGTCCGCCCCCTTGACCTGAGCCACGAGATCGCCGATGAGTCCGTGTTCGACGATCATCGCATCGACGAGCAGACGGCCCTCGGGCAAGGCCTGAGTCGCCGGATAGAGCGCCTTCTCCTCCGCCGCCGCGTGGGGCAGCAGTTCGGTAGCGCTCCAGGCAACAAGGGCGTGACGGGCGTCCTCCGCACGCGTTCGGTCACCGCGTGCAGCGGCCGCGACCAGAGTCTCGGTGTGCAGCGCGAGGGCTCCGCTCAGCTGCGCGTGGTGGGCTTCCACGGCCTGCACGGCGCGTGCGTCGGACTCGCTCGTGGCAATGACGATGTCGGACATCGCGGGTCTCCTTCGAGGTGGGTTGGCCTTCCGCCCCCAATTTATTACAGTTGCTACCGTGAAAAATAATCGGAGGACCGATTCCCCTGGAGAGGCGCCGGGGTCGCGCTTGGGGCCGCGGTCCTCCCTCGGCCGGGGGCGGCAGCTTTCGACCCCACGGGCGGAGCTGCTCGACACCCTGCGCGCGCAGAGCGAGCCCACCACCCTGAACGCTCTCGCGAGCGCGGTCGACAGCCACCCGAACACCGTGCGTGAACACCTCGACGGCCTTGTCGCCGCAGGCCTGGTCACCCGCTTCGCCGCAGCGCCGTCCGGTCGCGGGAGGCCGGCCTGGCTCTACGAGGCCGTCACCCATGACAGCGAACCCCCGAGCGAGTACGCCGGGCTCGCCGCCGCGCTGGCCCGCTCCATCCACCAGCGCAGCGCCACCCCGGTTGAGGACGCGCTCGCCGCGGGCACCGACTGGGGCCGTGACCTGGCCGCACGCATCACCCCGGAACCGGAACGTACCGCGACGGCCGCCCGCCGCCGCGTGGTCGATCTGCTGGGCGACATGGGCTTTGCGCCGCAGGGCAACGCCTCGGCAACATCGGTTCGGCTCACCCGCTGCCCCCTGCTGGAGGCGGCCCATCAGTACCCCGACGTGGTCTGCAGCGTCCATCTCGGCCTGGCTCGCGGCGCGCTTGAGCAGTTCGGGGCCGACCCCTACGGCACAGACCTCCTCCCCTTCGCCGAACCCGGCGCCTGCCGACTTCGCCTGGGACCGAGGCGTTCGTGACCACGACCGCGCGGTCGGCCACGCCCTCCACCCGATCCCGCGGGTTCTGGCCACTACGCGACATACCGGTGGTGCTCTGGCTGGTCGCAGCCGGAGTGGTAGCGCTGATCCACCCGTTCGTCCCGGCCCCGCGTTGGCTCATGCTCCACCTGTTGCTGCTGGGCGCGTTGAGCCACGCGATCCTGGTGTGGAGCCGGCACTTCGCCGAGGCCCTGCTGCACCTACCGCCGGCCGCGCGAGGACCCCAGTCCCGTCGGCTACTGCTGCACAACGGCGGGGTCGTGGCCGTCATCGTCGGAGTGCTCAGCGGCATCTGGCCCGTGACGGTCATCGGGGCGGCCGCCGTCGTGACCGCGGTGACCTGGCACGGCGGCAGCCTGGCGCGTCAGATGCGACAGGCTCTGCCCGGCCGCTTCATCGCGACGGTGCGCTACTACGTCACCGCCGCATGCTTCCTACCCGTCGGCGCCCTGCTCGGCACCGCGCTGGCGCGTGACCCGGCGGATCCGTGGCACACCCGGATGCTGCTCGCCCACATCCTGGTCAACCTCCTCGGCTGGGTCGGACTGACCGTGGTCGGCACCCTTGTCACCCTCTGGCCGACGATGCTGCGCACTCGGATCGCCCCCGGCGCGGAACTGGCCGCGCGGCGTGCCCTGCCCCTGCTGGCAGGTTCGGTGGTGGTGGCCGCGACGTCGGCGTACGCAGGATTCTTACTCGGCACCACCGTCGGCCTCCTGGGCTACGTCGCAGGTCTCGCCGTGGCCGGTCGCGCGGTCCTAGAACCCCTGAGCCGAAAGCGTCCGACGACGTTCTCGACATGGTCGGTGCTCGGCGCGCTGCTGTGGCTGATCGGGTGTCTGCTCACCGTGGCGACGAGCCTGGCGACGGCCGCTACACCCGCGGACGCGGCGGACGTCTTCGGCTGGGTGGTGCCGTTCCTCGCCGTCGGCTTCGGCGCCCAGATCCTCCTCGGGGCCCTCAGCTACCTGCTGCCGGTGGCGCTCGGCGGCGGACCGACCCCGGTCCGCGCGGCGACGGCCGCCCTCGATCGGGGTGCGGCGATGCGGTTGGTGGTGCTCAACGCCGGTCTGCTGCTCTGCGCGCTGCCGGTCCCCTCGATGGTGCGCGTGCTCGTGTCGATGCTCGTTCTCGCCTCACTGATCAGCACGCCGGCCCTCATGCCGGCAGCGATGCGCGCGTCACGCCGCGCGAAGGCGGTCCCGATGGAGGAACGACCCGCACGTAACGCAGAGCCGGCAACGCCCCACCTCGTCGGTCCCGCGGCCGTGGGCCTGGCTGCGGTCGCACTGGCCGTCGCGCTGGGAGTCGCGCTCGATCCCACCGCCGGCCTCGGCACCTCGGGTGACGCCGGTGTGGCGCCCACCGGGGAGACCACGACGGTCGAGGTCGTCGCCGAGGGCATGCGCTTCCACCCCGCGGCCATCTCCGTCCCGGCCGGCGATCGCCTGATCCTGGTCGTCAGGAACGCCGACGACGACGTCCACGATCTGGCTCTGGACACCGGCGCCCACACCGCACGCCTCTCCCCCGGCGCCACCGAACGCCTGGACGCAGGGGTCATCGGGCGCGATGTCGAGGGCTGGTGCACCGTGGTGGGGCACCGGCAGATGGGCATGGTGCTCGCGATCCAGGTGACCGACGGCCCGGCTGAGGCGACTGCGGGTCTCGCCTCGAGCACCCGCGCGGGCACGCACGGGAACGGTCACGGCACCGGACAGGTGGATGCCGGCGCGGAACCCGCTACGGACTCGCTGGACTTCATGGCGTCCCCGAACGAGGGGTTCCGCGCTGCGGACGCGGCACTGCCGCCGCTGAGCGATGCACGCGTGCACCGGCGCACGGTCACCGTGCGCGACCAGGTGCGTGAGGTCGCACCTGGAGTCACCCAACGCCAGTGGACGTACGACGGTACCGCTCCCGGCCCGCTGCTGCACGGACGGGTCGGGGATCGGTTCGTGATCACCCTGGTCAACAAGGCCTCGGTCGGCCACTCGATCGACTTCCACGCCAGTGCGTTGGCGCCGCAGCGCCCGATGCGCACGATCGCCCCCGGCGAATCACTGGTGTACCGCTTCCGGGCAGAACGGGCCGGGATCTGGATGTACCACTGCTCGACGATGCCGATGTCGGCCCACATCGCCAACGGTCTCTACGGTGCGGTCGTCATCGAGCCGAACGATCTGCCCCGGGTGGACCACAATTACGTGCTGGTGCAGTCCGAGCTCTTCCTGGGCGCGCAGAGCGGCGAGGCCGACGGAGCTAAGGTCGCGCAGGAGAAGCCGGACGCCGTGGTCTTCAACGGGTACGCGAACCAGTACGACCACGACCCCCTCGTCGCCCGCGTCGGCGAACGGATCCGGATCTGGGTGCTCGACGCCGGCCCCAACCGCGCGACCTCGTTCCACGTCGTCGGGGGTCAGTTCGACACCGTCTGGTCCGAAGGCGCCTACCTGCTCGATCAGCGTCGCAGCACTGACGCCTCGCAGGCGTTGAGCCTCAGTGCGGCCCAGGGCGGCTTCGTCGAGCTGACGTTTCCGGAGCCGGGCGACTACCCGTTCGTCTCGCATGTGATGGTCGACGCCGAGCGGGGTGCGCACGGGATCGTTCGGGTGGCGCGGCGCTGAGGCGCGTCGCCTGGCCGCCTCGTCAGTGGAGCACCCTCAGCCGAGCACCGACGGACCGAGCTCGAGGTCAGGCACCAGCTCGTTCAGAAATGCGCGCACGCGCACGTCCAGATCCGCGATGATGCGCCGGACCGTGGCCTCGTCCTGGCCGCCGGGGTCGTCGACCGGCCAGTCGCGATAGGTGACACCAGGAACGTAGGGACACTGCTCGCCGCACCCCAGCGTGATGGCCAGGTCGCTGCCCGCGATCATCTCCCGAGTCAGCAGCTTCGGGCTCTCGGCCGAGGTGTCCAGTCCGAGCTTCTCCAACACGTCAGCGACCTCGGGGTGGATGTGCTCGCCTGGCTGGGTGCCTGCCGACAGCGCGACCACCCGGCCGGCAGCGTAGTGCTCGGTGAGCACGCGGGAGGCGACCGAACGACCGCCATTGCGGACGCAGGCGAACACCACGGTGGGCAGACGGGTCTCGTTCATCGAGCGGGGTTCTCCTCTGTACTGTCGGGGAAGAAGCGCCGGGCCCACAGGCTGACGTAGACCAGGCCGACCAGGACGGGCACCTCGATGAGCGGGCCGACGACGCCGGCGAGCGCCTGCCCACTGGTGACCCCGAAGACGGCGATGGCGACGGCGATGGCGAGCTCGAAGTTGTTGCCCGCGGCGGTGAACGCCACTGTCGTGGAACGGCTGTAGCCGAGCCCGAGGCGGTGCGCGATCAGCATCGAGCCGCCCCACATCAGGGCGAAGTAGGCCACCAGAGGGACAGCGATCCGCGCTACATGACCCGGTTCGTTGGTGATGGTGTCGCCCTGGAGGGCGAAGAGCACGACGATGGTGAACAGCAGGCCGTAGAGCGCCCAGGGACCAAGCCGTGGGAGGAAGGTCTCCTCGTACCACTCACGCCCCCGACGGCGTTCGCCGATGCGCCGGGTCAGGTAGCCGGCGGCGAGCGGGATGCCGAGGAAGATCACCACACTCCAGGCGATCTGCCAGGGTGAGACTTCCAGGCCTGTGGTCGACAGGCCGAGCCAGCCGGGCAGCAGGTCGAGGTAGAACCAGCCGAGCAGCGCGAACGCGAGCACCTGGAAGAGGGAGTTGAGTGCGACCAGCACGGCCGCGGCTTCGCGGTCGCCACAGGCGAGGTCGTTCCAGATGATCACCATCGCGATGCAGCGTGCGAGACCGACGATGATCAGCCCGGTGCGGTACTCCGGCAGGTCGGCGAGGAACACCCACGCCAGGGCGAACATCAGCGCCGGGCCGACGACCCAGTTCAACACCAGCGACAGGGTGATCATCTTCGTGTCGCGGGCGACGTCGCCGACCTCGTCGTAGCGGACCTTGGCCAGCACCGGATACATCATGACCAGCAGCCCGAGGGCGATCGGCAACGACACCGACCCGATCGCGACGGCGTCCAGCGCGTCGGCGATGCCGGGGATCCAGCGGCCCAGCACCAGCCCGGCCGCCATGGCAAGCCCGATCCAGACCGGCAGCCAACGGTCCAGGACCGAGAGGCGGCCCACGACGTCGGCGCGGTCCGCAACCGGGGATGGACCGGCCATCACGCGGGCCTGGTGGCGCGGATGATCGCGCCGTGCATGCCCGGGGCGGCCTCGTGGGTGAACTCCACCTCTGCATCGACGAACCCGGCGGCGGCGAGTCCGTCGAGGTACTCGCTGCGCGACAGAGCACCCGCGATACACCCGACGTACGATCCCCGCGCGGCGCGGTCGGCCGGGGTGAGGTGGTCCTCGGCGACGACGTCGGAGATCCCGATGCGTCCGCCAGGGGTGAGCACCCGGTGCATCTCGGCGAGCACCTTCGGCTTGTCGACCGACAGGTTGATCACGCAGTTGGAGATGACCACGTCTACCGAGCCGTCGGGGAGCGGGACGTCCTCGATCGTGCCCTTGAGGAACTCCACGTTGGTCGCTCCGGCCTTGGCCGCGTTGGCGCGGGCCAGGTCGAGCATCTCGTCGGTCATGTCCACGCCGTAGGCGAACCCGGCTTCCCCGACCCGACGCGCCGAGAGGAGTACGTCGATCCCGCCACCGGAGCCGAGGTCCAACACCCGCTCCCCCGGACGCAACGCGGCAACCGCGGTGGGGTTGCCGCAGCCGAGACTGGCGGCGAGCGCATCGGCGGGCAGTTCGGACTGTTGGTCTGTGGCGTAAAGGCCGGCGCCGAAGGCGTCGTCGACCAGGACGGTGTCGCCGTCGCAGCACGTTGTCTCGCAGCAGCCTGAGTCCGCGATCTGAAGGGCCTCGTTGACCTCGACGTTGGTGCTGCCGGCGCGGACGGCCGTCGCAGCCTGTGCGTAGCGGGCACGCACCTCGTCGCGAAGTTCGTCGGTGGTCGCCATCGTCTCTACCTTCCATCGCATCGATGTCTCTCGATGAATCGAGTCTGGTCAATTCATCGACGGATGTCAATGGGTGTGCAAGACTCAGGGCATGCCTGTCCGCGCCGCGCTTCCAGTCCTCGACGACACCGAACTCTGCTGTACGCCCGTCGCGCGCGGCGCCCTCGACGCCGACGAGGCACAGGCGCTGGCCCGGATGTTCAAGGCGCTGGGCGATCCGACCCGGGTGCGCCTGCTGTCGCTGATCGCCGCCCACCCCGAGCGCGAGGCCTGCATCTGCGACCTCATCGAGCCCGTCGGCCTGTCCCAGCCGACCGTGTCGCACCACATGAGGCAGCTGGTCGACGCCGGGTTGGTCGTGCGTGAGCAGCGCGGCAGGTGGGCGTTCTATCGGCTGGTGGACAGCACGCTGGTGTCGTTGAGTCGGGCGCTGATGCCCTGAGGGCTGTGCTGTGCCCGACGGTCACAGCACACCCGAACCGCGGACACTCCTGCGGCAACGGAACGGGGCCTCCCAGTTGTTGGAACTAGCACCACGCAGAGCCCCTCACCCGGCGTACGGATGCGTCATGGGCGTCCCGACATAGGGCACGTTGCAGCGAACTTCTCCAGCAGCGCCAGACCCGCGTCGACCGCGGCCTGATAGTACGAGCTGGCCGGGTCGATGCTGTTGATCCTGTTCTGAAGGGCGCCGCCCTGCGGAAGAAGGCCGCCCTGAACAATGCACGCCTGCTCGATCGCCCGCGCTTCGCCGCGCGACAATCCTGTCGCGCCCTGCATCTGCTCAGGTGCGAACGTGCGGCCCGCTCGGGCATGCTGCGCCTGCCTTTGGGCAAAGTCACTCGTGATCCCGATGTAGTCCTCACCCTTGTAGACCACGTAGATCTTGGGCCCGCCGACCAGTTCGGCCGGGAGCCGACCCACCCGGCTGGGGAGCCCCGCCAGAATCCTCTGCTTGATCGAGTCCGCCATCGGCAACTTATCCGTTACGTCTCGGACGGCATCTTCGGCGCGATCCCCTCGCCGAGCGAACGTCGTCAGCAGAGAGACTGCCTTGCTGCTGTCCCCGACGAACGGCAAGAGCCCCAGGACCGCTATCCCTGCGGACAGGAACTCCTGCTTCCAGATGTTCAACGCCAGATCCCGCAAGTCACCGTAGACAACGGCCCCACTGACGAAATGGCCCGCGAGATACTCGACGGATTCGACTTGTTCGATCCGAAGCCCCGCATCGACGGCGCACTCATCACAGTCACCGTATGTAAGGCCGGCCTCGCTGGCCTCGAGTTTCTCTTCGCTGGTGAGATCGTAGGACAGTGGGTTCGAGGCGCGTTCGAACTCCTCCTGATCCCGGATCCACCACCAGTGATTTCGTGAGTGGTGGTTTCGATGGATCGCGGCGGGGACCGGCTGGTGGGCGTGGCTGACCTGCCGGTCGGTGCCGGCTCTTCCACTTCGAGGTCCTTGGTCGTGCCTGCTGGGGCTGGGTGGTCAGGTCGTCGCGGTGAGTGGTGGCCCGGTGGCGACGGCGTGCAGTGACTCCCAGCCCTGGGCCCAGGGCCAGCCGATGGGCAGATGCAGGTCGAGCCGTCTGCTGGTGGAGGCGATCCGGCCGGCGACCCGGATGATCTTCGTCCGCAGGCTTGCCCAGCGTGCCTTGGCCAGGCCAGCCGCGACCGCGGCGGCGCGGGCGATGTTGAACGCGATCACCGCGCACGAGACCCAGGCGGCGTTGGCCGCGTACGACCCGGACGGCAGGTGTGCCAGGGCGTTGTCCTTCAACTCGGCGATGACCTGCTCGACGATCGCGTGGTCACGGTGTCGCTGATCGGCCTCGACCATGCCGAGGGTGCTGTTGGTGATGAACGCGTGATGGCGGTGGGTCGCGAACAGCTCGCCCTGCTCGGTGCCATCCGATGCCAATCGCTGGAGCCGCTTGACCCGTCGCACGATCAACCGGCAGGACACGTGCTCGGCTTTGCGGCGTCCGGTGAACGCGGTGAACGGCACTTCGGCGACCTCGGCATCGCTGACCCAGTAGCCTCCGCCATCGACGGTGTCGTCGGTTTCCCACATCGCGTTGGGGTACTTGATCGCGACCCAGGCGTCCTCGTCGATATTGGTGATCGCCGCCGTGACGGTCTTGGTCATCCGGGCGGTCACCGAGAACCAGGCCTTCTTCCGGATCGCCGCACCGACGAACGCCCACCCGTAGTAGGCCGAGTCGGCCCGGCACAGGATCCGTCCCTTCACTCCCGCGGCCCGGGCAGTGGTGATGGCCTGGGCCACCAACCGGCCCGCGCCCTTGGCCGATGCCGTGCTGCCCTTGCGCAATCTGGCACGGGCGATCACCGGCGCGGCCAGTGGCGTAGAGATCGTGGCGAGCTGGATGTTGAGCCCCCGCACCCCGGTGTAGCCATAGGCCGCGGCCTGTTTGGCGTACCCGTGAACCTCGCGGATGGTGTCGTCGACGTCGATGCACGCGAAGCCCTCGACGTGCTCAGCGCCAGCGAGGACTCCGGGCACCCGAGCAGTCAGACCCGCGAGAAGATCACCCCCGACGGCATCCAACTGCTGCACATGACCGTGGGTGAAGGAGCGCAAGAACGTGCCCAACGTCGAGGGCGCCCGCACACCAGAGAACAGCCGCGGCATCCCGCCGTGGCGCAGCAGGTCGAGGTCATCGATGCTGTCCGCGCCCGCGAGCATCCCGCCCACCACGCTGGTCGCCTTCGATGTCGCGTTGGGCGAGGCGACGCTCAACTGGTCCTCGAGAAGGTCGTACAGACCGGCGGACTCGGCCAACCGGAGCACCGGCACCAGGCCCGCGTCCGACACCACGTTCGGGTCATCAAAAACCGGCCGGATCGTGTGAGAGGCTTTCACTTACGAGGTGTCCCTTGCTCGGCAGCAGATCGGTCCTTCAGCAAGCCCGATTCTCCCGCCCAGCAAGGGCATTCTCGTTCTACGCCACGCTCACACCAGCATGCTCATCGGTGGATCTGGGCTGATCCGAGTAGCTGTCCCCATCCGGGTTCACGAGCGTCGGATCGGATCCGAAGTCGAGTTCCTGAAGGTCCGACAGACCGTCAGAATCGGTGTCGGGCGTCAGCGGGTCCATGTCGAGGAAGAACTCGTCGCCGTCACCGATGCCGTCGTGATCCGTATCCGCGACGCGCGGGTCGGAGACGACGTAGGCAACCGATCGCACCGCGGGCTCGGCGCCCACATCCCCGGTCTCGACCGCATCGCTGAGGCCGTCGTCGTCGGTGTCGACTTGGTTGGGGTCCGAGCGCCCGGTGTAAGTCGCCGACCCGGCCGCCGCTTCCAGCGCAGGACCAGCCTCGTCCCCGTCACTGAGCCCGTCGCCGTCGCTGTCCGCGAGCGCGGGGTCGGTGCGGAACTCCAGGCCGTCCTTCGTGGCCCAGCCTGCCGCCTCGATCCCGTCCGAGAGTCCGTCCCCATCGGAGTCGCGAGGTGTCGACGGTCCGGAGCGGGGGTCACCTCCCAGTCCGAGGCGATCCGGCACCGGGGTGAGGACAGCGGCAGCGACCAACAGGACCACGACCGGCACGAAGGCAAGGAACCACCGACCGCGCCGACGCTTTGGGCATTGGTCTGCTGCTCCGGAGGCAGAACGCTGCCCCGAAGAACCCCGCGGAGACCGATGCACTGCACCAGTGTGGCGGAGACCCATGACAATCATGGAAGAACTGAGGGCTGGCTCGCCGCGTGGGCGAGCTCTGTCAGTGGGTCTCTTGGTGTCCGTCCTCGTCGGACTCGCCATCCGTTGGCGCACCCTCGCGGGCCCTTACCCGCTCAGGCAGCGCCTGGACCGATCTACGTACTGCCGCGGCGCGGGATCGAGCGTGCCCGAAGGCGACACCACTGCTGCGCCGGACCGTACCGACGCCCTCAGCTCCGGTCTCGACGGCCCTGTCTCGAGCCTCACTCGCGGCGGAGGACCACCTCCGAGTCTCCAGCGCGCTGGGCGTCGACTGCAGGCCGAGCAAACCGTGGAAGTCGAGGATCGCGGCACTGGCCCCTGTGCCGGCCCGAACCGCTTTCGGCGATGCGACCGGGTGCAGGAGCACCTTGTCGTTGGCCGTCCCTGCGGCGGTCACGATCCGCATGAGGAGTCGGTCGGTGGTTGCTCCGATGTCCGTGAGTCGCTTGCGTCGGGCCTCTTCCAGCCCCCGCCGGTGGTCCTCGAGCTCGGTCGGGGCGGAGTCCAGCACGCGGTCGAACTCGAGGACGTCGAGCCCTTCCTGGAGCTGGAACGTGCGTGCCAGCACAGCCAACCACTCCTGCGTGGTGCCCGCTGCCGCAGCGGCGGCACCCGCGATGTCGGACACTCTCCCGGCGGACTCGAGTTTGTTGGCCAGTGCGTCAAGCTGTGCCAGCGCGAAGCCCTGCACCTCAGCGATGGTCGTGGAGAGGTTCTGAACCTTCGACCAGGTCACCTCGTCGACCCTGCCACGCGCTCGACTGACCGTGATCGCCTCGTCGATTGCCATACCCGCGCCGACGAGCCTCGACACGACCGAGTCCTTCTGCGCTCGCAGGACATCGTCCAACTTGGCGTCGATTCGTTCCAGATAGTCGGTGATCTCGTCCATGGTCTGCTGCATCGCCAACTGCGCCATGATTCCCGCAGCACCGGCCAACATGGCCGGGTTGGTCAGTGCCGTTCCCGGGCCCCGAACGAACTCCACGAAGCCCTTGATCTGGCCCTTGTCGCCCTTGAGAACCGCCGTGGACCGCCCTGTCTTCGAGCTCTCCCGAAGGCCGTACTTCTTCACCGCTGCCGCGGACTCCTTGCTGAGCTTCACCCAGCGACCCGAGTTCGCTGCGATCTCGGACCCGGCCTGCGTCGCTGCCGATCCCGTCGCGAGCAGTCCACGAAGACGGGTCATCCCCAGGCGGCTCGTTGTGGGTTCCGAAGCCACCAAACCCTCGGTGGCCAGAAACTGCTCGACGGCTCCCCGCTCCCCGAATACGGCGATACCGCGGTCGTCGGCGATCAGCTGGATCTCGGGTACATCCCCGACCACATCGTCGCTCACTCGGTCTCCGTTGTCCTCCGTCAGCAGCACTTCCGACCCACACTATTCCTCCGCGAACCGACAATTCCGCAGCCTTCGAAAGGCGCTGGCTCGCCACGGGAGACCCGAGCAGGCGGGTGGGTGGAGCGCACCCAGGAAAGGCGCTCAGAAAACGACACATGGCCTGGACATCAGTCCAGGCCATTGCCGCGTTTCGAGTGGTAGCGGGGGCAGTGTGCTGGATCAGGACATCGGTCACGGGTGTCTCGCGACATCGTGGACAGATGTCTCACGACATGCGCGAGTGAGCCCCGCCCCGCCCGCCACCGTGCCCGCATGTCACTGAACCGATTGCTGATCACCGCTGTCGTGATCGAGAACCGTCCCGTCCCCGAGGTCGCCGCCGCCTACGGCGTCTCCCCATCCTGGGTCTACCGGCTGCTCGCCCGGTTTCGCGCCGAGGGTGAAGCGGCCTTCGAGTCCCACTCGCGTCGACCAGCCTCGAACCCGAACGCGGTCCCGACCGAGGCCGTCGACCTGATCCTCGAGCTGCGCGAGAAGCTCACCGCGACCGGACTCGATGCTGGCCCCGAGACCATCGGCTGGCACCTGGCCCACCACCACGGCATCACCGTGTCTCGAGCCACCATCGCCCGCTACCTGACCAAGGCCGGGCTCGTGACCCCCGAGCCGAAGAAGAAGCCCAAGTCCTCCTACATCCGCTTCGCCGCCGCGATGCCCAACGAAACCTGGCAGTCAGATTTCACCCACTACCGACTCGGTCGCCCGGACGGAAGACCCGGGCGTGACTGCGAGATCCTGACCTGGCTCGACGACTGCTCCCGCTACGCCCTCTCGGTCACCGCCCACCACCGGGTCACCGGCCCGATCGTGCTACGAACCTTCCGGGAAACCGTTGCCCAGCACGGGATTCCCGCCTCCACGCTCACCGACAACGGCATGGTCTTCACGACGCGGCTGTCCCAAGGCAAGAAGGGCGCCGGCACCCGCAACGGGTTCGAGACCGAGCTCCGCCGCCTCGGCATCGTGCAGAAGAACTCCACCCCCGGGCACCCCACCACCTGCGGGAAGGTCGAGCGGTTCCAGCAGACCATGAAGAAATGGCTACGAGCTCAGCCCGAGCAGCCCACCAGCATCGACGACCTCCAGGCCCTCCTGGATGCCTTCGTCGAGGAGTACAACGACCACCGGCCACACCGCTCTCTCGAGCATCGAGCGACCCCGACCACGGTCTACACCACCCGCCCCAAGGCCACCCCCACCACCGGCAGCCGAGACCAGGACAGCCACGACCGCGTCCGCTACGACAAGATCGACAAGGCCGGCAAGATCACCTGGCGCTACCGCGGCGAGATGTACTCCATCGGCATCGGCCGAACCCACACCGGAACCCGCGTCATCGTCCTGTCCCAAGACCTCGACATCCGCGTCATCGACGCCGCCACCGGCGAACTCCTCCGCGAGCTCGTCCTCGACACCACCAAGCGCTACCAAGGCACCGGACGCCCACCCGGCCCCACCCGCTGACCAAACAAAGGAGGGCCGAACCCACATCTATTGGGTTCGGCCCTCCACGATGTCCTGAGACATCACATGGTAGCGGGGGCAGGATTTGAACCTGCGACCTCTGGGTTATGAGTGCCGTATCCGGCTCACACCCCGCTCACATCACCTCACACCCAGCCGACGTGTGAGGCTAAAACCTCAGGTCACAAGCCTGCGAGATTCCACGGAGTTCCGCCAAGTTCCACCACCTTCCGAGGCATCGTTTGCGGATACTGTGCGGACATCGATACTTTGGGCCTCCTCAGCGACCACGTCGCGGGGTCGCGGAGGCCGGTTCGCCGGGGCGTCCACTCGAACCCTCCCCGCGTGCTTGCTGAGGCCGAAGGAGATGTCATGGCCTGGATCAAAGAACGTCGCACCGACGACGGCACCAAGAGGTTCGTCGCCTGCTACCGCGACCCCGAAGGACGCGAACGGTCCGCTGGCACCTTCTCCTCTCGCCGTGCTGCCGAACGCGCCGGGAACCGCGAGGAAGCCAAGGTCCGCGACGGCGCCTGGCATGACCACTCCCGCGGAGAGGTCACCTTCACCGACTACGTCGAAACCGTCTGGCTGCCCTCCAAGCACGTCGAGGCCTCCACCCTCGCGGCGTACCGGTCCTACCTCGACAAACACTTCATCCCCACCTTCGGCAAACGCCCGATGGGCCGGATCCTGCCCACCGAGATCCAACGCTGGGTGTCGACCGCCACCGACCCGGAGGGGTCTGGCCTGTCTGCGGCGTCGGTGCGCAAGTACCACACCATGCTCTCCTCGATCTTCGAACGAGCGCTGCGGGACCGGGTCGTCACCTTCAACCCCTGCGAGCACACCGAGCTCCCCAAGGTCGTCAAGAAGAAGGCCCGGACCCTCACCCCCATCGAGTACGACGCCATCCTCACCGCACTCCCCGCCCAGCACCGGCTGATGGTCGAGACCGCGATCAACACCGGCCTCCGGTGGGGAGAGCTCGTCGCGCTCAAACCCCGCCACCTCAACCTCGACAAGCACACCCTCACCGTCGAGGAGACAATCGTGGAGGTCTCCAAGAAGAACTCCCCCACCGGCATGAGGATGCTCACCAAGGCCTACCCCAAGGACAACGAACCCCGCACCATGGCCCTACCTCAGGGTCTCGTCGCCCAGCTCGCCCACCACATCGCCGAGCGTGGCCTCGGCCCGGACGACCTGCTGTTCCCCACCCGCGACGGCACCCCCATCTCCCGCAACACCTTCCGCACCCGCACCTGGCTCCCCGCCGTGGAGGCTTCCGGGGTCGACTTCGACGTCCGCGTGCACGACCTCCGCCACGCCCACGCCTCCTGGCTCCTCGCCGGAGGCTCCGACCTACAATCCGTCATGGACCGCATGGGCCACGCCCAAATCACCACCACCCAGAAATACCTCCACGCTTTGCCCGACGCCGACCAGAAGAACCTCGACGCCCTCGACCGGGTCCGCGGACGCAGCACCGCGTCTGGCGACTCCGCCGCCGTGGGGGAAGAGACCGAGGTTCAAGCGGACTGAGACATCAACCCCGGAATCACGACCTGCACCCAGACCCGGTTCCCGTCACGCGTCACCACTCGGCCGGCGAGGGTCTCGGCGTCCTCGTCGATGAGCAGCAGCCGGTCGCCCGGTCGCGGGTCGAACGTGGGATCGGTCGCGCGGGGCCCTTGGGAGATCCAGCACTCCACGACACAGTCCGGTCCGACATCGTTCGGGTCGAACATCAGGTCCGGCGACACGCTCATGGCCACCATGCTACCGACCTCGCCCGGTCCAGGCAGGGTTGTCGATCGGCCCCCGGAAATGCGAGCGCACCCGTGCGAACTGCTCCGACGTTGGTTCCGACACCACCACCGACCAATGCGGGAACCTTCCCGTCGGGAGCAACGCGAAACCGGCGGCCACCAGCTCGGGGCCAGAAGCCTCGAGGATCTTCGGCCGGGTGATCAAGATCGGCTCCAGCCGGGCAAGCTCGGCGTAGTCGAGGTTGGGGATCTCGAACACGGAGAAGGCGTGCAGACCCATCGCGGCATGGGCGCGTTCGCACGCCTGCGTCAGCGCGTTGTCACTCAACGTGTTGGTGCCCATCCTCAGCACGACCAGTGTCTGGGGAACCGCTGCGTCGCGAACAATGATCGCCTTCGTCACCGGCACCTCCGGACCCTGCTTCCACGAACCGCACGGTACCCGCCCCTCGCTGTCGAGGTCGCTCAGTTGGTCTCACCCCACCCGGCCGGATGCCCAGAATTCGCGTGCTGGCATGTGCCTGACCTCGACGGCAGGTGCCTCCCACGCGATTCCGGGGATGGCGCGCAGGGGTTCGGCGGGGTCAGCGGCGTAGTTCCAGGCGGCTTCGAGACTGTGCGTGATGAGTGCTTCCTGCTCAGGGTGAGCCTCGACGGCCAGGCGACGCAGTTCCACGACGTTGGTGATCTTCACGACCAGGGTCCAGGTCAGGCGCGCCCGGCCCGCCGGTTCCGCCTCGACCTCGCTGCTCACCTCGAGGACCCGGACCGCGCGGGCCTCCAGCAGCCCGTCCATGCCTTCGGTGGGCCAGATCAGCCACGGCAGGATGTCGATCGGATCGGCGCCGGGGCCGCCTTGCTCCTCCGCCTGCTCGTCGTCCACGGCATCGAAGACCGCGATCGTCACACCCCGCTCGTCGGCGCGGGCCCACGCCTCACGCACCGCGACGGGCTCAGTCACGCTCACCTCCGCGGTCGAGGTCCGGACCCAGATCTCTCGGTTCCTCCCCCGCGGAGATGCCTCAGGTCGCGAGGGCGCCTGAACGTCGGGCAACTCGAAGAGGCCGGGCTCGCTGGTTTCCATCGCGTGAAGACTACGACCACGCCGCTCACAACCGACGACAGCGTGGCCCGACGAGCGCTGCTCCGCGAAGGCGAACCTGCCGACTTCTCGCCTACGTCGACGTTGCCTGCTCATCGACCTGTGGGAGGAGCTCGTCCTCCCCCAATGCCATCCGGGAAGCCTGGGCGCCGCTCACCAACACTTCGGCACGACGACATGAGCACACCGGGTCTCAGCACCTTTCAGGTCGAGCTGGCCTCCCTGTTCTTCGCGCTGCCCGAGCGTGCCCACTTCGATGCCTGGGCCGACACGCACGAGGCGTAGCCCGAGATCGCGCAGCGCCCGCTCCAGCGGGATGGGCGGACGGGTTGAAGCTCTGATCGCGGCGGCTGGTTATCCTCCGGCGGTGAGCATGCCTGCAACGCGTCCGGAGATCGTGGACGGGATTCACCGCGTCCTTGCCGCGAGGGGTCCTCAGACCGAGGACGAGCTCGTCGTCGCCCTCGTGGGGCTAGGCCTGGACCTGGGGGCCGACCCAGCCGACACGGTCGCCGACCTCCTCGGCAGCGACGAGGTCGGCCTGGTCATGCCGCTGGGCGACGGGAGGAACGCGCTGCTCCCGGCGCTTCTGCAGGGGCGCACGTTCACCCACCGTGTGGGCCAGGAGGAGATCGAGCACGGCTTCCTGGTCGTCTCCCCCGACCTGGAGCCGATCTCCATGCTGACCGAGGACGAGACGTACCTGCGCCTGCTCGACGGCACAAGGCTGGTCGAGGTGCTGGCAGGGTTCGACGACGATGTCTTGGCCGAGCGTGGCATCGCCTCGGATGCCTACGATGAGTCCGCGTGGCTGCTCGACCCGGCCGTCCTGCGCGGGCTTGGCGTGAGCGCCGGGGAGTTGGTCGGGCTCACCGTCCACCCCGACGGCTTCGAACTGACCCGGGTCACCTCGGCCACGCCCGCAGTCGACCCCCAGCCGATCGTGGAGGCCTTGACCCGCATGGGCGAGGGGCAGCCCCACCAGATCGACAGCGTCGTCTGGCTGGCCTGCGCGGAGGAGACCGGACTGTTCTCCTCCCCGACCGAGCCCCTCGCCGACGTCCTGGGTCGGGCCGAGCTCGTGACCGACGGCGAACAGGTCGCCCTGCCGGGATTCGACTTCGCCCGCTGGCGCACCGATCGCCGGATCGACCACATCGCCGAAGTGCACCGCCTCGACCAGGACAGCGCACTCGCCGTACTGGTGCTCTCCCGCCTCTACGAACGAGTCGAGGACCTGCTCGAACTGGCCCGCGAATCACACGACGGCGCAGAGGCGATCGCAAGCGCACTCGCTGACGAAGCGAGCTCCCCGGACACCGGTCCGGGTTCAGTCAGTCTCCTGGGCGCCGACCGACGCCTCGTCCGAGACCTGACCGAGTCCCTGGACGATCCCGCAGTGGCAGAGGCACTCCTGGCCGAGACGATCGGCGCCGGCCGCGACGGAGCCGCCGCGCTCGGGCTGTTCGCCGAAACCCTCGAGGACCAGGTCCCCCGGTCGGCCCGGCCGGCCCTGCGATGGCTCCGCGGCAAGGCCCACGAACGCCTCGGCGACGTCGCCACCGCCGAAGCAGCCTACGAAGCGGCGCTCACGATGGACCCGGGCTCGCCGCTGGCGCTGTACGAGCTCGCTCGGATCGCCAGCGACCGCGGCGATGCCGAACGCGGGCTGTCCCTGCTGCGACGTGCCGGGGCTCCCGACGACGACGACCTCGTCGTGCTCCTCAACTACTTCCGCCCGGTCGAGCGCCGCGACATCGGCCGCAACGACCCCTGCTGGTGCGGATCGGGCCGCAAGTACAAAGTCTGCCACCGCAACAACGAGACCCTCCCGCTCTCCGAACGTGCGGCCTGGCTCTACCAGAAAGCCGGCACGTACCTCACCGACGGCCCCTGGCGAGGCGACCTGATCGACCTCGCCGCGATCCGCGCCCGGCACTGGGACGCGCCAGGAGCCACCTACCTCGCCACGCAAGACCCACTGGTCTGCGACGCCCTGCTGTTCGAAGGCGGCGCGTTCGAGGCGTTCCTCAGCGAACGCGGTGACCTTCTCCCCGACGACGAACGACTCCTCGCCCAGCAGTGGCTGCTCACCGACCGCTCCCTCCACGAGGTCGAGTCCGTATCACCAGGCGACGGCTTCACCGCACGCGACCTGCGCACCGGCGAACGAGTCGAGGTCCGAGAACGAACCGCCAGCCGCACCCTCCCGGCCGGCATGCTGATCTGTGCCCGACTCGTGCCCGCCGGCGACACCGTCCAGTGTTTCGGAGGCATCGAACCCGTCGCCCTCCACGAACGCGACCACCTCCTCGAACTGCTCGACAGCAAGCCCGACCCCGACCGGCTCGTCGCATTCCTCTCCACCCGGTTCGCGCCACCTACCCTGCAGAACACCGAGGCCGAACCCCTTGTCCTCTGCTCAACCACCCTCACCGGCCCAGACCTGGACGCCCTCGCCGCGGCCCTCGACGCCACCTACGAACGCGACGACCAAGAGCTCCGCTGGATCGAACACGTCACCACCCGCGGCATGGAACGAATCCGCGCCACCGTCACCATCGAGGGTTCGGAGGTCCAGGTCGAGACCAACAGCGAGAACCGGATGGACCGCGTCATCGACACCCTGCTCACCCTGCGACCAGACCTGAGGATCCTCGCGCAGAGCCGCCACCCGGCCGCAGACCTCCAGGAGGCGATGAGTCGGGCACCCGGCGGCCAGACCGCGGCCACCCCGGATCCGAGCGACCCCGCGATCGCCGATGCACTCGAGCAGTTCACTCTCGCCCACGAACAGGCCTGGCTCGACGAGCCCATCCCGGCCCTGAACGGCGCGACGCCCCGCGAGGCTGCCGCCGACCCCACCAGACGACCCGACCTCATCCGACTGCTCGACAGCTACGGGCCTGCCGAGCCGGGAACCATGGACCCCGACCGACTCCGCGATCACCTGGGCCTCTGACTCGCCACCCGAGACGACCTCGGATCGCTGTGGCGGCAGTGACCTCTGGGTAGTTTCCCCAGAGGTTCTGACGCTTGCCCAGCGTTGATTCGGCCCTTTCTGCCATCGTGTCCGCAAACTCAGCGCTTGGTCTGCGGACACCAAGCGGACAGAGACGCCAGAAGCCCCGCGAGCCGCGAGGCTCACAGGGCTTCTGACCTGCACTTTTCGTTTGTAGCGGGGGCAGGATTTGAACCTGCGACCTCTGGGCGTGATCGGAGGCCCTGGCCCGACTACTTCAAACTTCGGGTCCCTCTGGAAAACCTCGGATTGGTGAGGAGGTTCCCCATCGGACGCCTCGAATTCTATCGGAACGTCTTGGAACCGTTGCCCAGCGTTTCCGATGACTTTTCGATGACGGGTCGATTCTCCGGATCTGTCACGGCATCGTCAGGACGATCTTCTGTTCTGGCTCCAGGCGGAGGTCTGCGGGATCTCCGGTGAACTGGGTGCCGTTGCTGGTGACTTGGACCTGCTGCCCGGGCTTGGCGCGGACGCCGCCGATCTGCTGCGGGGTGAGCGCCACGCCCCACTGGGTGAAGAGCTGGCCGAGCGTGAAAACCTCGCCGACCGAGTCGGCCTCGATGTGGATGGTTCCGTCGCCCTCGTGGGTGTGCAGTGCAGACATGGCACCGGTGGCCGGATCGACGCCGATGTTGGGCGGGACCGGCACCTCGGCGCCGTCGATGACGATGCGGAGATGGGGGTGGTAGTGCTCGGCGGTGCCCATGGGTCCCAGGTCGAGTCCGGCGGATGCCGCACGCGCGGCAACGTCAGCGGGGGCCGGCCACGGCGGCATCGCCATGTTGTCGGATGTCGGAGTGCCTTCGGAACTCGGAGTCGAGGTCGCTGGATCCGAACTGGGGTCGCCGCGGTCCGGGTCGTCGGCGCATCCGCTCAGGCCGACGGCCGCTGTGAGTGCGAGGGCTGCGTACGAGCGGCGTTTCACGCAGAAGGCTTCCTACCTGGGAATGATCGAGGGCTCACCCACCGGGGCGTGGTGGCAACATACCGAGCCCATTCCGCATCGAAGTTGTCGGCCATCGCGCGCTCCTCGGCTTCGATCTGAGCCTTGTTGATGAGGACGACGAAGCCGGCTGCTGGGAGCAGGCTGAGAGGCGAACGGCGGGCCACGGCGTTGGCGACGAGGACACCGGCCATGGCGACGTACATCGGGTTGCGAGTGAGCCGGAAGGGCCCGTCGCTGACCAGTTGGCTCGCGCGCTCCGGGGCGAGGGGGTCGACGGTTGTCTCGTGGCGTCGGAAGGCCCTGACCGCCCAGGCAAGGAGTCCGAGGCTCGCAGTGAGGATCGTGCCGGCCAGGCCGCGTGAGGTCCGGCTCGTGGGACGGCCCCCGGGAAGCGACCGCTGCGCGAGAAGTCCGGCGGCGAGCCAGCCGAGTGGTGGAACCCGCTGCAGCTCACCAGCCGAGTTCATGGCACTGCTCCCCCTTGACGGCTTCGACCTGAAGTGTCGCGTGCTCGATGCGGTGGCGCTCGGCGAGGGCGCGCTGCGCCGACACCAGTACCGTCTGTGCGCTGGCACCGTCGTCGACGACCAGGTGAGCGGTGGCGACGTTCATCCCGGAGGTCAGCGTCCAGATGTGCAGGTCGTGGATGTCGGCGACTCCGGGCACGGATTCCAGGTCGGCGACGACGGCCTCGAGTTCCATTCCTTCGGGGATGTGCTGGCCCAGGACGGCCAACACCTGGCGGCCGAGGATGACGGCGCGTACGGCGACGAAGATGCCGATGGCCAGCGCGACGATGGTGTCCCACAGGCCGTTACCAGTGGCGGCGACCAGCAGACCGACGACGATGACACCGACGCTCCCGGCGGCATCGGAGACAACCTCGAAGTAGGCGCCCTTGACGTTGAGCGACTCCTTGGACCCCGCGCGCAGCAGCATCATCGTCACCACATTGATGGCCAGGCCGATCACGCCGACGACGAGCATCGATGACGACGCGACCTCGGGCTCACTGCTGAACCGGCCGACAGCCTCGACCACGACGTACACGGCGACGCCGAGCATGATCAGCACGGTGAGCCCCGACGCAAACACTTCGGCCCGGTAGGAGCCGTAGGTGCGGCGCCCGGTCGAGTCGGGCCGGGTGGCGATCTTGGTGGCCACCAGTGCAGCACCGAGGGCGACGACGTCGGCGGCCATGTGTCCGGCGTCAGAGATCAAGGCCAGCGATCCGGAGAGGATGCCGGTAACCAGCTCGACGACGAAGAACACCGCGACGAGTCCGAACGCCGCCTCCAGGCGTGCCCGGTAGCGGCCGCCGGCGTGGCCGGCCGGCGGGCCGTGGCTGTGTCCTGTACCCATCAGTCTTGCTCTTTGTCAGTCGTCGTCATCGTCGTCCTCGACCAGTTCGCCTTCCCAGGCTTCCCTGCCCTCGTGGATGGCGAAAAGCGCGATGACGAACCCCGCGACCGGGTCGAGCCAGGCTGCGCCGGTCAGCGCGAACAGGCCGAGTCCGAGCAGGGTCGAGATGCTCAGCAGGACGCAGATCTTGGTCTCGGCCGCGTCGGCGAGGATCAACTGGTCGCCGCCGAGCGCTTCCCCGACCTGGCGCTTCGCACGGGCCAGAAGCGGCATCACGACCACTGACGCAGCAAGCAGGACGATGCCGACGATCGAGTTGTCGGGGGTCTCGCCGCCGATCAGGGAGCGGGTGCCTTCGATGACGACGTAGGCGGCGAGCACGAAGAAGGTGATCGCGACGGCCTTGAGGGCGCGTCGTTCCTTGGCCTCGTCGGCCTCACCGTTGCGCAGTCGCGCGGCGAGGCGGAGTCCGACCAGCACCGAGGCGGCGGACTCGATGCCAGAGTCGAAGCCGAAGCCGATCAGCGAGACAAGTCCAGCAAGGATGCCGGCGGTGACCGCGACGACGCCCTCGACGACGTTGTAGGCGACGGTGAACTGTGCCAGGCGGAGGCCGCGACGCGTCAGTCGTTCTACCTCGGTCGGACTGGGTGTCTGGGTGGTTGAGGCCTGAGGGGTGGGGTCGGTCACGTAGCGTCCTTCGTGGTCGTTCCGTAGGTGGGGCAGAGCACGACGGCGTCGCCGGTGGCGGCGAGCAGTTCCTCTGCTGCGGCGAACACTTTGAGAACCGCCGCCGGGTGGGTCAGTTCGAACATCGAGGCGCGGCCGACCGGCCGGGACCCGACCAGCCCGCAGTCCTTGAGGCAGGCGAGGTGCTTGGAAACCGTCGACTGGGCCAGGCCCAGGTGCTCGGTGAGCTCGGTGACGTTGTGTTGGCCGAGCAGCAGGTGCCGCAGGATGGCCATGCGAGACGGGTCGCCCATCCCCCGGAACAGACAGGCGGCCGCATGTGAAGCGGCGGATTCGTCGAGCTCGACAATAGCGCGCTCGGTCGCTCCATTGATCGTCATGTAGCGATGTTAGCGCCCAACGGCGTCGAATGTTGAACGCAACCATGAGGTAATGGCCCCGACCTTGAGGACGTGTGAAATCCTCAGTCCCGCAGGGCCTGCACGATCTGGTCGCGTGACGGGAGGTCGAGGCGGCAGCGGGCAGCGCCCTCGACGGGGCGCCCCGTCACGACGTCGGTCCCTCCGACCAGAAGGGTCGGCGATGGATGATCGCCCACCTCGAAGGTGATCTGCGGCCGGATTCCAAGTTCGTCGCAGGCTGCTGCGACCACGGTTCGGAGCTGGTCCACGAGCGGGCAATCGGGCACCTGGAGGATACGGATTTCCGGAGTCGAATTGGCGGGTGCAGTTCGCCGCCAGCGCGTCACGGCAGCCGCCGGTCGATCCAGCGCAGGATCGCGCCGATCCCCGGGCGGTCGTGCCAACCTCGGCCGATCACGACGGCGCGAATCCGCGCCAGGAATCCCCGAAGCCGAACCCCGATCCCGCCTCGGCCTGCATCGGCACGCTGGACCGCTCGGCGACGTACCCAGCGAGCACAGTCGAAGCAGAGCGCGACTTCGGGATGGGCGCCCAGGTGGACGACGTCCTCGGGCCCGAACTCCTGGTGACAGCACCAGCAGCGCGGCCGCCCGTCGACCACCTGGTCCGCGTGCGTCGTCATGATCCCAGCGTGGTCCGCTGACGACCAGGTCGCAAGTAGGTCACCCGCCAGCCCGGCCAGCCCCGCTATAGATCCGGCAACAGGGACGCGTCGATGAGCCGCCGTTCTGACTCCTCGTTGGCGTCATAGTCCGAGGTCCTTGCTCGACGTGGTGGCGAGTGCTTCAAGGGGCCGGATGTAGCGGTTGACGAGGACGCCGAGGTCCTTGTGTCGGGTCTGGGCGGCGATCCGGTTGAGCGGGACGCCGGCAAGCGCGGCGGTCGTGGCGTGACCGGCCCGGAGCGAGTGGGCCGTGATCCGGGTTCCATCGAGCCCGGCGGTCTCGGCCCGGGCGCGGAGCATGCGGGCGGGCACGTGCCCGGAGAGGCGTTCGGCGCTTATGGCGCTCCCCCAGATCCGGGTGAACAGGGCGCCTGGTTCGTCGCCGCGGATGCTCCGCCACGCGTTGAGCGCTGCGACGGGGTCGGTGATCGCGTGTCGACCGTGGGCAACGGCGACCTGCTGGCCATGTCCTTCCTGGTCCATCTTCGATTGCCGGATGTGGAGCAGGAGGCCTGCGGGCTTGTGTTCGACGTCGGCCAGGTCGAGGGCGACGAGTTCGGCTCGTCGCATGGCGGAGGCGTAGCCGAGCAGGATGATGGCGGCGTCCCGGATGCCGTGCGGGGTGGTGCGGTCGATGCCGCCGACGATCTGGCGGATCTCCTCGACCGACAGCGGCCTGGCGAGCCGCCGCGGTGCGGCGCCGTAGGTGCGCCGCAGGCCCCGGCGGACCTGGCGGACGGCCTCGGAGGCGATTGGGTCGACGGCGCCGGTGGTGCGATGGACGTGCCGGATGACGGTGCAGGCCATGTCCAGGGTGCCGGTGGAGCGTCCGGCTTCGGCGCGTTCAGTCAGGTAGGCGCACACGGTGAGCGGGTCGGCGGGTACGGCGGCGACGCCCCGCTCGGCGCACAAGCGTTGCCATTGGCCCCAGACCACGTCGTAGAGGCGCCGAGTGCCATCGGTGCGAGCGGCCGCCAGGGCCTCCCCGATGCGCGCGGCATCCACAGGCGAGAGCCCCGCGCGTGTCAGGTCAGGGTCGTCGGTGGTCGTGGACGCAAAGGTGGGTCGGGCGGCGGCCGGCAGTGCGGCGAGCAGGAGCGTGTTCATCGCCCTGTCGTAGCGGCGTCGACGCCGCCACCGGCGGCGGGGCTCCTGCTGGTCCGAGACGACATGGGCCGCAGTGACGCGGCCGGCCAGGGCCGTGGTCACATAAGGCTGACTTTCTGATGACCGAGTCAAGTTCAAATGCTTTCAGGCTCGGTTCCCCAGAGGGAACCGAGCCTGAATTTGGTAGCGGGGGCAGGATTTGAACCTGCGACCTCTGGGTTATGAGCCCAGCGAGCTACCGAGCTGCTCCACCCCGCGTCGGTGAAGCCAACATTACCGGGCGCTCACGCGAACCCCAAATCGGGGCAAGGTGAAGGCCCCTGGTGGGCGGCGGGCGAGGGGGATGGGTACCGCCACGCACCAGGGGCCTGGTGACGGGGCCTTGGCATGACCTCCAAGGCCCCGCACATAGGACGATACAGGTTTCTAAACAGTTTGTTTAGGTCTAATCTTGCCCTGTGACGATTGAGACAGCCGGACTGACGATCGGCGAGCTGGCCGAACGGTCGGGCATCCAGAGCGCCACGCTCCGCATGTGGGAGTCGCGCCATGGGTTCCCGGTCGCCAAGCGCCTGCCCTCGGGCCACAGACGCTACGACACCGAGACCGTGGAGCTTGTCCGCGAGGTCGCCAGACGGCGCGACGCCGGCGTACGGCTCGAGACCGCGATCTCCGAGGTGACCGCCGGCCCCGCGATCCCCGCCTCGACGGTCTACGCCGAGTTGCGCCGACGCCACAACCACCTGGCCCCGCACCGGCTCAAGAAGTCGACCCTGCTCGCGCTCACCTGGGCGTTGGAGGACGAGTGCTGTGCCCGGTCCGACGAGCCGTGGCTCTTCGGCGCCTTCCAGCGTGAGGAGTTCTTTCGCGCCGCCGAGGCGCGCTGGCGCGACCTGGCTCGCACGGCGGTCGGCACCTTCGCCCTGGCCGACTTCAACCACGCGCGGCCCCACGAGCCGAACACCAAGACGCCCATTGAGGTCGACCTTCCCGAGCACCACGCGATGATCCGCGAGTGGTCGCTGGTGTGCCTCACCGACGATTTCCCCGCGGCCCTGGCGGCCTGGGAGCTCCCCGGCCAGCACCGCACCCCGGACTCCGAGCGGATCTTCGAGGCCATCTGGACCCTCGAGCCCAATCCGGTCCGCGACGCCGCCCGCACCTGCGGCCATGTCGTGGAGGAGCTCGGCCACGACGCCTCGGCCCTCACTGCCGTCCTGGAGCGCCCCTCCACCGGCTCCCACATGGACCTGCGGCACGCGACCGGCCTGTTCAACCGGATGATGGCCTACGTCGACTACCGCCGCTGACAGCCGGCGACCACGGCGGCGCCGCCCGCCAGCACCGCACAGCACGTCCCAGACACAACTACGAGGGGCCCAGGGATCACCCTGGGCCCCTCGTTTGATCTCGGACTCAGTTGCCGGCTTCAGCCGCCCGCAGGGCCCGCTCCACGAGCGCCTCGCCCTCCTTGGTCAACCGCGCCCAGGCCACGGTGTCGCCCTCACGCAGCGCCTCGTCGGCCTGGGCGAACTTCGCGTCAGCCAGCCGCAGCAGGTTGAGCACGTCGTTCGGGTCGCCGTCCGGGGTCGGCGTCGGCGTCGGCGTACCGCTCGGGTCCGGGTCGGGCTCCGGCAGCGGCTCGGGCAGGATGTTGCCGGAGCTGTTGCGCAGCACGTCGGTCAGCGCCTCGGTCAGCGAGGTGCCGTAGCCGGCGTTGCGACCGAACGAGGCGAGCACGAACTGCAGCACCGGGTAGGCGCCCTGGCCGCTCTCCCGCAGCGCGTAGACCGGCTGCACGTAGAGCAGACCGCCGCCCACCGGCAGGGTGAGCAGGTTGCCGTACCGGATCTGGCTGTTCTGCTTGATCGGCAGCAACTGCGTCTGGATCCGCTCGTCGGCCGCGAACGTGTTCGCGATCTGCGAGGGGCCCTGCACCTGCGTGGAGTCCGGCAGTCGCAGGATCCGGATCTGACCGTAGTTCTCGCTGGTGGCGTCGGAGTCCACCGCGATGAACGAGGCCAGGTTCGACCGGTTCGCCGGGGTGTAGACGCTGGTCAGCGAGAAGACCGGGTCGCTCGGCGCCTCGTCGGCGGTGTCCTCGTCGTCCGGGGACGCCACCGGCGGCATCTGCACGCTCAGGCGGTACGGCGGCTGCTTGTTCGCCTGGTCGGCCGGGTCCTCCGGGACCTCCCAGCGGTCGGTGCCGCGGTAGAAGGTCTGCGCGTCGGTCACGTGGTACTGCGCCAGGATGTAGCGCTGCACCTTGAACAGGTCCTCGGGGTAGCGCAGGTGCTGGAGCAGCCCCTCGGGGATGTCGTCCCGCGACTGCACCGTGCCGGGGAACGCGTTCTTCCACGCCTCGAGGATCGGGTCGGACTCCCACTCGTAGAGCGTCACCGTGCCGTCGTAGGCGTCCACCACGGCCTTGACCGAGTTGCGCATGTAGTTGATCTGGTCGGTCGGCAGCGTCACGTACGTGGTCACCGGCGACAGCGCGTCGTTGATCATCTCCTGGAAGGAGGCCCGCTCGGAGTTCGGGTAGCGGTCGGTCGTGGTGTAGGCGTCGAGCACCCACAGCACCCGTCCGTCCACCACCGCAGGGTAGGGGTCGCCGTCGACCGTCAACCACGGGGCGACCTTCTCGACCCGCTCGCGCGGCGTGCGCTCGTAGAGGATCTTCGAGTTCTCGTTGACCCGGCTGGAGAGCACGATGTTCGGCTCGCCGAACTTGATCGCGTACAGAAGCTTGTTGAAGAAGCCGCCGACCTCGACGCCGTCCGCGCCGTCGTACGTCGTGGTGCCCCGCTCCCCCGAGGACTCCTCGGGGATGTCGAGCTCGACGTCGGGGCTCTCCTCCTGGGGCTTGCCGACGATCGAGTACGTCGGCGACTTCTCCCCGAAGTAGATCCGTGCCTCGTAGCCGTCGGGGGCGTTGAGGTCGCTCAGCTCACCGCGAGGCGGCAGGTCCTCCTCGGCCCACGGCGGCTCGTCGTTCGGCGGGGTGCCGTTCTCCGACGTCCGGTTGTTGCCGAAGGCAGCGATCACGCCGTAGCCGTGGGTGTAGACGGTGTGCAGGTTCGCCCAGTTCTGCTGGTCGGTGACCAGACCGGACTGGTCGAGCTCGCGGACACCGAGCACGATGTCGCGCACGGTGCCGTTGATCTCGTAGCGGTCGACGTCGAGGACCGGAGCCACCGAGTAGTAACCACGCACCTGCTGCAACTGCTCGAAGGCCTGGCTCATCCGGGCCGGGTCGATCAGACGGATGCCCGGCAGCGACTCCGCGGACTGGCGCAGTTGCTCCTGGGTGACGTTGACCGTCGCGTCGTAGGGCTGTTCCTGGACAGCATCGACCTCGTAGGCCTTTCTGGTGGCCTCGATGTTCGCGGCCAGGAACGGTTCCTCCTTGTCCGGCTCGGAGGGCCGCACCTGGAACTGGTAGACGATCCCCGGCCACAGCGCGCCGAGCAGGATGGCCGAGAGCACGAGCAGGCCGAGGCCGATCGTGGGCAGCAGCCAGGTGCGGCGAGCGATGTTGGCGAAGAAGAGCAGCGCGCAGATCAGCGCGATGAACATCAGGATGTTCTTGCTGGGCAGCACCGCGTTGAAGGCGGTGTAGTTGATACCGGTGAAGCGGCGCCCCTGCTCGGTGGTGAGGTCGAAGCGGTCCAGCCAGTAGTCGGCCGCCTTGAAGAGGACGAAGAGCCCCATCAGCACCGAGAACTGCACCTGGGCGGCGCCGGTGAACTTGTCGCCGCGGGCCTGCAGGCGGATCCCGCCGAAGATGTAGTGCGTGACGATCGCGGCGATCAGGCCCAGGACCGTCATCATCATCGCGAAGTTCACGACGAAGTGCAGCCACGGCAGCTCGAAGACGAAGAAGCCGATGTCGCGGTCGAAGTAGGGGTCGGTCTCGCCGAACGGCTCCCGGTTGCGCCACAGCAGGAAGGTGCGCCACTGTCCGGCCGCCGAGCCACCGGCGATCAGGCCGAGCGCCACACCGACGGCCAGCACCAGCCAGCGCCGCATCGGCACGACGACCTCGCGGTACCGGTCCAGGCTCGCCTCGCTCGGCAGCGAGCGGAACTCGGGACGGGTGCGGAACGCGATGATGATGTTCGCCGCGACGAAGCCGCCCATGAGCAGGCCGAAGCCGATGAAGAGCAGCACCCGGGTGGACAGCACGGTGCTGAAGACCTCGCCGTACCCGACGCTGTTGAACCACAGCCGGTCGGTCCAGACGCCGGTGAACGCGGAGAGCAGGAAGAACCCCAGAATCAGGATCGCCGCCGTGGCCAGCAGCGCTCGGGAGCGCCGTGGGGGCGGCGGGGGCGCCGTCCGTCTCGGGGGTGCGGGATCGTCGAACAGACCGCTCACGGGTTCCTCAACTCGTTTCGTCTCACTGCAGGGGGAGCAGGGGGCGTCGTCACTCGGAAAGAGTGGCGTGCAACAACTCTAGGAGGCCGGGTACAACGTCCGGTCCCTCGATGACCGCGAAGTCGTCGTCGTGCTGCCTCAGCCGCAACGCGCAGTACGCCGACCCGGTCCGCGTCACACCGGCCACGATGCGGACCTCCTGACGCTCCGGGTGGCTCTGGGCGACCTCGGCTGCGGCGGTGTCGTCCTCGGGCAGCTCCCCCACCGACGGGGGCAGCACGAGCCGCTCCACGATCACCGCGGTGCCGTGCACCTGGGGCGGCCACGCGACAGTGGTGAGGAACTGCTCCAGCGACTCCGAGGAGGGCGGGAACTCCTGCTCCACCGGCGTCAGGCTCCCGGTCAGGTCGGCGTTCGGGTCCACCCCGACCACCGCAGCCAGGCCGGGCTCGGTGGCCAGGAGTTCGGCGGTCTCGACCAGCGCGAACAACCGCGCCGGCTGGTCCCAGCCGGACTCCGCTCCGTGCCGCTCCAGTTCGAGCACCACCCCGCGCAGCGCGAGGTCGGCGGCGGGGGCCAGCTCCTCAGGCGGGGTCTCGGACGCGGTCTCGGGGCCGGGCTCGGGTGCGGCTTCGGGGGAGGTGTCGGGGGTCTCGGTCATGGGAGTCCTCAGCTCGGGCAGCGGGGCAGGTCGGCGTCGGGGTTGTCGGCGTAGGCCTCGAGGGAGGACAGGGCGGACTGCAGTGAGTCGGCGCGCACGAGCTCCATCGCGTCGGTGTCCAGGGCGGCTCCCAGCGCGGCGGTGCAGTTGTCGGGGGGCACGAAGAAGAGCGTGGCGCCGGCCCGCTGGGCACCGACGATCTTCTGCTGGATGCCGCCGATCGGGCCCACCTGGCCGTCCGCGGTGATCGTGCCGGTGCCGGCCACCACGTGGTCGCCGGTCAGGGGCCCCGGCGTCAGCACGTCGTAGATCGACAGGGCGAACATCAGCCCGGCGCTCGGTCCGCCGATGTTGTCCCCCAGCGCGACGCGCACGTCGAAGGGGAACTCGAAGCCTGTGCCGATCAGCACTCCGAGCACCGCGCGCTCCGGGTCGTCCGAGGCGGAGCCGCTGGTCACCTTCAGGCTGCGGACCTGGCGGCCCTTCTTCTCGGTGCGGCGCTCGACGACGACCGTGACCTCCTCGCCGGGGCTGACCTCGTCCATCTGGTCCAGCACGCCTTGGAGATCGACGACCTCGGCACCGTTGACGCGCAGCACCCGGTCGCGGGGCTTGAGGATGCCCTCCGACGGCCCTCCCGGAGTGATGCCGGTGACTTCGGGGTAGGTCGGCAGGTCGTACCCGAGCTCGGTGAGCGCGGCCGCGACGGCGGTGTCCTGCGAGGACACCATCTGCGCGGCTGACTCGGCCCGGTCCTGCTCGACCGAGACCGAGTCGGGGTAGATCGAGGCGAAGGGCAGCACCGAGATCGCCGGGTCGGCCCAACCGCGCAGCGCGCTGAAGAGCGACACCTTGGTCGCGGAGGTGTCCACGGTGACCGTGGTCAGCCGGAGCTCACCCTCGGTCGGATACGTACGGCGACCCTCGACCTGGACGATCGGCTCGTCGCCGAGGTCGCCCAGGACGTCGATGGTCGGTCCGGGGCTGGAGCGCACGTACGGCACCGGGTTGAGGAAGATCATCAGCCCGAACGCCACCAGCAGCACGACCGCCACCGTGGTCGCCTGCGAGCGGTGCGTCATGGCGACACCCTCTCATCCCGGGCCAATCGGTCCGGGATGCCCTCAGTCGGTCTCGACCGGCGGTCGCTCGCGGCGTACGGCGGCGGTCTCGTTGTCCTCGCGGCGCGAGGGACGCACCGCGATCCCGGTGCTGCGGTCCCGCGACGCCGCCGGGACGGGGCGCTGCACCCCCGGGTGCTCCTTGACGATCGCCGCCGCGAACCGCTCGTACGCCGCCTCCGACCGGTCCCGCTCCTCGGTGCGCGGACGACCGGCCCACAACGCCCAGAGCATCGCCACCGCGGTCACGGCCGCCGCCGGCGCCAGCCACCACAGGATCTCCATCGCCCCAGGCTAGGCACCGGGACATCGATTCCGGTGACGGCGCGCCACCGAGGCCCCGAGCCCGGCTCCGAGACGCCGGTGAGGCCTCAGGGGGTGCCGACCCACTCCTCGGTGCCGTCGCGGAAGAGCTGGTGCTTCCAGATCGGCACGGTCGACTTCAGGGTGTCGATGAGGTCGCGGGAGGCGTCGAAGGCCTGGCCGCGGTGCGGAGCGGCCGCGGCGACGATGACGGCGATGTCGCCGATCTCGAGCCGACCGACACGATGGACCGCCGCCAGCGCGGTGACGGGGTGGCGCGCGGCGACCTCGTCGAGCACCTCGCGCAGGCGCTGCAGGGCGCTGGGGTGGGCCGAGTAGTCCAGCGCGGTCACGGCCTTGTCGGCGTCGTGGTCGCGGACGGCGCCCACGAAGAGGGTCGCGCCGCCGGCGGCATCGTCACCGACCGCGGCCAGCACCTCGGCCACGTCCAGGGGGGTTTCGCGCAGGTCGGCCAGTCGGATCACGCTCACCCGGGGGAGCCTACGCGCGGGTAGCGCAAACGCGTGTCACCTCGGTCTGGTCCACGCGGCCGCACGGATGAGGGAACGTCTCGGGCCCGCCGGTAGTTTGAAGGGTATGAGCAACAACCCCGACGGCCCCGTGGGCGGTCCTGGCGACGAGCAGCCGAACCCCTTCAAGGGCACCCCCTTCGAGCAGTTCTTCGCCGGTTTCGGCGCGGGCGGCGGCCTTCCCGGCGGTTTCGGTGGGCCCGGCATGCCCGATCTGGGCGCCCTGATGGGCCAGGTGCAGGCGATGATGCAGCCGCACGAGGGCGCGGTGAACTGGAACCTCGCCAAGGACGTCGCACGCCGCACGGCCGCCGGTGAGCCCGACCCGTCGGTGAGCGCCGCGCAGGCCGACCGGATCGCGGACGCGCTGCGCTTGGCCGACCACTGGCTCGACTCCGCGACCGACATGGCCTCCGGCGTCCACACCAGCCAGGCCTGGAGCCGCGCGGAGTGGATCGAGAACACCCTGCCGGTGTGGCAGAAGCTCGTCGAGCCGGTCGCCGAGCATGTGGTCGGGTCGATGGGCAACGCGCTGCCCGAGGAGGCCAAGCAGATGGCCGGCCCGTTCCTGGGCCTGATCACCCAGGCCGGCGGTGCGATGTTCGGCACCCAGGTCGGCCAGGCGCTGGCCGGGCTGGCCTCCGAGGTGCTGACCTCCACCGACATCGGCCTGCCGCTCGCCCCGGTCGGTCGCGCCGCGCTGCTGCCCACCAACATCGCTGCCTTCGCCGAGGGCCTCGACGTGCCCGCCGAGGACGTCACCCTCTATCTGGCCTTGCGTGAGGCGGCCCACCAGCGGCTCTTCGCCCACGTGCCGTGGTTGACCGCGCACCTGATCTCCTCGGTCGAGGACTACGGCCGCGGGATGACCATCGACATGTCGAAGATCGAGTCGCAGATGCAGGGGATCGATCTCTCCAACCCCGCTGCGCTCCAGGAGGCCCTTCAGGGTGGCATGTTCGAGCCCGAGAAGACCCCGCTGCAGCAGGCGGCGCTCGCTCGGCTGGAGACCCTGCTGGCGCTGGTCGAGGGCTGGGTCGACGAGGTCGTCAACCAGGCGACCGCGGGGCGGATGCCCAACGCCGCCAAGCTTCAGGAGATCGTGCGTCGTCGCCGCGCCGCGGGCGGCCCCGGCGAGGTCGCCTTCGCCGCCCTGGTCGGACTGGAACTGCGCCCGCGCCGGCTCCGGGACGCGGCCGCCCTGTGGGGCAACCTGCGCGCCACCAAGGGCGCCGAGGCCCGCGACGCGGTCTGGGCCCACTCCGACCTCCTGCCGACCTCGGCCGATCTCGACGACCCGCTCGGGTTCGGCGAGAAGCCGGAGCTGGAGGACGCCGCACTCGACGAGGCGTTCGACGGGGACTTCGACGCGGCCCTGGCCGAACTGCTCGACTCCGAGGCGGGCAAGGACGATCCCGACTCCGGATCGGGCACCGGCGAGAAGTGACGCCGCACGACGGTGCCGTGGCGCTGCTGCGGTCCTGGCACGCGCCGTCCGAGGAGCAAGAGGTGCTCCGCGCGGAGTACGTCGCGCACCTGGAGGCTCACCCCGACGGGCTGCTGCGTTCTTGTCGGCCTGACCACATCACGGCCTCGACCCTGGTGATGGACCCCAGCGGCTCGCACGTGCTGCTCACCCTGCACGCCAAGGCGCAGGAGTGGTTCCAGTTCGGCGGCCACATCGAGCCCGACGACGCCGGCGTGGCCGAGGCTGCCCTGCGCGAGGTCAGCGAGGAGTCCGGACTGGCCGGACTCTCCCTCGACCCGTCGCCGTTGCACCTGGACACCCACGAGGTGCCCTTCTGCCGCGGGGCAGCGACCGGGGACGACCGGGTGACCCGGCATCTCGACGTACGGTTCCTGGCGGTGGCGCCGGCCGGCGCGCGGCCGGTGGTCAGCGAGGAGTCCGCGGACGTGCGGTGGTGGCCCGTGGACGCGCTGCCCACGGACGAGGCGTCACTGCGCGCGCTGGTCGACCTGGGCCGAGAACGTCTTGCCGTGGCGGGTGGCCTCGTCCTCTGAGGCGGGCTCCTCGGCCTCCTCGAGGTCGTCCTCGACGATGTCGAGGTGGGCCGTGAGAGCGACGCCCTCGAGGAACCCCTTCGCCCGCTCGGCCTTGGGGTAACGGTCCACCATCCGCCAGAACGTGCGGGTGTGCCCGGACTCCAACAGGTGCGCCAACTCGTGGAGCAGCACGTAGTCGATCACCCAGCCGGGCATCCCCTGCAGGCGGCTCGAGAGCCGGATCGCCTTGTCCGCCGGGGTGCACGACCCCCAGCGGTGTTCCTGGTTGTCCACCCAGCGCACCGAGACCGGCCGAGCCAGCCCCTCCAGGTAGGTCTTCGACAGGTACGTCGCGCGCTTGGCGAGCGCCTCGTCGCTGGGACGGCGCCGCGCCTCGGACCGCTTGATGCGGGCCACCATCGTGGTCACCCACTCGGCTTCGTCGGCCTTCGACATCCGGGCGGGGATCAGCACGATCACGGTGCCGTCGTCGTCGCGGTAGGCGGAGACCGTACGGCGGCGACGGCGGCTGCGACGTACCTCCACCGGGTCCATGTGACGCACGCTACAACGCGGCCCCCGAGCCGTCGCGGGACGCGCGGGGCCCGTCAGTGACGCCCGGCCCACTCCATCAGGCGATCGCGCGGCCAGGTGGTCACGATCCGCTCCGCCGGTACGCCGAGGCGCGCGGCCCGCGCGGCGCCGTACTGCAGGAAGTCGAGCTGGCCGGGCGCGTGCGCGTCGGAGTCCAGGGAGAACAGGCAGCCGGTCTCGAGGGCGAGGGCGAGCAGGTCGTCGGGCGGGTCCTCACGCTCGGGGCGGGCGTTGATCTCCACCGCCACGTCGTGTTCGCGGCACGCCTCGAAGACCGCCAGGGCATCGAACCGGCTCTGCGCCCGGGTCCCCCGCCCACCCCGCACGAGCCGGCCGGTGCAGTGGCCGAGCACGTTGGTGCGCGGGTTCTGGACCGCGGCGATCATCCGGCGCGTCATCGGCGTGGCGTCCATGGCGAGCTTGGAGTGGACCGAGGCGACCACGACATCGAGGCGGGCCAGCATCTCGGGGGTCTGATCCAGAGAGCCGTCGTCGAGGATGTCGACCTCAATGCCCTTGAGCAGGGTGAACGTGTCGCCGAGTTGGGCGTTCAGGGCGTCGACGACGTCGAGCTGCTTGGCGAGGCGGGCAGCGCTCAGACCGTTGGCCACCCGCAGCCGCGGCGAGTGGTCGGTGAGCGCGAGGTACTCCCGGCCCAACTCGATCGCGGTCATCACCATCTCCGGGATCGGCGACCCGCCGTCGGACCAGTCCGAGTGCGAGTGCAGGTCCCCTCGCACCGCCGCCATCAGGTCCTCCCCACCCGTCGCGAGCGGACCGGCGCCCTCCTCGAGGTCGGCCAGGTAGTCCGGGGTCTCCCCCGCGAGCGCCGCGACGATGACCGCCGAGGTCGCCTTGCCGAGGCCCTCGACCTGGGTCCAGGTGCCGTGGGCGGCGTGCTCGGCGGCGACCTCGGGAGACATCGCCACCAGCCGGTCGACCGCACCCCGAAAAGCCCGCACCTTGTAGGTGTCGGCACCGCGTCGCTCGAGGAGGAACGCGATGCGTCGGAGCGCCGCGACGGCCAGTGTGAGATCCACGGCCCCACTGTGCCGCACGCCGGTCCGGGCAGGCGTTCCGGGCCTGTCTCGGGGGTCGTCAAGGCCCGGTCAAGACCTCAGGTAACGATCGGGGAAACATCGGCGAAACGCCCGGGAGGTTTTTTCTCTCCACACCTGTCCGGTTGTCATCACCGCAGGTCAGAGGGGGTGTCGCGGTGGACTACCCCCCACTTATCCACAGGTTATCCACACCGGCTCTCCACCGTGCTCCACAGACCTGTGGGCGTGTTCCACAGGTTGTCCACAGAGTTATCCACAGGGGTGGATTGACCGTTCCAATCGCGGCACCTACGGTCGAACACGAGATGGCCCCCCGCCCTCTCGACCCGGCTCTCGCAAGGGGAAGGCAAGTGCCGGATCGGTCGGACGGGGGGCTCTCTGCTTGTCCGGCCGGCTCGTCCGGCTGCGCACCGGAGAGGCCCTGCCGGGGTGTTGCTCAGCGGCCGGTGAACCGGGGTGCGCGACGCTCGCGCGATGCGCGGACGCCCTCCTGCAGGTCCTCGGTCGCCAGGGTGACCGGCTGGGCCAGCGCCTCCCACTCGACCGCGGTGTCGAAGTCGGCGTGCCCGCCGTCGCGCAGGGCGACCTTGGTGAGCCGGCTCGCGATCGGCGCGGTCGCGGCGATCTCCGCCGCCGTGGCCAGCACCGAGTCCAGGAACTCCTCGTCCGGGGTCACGGAGGAGACCAGACCGATCCGGTACGCCTCCTCCGCGCCGATCATCCGGCCCGTGAGTAGCAGGTCGCGTGCGTGCGCCGGACCGACGATGTTGGGCAACGTGTAGGTGGCCGCCATGCCTGCGTGCATGCCGAGTTTCACGAACGGGACCGACATCCGGGCGCTCGCCGAGGCGTAGCGCAGGTCGCAGGCCATCGCCATGCAGAGTCCGGCCCCGACCGCCGGCCCGTTGATCGCCGCGATCGTCGGCACCTCGAGGTCGCGGATCGAGAGCCAGGCGCGGTAGAAGCCGAGCATCCGCCGACGCAGCGCGTGCACGGGGGCATCCGGCTCCGAGGCGATCCAGCGCGGGTCTCCCCCGGAGCAGAAGGCGCTGCCCTCTCCGGTGACGACCCCGGCGCGGACGTCGGCATCGGCCGCCAGGTCGGCGATCGTCTCCTTCCACGCGTGGGTCATCGGGTCGGACATCGCGTTGCGCTGCTCGGGGTTGTCCAGGGTGATCAGGACGACGCCGTTGGAGGGTCGGTCGACGCGCAGGTGGGTGGGCTCGCTCATGACGGGTGAGGCTAGTGCGGGCGTTGCGGCGCCGACACCGGTCGCCGGGGTGACATATCCCGCAGCCTTCTCCACACCCTCTCCACAGAATGTGGACAGGATTCAGGTCAAGGGGTGAGAGAGGGCTAGGTTGTACGTCGGACAGCCCGAACGCCGACCCGTCGCCGGCCGCGACCTCCGCGACAGGCAGTCCGACGGCGAGCGCGTCACCGAGCGGCACGCCCAGCCCGTCCGGCCCACCGACCCTGCCCGCCGAGGCGCAGGGCCGCTCCAAGGCCGCCGCGGTGGCGTTCGTGGAGCACTGGATCGACGTCATCAACTACACGGGCGAGACGTTGGATACGGGGCCGTTGAGGGGGTTGAGTGCGCCGAGTTGCGGCCCGTGCGCGGGGGCGATCGAAGCCGTGGAGCGGATTCGGAGGGCCGGCGGCCGAATCGAGAACGAGAACTGGACTCCGGTTGAGGTGCGCGCGTTGGACCGGCAGGCGCGAAATGTGGTTGCCACTATCGACATCGCCCCGACCACCATCTACGAACAACGTAACGCAGGCCCCACCCAGCGTGACGGCAGCCGGGTCACGTACATCTTCGTCCTTCAACAAGGGCGGAACGTACGGGTCGTGCGAGACATCCAGGTGACCTCATGATGATTCGTTGCTTGGCCTATCTCGCAGCTTCGCTGGTGCTGTTGCTTCCGTCACCGCCCGGCGCGAACGCGGGCACGTGCGACGGGGTGGGTTCCGGCGGGGGCAGCGTGATCGTGGTTGGCCTCGAATGCGGCACCCCAGGCGGGTCAACGCCAGGCAATCAGCCGCCGGGGTCTGATCCGCCGATCCAGACCTTCGTCGCATACAAATGGGCGTCCATATGTGGGGGCGATCTCAGCGTGGCCCCTGGAAACGTCGAGTGCGTGGCCGCGTTGGGGTGTGACGACCCAGCACAACGTAAGTGGGTGCTCTGGGGACAACGCCCCAACGGCACCTGGGAGACGATCCGTATCCAGTGCTTCGGCGGCACTCCTCCGCCGTTCACCCCACCCACGGTCACCCCGGCGATCGTCCTGGACGCCCTGCGCCAGATCGGCCTTCCCGAGCTGACGATCCGGACCCAGCCGGAGGGGCGCACGCTCGTCAACTTCGAGACGATCTTCTTCACCGACCCGCGCACCCTCACGCGCAGCCTGGTCCTGCTGGGACAGCAGGTCGACGTCGAGGCGACGCCGACCCGCTACACCTGGGTGTTCGGCGACGGCGAGCAGCTGAGCACCGACGACCCCGGGGCGGCGTACCCCCGCCAGAGCATCACGCACCGCTACACCGACGCGAGGGTGACGGTGGCGCCGCGCGTCCTGACGACGTACTCGGCGCGGTTCCGCGTCGGGAACGGCGCCTGGCAGGACATCCCCGACTCGATCGTCACGGTCGGACCGGCCGGGTCCCTCCGCGTGGCCGAAGCGACGCCCCTGCTCTCGGGGCAGCGCGACTGACCGCGGCGACCTCCTTCGGCGGCTCGGCTCCCGGGTCGAGCGCGACGGGCGCCGGGACGGTGTCGACCCAGGACCCGAGGCGCTCGGTGTCGTGGGCGAGATCGCGCAGGTCCCCCTCGGGATAGGCGTACTCCGGGGACCAGAACAGCGCGTCGAAGGGGCAGACCTCGACGCAGATCCCGCAGTACATGCAGACCGACCAGTCGATGACGAACGAGTCGAGCACGTTCCGGGAGCGGTCCCGCCCGCCGATCCCGGTGGCCGGGGTGACCTCCTTGTGGGAGTCGATGTGGATGCACCACGCCGGGCACTCCCGCACGCACAGCATGCAGACCGTGCAGTTCGGCTCCACCAGTGCGATCACGCCGCGCGCGCGGGGAGGCAGGTCGCTCACGTCGGCTCCTTCGCTCCGGGCCACGGGCGCTCCTCGCGGGCGACCAGCGGCACCTCCTTGCGCAGCGGGGTGGTCACCCCGGGCGGCACCAGCAGCGGGGCGAGTTCCAGCGGCCGTCCAGCCGCGTCGGTGAAGCCCAGCCCGAACATCTCGGCGGCCTCCCGCTCGTGCCAGGCGGCGCCGGCGTACAGGTCGGCCAGGCTGATCAGGCGCACCCCGTCGGGCACGTGCGTCCGCAGCATCAACCGCTGCGCGGGTCCGTCCCCGAGCCGGGCCAGGTGGCAGTGGGCGACCAGGGCGGTGCCCTCCTGGGCGACACCCAGCAGATCGAAGAAGGTCAGGCCCAGGCGGTCGCGCGCGGCCTCCGCGGCGTCGTGCCAGGAACCCGCCGGCACGGTCACGACCGCGAGCCCGTCGTCGACCTCGAGCGACGCACCCTCGACGTCCCTCAGCAGCGCAGCGACGTCCAGCTCAGCCATCCCGCGCCTCCAACTGTCGCAAAGCGTCGAGCAGCGTCTCGGGACGCGGCGGGCAACCGGGCACGAAAAGGTCCACCGGGACCAGGCTCTCGATCCCCGCGACGACGCTGTAGGAGTCCCAGTAGGGCCCGCCGCTGTTGGCGCAGGAGCCGAAGGAGATGACGTGGCGCGGCTCGGGCATCGCGTCGTAGAGCGCGCGCACCGCGGGAGCCGTCCGCGCGGTCACCGTGCCGCTGACCACCAGCACGTGCGCGGTCTCCAGCGGCGCGTGCGGGTCGACGTCCTCCCCCAGCAGGTCCTGTGCGGCCGCGGCGAACGCGTCGGCGTCCAGGGTCGCCGCGGAGTACTCCACCGCGCAGCAGGCCAACCCGACGTCGAAGAGGTTCAACCGGTAGTCACGGCCCATCCTCACCGCGGCAGTCGTGGTCATGGTCGGCACTCTACGGTCGCGGCGACCCGAGGAAGGCCGTCACGAGGTCGTGGACCTGCGCAGGCTTCTCCAGGTGCAGGAAGTGCCCCGAGTCCGGCACGACGACGACCCGGTCGTCCCCGAGCCGGCGGCGGGCCGCCTCGGCGTACCCGACCCCCAGGCACCCGTCGTTCTCGCCGTGTAGGTGCAGGGTCGGCACGACAGGCGAACGCAGCCACAGCCGCGGCCAGTCCTCCCCGGCGCCGCGGCGCGCCCAGGGCCGGGCCAGCGCGCGGTAGTAGCCCAGCACCGCCGCCTCCCGGCCATGGATCGCCTCCATCGCCAGCCGCACGTCCTCGTCGGCGTCGTACCCCGGCGACCAGTCCCGCCACAGCCGTGGCACCAGGGTCTCCAGCGCGCGTTCGGCGCGGGAGGTCTGGGCGTAGGCCATGTACCAGCTGCGACGCAGTTGCCCGGCCACCAGCAGCGGCCGCGGCGCCGTCATGGCGGGCAGTGGCGGCACCGCCAGCGAGACCACGCGCGCGAACGGGCGGGTCGGCTGCGCGGCCAGCCCGTTGGCGATGATCGCGCCCCAGTCGTGTCCCACGAGCACGCGCTCCCGCTGTGGGTCCCCCGCCGAGCTGTCGTCCAGAGCCTCGGCCACCGCGAGCGCGTCGGCGCTGAGCGCGGCCGCGTCGTACCGGTCGTCGGCGGGGGCGAACGTCGGCGCGTACCCGCGCAACCAGGGAGCCACCACGTGCCAGCCCTGCTCCGCGAGCACCGGCCCCAGCAGCCGCCACGTGTGCGCCGAGTCCGGGAAGCCGTGCAACAGCATCGCCAGCGGCGCGGCGGGGTCACCCCATGCCAGCGCGGCGACGACCCCTGCGGGCGTCTCGACGTTCAGCGAGCGGGGAAGGTCCTCAGACATGGTCGCCAGGGTAGGACCCCTTCCGCCCGCGATGATGGGCGCATGTCAACCTCGCAGCCTCGCGCCAGCATCGACATCGACGCCCCGCTGGAGACGGTGTGGGAGGTCATGCTCGACACCGCGGCGTACGGATTGTGGAACCCGTTCGTCGTCCGTGCCGACTGCGTCTCGCCGCCCGTCGTCGGCGCGCGGATCACCCTGCACGTGGTGTTCGCGGGCGGGCGCACGGCGCGCAGCCCGGAGCGCATCACGGTGCTCGACCACCCGTACTCGGACGGTTCGGTCCAGCGGGCGACGCTGGCCTACGTCTACCAGGGGGTGCCCGCGCGGCTGGGACTCGTGCGGGGAACCCGGTGGCAGCGACTCAGCCGGAGCGGGGGCGGACCGACCCGCTACGAGACGGTCGAGGAGTTCAGCGGGCCGCTGGTGCGGTTCGCCGGGCCGGAGCGCGTCGAGGACGGCTTCCGGCGGCACGCCGCGGCGTTGAAGGCACGGGCTGAGTCTCGGCGATGAACGCCGACACCTCGGCGGCCACGACCTCGGGCGCCGAGAGCGGCACCCAGTGCCCGCGCGGCACCTCGACCCGGCGGACGTCCTCGGCCCACAACGGGGTGTCGGCGAAACTGGCGGCGCGCACCGCGATGTCGCGGGTGGGCACGATCTGGAGCACCGGGACCGACGTACGCCGTTCGCGGGGGTGCCGCAGCCGGCGGGGGATGTTCGCGCGGTAGATCCGCAGCCCGTTGACGATGTCCTCGCGGAACGTGGGCGCGAAGCGGGTGGGGTCCTGCGGGACCTCGTCGACCAGCCGCAGGAAGCGCGACCAGCGCGCCGGCGAGGCGATCCGGGAGAACAGCCACGGCCCCACCGGCGTCATGAAGACAGCGGTGTAGAGGGAGCTGGCGCCCTGGGCGAGCGGCTGGACGACGTTGCGCGGGGAGGGGTGTGCGAAGCGGTCGCGCACCCACAGAGCGAGGTGGTCCAGGTTCGGGCCGCTGATCGAGGTGAACGACGCGATCCGTTCACTCGCGCCGGGTTCGCAGACCGCCTCCCAGGCCTGGACCGAGCCCCAGTCGTGCGCGACGAGGTGGACCGGGGCGTCCGGGCTGACCGCGTCGATGACCGCGAAGAGGTCCCGGGCCAGCGCTCCCAACTCGAGGTCCTCCACCGCGGGCACCCGGCTGGACTCGCCGTGGCCGCGGACGTCGTAGGACACCACGTGCAGCCCCTCCGCCAGGAGGGCCGCGACGCCGTCCCAGAGCCGGTGGGTGTCGGGCCACCCGTGCACGAGCACCACGCACGGGGCGCCGCGGCGCCCGGACTCGAAGACGGCGAGCTCGACCGGGTTCCCCTGGGAGTCCGGCAGGGAGGTGACGGTGCGACGGGTGGGTGCCTCGGACATGCCCCCGATGATGACGTTTGTACCGCTGCTCCAGCGTCGTGACGTGCGTCACGTGGGGCGGCGCTCCGCTGAGCGGGACGTCACACCGCGGGGGGTGGGGACGGTCGTAGGATCAATTGGTCGAGGCTCGACCCGGAACTAGAACAAGTTCTACAGTGGCAGGTGGGTCGGCGCCGTCGGCGAGACCGCCGAAGGAAAGGGCGCACGAGCGTGACCAAGCAGGTCGAGCAGCTTGACCGGGTGATCATCCGCTTCGCGGGGGACTCCGGTGACGGCATGCAGTTGACGGGTGACCGGTTCACGGCGGAGTCCGCCTCCCTGGGGAACGACCTCGCGACGTTCCCGAACTTCCCGGCGGAGATCCGGGCGCCTCAGGGGACGCTGCCGGGGGTGTCGTCGTTCCAGGTGCACTTCGCCGACCACGACATCCTGACCCCCGGCGACGCGCCGGACGTGCTGGTCGCGATGAACCCGGCGGCACTGCGCGCCAACCTCGGCGACCTGCCGAAGGGGGCGACGATCATCGTCGACACCCACGACTTCACCTCGCGCAACCTCGCCAAGGCCGGCTACTCCTCGAACCCGCTGGACGACGACGCCGCCGCGCTGGCGGAGTACGCCGTGCATCCCTTGGACCTCACCGGCATGACGGTGGCCGCGGTCGCGGAGTTCGGGCTCTCGCGCAAGGACGCGGCGCGGGCGAAGAACATGTTCGCGCTCGGGCTGGTCTCGTGGATGTACGGGCGCCCCACCGACGGCACGATCGCGTTCCTGGGCCGCCGGTTCGCCAAGCTCCCCGAGATCCGCGACGCCAACATCGCGGCCTTCAAGGCCGGCTGGAACTTCGGCGAGACCACCGAGGCGTTCTCGGTGTCCTACGAGGTGAAGCCGGCGCCGATGCCGGCCGGCACCTACCGCAACATCACCGGCAACCTGGCGCTGTCGTACGGCCTGGTGGCCGGGTCGGTGCGCTCGGGACTCCCGCTGTTCCTCGGGTCCTACCCGATCACCCCGGCCAGCGACATCCTCCACGAACTGAGCAAGCACAAGCGCTTCGGCGTGACCACTCTCCAGGCCGAGGACGAGATCGCCGGCATCGGCGCCGCCCTCGGCGCCTCGTTCGCCGGCCAGCTCGGCGTGACCACCACGAGCGGTCCCGGTGTCGCGCTGAAGAGCGAGACCATCGGCCTGGCCGTGATGACCGAACTGCCGCTGGTGATCGTGGACGTCCAGCGCGGCGGCCCCTCGACGGGTCTGCCGACCAAGACCGAGCAGGCCGACCTGCTCCAGGCGATGTTCGGTCGCAACGGCGAGGCGCCGGTGCCGATCGTGGCGCCGTCCTCCCCGGCCGACTGCTTCGACGCCGCGGTGGAGGCGTGCCGGATCGCGGTCACCTACCGCACGCCGGTCTTCCTGCTCTCCGACGGCTACCTGGCCAACGGCTCCGAGCCGTGGCGGATCCCGACGGTGCTGGACGACGGGTCCGGCGAGACCGACCTGCCGGTGATCGACCCGAACTTCGCGACCGCACCGAACCACGCCTCGGCCAAGGCGGTCGACGGGCAGGCCGACGAGTTCTGGCCCTACCTGCGCGACGAGGAGACCCTGGCGCGACCGTGGGCGATCCCGGGTACGCCGGGGCTCGAGCACCGCATCGGCGGTCTGGAGAAGGGCGACGGGCACGGCAACATCTCCTACGACCCGGCCAACCACGACCTGATGGTCCGTACCCGTGCGGCCAAGATCGAACGGATCGCGGAGTCGCTGCCGCCGACCGTGGTCGACGACCCGTCGGGCCAGGCACGCGTGCTCGTGCTCGGGTGGGGCTCGACGTACGGCCCGATCGGCGCCGGCTGCCGTCGGGTGCGCGCGGCCGGGCGCCACGTGGCCCAGGTGCACCTGCGGAATCTCAACCCGCTGCCGGCCGACCTCGGCGAGATCCTGGCCCGCTACGACGCGGTGATGATCCCGGAGATGAACCTCGGCCAGCTCGCGCTGCTGATCCGCGCGAAGTACCTCGTCGACGTCGTCGGCTACAACCAGGTCAACGGGCTGCCGCTCAAGGCCGCCGAGCTCGCGGCCGCGATCACGAACCTGATCGAGGCCACCGAAGACACCGAAACCCGTCTGGGGGACAACGCATGAGCACCACCGACCTCCCCTTCCCCGGTCTGGCGGGCGTCCCCACCGTGGATGAGGACGACGCGAAGCAGACCCGGAAGGACTTCACCTCCGACCAGGAGGTCCGCTGGTGCCCCGGCTGCGGCGACTACGCGATCCTCGCCGCGATGCAGGGCTTTCTGCCCGAGCTGGGCATCAAGCGCGAGAACGTCGTGTTCGTCTCCGGCATCGGCTGCTCCTCGCGGTTCCCGTACTACCTCGAGACCTACGGGATGCACTCCATCCACGGCCGCGCCCCCGCGATCGCCACCGGTGTGGCCACCGCGCGCGAGGACCTCTCGGTCTGGGTCGTCACCGGTGACGGCGACGCCCTCTCCATCGGCGGCAACCACCTCATCCACGCCCTGCGGCGCAACGTGAACCTCAAGATCCTGTTGTTCAACAACCGGATCTACGGCCTGACCAAGGGGCAGTACTCCCCCACCAGCGAGGTCGGCAAGGTCACCAAGTCCACCCCGATGGGCTCGGTCGACGCCCCCTTCAACCCCGTCTCGCTCGCCCTCGGCGCCGAAGCCTCGTTCGTGGCGCGGACCGTGGACTCGGACCGCAAGCACCTCACCGAGGTCCTGCGCGCCGCCGCCGCCCACCGCGGCTCGGCCCTGGTCGAGATCTACCAGAACTGCCCGATCTTCAACGACGGCGCCTTCGACGCCATCAAGGGCACCCCCCGCTCCGGCGGCGACGCCGACGAGGCCGCCAACGCGATCATCCCGTTGGTCCACGGCCAGCCCATCCGCTTCGGTGTGGTCGGCGAGGACGGGCTCCGCTCGCGTGGGGTGTTCCGCTCCGCGAGCGGCGGCGTCGAGGTCGCCGAGGTCACCGCCGACAACCTGGCCGACGTCCTGGTCCACGACGCCCACAACGACGACCCGACCCTGGCCTTCGCGCTGTCCCGCCTCACCGCGGCCGGCTACCTCAACCAGGCCCCCATCGGGATCTTCCGCGCCATCGACCGCTCGACGTACGACGACCAGGCCCGCCAACAGGTCGCCACCGCCCAGGCCGGCACCGAGGACCCCACCCTCGCCCTGCACGAACTGCTCCACGCCGGCGACACCTGGACCGTCAACTAGCCCGCGACTGGTCACGTTTTTCCGCCGACTGGTCGCGTCTTTCGCGCGACTGGTCGTGTTTTGCGCGCGACTGGTCAGGTCTTTCGCGCGACTGGTCACGTTTTGCGCGCGACTGGTCGCGTCTTTCGGGGCGGGGCCGAACTGCGTGACCGCTCGCATCCCGCGGTCGACGTGGATCCTGCGTCAGGTCACAGAACTCGGCCTGCCCGGCAATCCGAGGGCGCTCCGCCCGTCGAGAGAAGATGCGACAAGTCAGCGGGAAAACGTGACCAGTCAGCGGGAAGACGCGACAAGTCAGCGGGAAAACGAGACCAGTCACGTGCAAGATGCGCCAAGTCAGCGGGAAGACGGGACCAGTCGGCGGGAAGATGCGCCAAGTCGGCGCGGGTTACTTGCGGATGGTCTTGGTGATCAGGACGGCGCTGGTGCTGGCGACGAACAGGCCCTCGGCGGGGATGCGGGCGCGGAAGCGCCACACCTTGCCCAGGGGCGGGTACGCCGCACGCAGCGACCACGCGCCGGTCGCCGACGACTTCGCGCCGCCCACGTTCTTCCACGCGCACGTCCCACACGACTTTTTCTGCAGCGTCACGTTCCGCCCGCCCCACCCGGGGTTGATGTTGCCACGCAGGAAGATGTTGCCCTTGTTGGTCACCTTGCGCGCGTTGAAATCGCGCTGCACCTTGAGGCTCTTCCCGGCCGAGACCGCCGGGTCGTACGTCGCCCCATCGCCGGCGTAGGTGAAGCGATAGACGGCGTTGCCCTGCGCCGGGACGTAGAGCACCACCCGTCCGTTGCTGTCGGTGACGCCGGAGCCCACCGGCTCGAAGTCGGCCTGGTTGGTCAAGCGGCGCTCGAGGACGAGTTCCTGATTCGCGATCGGCTGCGCGGACTCATCCTTCAGTTCGCCGAGGAACCCGACCGTGTCGCGGATCCCGGCCGGGCCGATCGGGTCGGCGTAGATCGCGTTCGCGTACTGGCTCTCGATCGCCAAGGTCGGCGTCGCCGCCGCCGCGGGCGAGGCCACCAACAGGCTGGCCAGCAGGGCGGTCACGACGGCGGCTAGCAGAGTTCGCATCCGCCCAACCTAGGCAGCGCTTCGGAGTTGCGCCAAATCCGCGAGGCCACATCCGGGGCGCATGTCAGGGCCCAGAGCCGCTACGGTACTGACATGGCCGAGTCACGCAAGGGGTTCCTGCTCGGCCTGGCGGCATACGCGCTGTGGGGGCTCTTCCCCCTCTACTGGCCGCTGCTCGAGCCCGCGGGCGCGGTCGAACTCCTCGCCCACCGCGTGCTCTGGTCGATGGTGACGATGGTGGCGCTGATCCTGCTCCTCCGCCGCCGCGCAGCCCTGGCCGCGTTGCTGCGCAGCCCGCGCCAGCGGTGGATCCTCTCCGGCGCCGCCGTGGTGATCACCCTCAACTGGGGGATCTACATCTACGGAGTCACCAACGAGCACGTGGTCGAGACGAGCCTGGGGTACTTCATCAACCCACTGGTCACCGTGCTGGCCGGCGTCGTCATCCTCTCCGAGCGCCTGAGGCCACTGCAGTGGGTAGCGGTCGGGCTGGCGAGCGCCGCCGTGCTGGGGCTCACGATCGACTACGGCCGGCCCCCGTGGATCGCGCTGGGGCTGGCGTTCTCGTTCGCGGCGTACGGCCTGCTGAAGAAGTTCGCCGGGGCCGGGGCCATCGAGAGCCTGACCGTCGAGACGTTCGTGATCGTGCCCGCCGCCGCGGCGTACCTGGTGTGGCTGGCGTCGTCGGGCCGCAACGAGGTCACCCCCGAGTTCGGGCACATCGCGCTGATCGCGACCAGCGGCCTGGCCACCGCGATCCCGCTGATCTGCTTCGGCGCCGCAGCCACGCGCGTGCCGCTCAGCACACTGGGCCTGCTGCAGTACGTCGCGCCGACGCTGCAGTTCGCCCTGGGTGTGCTCGTGCTCGGGGAGCCCCTGCCCCCGGCACGCCTCGCCGGCTTCTGCGTCGTGTGGGCGGCGTTGGCCCTGTTCACCTACGAGGCGATCAGCCACCACCGGCGTACCCAACTCGCGTTGGCCACCGCCGAGCCCTGCTGAGCCCCGCGCGCACCGGGTGGTTGCCGAACGTTCACCTGGCGTCTCGCCGTACGCCGCGTGCTCGGGTGCGCTCGCTTCCTAACCTCCGGCCCATGACGACGTTCCTGCAGATCCTCCGCGCAGACACGGCCCGCACCGGGCCGCACGGTTCCCGCAGCGACCTGACGTGCCACTACCGGTGCGGCAACGCGTGCGACGCCCCCACCCCGAACACCTCGGACAACCCGCACTTCGCGGACGTGGCCGCCACCGCGTTCGCCCGTCGCGCGCTGCTCAAGGGCGGCGCCGTCGGTGCGAGCGCTCTTGTGGTCGGCGGCCTGGTCGCCGAGCCTGCCGCTGCCCGCCACGGCGCGGGCACGGGCGGCGGTAAGGGTGGAGTCGGCACGGCCCGCTTCACCCCCGTCGCCCCGAACAAGCTGGACGAGGTCGTCGTGCCCGACGGCTACCGCAGCGACGTGGTCATCCGGTGGGGCGACCCGGTCACCCCGGGTGCCCCGGAGTTCGACGTGAACGCGCAAACCCCGCAGAAGGCGCGCACCCAATTCGGCTACAACTGCGACTACGTCGGCGTGCTCCCGCTCTCACGCAACACCGCACTGCTGGTGGTCAACCACGAGTACACCGATGAGCAGCTGATGTTCCCCACCGGCGCCTACGACGAGGCGACCATCAAGCAGATCGCGATGGCCTCGCACGGCATGTCGGTCGTCAAGATCGAACGCGGCCGCAGGCACGGGTCGTGGAAGGTGTCCGCGGACCGGCGGTGGAACCGTCGCGTGCATACCGGCACCAAGCACGTCCTCACCGGCCCCGCGAAAGGCGACCCCAGGCTGCGGACCTCCGCCGACCGGAGCGGGACCAAGGTGTACGGCACGTTGAACAACTGCGCCGGCGGCACCACGCCATGGGGCACGGTGCTGAGCGGTGAGGAGAACTTCAACCAGTACTTCGACAAGTCCGCGGACATCGACCCCGCGTACGCCGCGTCGTACGCCCGCTACGGCATCACCGGCACCGGCAGCCGCGGCTGGTCCGCCGTCGAGTCGCGCTTCGACCTGAGCACCGAGCCGCACGAGCCGTTCCGGTTCGGCTGGATCGTGGAGATCGATCCGTACGACCATAAGGCGGCGCCCCGCAAGCACACGATGCTGGGACGCTTCAAGCACGAGGGCGCGAACATCACGATCGCACGCAGCGGCCACGCGGTGGCCTACATGGGCGACGACGAGCGCGGCGACTACATCTACAAGTTCGTGTCGAAGGAGAAGTTCGACCCGCGCGAGACCCAGTCCGCCCGGCGGCACAACCTCGAACTGCTCACCCGCGGCACCCTGTACGTCGCCCGGCTCACCGGCGACGGCAGCGACGACGGCGAGTACGACGGCACCGGCGAGTGGATCCCGCTGTGCAGCGACACCACGTCGTACGTCGAGGGCATGTCGGTCGCCGACGTGCTCATCGACACGCGGATCGCGGCCGACAAGGTCGCGCCGACGAGGATGGACCGCCCCGAGGACATCGAGGGAAACCCGGTCAACGGCAGGATCTACTGCGCGCTCACCAACAACTCCAACCGAGGCGGCACCTTCCCCGCCGACGAGGCGAACCCGATCACCAGCAGCCAGGTACGCTCCGCGCTCGACCAGCCGCTCGCGACCGCGTCGGGCAACCGGAACGGCTACGTGCTGGAGCTCACCGAGCGGAAGGGCGACCACACCGCGACGTCCTTCACGTGGTCCCTGATGCTGGTGTGCGGCGATCCGACGGCCCCCGAGACGTACTTCGCCGGCTACCCCAAGCAGTTGGTCAGCCCGATCTCCTGCCCGGACAACATCGCGTTCGATCCCCAGGGCAACCTGTGGATCTCCACCGACGGCAACGTGCTGGGCAGCAACGACGGCCTCTTCCGGGTGCCGGTCTCCGGCCCGGAGCGCGGCAGGGTGGAGCAGTTCCTCACCGTGCCGATCGGCGCGGAGACGTGCGGTCCGCTCATCACCGACGGAGGCAAGTCCGTGTGGGTCGCGGTGCAGCACCCCGGTGAGACCAACGGCGCGACCTTCGAGACTCCGTCGAGCACCTGGCCCGACCGTGAGGGATTCGCCCGCCCGTCGGTGGTGGTGACCTACCGGGGCTGACCCCGGCGCCGGTTTCCCATGGCGGCCTCTAGGCGCTAGCGCAACACCGTTGTCTCGTATGGGTGTCCCAGTATGTCGTTGAGGGCCTCGGCTGGTGTTCGCCAGTCGAGGGTCTTGCGGGGCCGGCCGTTGAGTTTGCGGGCGAC
>JBGAJX010000027.1:0-69973 GCA_044224695.1 Marmoricola sp. | reverse complement strand
GCAGATCGAAACCGACGAACTGCTGCCCTGCGTACTCTGACATGAGGGGCCTCCTTCGTCGTGTTGACATGAGTACACCCCCAGCATCCGCCGGGGCCGCACGAGGAGCGGAGGCCCCGCTCCTTCATCGCATCAGCGGCCACTTTCGGCCGTTGACCGCAGTCGGCCGCAGCGGTTCGCAATCCCGCGTAACGTCGCAGGTGTGTTCCCGATGACGCACCACGTCGAATGCGTGGCGACCCTGGTGAGAAGTGGTGCCGACGGGTGACACAATCCTTGAAAACCTTCTAGGATTGTGATGCATGGGAGCAGTCAGCGTTGCTCAGGCCGCGGAGAGGCTGGGCGTGAGCGTGCCCAGGATTCACCAACGGATTGCAGACGGCTCGCTGCTCGCCGAGCGGATCGGGTCCCAGTGGGCGGTCGATGAGCGTTCGCTTCTGCAGGTCCAGGAGCGCCGCAAAGCTGGACGGCCGCTCTCGGGACGCTCTGCCTGGGCCGTCATCGCTGCGGCGGAGAGCGATCGTGAGCGCGTGCTGCGCGGTGGTTCCGCGGTGGCTTCGCGAGCCCGGATGCAGTTGAGGCGTCTCTTCGAGCCAGCGATGGATCCGCCTGCCAGCGAGAAAGCCGTCGGCGATCTGGCGGTGTCCCTCCGATCGATGTTCCGCAATCGGGCACAGCGGAAACTGCTTCGTGCCTCGCTGGCAGACCTCCCCGATCTCAGGGCAGACGAGCGCTGGGTGATGATCGTGGATCTCGGGGCGGGCGGCATCGCCTCCGCCGCTGTCGAGGGCTACCTCAGGGAATCGGACGTGGTCGGAGTCTCGAAGGACTACCTGCTGGTGGATGCAGACCGTGACGCGAACGTGGTACTCCATGTCATCCCCGACGCCCAGCACGCCTATCCGGCTTCACGGCTGCGGCTCGCGGCTGATCTCGCCGAACACCGCGGCCCGCGCGAGGAGGCACGCGCGGCCCAACTGCTGCACGAGTTGGCGGTGGAGTGGAGGGCTGCCGATCGATGATCCTCCTGCCCGCAATGCCGCCCGAGCAGACAGCCTCGTGGTGGGGCCTTCTCGACCTCCACGAGCTACTCGCAGAAGGCTGGGCCTTGATCGGCGGCCAGCTCGTCCATCTGCATTGCGCTGAGCGAGGGCAGTTCCCGGTGCGGCCTACGAACGACGCTGACACCGTCATCGACGTGCGGGCCGATCCCACGATGCTCGTCACCTTCACCGCGACGTTGACCGACCTCGGGTTCGGACCGGCAGGCATCTCGGCGGACGGTCTCCAGCATCGATGGATCCGTGGCGACGCGTCCCTCGACGTCCTGCTTCCGGACGGGATCGGCGAGCGCGCGACGCTGCGTCCCGGCGTCACCGGCAGCCCCACCCTGCCGACGGCGGGCGGAACCCAAGCCCTGCAGCGCAGTGAGACCGTCCCCGTGACCGTCGCCGGGCGGGCCGGGGCCGTTCGCCGGCCCAACCTCGTGGGTGCCCTGGTCGGGAAGGCGGCAGCGCTCAGCAACAGCGGCGACCCCGGCCTCGGTCGCCACCGGCGCGATTTCGCGGTGCTCGCCGGGCTGCTTACGGCCCGTGACGTCCGGAATGAACCGCTCACGAAGAAGGATCGACAGCGATTGCGGGCGATGGTTGCCGCAGTGAAGAAGGACCGGTCGCTCCTGCTGGAGATCCCAGACGCCGAGAACTCCCTCGCCCGACTGGTCACGGCGGGTGAGCTGTAGCTGCGCCGGTGGGCGTCGCCTTCGCGCGACGTTCTCCCCGGTTTCGGCCTCGGAGGCGACGGACATTCCCTAGGTTGGCGGTCCACAGTCCCGTCCGACCCAGGAGCACCGATGCCTGAATTCAGCCGTCATCTGTCCTACGCCAACGTCACGGCCACCCTTGCGCTCGTCCTGGCGGTCGGGGGTGGGGGAGTCGCGTACGCGGTGGCGTCGAAGAACTCGGTCAACTCCGCCGCGATCATCAACGGCCAGGTCAAGCGCCCTGATCTGGCGGGCAGCGCCGTCAACGGCGCGAAGGTGGCTGACAACAGCCTGACCGGCGCCGACATCAACGAGGGCTCGCTGGCGACCGTCCCCTCGGCGGCGACCGCCGGGTCTGCGGACAACGTGCTCCGGGCCATGGTGACCGCCGACGGTGACTTGATCGGCGCCCAGTCCTCCGGCGCGGTGAGCGCGGCGTCGTACAACACCGGTCGCTACGAGGTGATCTTCGACCGCGACGTCAGCGACTGCACCTGGCTGGTGGGCACCGCCGTTTCAGGTCAGGTGCCCAGCCCGGCGTACGGCTTCGCCTCGGTCACCGGGCGAGAGCAGGAGGTTGCGGGGATCTTCGTCCAGACCCTCGATGCAACGGGCACCAACGTCGACCGGGCGTTCTCGGCTGTGGTCGTCTGCTGACTTCTCGGTCGGGCGAACCCGCGCCTTCCGAGGTTCCTTGATGTCATGTATCTTGATATCAAGAGAGTTTCCGGACGGACGTCGCCGCGCGTTGACGAAGACGGCAAGATGGGTCCGGTCCGGGCAGCACACCGAGTCCGAGCGACGCGAACAACACGAGGAGTCCGCCGATGGCGAGCGTGAACAGCTTCGGGGCCAAGAGCACCCTGAGCGTGGGCAGCAACAGCTACGAGATCTTCCGGCTCGATGCGGTGCAGGGTGAGGGGCTCGACGTCGCTTCGCTGCCGTTCAGCCTGAAGGTGCTGCTGGAGAACCTGCTGCGCACCGAGGACGGTGCCAACATCACCGCCGACGACATCAGGGCCCTGGCCGGCTGGGACGCCGACGCCGAGCCCAGCAAGGAGATCCAGTTCACCCCCGCCCGGGTGATCATGCAGGACTTCACCGGCGTCCCCTGCGTCGTCGACCTCGCCACGATGCGCGAGGCGATGGCCGAGCTCGGCGGCGATGCCACCAAGATCAATCCGCTCGCCCCGGCTGAGATGGTGATCGACCACTCCGTGATCGCCGACGTCTTCGGCACCCCGGAGGCCTTCGAGCGCAACGTCGAGATCGAGTACCAGCGCAACCGCGAGCGCTACCAGTTCCTGCGCTGGGGCCAGGGCGCCTTCGACGACTTCAAGGTCGTCCCGCCCGGCACCGGCATCGTGCACCAGGTCAACATCGAGCACCTCGCCCGCGTCGTGTTCACCCGCGACGTCGACGGCGAGCTTCTGGCCTACCCCGACACCTGCGTCGGCACCGACAGCCACACGACCATGGTCAACGGCATCGGCGTCGTCGGCTGGGGCGTCGGTGGCATTGAGGCCGAGGCGGCCATGCTCGGCCAGCCCGTCTCCATGCTGATCCCGCGCGTCGTCGGCTTCAAACTGTCGGGTTCGCTGCCCGAGGGCTCGACCGCCACCGACCTGGTGCTCACCATCACCGAGATGCTGCGCAAGCACGGTGTGGTCGGCAAATTCGTGGAGTTCTACGGCGAGGGCGTCTCCGCGCTGCCGCTGGCCAACCGCGCCACGATCGGCAACATGAGCCCCGAGTTCGGCTCCACCATCGCGGTCTTCCCGATCGACGACGAGACCGTCAACTACCTGCGTCTGACCGGCCGCTCCGAGGAGCAACTCGCGCTCGTCGAGGCCTACGCCAAGCAGCAGGGCCTCTGGCACGACCCGGCCGCCGAGCCCCGCTTCTCCGAGAAGCTCGAGCTCGACCTGGCCACCGTGGTGCCCTCGCTCGCCGGGCCCAAGCGCCCCCAGGACCGCGTCGAGCTCACCAACGCCGCCTCGGCCTTCGCGGCCGAGCTGCCGACGTACAGCTCGAACGTCGACGCCCGCGTCCCGGTGACGCTCGCGGACGGCACCTCCTTCGAGCTGGAGAACGGTGCGGTCACGATCGCCTCGATCACCTCGTGCACCAACACCTCCAACCCGTCGGTGATGATCGGGGCGGCGCTGCTGGCCAAGAAGGCCGTCGAGAAGGGCCTGGTCCGCAAGCCGTGGGTGAAGACCACCCTGGCCCCCGGCTCGAAGGTCGTCTCGGACTACTACGAGCGGGCCGGACTCACGCCGTACCTGGAGAAGCTCGGCTTCAACCTGGTCGGCTACGGCTGCGTCACCTGCATCGGCAACTCGGGCCCGTTGATCCCCGAGGTGTCGATCGCGGTGCAGGAGAACGACCTCGCCGTCGTCTCGGTGCTCTCGGGCAACCGCAACTTCGAGGGTCGGATCAACCCCGACATCAAGATGAACTACCTGGCCTCGCCGCCGCTGGTGGTCGCCTACGCGCTGGCCGGCTCGATGAAGGTCGACCTGTTCAACGACGCCCTGGGCCAGGACGCCGACGGCAACGACGTCTTCCTCAAGGACATCTGGCCGTCGCCCTCGGAGATCGAGGAGGTCATCGCGACCGCGATCAACTCGGAGATGTTCGCCGGCTCCTACGCCGACGTGTTCGCCGGCGACGAGCGCTGGCGTTCGTTGCCGACCCCCGAAGGCAACACCTTCGCCTGGGACCCGGCCTCGACGTACGTCCGTCGCGCGCCCTACTTCGACGGCATGCCGGAGAACCCGGAGCCGGTCACCGACATCGACGGTGCGCGGGTGCTGCTCAAGCTGGGTGACTCGGTGACCACCGACCACATCAGCCCGGCCGGCTCGATCAAGAAGGACTCCCCGGCGGGTCTCTACCTGGCCGCCAACGGGGTGGAGTCGCGCGACTTCAACTCCTACGGCTCGCGTCGTGGCAACCACGAGGTGATGATCCGGGGCACGTTCGCCAACATCCGCCTGCGCAACCAGATCGCGCCGGGCACCGAGGGCGGCTTCACCCGTGACTTCACCGCGGCGGACGATGCCGCGGACGCGCCGGTGACCACCGTGTACGACGCGTCGGTCAACTACCAGGCCGCCGGCATCCCGCTGGTCGTCCTGGCCGGCAAGGAGTACGGCTCGGGGTCCTCGCGTGACTGGGCCGCCAAGGGCACCGCGCTGCTCGGCGTCAAGGCCGTCATCGCGGAGTCCTACGAGCGGATCCACCGCTCGAACCTGATCGGCATGGGCGTCATCCCGCTGCAGTTCCCGGCAGGCCAGAACGCCGAGTCCCTGGGCCTGACGGGTGAGGAGACCTTCTCCATCGAAGGCATCACCGCCCTCAACGACGGGACCACCCCGAAGACGGTCAAGGTCACCGCCGGCGACGTCACCTTCGACGCGGTGGTGCGCATCGACACCCCCGGTGAGGCGGACTACTACCGCAACGGCGGCATCATGCAGTACGTGCTGCGCAACCTGCTCAAGGGCTGACGGCTGATACCAGGCTCGCGTCGCTCACACCTCGAGCGCGTGGGCTTGGGTAAACAATCGGGGGGGGTCCCCTCGGGGGGCCCCGCCACGAGCGTTGAGGGGGAGTGATGAATCAGCTGCGCGACGCCTTCGACAACCTCGCCGACGCCGCCCCCCGCGCCGTCCCGGACGACCACGCGGCGATCTGGCGTCGCGGCGTACGTCGGCGCAACGCCCGTCGCGCCGGCGCCGTGGTCGCCTCCCTCGCTCTCCTCGGCGGGGTGGGGCTGGGCGCCGCGGCGGTGGTCGACGGCCGCGACCTGACCGAGGCACCGGTCGTCGACGCCCCCGACATGGCCGACCTGCGTCTGCCGCAAGAGCTCTACCAGCCGTCGGGGTGGCTGCCCGGTACCGACGAGGCCGGACCTCCCGGGCGGATCGCGGCCGTGTGGTGGGACATGGACGGCCGCTCCGGGTGGACCGGGACGCGCCCCGGCTGGATGACCGTGTCCGCGATCGACGGCTCCTACCGCTGGCTCGACGTCGACGTCGCGGCGGTGCAGATCGGGCCTCCGCCGGTGCGGCTCTCACCCGACGGTCGGTACCTCGCCTGGGCGGACTCCTCCGGTGCACCCGAGGCCGAGCAGTCCGGCGAGTCGATCCTCACCTCGGTCGCCGACGGGTACTCGGTCTACGACTCCGAGACCGGGGACGTGCAACGGCTCGACCTGGCCGCGGAGGCGCCGCACGGGATGGTGGCCACACCGCCCACCTGGAGCGCCGACTCCGGCCACCTGGTGTTCCGGGTGTGTCCGCTCCCGGCACCGGGTGAGATGCCGACCGACCGCCAGTGTGAGCGGGAGCCGCTGTCGGTGTGGGAGGTGGGCGAGGACACGGCGTCTCCGGCCGTCGACACCGAGGGCGCCGAGATCCTGGGCCGCACCGCGGACGGTGTCCTGCTGCACTGGTCCACGGCGCGGGCCGCCGGGACCGGAGGCGAGTCCAGGCCGGGGGAGGTCGCCGAGCTTCGGACACGGGGCGGCGGGATCGTCATGCGTCCGCTGGGGTTCGTGGATCTGCCCGACGTGGGCTCCGTCGTGGGTGGCTACTACGACGTCGCGAGTCGGCAGGTCTGGGTGCTCGGGCGGGACGACGACGGCACGATCCGCACGGCGCGGGTGCCGGTCGGCGGCGGGCAGCCTCGGGTGCAGGGCCAGCCCGGTCTGAGCGGTGACTTCCGGTACGTCACGAGCCTGGTCGGGACCCGCGTCCTCGGCAACCGGCCGATGCTGCTCGCCGTGCTCGAGGGCGGGGACGGCGGACCAGAGCTCGATGCCGTGGGCGTGGGGCGGCACACCAACGGTGCCGTGACCACGACTGTCAGCCCCTTCACCGGCCAGTTCCTCGACGTGGCCTGGGACCTGGCGTCGACGGGGGAGTGGGAGTCCGACCCGGCTCCGCCGCCCTCGCCGCTCGACCCCCGGCTCCCGGTGGTGGGCGTCGGGCTCCTCGGGGTGCTCGTCGGCGCCGCGACTCTCCTGGTGCGCCGGCGCCGGAGCCGCGCGTGAGCACCGTCGCCCCGAGCTTCGAGCAGTACGTCGCTGCGCGCCAGGCCGCGTTGCTGCGGACCGCCTACCTGCTGGTCGGGCATCACCAGGACGCCGAGGACCTCGTCCAGGGCGTGCTCGTCAAGGCCGTCGCGGTCTGGGGGCGGATCGAGGAGAACCCCGAGCCCTACCTGCGCAAAGCGCTCTACCACGATGCTGTGTCGCGCTGGCGTCGCCGCAGTCGGCGCGGTGAGTACGTCACCGACCGGGTCCCCGAGCGTGCCGCCCCCGACGGGGACGACGCCACCCGGCTCACCCTCGCCGAGGCGCTGCTGCGGCTCACTCCCAAGCAGCGGGCCGTCCTGGTGCTGCGGTACTACGAGGACCTCACCGAGGTGCAGGCCGCCGAGATCCTCGGCGTCGGCGTGGGCACCGTGAAGTCGCAGACGCGACACGCGCTCGGGCGGCTGCGGGCGGTCGCACCGGAGCTGGGCGACCTGATCGGGGTGGGCATCTGAGCCACCTGCGACCATGGCCCGATGGAGGTCCGGCCCGCGCTGCCCGAGGAGTACGACGCGCTTCGCCCCGTGGTGGTGGGCGCCTTCGGTGACGAGGGGGCATCGATCGGCCCGCTCCTCGACGATCTGGTCGAGGACGACGCGTTCCGTGCGGCGTTCGTGGCCGTGGACCAGGACACTGTCGTCGGTTACGTCGCCCTCACCCGTGGGTGGCTGGACGCCGACCGGGAGCTGGTCGGGGCGTGGGTGCTGAGCCCGCTTGCGGTCGCCCCCGACCACCAGCGCCGGGGCATCGGGGCTGCGCTGGTGGCCGAGGCCGAGCGGTGGGCGCGCGCCGCCGGCGTACCGGTGCTGTTCCTGGAGGGTGACCCGGGGTACTACGCGCGGCTGGGCTGGGAGCCCGCCCACGAGCACGGCCTGGTCCGGCCCTCGGAGCGGATCCCGGAGCCCGCGTGTCAGGTGCGACTGCTGGATGCGTACGCACTGTGGATGCGCGGTCGGCTGGTCTATCCGGATGTGTTCTGGCGCCACGACGCCGTGGGTCTTCGCGGTGATCACCTCGCCCGGGTGCAGGACGCGTTGGCGAATCCCTGATAGCCGCGCGCGGCGAGACCTCGGAGCAGGCTGCCTCCGCGGTCTCCTCGGACGCGGTGAATCCCAGCCGGAGGCGCCGGAGGTCGCTGTCGAGGGCGCGGGGGAGTCCTCCGACAAGGGCTGGCGGGCCGTCCTGTTCGACTACCCGTACTTCGAGAGGGAGTACCGGATCGACCCGACCGGGACGAGGGTGCTGAAGAATCCCGGAGGCCCGGGCACGTTGATCTCGAAGGCGCGCTTCGCGCAACTCGACAAGGTCGCCCACCTGGTCCTGCTGCTGTTCAACGCCTTCGGCGCGGTCGAGAAGACCGGCGACACCAGCCAACTCCGGCTCACCCTGTCGAGCCGGTGTTCAACGACAACGTCCTGCGGATGCTGATCGAGGGCACGGTCACCTACCAGGTCGATTGCGACCTGTCCTCCGGCGAGGTCCTGCGCGTGCTGTACACCCGGGGACCGCGCACGGTCAGTGAGGTGTCTGCGTCAGTCGCTCCGCCAGCCCGGCGGCCCGCGGGTGCCCGGCGACCGACTCGAGGAGTCGGTCGCGGACCTCGTCCCGCTGGACGCGCGGGACGTCGAGCAGGTGGACCACCTCGTCGTCGGTGAGTTCCTCGAGCACCGGGACCAGCGGCCCCCAGGCATCGTTGCGGTGGATCGCTTCGACGAGGCGGTCACGCTGGGGTGCGTCCAGGCCCGCGGCGATGCGGACCACGCGGGTCCGTGACTGCAGCGAGATCAGCGCCAGCAGGGCCAGTGCGTCGTCGACCAGACCCGACTCGTCCGCGGCCACCAGCACGGCCCGGAGGTGGCGCGCGTCGATCGCGGCGATGATCGCGTCCAGCGCCTCCCGGTCGTCGGCGTAGACCGCGACGTGGAGCAGATCCAGGGGAGCGGCATGGTCCACGACCTTGACCGCCGTCGCCGTCGGGGCACAGGTCACGAACGCCCCCAGGGTCATGTGTTCGCCGCGGGCGATGAGTTCCTTGCCGGTGTCGATCAGCAGGCGTTCCGGCAGGTCGCGCACGATGCCCGCGACCTTGGTCGGGTCGATGTGCGGCGCCATGTCGGCGAGGAACTTCACCGGGAGGTGACCGGCCAGCTTGTTGGCCAGGCGGGGGTCGGTCACGGCCGCGACCCGGGCGGCGATGAGCGGGCCGAGCGCGACCTGGGCCCCCTTGGCGGCCACCGTTGGCGGCACCAGTTTGCCCGCGGAGGCCATCCGGGTGAAGCGGTGCTCGTGGTTGGAGAACATCGCGTGGGTGACCAGGCCGCGCAGGTGGGCCAGGTCGTCCGGCGACAGCCCGGACAGCCCGTCCAGCTCGTCGGCGGGGATCGCAAGCTGGTGGGCGAGCTTGGTCCGCTCGACGTGCTTCAGCAGGTCGCTCATCATTCACCGTCCGGGAAGAGGACGGCCTTCGCGGGGCCGCGCAGGAGCCGGGGAAGGAAGCGGAGTGTGCGCTGGAGCGCCTCGTCGATGGCGGCCTCCTCGGTCGCGACGGTCGTGGCGACGGCCGCGTCCAGTCGGCGTACGACGCTCGCCTCCAGATCGGAGAGGTAGCCGATGTCGGCTACCTCGACCCCCAGTGTCCGGGCAAGTTCCTGGAGGTCGCTTCCGGCGCCGGCGCCGGGGTGTTCACTGCTCACGCTGGTTGACGATAGCGACGACTGCTCACGTTTGTTGCCCGACTGGTCGCATCTTTCCCGCGACTGGTCAGGTTTTGCGCGCGACTGGTCGGGTCTTTCCCGCGACTGGTCGCATGTTTCGCCGCGGGCAATGGAAGACGTGACCAGTGGGCGGAAAGATGCGACCAGTGGTCGAACATGTGTTCGATCATCGCCTAGTCTGGAGTGCATGGACAGGTTGGTCGTGCCGGCGGGGTGGCCGGGGCAGGTCCGGCCACCGGAGGCGCCGGGTTGGGAGCAGAGTGCGGTGGCGTGGTTGCTTGACCAGGGGCCGCCCGAACTGCGCGGCTATCCGGTGCTGCGCGCACAGCCGGTGATCCTGGTGCGCTTCCTCGCGTTGTACGTCGAGGCGTCCCAGGCCGCCGTACGTCGCGGATTGAGCGAGGCGCGCGCGGTCCTGCGCGATGTCGCCGATCCCGACGCCATCGATGCCGCGGTGCTGGCCTGGCAGAGGGAGGAAGCGCGACTACTTCGGGTACGCCGCGAGGTCGGGCTGGTCGAGGACGCGTTGCGCGGCCGGCGGTTCGTGGCCCGGCTCTGACGTGGGGGCGCCGGGCTGAGCGGGAAAGACGCGACCAGTGGGCGGGAAAGACGCGACCAGTGGGCGGGAAAGACGCGACCAGTGGGCGGGAAGACGCGACCAGTGGGCGGGAAGACGCGACCAGTCGGCGGGAAGACGCGACCAGTGGGCGGGGCCGCTACGGTGCTGCGCATGGCGACGACCACCACGAACGAGGCCCTGACGATCATCCCGGTGCCGGGCGTGGGTGCCGAGGACGTGCTGGTCACCCCGGACGGCCGGGTGTGGACCGGCACGGTGGACGGGGCGATCTTCGCGATCGAGCCGGACGGTTCCCGGATCACCCGCGTCGCCACGACCCCGGGCCGGCCGCTCGGGCTGGAAGCGCTGCCCCACGGACGGATCCTGGTCTGCGACGCCCATGCCGGGCTGATCGCGGTCGATCCGGCGACCGGTAGGACCGAGACGCTGCTGAGCGAGGTCGAGGGGCGGCCGATGGTCTTCTGCAACAACGCCGCGGTGCACTCCGACGGGTCGATCTACTTCTCCGACTCCTCGCGGCACCACCCGATCGAGCGGTGGAAGGCCGACATGATCGAGGACACCCGCAGCGGGCGCCTGATGCGGCTCACGCCGCAGGGTGAGGTCGAGGTGCTCATCGACGGACTGCGCTTCGCCAACGGGGTGGCGCTGTCGCAGGCCGAGGACTACGTATGCGTCGCGGAGACCACCGCGCGCACCGTCGTCCGGCACTGGCTCACGGGCCCGAACGCCGGTCGCACCGACCGTCTCGCCGAGGACCTGCCCGGCTACCCCGACAACATCGCCCGCGGCAGCGACGGCCTGATCTGGGTCACGATCGCCTCGCCGATCGACCCGCTCCTCGCCCGGCTGCATCGGATCCCGATGGCGCTGCGCACGGCGGTGTGGAAGCTCCCCGAGGCGGTGCAGCCCCAGCCGAAGCGGACCGTGCGGGTGCTGGCTTTCGACGATGCCGGGACGCGGGTGCACGACCGCTCCGGCGACGCGAGCGGGTTCCACATGGTCACCGGCGTGCGCGAGCACGACGGCCGCGTCTGGCTCGGCAGCCTGGTCGAGCCGGCGGTCGCCTGGTTCGCGCGCTGAGCAGTCCGGCGAAGCCTCAGGCCAGCCCCATCCGCTCCAGCATCCAGGCGGCCACCTCGGCCTCGTACCCCAGATGCGCGAACCGCCCGCTGGGTCCCACGTGCGAGCCCGCCCCCAGCTCCACCCGGAAGACGCACCGCGGGGACCACGCCGGATCGGTCTCCCTGAGCCGAGCGACCCACTTGGCCGGCTCCCACACCATCACCCGGGGATCGTGCAGCGCTCCGGTGACCAGCAGCGGTGGACGGCCGCCCGCCTCCGGCGGGTTCTCGTACGGCGAGTAGTCCAGCAACCACGCGAAGTCCTCGCGGTTGCGCGGGTCTCCCCATTCCTCCCATTCGTTGACGGTCAGGGGCACGTCGGCGTCGAAGAGGGTGGTGACCACGTCGACGAAGGGGACCTCCGCCACCACCCCTGCCCACCGGTCGGGGCGCTGGCTGAAGGCGGCGCCCTGGAGGAGGCCTCCCGCGCTCAGCCCACGGCTGACGATCCGACTGCCGTCGACCAGCCCGGACGCCAACGCGTCCGCCGCGGCCGCGAAGTCGTCGAACGTGTGCTGCTTGGCCTCCATCCGCCCGTCCAGCCAGCCGGCCCGGCCCTGCTCGCCACCTCCGCGCACGTGCGCGTGCACGTAGACCACGCCGCGGTCGAGCAGGCTCGGCAGTGCCGGATCCCAGTCCGGTTCGAAGGTGTACTCGTAGGCGCCGTACCCGTAGAGGACCGCCGGGGCGGTGCCGTCCAGCGGGGTGTCGCGATGCCGCACCAGGGTCGCCGGCACGGGGCGCGCGTCGCCACCGGGCGCAACCAGGAGGCGCAACTCGGCCAGGTAGTCGGAGGGGTCGTGGCCCGGCGCCTCCTGCCGGTGCACCTCCCGTCGCGACCCGGTGGCCAGGTCCACCTCGCTCCACACCCGCGGGTGGGTGTGCGCCTGGTCCACGACCAGGACCGAGGAGGCGGTGTCCAGGGGGTTGGGGCCCAGCTCGACGTGCCCGCCGGCGAAAGCGGGCTCGATCACGTGCAACGGGTCGCCGTCCAGCCGGTGCCCGTCGAGGACCAGCAGCCGGCGCCTCGCACCGTGACGCACGGTCAGCACGACGTGGTCGGCGAACGCGTCGGCGCGCTCGAGCCGTCCGTCCTCCCCGGAGCGGACCGCGGTCCAGGTGCTGTGGTCCTGCCCGGCACCGCGCGGGACGGGGCACCGTGCCAACCGGAACTCCGTCTCGCCGTCGTCGGTGACCAGGAGGAGCTCGTCGCCGTCGGCGGTGCGCCGGTGCTCGGCGCGATACTCCACGCCCTCCCGGCGCCCGCCCACCGACCAGGGTCGCGCCTGCGGGTCGTGCGCGTCGAGCGCCCAGACCTCGGTCGTGCGCCGGGACTCGGCCAGCACCAGGATCACGTCGCCCGAGCGACCCCCGTGCAGGGTGAGCTCGAAGCGCTGGTCGGGCTCCTCGAGGACCAGGTCGTCCTCCTCGGGCGGCCGCCCGATCCGGTGCCGCCACACCTGGAACGGCCGGTAGGCCTCGTCGTGGACGGTGTAGTAGAACGTCGCGTTGTCGGCGCCCCAGGCACCGCCGTAGTACGTCCGAGGGATCTCCTCGGCCAGGTCGACGCCGGTGTCGAGGTCGCGGAAACGCAGCGCGTAGACCTCGTCCCCGGTGGTGTCGACCGAGTAGGCGAGCAGTCGCTCGTCGGGGGAGACCTCGGTCAGGCCGAGCTCGACGTACCCCGAGCCGGTGTCGAGCAGGTTCGCGTCGAGGATGACGTCGGCGTCACGGATTCCGCGGCCTCCGGGCTCCTGGAGTGCGGTTTCAGTGTCGCGATTGCGCAACAACTGCGGGTACTCGCTTCCAGCGGGCAGGCGCGTGTAGTAGGAAAACCTCGTGAGGCGCCCGTGGGGGGCGTCGTCGCAGTCGGAAAGTCGTGCGGCCATCTCGGCTCGCAACGACGCGATGAGGGGAAGCAGATGCGCCGTGGAGTCCTCGTACCAGGCTCGTTCCGCCGCCAGGTGCGCGAGCACCTCGGGCGACTCGGTCTCACGCAGCCACGCGTAGGGATCGGGGCGGTCGACTCCGTGCTCGCGGTGGGCGAAGGGGCGCATCCCGGCGACGGGGGGACTCACGGTCGGCTTCACACCCGGCACCGTAACCCCGGCCGAGTCGTCCGACGACCAGCGCGCATCGCGATCCTCGCCGCTGCGGCCGTGACGCTGACGGTGCCGCTGACCGGAGTGGTGTCCGCCCAGGCCGGCACCCCGCGGGCCGGAACCGGGGAGGACGACCCGACCACCTTCACCGTCGGCTTCCTCAACGAGGTCGACTCGTTCAACCCCTTCCTCGGCATCGAGGCGGAGTCCTTCGACATGTGGGCGCTGACCTACGACTCGCTGACCGACTACGCCATGGACGACCTGACCCCGGTGCCGTCGCTGGCGACCGAGTGGGAGCAGTCCGAGGACGGCCTGCAGTGGACCTACATGCTGCGTGACGACGCGGTGTTCTCCGACGGCGAGCCGCTGACCGCCGACGACGTCGCCTTCACGCTCAACCAGGTGATCAGCGGCGGACCCTGGGGATCGACCTGGGGTTCCTCCCTGCGGACCGCGACCAAGGCGACCGCCACCGACGCCACCACGGTCGTGCTCGAGCTGGAGCGGCCCAGCGCGGTGCTGCCCTCGCTGCCGATCCCGATCGTGCCCGAGCACGTGTGGTCCGGCCTGGACAACCCGGCGATGCGGGCCTTCGCGAACGAGCCCGACGACGGTCCGGTCGTCGGGTCCGGGCCGTTCCGCCTGGTGGAGGGCACCGCCGGCGGCTCCCTCTATCGTTTCGAGGCCAACCCGGACTACTGGGGCGGCGCGCCGCACGTGGACCAACTGGTCTTCCGGGTCTTCAAGGCCGAGGACCCGGCCGTCCAGGCCCTGGTCAAGGGCGAGATCGACCTGGTCACCGACATCTCGGCCCTGCAGGTGCAGGCGCTGGAGGGCCGCGAGGGCATCACCGCGCACAGCGCCGACTCCGGCGGCTTCGACGAGATCGCCTTCAACGCCGGCGCCGTGGACCTGGAGACCGGGGAGCCGATGGGCACCGGCAACCCGGTCCTCACCGACCCTGCCTTCCGCTACGCCCTCGGCTTCGCCATCGATCGTGACCTGCTGGTCGAGCGTGCCTACCAGGGCGCGGGCAAGCCGGGCAGTTCCCTGATCCCGCCGTCGTTCAGCACCTTTCACTGGGAGCCCCCGGCCGACGTGGCCTTCTCCTACGACCCCGAGCGGGCTGCGGAACTGCTCGACGAGGCCGGCTACACCCTCGGTCCGGACGGCAAGCGGCTCACCCCCGACGGCGAGCCGATCGGCACCCTGCGGCTCTTCGCGCGCAGCGAGTCCCAGACGTCGGTGACGGTCGTGGACTACGTCAAGGAGTGGTTCGAGGCCGTCGGCCTGGAGGTCGAGGTGTCCGCCTTCGAGTCGAACAAGCTCACCAACCTGATCCTCGAGGGTGACTTCGACATGTTCGAGTGGGGCTGGCTGGTCGACCCGGACCCGGACTCGATGCTGAGCTACCTGACCTGCGACCAGCGCGGCGGCTGGTCGGACTCCTGGTGGTGCAACGAGGAGTACGACGCGCTCTACGCCGAGCAGAACTCCGCCACCGATCCGGTTGCCCGGGTCGAGGCCGTGAAGCGGATGCAGGAGATCGCCTACCTCGAGGCGCCCTATCTGCTGACCGCCTACAACGCCACCGGCGAGGCCGTCCGCAGCGACCGCTTCGCCTGCCTGCAGTCCCAGCCCGACCCCGGCGGCGTCTGGGTGATGCAGTACGGCGTGCACAACTACCTCAACGTGCGCCCGGTCGCCCAGGCCGGCGACTGCGACGGCGTGACCACCGCGCTCGGTGCCGACGGTTCCGCGACCTCCGGCGGAACCGAGGCCGAGGAGGAGTCGTCCTCGACGCCGCTGTTCCTGGGGCTGGGTCTCCTCGTCCTGGGCGGGCTCGCGGGGGTCGCGCTCCTGCTGCGTCGCCGGGCCGGGGCGGACGACCGCGAGTGAGCCGTTCGGGCTACCCGGCGTACGTCGGGTGGAAGGTGCTCGGCGCCTTCGGGACGCTCGTGTTCGTGCTGGTGGTCAACTTCTTCCTCTTCCGCGTGCTCCCCGGCGACCCGGCGCGCACGTTGGGACGCGGGCGGTTCACCACCCCCGAACAATTGGAGGAGTTCCGCAGCACCTACGGCCTCGACCAGCCGCTCCCGCAGCAGTTCCTCACGTTCCTGAAGAACACCGCTCAGGGCGATCTCGGCGTCTCGTTGCGCTACCGCGTCCCGGTCAGCGAACTGATCTGGGACCGGCTCTGGCCGACCCTGCTCCTGGTCGGCACCGCCACGCTGCTGGCGATGGTGATCGGGCTCTGGCTCGGCACGCTCAGCGCCTGGAACCGCGGTAGTCGTCTCGACAAGATCTCCACGAGCGGCACGCTGACCGTCTACTCCATGCCCGAATGGTGGCTGGGCCTGCTGCTGATCGCCGGGCTGGCGGTGGGCATCGGGCCGTTGCCGGGGATCTTCCCCACCGGCGGGCTGCACTCCACCGATGTGGATCCCTCGTCGTTGGCCGGCGTCCTGGACACCGCCTGGCATCTGGTATTGCCGGTCACCACGCTCACGCTGGCCTACCTGGCCGACTACTCCCTGGTGATGCGCAGTTCGCTGCTCGACGAGGTGGGGGAGGACTACCTGGTGACCGCGCGCGCCAAGGGGCTGCGCGACGTCGAGGTCCGCCGCCGTCACGCGGTCCGCAACGCTCTCCTGCCCACCACGACCCTGGTCGCCCTCAACCTCGGCTTCGTCGTCTCCGGCGCGATCACCGTGGAGACGATCTTCTCCATCCCCGGCCTCGGCCTGCTGACCACCGAAGCCCTCTCGATCCCGGACTACTGGGTGCTCCAGGGCACCTTCCTCGTCGTCTCCGTCGCGGTGATCGTGGCCAACCTCGCCGCGAACCTGGTCTACGGACTCCTCGATCCCCGGGTGCGCGCATGAGCACGCCGCTGACTCCCGCCCAGGTCACCCGGGCACGTCGCCGTGAGGCGCGGCGTCGCACCTGGGCGCAGTTCCGCGCGCATCGTTCCGGACTGGTGGGTCTGGGGATCCTGTTCTTCTTCGTCGTCATCGCCGTGGCCGCACCGCTGATCGCCGACCCGTCGGGGTTGGAGGTCACCCAGGCGACCGGCGGCGTGCTGGAGCCGCCGTCCGCGGAGTACCCCCTGGGCACCGACGAGAACGGCCGGTCCATCCTCACGCTGCTGATCTGGGGTGCCCGGATCTCGCTGCTCGTCGGCGTGCTGGCCACGGTGATCAGCATGGTCATCGGGACCACCATCGGCCTGCTGTCCGGCTTCCTGGAAGGATGGCCCGCCGCGGTGCTCTCCCGCTTCACCGAGTGGTTCCTGGTGATCCCCTTCCTGCCGCTGGCGATCGTGCTGGCCAGCGTGCTGGGGCGCAGCCTGCTCAACATCGCGCTGGTGATCGGGGTGACCAGCTGGGCGAGCACGGCGCTGCTGATCCGCAGCCAGACCCTGACGGTCAAGGAGCGCCCCTACCTGGAACGGGCGCGGGCGCTCGGCGCGAGCCGCGGACATCAGCTGACCCGGCACGTCCTGCCCAACGTGATGCCGCTGGTCTTCGCCAACACCACCCTGACCGTCGCGTTGGCGATCCTGGCGGAGACCACCCTGAGCTTCCTCGGGCTGGGCGACCCGACACGGGTCTCCTGGGGATCGATGCTGGAGGACGCCTTCTCCGTGGGTGCGATGACCACCGGCGCCTGGTGGTACGTCGTGCCGCCGGGAGTCTGCGTCGTCCTGGTCGTGCTCGCCTTCACCCTGGTGGGACAGGCACTGGAGTCCGTGGTGAACCCCCGACTGCGAGGTGAGCGGTGACCGCGCCACTGTTGGAGTTGCGTGACCTGCACGTGCGCTACCGCACCGAGGAGGGGCCGCTGCCCGCCGTACGTGGGGTGGACCTGACCGTCCGCGCCGGTGAGGTGGTCGGCATCGCCGGTGAGTCCGGCTGCGGGAAGTCGACGCTGGCCACGACCGTGCTGCGCCTGCAGCCCAAGTCGGCCGAGGTCGAGGGCGAGGTGCTGGTCGACGGGCGGGACGTGCTGACGTTGCGCTGGTCGGACCTGCGGGCGTTGCGCTGGGGCGAGGTGTCGTTGGTCTTCCAGGGGGCACTGCACTCGCTGAACCCGGTGATGCGGATCGGTCAGCAGATCGCGGAGCCGATCCGGGTGCACGAGCCCGACCTCCCCGACGCCGAGATCGACGCCCGCGTCGCGCGGTTGTTGGGCGAGGTGGGCCTGCCCGTGGCACGCGCCCGCGCCTACCCGCACCAGCTCTCCGGCGGTCAGCGGCAGCGCGTGATGATCGCGATGGCGCTGGCCTGCGAGCCCCGTCTGGTGGTGGCTGACGAGCCGACCACCGCGTTGGACGTGATGGTGCAGGCTCAGGTGCTGGAGGTGCTCTCCCGCTCGGTCCGCGAACGTGGCGCCGGACTCGTGGTGATCAGCCACGACCTCTCGGTGCTGGCCCAGCTGTGCGACCGGGTCGCGGTGATGTACGCCGGGCGCGTGGTCGAGGTGGGCAGTGCCGCGGACGTCTTCGGCAACCCGGCCCACCCGTACGCCGCCGCGTTGGCCGCCGCGTTCCCCCGGGTCGGCGACCCCGCGTCGCGGTACGCACCTGTCGGACTTCCGGGCGACCCGCCGGACCCGCGGGATCTTCCCGGCGGCTGCGCGTTCGCACCGCGGTGTGCGCGTGCCCAGGACGACTGCCGGACCGACGAGCCGGTGCTCATGCCGGTCGGCGCCGAGGCCGCGCGCCTGGTCGCGTGCCGCCACCCGCTGACCGGTGAGGGGAGCGGCGCATGAGCGCCGACGGCGGAGCGTCGCTGGAGGCCGTCGGGGTCGGCGTCGACTTCCGGGCCCGCACCGGACGGATCGCGCACGCGCTGGCCGGGGTCGACCTGGTGCTCCGTCCGGGCCGGATCACCGCACTGGTGGGGGAGTCGGGCTCCGGGAAGACGACCCTGGCCCGGACGCTGGTCGGCCTGCAACGCCCGACCACCGGGGAGATCCGGTACGGCGGCACGCCCCTGTCCTACGACGGCCGCTCCTTGCGGAGGTTGCGCCGGGAGGTGCAGCTGGTGCTGCAGGACCCCTCGGCCTCGTTGAACCCGCGGCAGACCGTCTACGAGTCGGTGGCCGAGGGGATCCGCCTGCACCGTCTGGTGAAGACCGATCCGCAGGGGCGCAGTGAGCCCGAGCTGGTGGCCGCGGCGTTGTCCGACGCCGGGCTGCGCCCGCCGGAGCGGCTGTTCCTGCGCTACCCCGGCGATCTGTCCGGTGGTCAACGGCAGCGGGTGCTCATCGCCGGCGCACTGGCGCTGCGGCCCCGGCTGCTCATCGCCGACGAACCCGTGGCGAGCCTGGACGCCTCGATCCGCGGCGAGATCCTGGCGTTGGTGCTGAACCTGCGCGAGACCCTGGGACTCGGCGTCGTGGTGGTCACCCATGACCTGGGGCTGGCCTGGAACATCGCCGACGACATCGCCGTGATGTACCTGGGGCGCGTCGTCGAGGCCGGACCCACCGAGCAGGTGCTCACCAGTCCCCGGCACCCCTACACGCAGGCACTGCTCTCGGTGGTGCCCGAGGCCCAGCGCGTCGCCCCGACGCTGCTGCAGGGCGAGATCCCGGACCCGACGGCGATCCCCTCGGGGTGCCGCTTCCACCCCCGCTGCCCGGCGTTGGCCGACGGGACCGCGGAGGCGGCCGGCGTGGCCGCTCTGTGCCGGGACCGCGACCTGCCGGTGCTCTCCGCCGAGGGAGTGCACCGGGCGGCCTGCCATCTGGTGAGTCCGGAGACCGGTCCGTGACGATCCACAGCGGGCATCCGTTCCCGCAGGAGGACGATCCGCTGCGACGCCTGCGCGGTCGGCTCGGGGGCGCGGTGGCCATCGTGGCGGCCGGGGAGGGGGCCGGGCGGGTGGGGCTGACGGTCAGTTCTCTCCTGGTCGCGGCCGGGGAACCGGCGCTGCTGCTGGCGTTGATCGACCCCGACTCGGCGCTGGCGGACGCGCTCGAGGAGGGCGCCGAGGGGGCACGCTGCGTCGTCTCCCTGCTGACCTGGGAACACCGCGACCTCGCCGAAGCCTTCGCCGGTCTCGCCCCGGCGCCGGGAGGTCTCTTCCGCACCGGGGGCCGGACCGGAGCGTCGTGGACGCAGACCCCGTGGGGGCCCGTGCTCGACGGCGCACTGGGATGGGCGGGGGTCTCGGTGCGCGCGACCGCCGACGCAGGGTGGTCGCTCCTGGTCACCGGCGAGCTCGACGAGATCGTCATCGGGCCCGAGGCCGTGCCGCTGACCCACTACCGCGGCCGTTACCGCCCCGGTCCGTCGGCCGACTGAGACCCGCTGCCTTCGGGCACGGCGGCTCCGAGCCGGGGCCGGTCCAGGTCCCGCAGCAAGGGGGCGAATCTCACTGTCACTCCGACAAGAACGAGCAGGGCGGCGATGAGGGCGAGGACCGGCTGCACGTCGTACCGCTCGGCGGCGAGTCCGGCGAACAGCTGGCCCAACGGCGGCGCGGCGTAGAAGATCGCCAGCTGGACGCCGAAGACCCGGCCGTGCTGGTCGGCGGGGAACCGGTCCTGGACCAGCGAGTTCAGCAGCGGTTCCATCGGGCCCCAGGCCAGTCCCAGGGCGAGCCCGGCCACCACCATCACCGCGGTGCCGGGCAGGAAGGCCAGCGGGACGTAGGCCACCCCGGCGAGCAGCATGCAGATCCACGCCAGCTGGAAGCGGCTGAGCCGACGGGCGAGCCAGCCGTAGCCGAAGGCGCCGGCCATCCCGCCGGCGGCCAGGGCGCTCAGCACGAACCCGAAGCTCTCCGGCTGACCGAGGTCCTCGAAGTGGACCGGGAGCAGTACCGACTCCGTCGGCAGATAGATCAGCCAGACCGCGGCTACCGCCAGGGTCAGGATCCACACCGGCCGGTCCGCCACGAGCACCCGCAGACCGACGAGGCTGGAGCGCCACACGGAGTCGGCGGCCTCACCGGGGAGGCGGGGGAGCGCGGGTTCGCCGGGGGTGGCCCCGGTCCGGTTCGGCACCCGCATCACCGCCACCGTCACCGCGGCGACCAGGAAGGCGGCGCCGGCGACCCACATCGCGTTCACCGCACCGACGGAGGCGATCAGGAAGGCGCCGGCCATGGGACCGACCACCCACCCGGCGGCGAAGATCCCTTCGTGCAGGCCGTTCACCTGGTCGCGGTCCACCCCGGCCGCCGCGGCGGTGTCCGGGATCATCGCCTTGCGCGCGGTGTAGCCCGCGGGGTCGAAGGCACCGCCGAGCACGGCCAGCCCGATCACGACGCCGATGCCGAGCAGCCCGAGCGCGTCGAGGATCGGGAAGAGCAGCACCGACACCGCACTGAGCAGGTCCGAGGCCACCGAGACCAGCCGCCGGCCGACCCGGTCGACCAAGGCTCCGACCAGCGGCGCCACCACGATCCCCGGCAGCCCGCTGAGCGCTCCCACGAGACCGGCCAGGGCGGGGGACCCGGTGCGCTCGAGGACCAGCCAGGGGATCACCACCATGACCAGCGCGTTCGACACCCCACCGACGGCGTTGGCGATCTCCAGCAGCGCCAGGTCGCCCCGACCGCGACCGGGTCGGTGCGTCGGCGTCAGCGGCTCAGCAGGCGCCACGGGCCGTCGCCAGAGCGGTGGTCAGCAGGTCGGCGGTCAGCCCCTCGCTGAGATTCCCGTCGCGACCCACGACCGTCGGCGAGGCCAGCATCGAGTCGAGCACGGCCTCCTCGGTGGCATCCACGACCGCGGCGAAGAGCGGATCCAGAGCGCGCCCCGCGCGGACGGAGTCGCCGCTCGGGGTGCCGTCGCGGTCCAGTCGCCGCCCGGTCGCGACCGCCAGGAAGATCTCCCCGCTGCCGTGATGGGCCACCGACCCGGTGCGGGCCAGGCCCAGCCCGACCCGCCGGGCCAACCGCGCGCACCCGGCAGCATCGATCGGGGCGTCGGTGACCACCACCCCGATGCACGACCCGGCCGGCACCGGGGGCGAGGTGGGCGCGGGTGGCAGGTGCGGGCCGACGACGGCACCTCCGACGCTCAGCCGGGCCCGCTCCCCGAAGTTCGTCAGCAGCAGCACCGCGACCGTCGTGCCGTCGGCCAGGACGCGCGAGGAGGTGCCGATCCCGCCCTTGAACCCCAGGCACGACATGCCGGTGCCGGCACCGACGGCGCCCATCGCCGGGGTCAGGGAGGAACCGCGCGAGGCCAGCGCCGCGTCGTACGCCGCCCGGACGTCGTCGGCGGTCACCTGCATCCGCCGGCAGTCGTTGAGGAAGGAGTCGTCGCACTCGGCGACCACCGGGATGACGACGTCGTCGGCGACGCCCGGGTGCTGCTCGAGGGCGATCTCGCACGCGGCGTCGTACACCCGTCCGAGCTGCATCGTCGAGGTCAGGTAGATCGGCGTCTCCACCGCACCCCACTCCCCGGCGCTGAGGAAGCCGGTGCACTCACCCGCCCCGTTGAGGACCGCGCCTCCGGCGGGGACGGGGCGCAGGTAGGCGTCCTCGGCCACCAGCAGCACGCTCACGCCGGTCCGGGCGATGCCACGGCCCTGCGGTGGCGCGGGTTCGTCGCGGTGCACGGTGGTGTGACCCAGGCCGACGCCGGGCACGTCGAGGACGGAGTTCGTCGGCCCGGTCGGGTCGGGGCCCACCCCCAGGCCCAGGTCGCGCAGTCGCATGGACGCCATCTTGCCCGCTGACCGTCCACTTCCCGCCCGCTTCCTGCCGGCTTCCTGCCCGCCGAGCGGCGCGGGTCGTGGTGGGATGCGGTCATGGCCGTCCCTGTCTTCTGGTCGCCCGAGACCCGTCTCCACGATCCCCGCCACGAGATCTGGGTCGGAGTCGCCACTCCCGCCGCCGAGGTCGCCCAGCGGGTCGAGGTGATCCTGGAGGCACTGGGCGACGCGGGGCACGATCTGGTCGAGGTGGACGCCTCCGCCGCGGTGGACGCAGTGCTCGGCCTGGTGCACGACCCTGCCCTCCTGGACTTCCTGGCCACCGCCGAGTCCCGGTGGAGCTCCGGGGAGTACGTCGACGCGGTCGGCCAGGACCGTGTCGTGCCCTACCTCTTCCCGACGCCGGGGATGGCCGGCGGGCTGCCGCTGCGCGAGCCGGTCGCGGTGCACGCCCTGGCCGGCACCTACGGCTACGACACGATGACGCTGGTCGGCCCCGGCACCTGGCGGGCCGCCCGAGCTGCTGCGGCCTGCGCCCACGCAGCCGCCCGGCACGTCGCGGCCGGCGCCCCGGTGGCCTATGCCCTGAGCCGACCTCCGGGCCACCACGCGACCCCGGCCGGGTACGGCGGCTCCTGCTACCTCAACAACGCCGCCGTCGCCGCGCAGACGCTGCGCGACGCGGGGCACGAGCGGATCGGCATCGTGGACCTCGACGCCCACCACGGCAACGGGACGGCGGCGATCTTCTACGCCCGCGACGACGTCGCCTACGCCTCGGTCCACGTCGACCCGGGTGCCGGCTGGTTCCCGCACTACGTCGGCTTCGCCGAGGAGATCGGGGCCGGCGCCGGGACCGGGGCGACGCGCAACCTGCCCCTGGAGCCGGGGTCGGGGGACACCCCCTGGCTGGAGGCCGTGACCGACCTCACCGACTGGGTCGGCTCCCGGGGAAGCACCGCGCTGGTGGTGTCGCTGGGGGTCGACGCCGCGCGGGACGATCCGGAGAGTCCGCTCGAGGTGACCCACGACGGGTACGCCGCGGCCGGGCGCCTGCTCGCGTCCCTCGGCCTGCCCGCCGTCGTGGTGCAGGAGGGCGGCTACCACCTGCCGACCCTGGGGAGCCTGGTCGCGGCGTACCTCGACGGGCACGGGACCGGTGCCGGGAGCGACTCAGGAGCCCACCCCTAGACTGGACGGGCCGACGCCTCGCGTCGACGCGTGGCGACAGTCGGTCGCCACCGCTGCTCGGAGAAGGGACGGAGCCGGTGGGAGTTCTCGCAGGAGTCTCGGGGCCTGAGGACCTGCGCCGGCTCGACGACGCCGCCCTCGACACGCTGGCCGAGGAGATCCGCGAGCGGCTCGTCGCGACCTGCTCGCCCCGTGGCGGCCACCTCGGACCGAACCTCGGCGTGGTCGAGTTGACCCTGGCCATCCACCGCACCTTCGACTCCCCGTACGACAAGGTCGTCTTCGACACCGGGCACCAGGCCTACGTGCACAAGATGGTCACCGGCCGCGCCGAGCGCTTCGACACGCTGCGGACCGAGGGTGGCCTCTCGGGCTACCCCAGCCAGGCCGAGTCGCCGCACGACGTGGTCGAGAACTCGCACGCCTCCACCGCGCTGTCCTACGCCGACGGGCTGGCCAAGGCCTACTCCCTCACCGGCGAGGACCGTCACGTCGTGGCCGTGATCGGCGACGGCGCGTTGACCGGCGGCATGGCCTGGGAAGCGCTCAACAACATCGCCGCCACCGACGGCCGCGCGGAGCACCGTCGCCTGGTCATCGTGGTCAACGACAACGGGCGCTCCTACACCCCGACCGTCGGAGGCCTGGCGAACCACCTGACCTCGCTGCGCACCAACCCGCGTTACGAGCCGATGCTCGACTCGGTCAAGCGGCGCCTCAACAACGTGCCCGGCGTCGGCCCGGCGGTCTACGACGCCCTACACGCGATGAAGAAGGGCGTGAAGGACGCGCTCGCACCGCAGGGTCTCTTCGAGGACCTCGGACTGAAGTACGTCGGCCCGATCGACGGCCACGACCGCCCGGCCGTGGAGCACGCGCTCGCGTCGGCCAAGCGTTTCGAGGGCCCGGTCATCGTCCACGTGATCACCCAGAAGGGCTTCGGCTACACCGCGGCGATGGAGCACGAGGCCGACCAGTTCCACTCCCCGGGGCCCTTCGACGTGGCCACCGGTGAGGAGAAGGCGCGCGGCCCGATCTGGACCGACACGTTCGCCGAGGAGATGGTCACCGTCGGCGACGAGCACCCCGAGGTGGTTGCGATCACCGCGGCGATGCTGCACCCGGTGGGTCTGCATCGTTTCGCCGACCGGTTCCCCGACCGGACCTTCGACGTCGGGATCGCCGAGCAGCACGCGGTCACCTCGGCCGCCGGTCTGGCCATGGGCGGGCTGCACCCGGTCGTCGCGGTCTACGCCACCTTCCTCAACCGCGCCTTCGACCAGGTCCTCATGGATGTGGCGCTGCACCGCTGCGGCGTCACCTTCGTCCTCGACCGGGCCGGCGTCACCGGCGACGACGGCGCCTCGCACAACGGCATGTGGGACATGTCGATCCTGCAGGTGGTGCCGGGACTGCGGTTGGCCGCCCCGCGCGACGCCACCCGACTGCGCGAACTGCTCCACGAGGCGGTCCAGGTCGACGACGCTCCCACCGTGCTGCGCTTCCCCAAGGGACCGCCGCCCGAGGACATCCCCGCGATCGACACCCTCGGCGGGTGCGACGTGCTGGTCCGCACCGGTGAGCGCGATGTGCTGATCGTCGCGGTCGGCGCGATGGCCACCACCTGCGTCGAGGTCGCCCAGCGGCTGGAGGCCCAGGGGATCGGCGTCACCGTCGTGGACCCGCGCTGGGTCAAGCCCGTCGACCCGGCGCTCGTGACGGCGGCGCGCGAGCACCGCCTGGTGGTGAGCGTGGAGGACAACGGCCTCACCGGGGGGACCGGGTCGGTGCTGCTCCAGACGCTCAACGCCGCCGGGGTGACCACTCCCGTGCGGCTGCACGGCATCCCGCAGCACTTCCTCGACCACGCCAAGCGCGCCAAGATCCTCACCGACATCGGACTCGACGCCCAGTCGCTCGCTCGTAGCATCGTGGAGGACGTCACCGCGCTGGACGGCGAGGTCGGTCGCGTCCACCCGCTGATCGACGTCGAGTGAGGAGGGGCTCGTGAGCGACCCCGCGCGCCTGGTCCACATCGTCGATGAGGTGCCCGAGCTGGCCACGGGCGACGGCCTGGCCGGACCCGTCCTGGTCGTGTCCCTCGACGGCTTCCTCGACGCCGGGAGCGCGGGTCGGATCGCGACCGACTACCTGCTCGGCGAGGAGCCGGGGCGGGTGGTGGCGAGCCTGGAGATCGACGCCTTCTACGACTACCGCGCCCGGCGCCCCCCGATGTCCTTCGTCGAGGACCACTACGAGCGGTACGACGCGCCGCGCCTGGTGGTGCGCCTCCTGCGCGATGCCCGGGACACGCCGTACCTGCTCCTTCACGGGCCCGAGCCGGACACCCACTGGGAGGCCTTCACGCGCTCGGTGCGCGCGGTGGTCGAGCACTTCGGGGTCCGCCTCGTGGTCGCACTGGGGTCGGTGCCGATGGCGGTGCCGCACACGCGCCCGGTCACCGTCACCCAGCACGCCACCCGACGGGACCTGATGGTGGGGGAGAACGTGTGGCGCGGCGAGATCCGCATCCCCGCCTCCGCGGTCTCGCTCCTCGAGCTGCGGCTGGGGGAGTGGGGTCACGACGCCACCGGCTTCGTGGCGCACGTGCCGCACTACGCCGCTCAGGGTGACTACCCGTTGGCCGCGGTGTCCCTGGTCGAGAGCCTCGAGGTCGTCACCGGGCTGGAGTGGGAGCTCGCCGGCCTGCAGGAGAGCGCGGCCGCGCGCCAGGCCGACATCGCCGCGCAGGTCTCCGACAACGACGAGGTCCGTGCCGTGGTCGAAGGGCTCGAGCAGCAGTACGACGCGTTCCACGGCGTCCGGGACGGCGACGCGCTGCCGCTCGCCGAGTCCGGTGACCTGCCCACGGCCGAGGAGCTCGGCGAGGAGTTCGAGCGGTTCCTGGCCGGACTCGACCCTGACGGCGACTAGCCTCCGCGCCCTCACCGCGCATCCGGCGACGTGCACCCCCGGCGTCGTGCCCCCGAACCGGAAGGACCACCGTGCCCAGCTCCACCGACCAACTGCTCGATCTGCTCGACCTCGAGACGATCGACCTCAACCTCTTCCGGGGCCGGCAGCCCGACACCCAGATGCAGCGGGTCTTCGGCGGACAGGTGGCCGGTCAGGCCCTGGTGGCGGCGGCGCGCACGGTGCCCGAGGAGATGCAGGTGCACTCGCTGCACTCCTACTTCCTGCGCCCCGGCGACACCGCGGTGCCGATCATCTACGACGTGGACCCGGTCCGTGACGGACGGTCGTTCGCGACCCGGCGCGTCCTCGCGCGCCAGCACGGACGGCCGATCTTCGCCCTGACCGCCAGCTTCCAGGTCGACGAGGGCGGGTTCGAGCACCAGGACCCGTTCCCGGCGGGCACGCCGTCACCCGAGGAGGCCTACGACATCGGGGCCGCGCTCACGGCCTCGGACTCCCCGCGTGGCCAGGAGTGGGCCCGGGAATGGGCCGTGCTTGACCTGCTGCACGCAGGCGACTCCCGCCCCGGCGGGTCGCTGGCCGGCGACCCCCGCCCCGCCCGGGTGCGTTACTGGGTCAAGGTCGCGGGGACCCTCCCCGACGATCCGCTGCTGCACCAGGCGGCACTGGTCTACTTCAGCGACCTCACGCTGCTCGGCGCGACGTTGATCCCGCACGACAACCTGAACCCCAGCTCGCCCGAGGTGCAGGCGGCGTCGCTGGACCACACGGTGTGGTTCCACCGCCCCTTCCGCGCCGACGAATGGCTGCTGTACGCCCAGCAGTCCCCGTCGGCCTCGCACGCCCGCGGCCTCGCGCTGGGCCAGCTATTCAGCCGGGACGGCCGGCTGGTGGCCTCGGTGGCCCAGGAGGGCCTGATCCGACCGAGGCGTGACGACCACACGGCGCAACTCGGTGAACCCGGGGGCGCAACTCGGTGAGGGGCGAGGTCACTCAGAGCGCGGCAGCGCGTCCGGTCAGGTGCGGGGCGTCGTTGCGCGGGTTGGTCAGGCTGAACGCCAGACCGTCCTCACGGGACTCGGCGGTGAACCGCACGGTCGCCGGCAGCAGGATGGGCGTCTTGAACGCCGTCTCCACCCGGACCGCGTCCGGAAGCCGGTTCTCGACCGCGGCGATGCAGCGGGCCTTGCTCCACATGCCGTGCGCGATCTGACGCGAGAAGCCGAACGCCTTCGCGGTCGCGGCGTACAGGTGGATCGGGTTCCGGTCGCCGGACACCGCGCCGTAGCGCCTGCCGAGGTCGGCACCGAGCTTCCACTGCACGCCGGCACCCTCGACGACCGGCAGTGACAGCCCGGCCGGAGCCGCGTCGTCACCCTTGCCGCGCCGCAGGTACGTCGACACCTCGTCCCACACCAGCTCCTCGCCGACCCGGACCTCGGTGATCATGTCGAAGATCCGGCCCTTGGCGTGGCCGCGCAGGTTCTCCGCACGGACGGTGACGTCGTAGGTCTCCGAGGTGCTGCTGGGCCGGTGCTGGGTGATCGTGTTCTCCAGGTGCACCATCCCCATGGCGGGGAAGGGGAACGAGGAGTCGGTCAGCATCGCCATGTGCAGCGGGAAGGCCAGCATGTGCAGGTAGGGGAGCGGCAGCGTGTCCTTGCGGGGGAACCCGCACACCTGCGCGTACGCCGCGACGTGCGCCGGGTCCACCGCGACGCCCTCGCGGGCGAGGGTGAAGCCGGGCAGGTCGGTGGCGGACTTCTTGAGCATGGGCAGGGCCGAGACGCCGGGAACGGCCGGCAGCGCGGCCTTGAGCATCATCGGCAGCGCCGCGGGGGCGTCCTCCAGGACGCGCACGTCGGTGGCCATGCGCTCAGGCGCCCAGCATCATCAGGCCGCAGACGCGGACCACGTTGCCGTTGACCGCGGTCGAGGCCGGGTTGGCGAACCAGGCGATCGCCTCGGCCACGTCCACCGGCTGACCGCCCTGCTGCAGCGAGTTGAGCCGGCGACCGACCTCGCGGGTCATGAACGGCACCGCAGCGGTCATCTTGGTCTCGATGAAGCCCGGGGCCACCGCGTTGATGGTGATCCCGTCCTTCAGCGTCGGGGCGAGCGCGTCCACGAAGCCGATGACGCCGGCCTTGGAGGCGGCGTAGTTGGTCTGGCCGACGTTGCCGGCGATGCCCGCGATCGAGGCCACACCGATGATGCGGCCGTTCGGCTTGATCGCCTTCTCCTCCAGCATCGTGGCGGTGATCCGCTCGGGGGCGGTGAGGTTGACCGCGATCGCCGAGGCGAACACGTCCTCCTTCATGTTCGCGAGCTTCTTGTCGCGGGTGATGCCGGCGTTGTGCACGACGATGTCGGCGCCGCCGTGGTTGCTCAGCACGTGGTGGGCGATCCGGGCGGGGGCGTCCTTGGCGGTGATGTCCAGGGTGAGCGAGTCGCCGCCCAGCTCCTTCATGACCGCGTTGAGCTCCTCGGCCGCCTGCGGCACGTCGATGCCCAGGACGGTCGCGCCGTCGCGGTGGAGCACGCGGGCGATCTGCTCGCCGATGCCGCGGCTCGCGCCGGTGACCACGGCGACCTTGCCGAGCAGCGGCTTGGACCAGTCGACGCTCTCGGCGGGGGCCTTCGCGCCGACGGCGCCGACGCGGATGACCTGGCCGGACACGTAGGCGGACTTGGGGGAGAGCAGGAAGCCCAGGGTCGAGGCCAGCGCGTTCTCGGCCTTCGGCGCGACGTACACGAGCTGGACGGTGCCGCCGTTGCCGAGCTCCTTGCCCAGCGAGCGGGTGAAGCCCTCGAGGGCGCGCTGCGCGACGCGCTCACCGGCGTTCTTCAGGCCCTCGGGCGGGGTGCCGATCACCACGAGGCGCGCGCACGGCTGCAGGCTGCGCAACTTGGAGGTGAAGAAGCGCTGGAGCTCCACCAGCTGGTCGCTGGAGGTGATCCCGGTGGCGTCGAAGACGAGGCCCTTGTACTTCTCGCCCTCCGCGGTCTCGCGCACGAACGCCACGCCCAGGTCGTCCATCGCGGCGGTCAGCGCCGCGCTCAGCCGGCCCTCGCCGCCGACCACGACGGTGCCCTGCACCAGCGGGTCGCCGTCGACGTACCGCTCGAGGTCGATCGGGTTCGGCAGGCCGAGGTTCTTGGCGAGCAGCTGCCCGACGGGGGTGTGGATCAGGCTCTGGTAGCGGTCGCTCATCGCGGGTTCCTCCTGGTCTCGTGACGTGGCCTGGGCGTGCACAGCCCGGCTCGTGGACACACGTCGGGGACGGCCCGGACAGGGCCGTCCGGGAAATGTAACTTCGGGTGTAACTCAGAGTCCACTTTTCGTGATCTGGCACTCATTGGGTTCCCACGGGCGCGGACGCGGGGAAGTATTACCGGTGAGTAATGCTGCGCGAGCCTATCCCGGCCGTGCGCGTCTCGACAGGCCCCGGACGGACCCGGGCCTGTGCCGGACCCCGAAGGAGAACCATGCAGGCCAAGACCCGCCGCGTCGCGATCATCGGCGGCAACCGCATCCCGTTCGCCCGCTCGAACACCGTCTACGCCGACGCGTCGAACCAGGAGATGCTCACCGCCGCCATCGACGGCCTGGTGACCCGCTACGGCCTGGAGGGAGAGCGCGTCGACGAGGTCGTCGCCGGTGCGGTGCTCAAGCACTCCCGCGACTTCAACCTGACCCGCGAGTCGGTGCTCGGCTCCAAACTCTCGCCCGAGTCCGCGGCGTACGACATCCAGCAGGCCTGCGACACCGGCATCCAGGCCGCGATCCAGGTCGCCAACAAGATCGCGCTCGGCCAGATCGAGGTCGGCATCGCCGGTGGCACCGACACCACCTCCGACGCCCCGATCGCGCTCAACGAACGGCTGCGCAAGATCCTGCTCGAGGCCAACCGCGCCAAGACCACGCAGGCCCGCCTCGCCGCGCTCGCCAAGATCCGTCCGCAGCACCTCGCGCCGGCCATCCCGGCCAACAGCGAGCCTCGGACCGGACTGTCCATGGGCGAGTCGCAGGCGCTGACCACCCTGGAGTGGAACATCGAGCGGGCGGCTCAGGACGAACTCGCGGTGCGCTCGCACCACAACCTCGCCGCGTCGTACGACCGGGGGTTCCAGGACAACCTGATCACCCCGTTCCGCGGCCTGGAGCGCGACCAGAACCTGCGCGCCGACTCCAGCCTGGAGAAGCTCTCCACCCTCAAGCCGGTCTTCGGCAAGGGCGAGACCGCGACGATGACCGCCGCGAACTCGACCCCGCTGACCGACGGCGCCTCGGTGGTGCTGCTGTGCTCGGAGGAGTACGCCAAGAAGAAGGGCTGGGAGCCGCTGGCCTACTTCACCGAGTACGAGACCGCCGCGGTCGACTTCGTGCACGGCGCCGAGGGCCTGCTGATGGCGCCGGCGTACGCGATGCCGCGCATGCTGGACCGCGCCGGGCTGAAGCTGCAGGACTTCGACTTCTACGAGATCCACGAGGCGTTCGCCTCGCAGGTGCTCTCCACCCTCAAGGCATGGGAGGACCCGATCTTCTGCCGCGAGCGCCTCGGACTCGACGCCCCGTTGGGGTCGATCGACCGCGAGAGACTCAACGTCAACGGCTCCTCGCTGGCGGCCGGTCACCCGTTCGCCGCGACCGGTGGTCGGATCATCGCGAACCTGGCGCACATGCTCGCCGAGAAGGGCTCCGGCCGCGGCGTCATCTCGATCTGCGCCGCCGGTGGCCAAGGCGTGACCGCGATCCTGGAGCGCTGAACTCGGGGGTTCCGGCGGCGCGTGTCCGCGCTGCCGGAACCCCATGTTCACCTGTGAAACTGGTGCTCCCCATGTGCTGCAACACGTGGGGAGCACCAGTTTTTCACGTGAACATGGGGTTCAGACGGGGGTGCGTCCGCACTGAGGACCACCCCCGTACGCCGTGCCGCCGGCTCAGCCGGCCTGGCGCACCAGGGCGCGGCCAGAGGCGATCAGGTGGGCCTTGACGGTCTCGAGGTCGAGCGGGGCCACGACGGGCATGCCGGGGGAGCCCTCCTTGACCATCACGCCGAGCCGGGCGAGCTGCAGGCCGCCGAGCGCGAAGGCGTAGAGCATGTTGGCGACCAGGTCGGGGTCGCTGACCTGGAAGGTGCCGTCCTCGGCTCCGGCGGCGATGACGTCGCGGACCGGGAGCAGGCAGTCGGTCATCCCGCGCCCGAGCCGGAACAGCGCCGAGCCGCTGAGCTCGTCGAGCAGTTCGGGGCCCATGCGCAGGATGGTCACGCCGCAGTCCACGAACGCGGGATAGGCGACGCCGAACTCGATGAAGGCCTCGGTGATCGCGCGCAGGCGCTCTTCCGGCGAGGCGGCGGGGTCGTCCACCGCGGTCATCGCGTCACGCAGGTCGGTCAGGTAGTCCACCAGCGTGAGGGCGAAGAGCTCCTCCTTGCCGGTGAAGTGCCGGTAGATGATCGCCCGGTTGATGCCGACGGCGCGGGCGACGTCCTCGATCTGGGCGTCGCGGACACCGCGCGCGTCGAATAGGTCGCGCGTCGCGGCGATGATGCTGGCCTCCCGCTCGCGGCGTCGTTCGGCGGCCACCGAGCGGCGGCGGTCGGGCGGGGATGCGTCGGCCATGGCTCACCGTAACGCACGTGCAACTCGGAGTTGCACTTTGTGTGACGTATGCCGCGCCAGGTCAGGCAGGGGTCGTGACAATAGTGTGTGTCACACAGTATTGTCTGAGACATGCCCGACGACGTGCTGGCCGGCCACCTCCAGGAACTGCGGCGGGGGACCGTGGTCATGGCGGCGCTGGCGACGCTGAGCCGCCCGACGTACGGCTATGCCCTGCTTGAGACGCTTGCCGACTCCGGTTTCGCCGTCGACGCCAACACGCTCTATCCGCTCCTTCGCCGGCTGGAGAAGCAGGGACTCCTGACCAGCGAGTGGAACACCGAGGAGTCCCGACCGCGGAAGTTCTACCGGGTCAGTTCGGCGGGTCAGGCGCTGCTCGAGTCACTGCTGACCGAGTGGCAGCAGCTGCACACGTCCATCGAGAAGTTGAGGTGAGGACGATGACCACAGACCATCGCGAGCGGACCCCGTCGCTGTCCGAGCGTTACGTGCACGCGGCCACCCGGCGGTTGCCCGAGGACCAGCGCGCGGACGTCGCCGACGAGCTGCGCGGCAGCATCGGTGATCGGGTGGACGCGCTGCTCGACGAGCGGCCCGGTCTCACGCCCGAGCAGGCGGAGTACGACGCGCTCGCCGAACTGGGGGAGCCGGAGCAGTTGGCGGCGGGCTACAGCGGTCGGGCGCTTCGGCTGATCGGCCCCGAGCTGTTCCCCTGGTACGCCCGGGTGCTCAGGACCGTCCTGCTCGTCGCCGTCCCCGCGGCGACGATCGTGACCGCGACGGTCGACGCCCTGGGCGGCGGGAACGTCGGGTCAGTGGTGGGCACCGCGACGTGGACGGCGTACAACGTCGGGATCCAGTCCGCCTTCTGGGTCACCCTGACCTTCGCCCTGGTCGACCGGAACCTTCCCGACGCCGACGCCCGCGCCTCCCTCGGAGCGGCGTGGACTCCGGACCGGCTTCCCGAGCTCCCGCGCACCGACCACGGGATGCTGAGCGACCTGATCGCCAGCCTGGTGTTCCTCTGGCTCCTCGGCGCGGCGTTGGTCTGGCAGCAGGTGAACCCGCCGGTGGAGTACGACGGCCGCGACGTGCCGCTGCTGGATCCCGACCTGTGGTCCTTCTGGCTGCCGGCGGTGCTGGTGCTCCTGGTCGCCGAGATGGTGTTCGAGGTCGTGAAGTATCGCGCCGGCGGATGGTCGATCGGGCTCGCCGCAGCCAACACGATCCTCGGAGCGCTGTTCGTCGCCCCGCTCGCCTACCTGCTGGCCACCGACCGGCTGCTGAACCCCGATGCGGTTGCCGGGATCGCCGAGCACTGGCCGGGGTTCGACGCCGAGGTCGCCAGCACCGTCACGCTGGTCGCCCTGATCCTGATCTGGCTCTGGGAGGCTGTCGACGGCTGGCGCAAGGCCCTGGTCTGAACCTGCTCAGAACGCGGCGCGCAAGGTCTCGATGGTGTCGGTCTCGGCCACTGGCTTGTCGTCGCGATACCGCAGCACCCGGGCGAAGCGCAGCGCCACCCCGGAGGCGTAGCGCGAGGACCGCTGGACTCCGTCGAAGGCGATCTCGACGACCTGCGCAGGTGCCACGTGCACGACGTGGCCTTCGCGGTGGGTCTCCAGTTCCAGGAAGCGCTCGGTCTGCCAGGCGAGCATCTCGTCGGTCATGCCTTTGAAGGTCTTGCCGACCATCGCCCAGCCGTCCCCGTCACGCGCCCCGAGGTGGATGTTGGAGAGCAGCCCGCGGCGGCGCCCGCTGCCCCATTCGACGGCGAGGACCACGAGATCCGCCGTGCGCCGGGGTTTGACCTTGACCCAGGCGGCACCGCGCCGCCCCGCCTCGTACGGCGCGTCGAGCCCCTTGACCACGACGCCCTCGTGACCGGCCGCCAGCGTGGCGTGCTCGAACCGCGTCGCCTCGTCGAGATCCGCGGTGATCACCCGCGGCACGCGGTGCTCCGGCGGCACGAGGTCGTCCAACAGGCGCAGTCGCTCCACGGTGGGCCGGTCGAGCAGGTCGTCCCCGTCGAGGTGGAGCAGGTCGAAGAAGAGCCCGGTCAACGGGACCCGGGTCGCGGGCATGGACGCGCTGGCTGCCCGGGCCGCGGTCTCCTGGAACGGCCGCGGCGACCCGTCCTCGCGCAGTGCGATGGCCTCGCCGTCGAGCACGACACGACGTACCGGCAGGGCATGCGCGAACGCGACCACCTCCGGCAGACGGTGGCCGACCTCCTCCAGGCCGCGGGTGAAGACGCGCACCTGGTCGCCGTCGCGGTGCACCTGAATGCGGATGCCGTCGAGCTTGCGGTCCACCGCCACGGGGCCGTCGAAGCGTTCGAGCGCCGCCGCGAGGTCGGGGGCCGACGAAGCCAGCATCGGCCGGACAGCGCGCCCGGGCACCAGTCCGAACGACTCCAGCGCCGGCAACCCGCCCGCCAGCGCGGCCGCGGCCACCGGACCGGAGTCCGCGCTGAACATCGCGGCGCGGCGTACGGCGGCCGCCGGCACCCCGGCCGCGCGCGCCACCGCGTCGAGCAGGAGCGAGTCCGACGCGCCCTGGCGCAGGTTCTCCAGGATCAGGGCCCGCAGGAACTCCTGCTCGCCGGCGGTCGCCCGCGCGAAGAGGGCCTCGACCTCGGCGGCGCGAGCGGCCTGGGAACCGACACCTTCCAGCGCGGCCAGCCGTTCCAGGGTGCTGTCGACCTCGGTGACCGTGAGGCCCGGCGTGGTGGCCGGGGCGGGCAGGGAGGCCAGCGAGCGCCAGCCCAACCCGGTGCGGCGCTGGCGCGGCCTCCCGCCGAGGAAGGCGGCCACGATCTCGACTTCTTCGCCCTCGGCGGCCGACAACGCCTCGGCGATCAGGGCGGTCTTGGTCAGCCGCGACCGCGTCGCAGCGACGGCGGCGGAGGTGGCGACGAGGTCGTGGAGCAGCATGCGGCCATTGTGGATCCGGATTGTGGGCACGTCTTCCTACAGTGGGCCCATGACCGCCCCTGCCACCCGCGTGTGGCGCCCGACCTGGCCGTGTCCCGTCGGCCAGACGACGGCGATCCTGCGGCACGGTCGCGGTGACCCGACCTGGTCGCGGACCCCGGACGGAGCCTGGTGGCGCGCGAGTCGCACCCCGCAGGGTCCGGTCACGCTGCGCCTGCTCGCTCGGTCAGGCGAGGGAAGCCTCGAGGCGCAGGCGTGGGGGAGCGGGGCGTCCTGGGCACTGGAGAACGTGCCCGACCTGCTGGGCGCGTCCGACGACGTCACCGGCTTCGACCCGGCCCACCCTGTGCTGGTCGACGCCTGGCGGCGGTACCCGCACTGGCGCGTCCCACGGACGGGTCTGGTGCTGGAGTCGCTGGTCCCGGCGATCCTGGAGCAGAAGGTGACCGGCAAGCAGGCGTCCGCCTCATGGCGCAGCCTGGTCCTGCGGTACGGCGAGCCCGCCCCCGGCGCCGGAGCGGACCTCGGTCTCCGGCTGGCTCCCGACGCCGCGGGCCTGCGAGCCGTGCCGTCGTGGGAGTGGCTGCGGATGGGGGTGGACCAGGCCCGCTCGCGCACGGTCGTGGCGGCCGCGCGCGTGGCGCCGGCTCTGGAGCGCACCGTCGGGCTGGACATGGTCGAGGTGGAGCGTCGGCTGTGCACGGTGCCCGGCATCGGCGTCTGGACCGCGGCCGAGGTCCGTCAACGGGCGCACGGCGACGCCGACGCCGTCAGCTTCGGCGACTACCACGTCGCCAAGGACATCGGGTGGGCGCTGACCGGCGAGCGCATCGACGACGAGGCCTTGGCCACCTTGCTCGAGCCCTATCGGCCGCATCGCTACCGCGTCCAGGTTCTCGTTGCCCTGGCAGGGCTGCGGGCTCCGCGCAGGGGTCCGCGGACGAGCCTTCCGACCCATCTGCCGCGGTGATCGACCCGTCCGTGGGGTCACACCCGTAACTTTCCGCCTCCTCGTCGGTTACCCCTGCGAGGCGCGCGTAGCAGAGCGATCGGCGGCGCGGACGGGGTTGGACATTCCGGACACGGGGCGGGGTTAGTGCTGTCACCATCATGTGCGGGCTTCGGCCTGCGTGTGGCGGCGGGGCCAGCTCGCACAGGGACTGGAACCTGTTGCAATCCGGGGGTCGACGGTGACTTCCACCTGTCTCGCACGTTGAACCGCTGTCGCGGTGTCCGAGAAGTTCAGGGAGAGAAGGTGAACCGATGAGCAGCGTCGCCACCAACGCGCGCGCCACGGTCGATGACCTGATGGATCGTGCCCGTGCGGGCACGAACACGGCAGGCAAACTGGTGCTCCTGTCCATCGACGCGGTGCGCGGCGCGGCCGAGGACATGATCACGCGCAAGTTCTCCTGGCAGGAGTTCCTGCTCCAGGCCTGGTTCATGGTGCGGGTCTCGCTGCTCCCCACGATCCTGGTCGCCATCCCCTTCGGCGTCATCGTCTCGATCCAGGTCGGCGGCATCGCCTCCCAGATCGGCGCGAGCTCGTTCAGCGGCGCGGTCAACGGCGTGGGCGTTCTCCGCCAGGGCGCGCCGCTGGTGACCTCGCTGATGATCGCGGGCGCGGTCGGCTCGGCCATCACCGCCGACATCGGCGCGCGGCAGGTGCGCGAGGAGATCGACGCCATGCGGGTGATGGGTCTGGACCCGGTTCGCCGGCTCGTGGCGCCCCGCGTCGTCGCCGCCATCGTCGTCGCGATGCTGCTGAGCTCGGTGGTCGCCACCGTCGCGATCGTCACCGGCTTCGCCCTGGTCGTCGGCAGCGGCGACGTCAGCTCGGGCACCTACCTGGGCGCGTTCATCGCCTTCGGCCAACCGACCGACCTGGCCCTGGCGCTCTTCAAGGCCGCCATCTTCGGGTTCATCGCCACGATCGTGGCCGCACACAAGGGACTCAACGCCTCGGGCGGTCCCAAGGGAGTCGCTGACGCCGTGAACCAGTCCGTCGTTCTCTCGGTCATCCTGCTCGCACTCGTGAACGTCGGCCTGACCCAGGCCTACGTCATGCTCGTCCCGCAGAGCATCGCCTGATGACCGCCGTCGAGGAGGGCCGTCGCACCCTCGCATCCAAGGCCGGCGACAGGATCGGTGGAGTCGCGGACTCCACCATGGGCGCGCTCGCGGACATGGGCAACTTCGCCACGTTCTCCGCCGAGGCGGTGGGCAGCGCACCGGTCACCCTGAAGCGCTACCGCTCCGAGACGATGCGGCAGCTGACCGACATCGCCTGGGGCAGCGGCGCGATCATCGTCGGTGGCGGCACGATCGGCATCATGATCCTCCTGTCGATCGCGGCAGGAACCTCGCTGGGCATCGAGGGCTTCAACGGCCTCGAGCTCATCGGGCTCGCCCCGCTGACCGGCTTCATCTCGGCCTCGGTGAGCACCCGCGAGATCGCCCCGCTGATCGCCGCGCTCGCTCTCGCCGCGCAGGTCGGCTGCCGCTTCACCGCGCAGCTGGGCTCGATGCGGCTGCACGAGGAGATCGACGCGCTGGCGGTGATGGCGGTGCAGCCGATGCGCTACCTGGTCACCACGCGGGTGATCGCGGCGATGACCGCGATCGTTCCCCTCTACCTGATCGGCCTGATCGGCTCCTACATCGCCGCCCAGATCACGGTCGTCCTCCTCTTCGGACAGAGCCCGGGCACCTACGACCACTACTTCTCGACCTTCATCCAAGGCCGGGACATCTTCCTGTCGGTGGTGAAGATCCTCGTCTTCGCGATCGCGGTGTCCCTGATCCACTGCTGGTACGGCTTCAACGCCTCCGGCGGGCCGCAGGGCGTCGGCGAGGCCACGGGTCGTGCGATCCGCGCCAGCATCGTCGTGGTCGTCCTGCTCGACATGATCCTTACGTTGCTGTTCTGGGGGACCTCTCCCGGCTTCAGGGTCTCGGGGTAACGCATGGCCATCTTCGGACGTTCCAAGACGAACCAGCCGACCAGTCGCAACCAGTACGCCCTGCGTGGCGTCGCGATGCTGGGCCTGTTCGGTGTGCTGCTGCTCGTGCTGCAGCTGAGCATGACGGGCACCTTCGCGGAGGTGACCCCGGTCAAGGCGCAGTTGAACACCGCCGGCGGATCGATCGGCCCCGGCGCCGACGTGAAGATGCGCGGCCTGGTGGTCGGCAAGATCACCTCCATCGAGGGTGACGCCGAGCAGGTCGATCTGGAGATCGACCTCGAGGACGCCATGGTGGAGGGCATCCCCGCCGACGTCGAGGCCCGGGTGCTGCCCGCCTCGGTGTTCGGTACGTCGTACCTCGAGCTCACCACCCCTGGCCGCCTCGGCGCGGCTACCGGCCCGGTCATCAGCGCCGGTGCGGTGATCCCGCAGGACCTGAGCGAGCCGACCCTGGAGCTCCAGCAGGCGCTGGACAGCGTCGACAAGCTGGTCAGCGCGCTCGGTCCGGCCGAGCTCGCCACGGCGCTCAACGCGGTCTCCAGCACGTTGGACGGTCAGGGCGCCGAACTCGGCCGCACCCTGGACCGCGCGGACAGCGTGCTGGCGCGGGCCCAACCGCTGATCCCGCTCGCCCGGACGGACCTGCAGCTCCTGGCCACCAACCTGGACACGGTCTCCCGGATCGCGCCGGACCTGCTCAACGCAGTCGACGACACGCTGGTGTTCACCGACGAGCTCGTCCAGAAGCGGGCCCAGCTCACCAGCCTCCTGGCCGGTGGCGTGAGCCTCATCCAGGACACCGACACGTTGCTCACCAAGAACGAGACGAAGTTCGTGCGTTCGATCCAGCGTGCCTCGATCGTGGTCGACGCGCTCTTCGACCGCAGGGTCGGGCTGCGCACCGGTCTGCTGGCGATCAACAACATCACCAAGAGGCTGCCGAACGTCACCGACGGCGGCATGGTCCGCATCGAGGGCCCGGTCGTCGGCACCTACGACTACTACACGCGGGCCGACTGCCCCCGTTACACCGGCAGGCCCGGCAACAACTGCGGAGGTAGGTGAGGAATGAACACGCGCAGCGAGCTTCTCAAGTTCTCCACCTTCGCACTCGTCGCGGTGCTCTTCGTCGTGCTGCTGTTCAACACGATGGCGAACAAGGTCGGCGGCGACACCGAGGGATACTCGGCGGTCTTCACCGACGTCAGTGGCCTCCGAGCCGGCGACGACGTTCGTGTCGCGGGCGTCAAGGTCGGCCAGATCGACAGCATCGAGGTGCAAGGACGCCAGGCCAAGGTGGAGTTCCAGCTCCGCAAGGACCAGCCCCTGCTGGACAACACCCAGCTGGTGATGCGCTACCAGAACCTCCTGGGCCAGCGGTACCTGTCGATGGTCCAGCCGGAGCGTCGCGGTTCCGCGCTCGAGCCGGGTGCCACCGTGCCCGCCGTACGCACCAGCCCGGGCTTCGACCTGACCGCCCTGCTCAACGGCTTCCGGCCGCTGTTCGAGGTGCTCAAGCCGGCCGACGTCAACGAGCTCTCCGAGACGATCATCAAGACGCTCCAGGGCGAGGGCGGCACCGTGGAGCAGTTGCTCCGGCAGACCACCCGCCTGACGAACTTCCTGGCCGACCGCGACGAGCTCTTCGGCGAGGTCGCCACCAACCTGACCCCGGTGCTGAACAACCTGGCCGGTCAGGGCGACGAGCTGCAGGCCACGGTCGTGGAACTGCGCAAGCTGATGGATGGCTTCGCGCAGAACCGGGACGGCTTCGCCCGCTCGTTGGACAACATCAGCGCCCTGGTGGACGACACCAACCGCCTGGTGGCCGATGTCCGCGCCCCGCTGACCCGTGACGTGAAGAGCCTGCGCCAGCTCACCGCGATGTACGCCGAGGAGGAGGCCAAGCTGCGTCCGGCCCTCACCGCCTTCGGTGACCTCATCGGTGTCCTGGGCCGGGTCTTCTCCTACGAGTCCGGCGGCAACGTCTACCTCTGCAACCTGACCTTCCAGGTGCTCGGCGTCGATCTGAAGTCGAGCACCCTGTCCCAGAACTACTCGGAGGTGTGCAAGTGAGGCTCCCCTCGGTGCGCATGTTCCGTGAGCGCGACACCTTCAAGATCGGCCTGGCCTCCTTCGCGGCGCTCGGTCTGCTCGGCGCCTTCGTCGTCGTCATCAGCACCGTCTCGTTCGGCACGAAGAGCTACACCGCCGTCCTGAGCCACACCGCCGGCCTGCGGGCCGGGGAGTCGGTCCAGGTCGCCGGCGTGAACGTCGGCGAGGTGACCGGCATCGAGCTCGCCGGCGACCAGGTCCTGGTGTCCTTCCGGATGGACCGCGACATCGACCTCGGCCGCGACACACAGGGGGCGGTCAAGGTCGCCACCCTGCTCGGCACCCACTACTTCGAGGTGGACCCGCAGGGGGCCGGCGAACTGCCCGACGGTCAGATCCCGCTCGACCAGACCACCGTGCCGTTCAACCTGCAGGACGTCATCGACGCCGGCACCGCGGGCCTCGACGCGCTGGACCCGGTGCTGCTGACCAAGGCACTCAACTCCGTCGCGGACACGCTCGAGGCCTCCGGCCAGGAGCTGGGTCCGGCCCTGGACGGCGTCACCCGCGTCTCGCAGGTGGTCGCCAAGCGCAGCGGCCAGTACGGCGAGCTGCTCGACGCCGCGCGTGACGTCACCGACCAGCTCTCCAACAGCAGCGACGACCTGGTGGTGCTGATGCGCCAGACCAGCCTGGTCACCCAGACGCTGAACCAGCGCCGTGAGGTGATCAGCAGGCTCCTGGCCAACGTGGAGAACCTGGCCGGCACCCTGAGCGGGCTCGTCAACGACACCAAGGCCGACATCGGCCCCGCGCTGCGCGACCTGCGCGTCGTGCTCGACATCCTCAAGGACCGCGAGAAGGAACTGGCCTCGGCGGTGAGCGACCTCAACGTCGGCGCCCGCTACATCGCGAACGCCACCGGCAACGGGCCCTTCGTGGACCTCAACGTCCCGCCCGGCCTGCCCGACAACCTGCGCTGCCAGACGGGGGACTGCTCATGAGACGCGCACTCGCCACGGTCGTGGCCGCCTCCGCCCTGCTCGCCACCTCCGGGTGCGGGCTGCTCGGCGGCGGCGACCGCGAGATCACGGTCGAGCTGGCCGACTCGGCCGGGCTCTTCCTGGGCAACGACGTCGGCGTGCTCGGCGTGCCGGTCGGGTCGGTGACGAAGATCGAGCCCAAGGGCGACCGCGTGGAGGTCACCCTGGAGATCACCGACGACTCGGTGAAGCTCCCGGCGGACGTCGGCGCGGCCGTCGTGGCCCGCAGCGTGGCCACCGACCGCTACGTCGAGCTGACCCCGGTCTACTCCGCGGGTCCCGAGCTGGGTGACGGCGGAGTGATCCCGGTCGAGCGGACCGAGACCCCCGTCGACTTCGACGCGGTGCTCGCCTCGCTGTACGACTTCTCCGCCGGCCTGACCAGCAGCAAGGCGACCACCAACGGGATCCGCGACCTCGTCCGGGTCGCCGCGAAGAGCCTGGACGGCAACGGCGAGAAGATCAACACCAGCATCTCGGCGCTCTCGAACGCGGTGAACGGGATCTCTGGTCAGACCGACAACATCGTCGGGACGCTGAACTCACTGGACCAGTTGTCCGGCACCCTGTCGCAGAACGACCAGGTCGTGCGGACCTTCATCCGTGACGTCACCGCGGCCACCGACCTGGCGGCCTCGGAGCGGCTCAACCTCGGGTCGACGCTGCGCACCCTTCAGCGCGCGGTCAAGGACGTCTCCTCGTTCGCGAAGGCGAACCGTGGGGAGATCAAGGCCTCGGTCGCCGACCTCACCGTGGTCCTGAAGAACACGCTGAAGTCGAGCGAGGACATCAACGGCGTGCTCGACAACATGCCGCTGGCCACGGACAACCTCGCCCGGGCGATCACGCCGCAGGGCCGCGCACGGGTCAAGATCGACCCGAATGCCCTCAACCCGCTGGGCACCCAGGTCGACCAGGTCTGCGACATCCTCGGTGTCTGCGACGACGTCCTGGGCATCCCGCCGAACCTCGACGCGCTGCTCGGCGTGCTGGGAGGTCTCTCCTGATGATCAAGCGCATCGCGCTCGCCCTCGGCATCGCCGTGATGGCGACCACGGTCTCCGCCTGCGGACCCGACTACACCGACCTGCCCCTGCCGGGTTCGGAGGTGCCGGGGGACACCTACAGCCTCACCGCCACGTTCGACGAGGCCCTGAACCTCGCCCAGGGCGCGTTGGTCAAGGTCAACGGCGTCCCGGTCGGCCGAGTCCAGGACGTGACCGCCAAGGACTTCCAGGCCGTCGTCGCCATGGACATCGAGTCGGACCTCCAGCTCCGCCAGGGCTCCACGGCCCGGCTGCGCTACGACACCCCGCTCGGTGAACTGTTCATCCAGATCGACCCGGCCAAGACCGGGGCGCCCCTGGAGGACAACGACAGCCTGACCGACGAGCAGACGACGACCGCGCCGACGGTGGAGAACACCCTGGCGCAGGCCTCGTTGCTGATCAACGGCGGCGGCCTGGGGCAGCTCCAGACCATCACCGACGAGCTCAACACCGCGCTCGGAGGCCGTGAGGACACGGTCCGCCGGCTCCTGGCGCGCGCCAACACCTTCCTCGCCTCGGCCAACGACTCGACCGGGGACATCGACCGCGTGCTGCGTTCGCTCTCGCGCGCCTCCCAGGTGCTGGCCGCCCGCGAGGAGACCATCAACCGTGCGGTGACCGACCTGCGCCCGGTCTCCGAGGTGCTGCGCGACAACACCGACGAGATCGTCGACCTGCTGGACCGCGCCGACAACCTCACGGTCACCGCGACCCGGACGCTGCGGTCCTCGCGGACCGAACTGCTCCAGGTGCTGCGCCAGATCGACCCGATCGTCCAGCAGCTGCTGGCCACCAAGCCCCAGCTGGCGCCGGGTCTGACCAACCTGATCAGCGCGACCAAGTTGCTGCAGGAGGCGGCTCCGGGTGACTTCCTGCCCTTCGACGGCCGCCTGGTCATCAACGAGTCGATCCTCAACACCCTGCTGACCGGTGAGGGCGTCAACGGCGGCACCCAGCCGGGCGGTGGAGGAGGGGGCAACGGCCCCATCCCGCCGCTGCCGAACCTGCCGCTGCCAAACCTGCCGGATCTGCCGCTCCCGTCGCTGCCCGACCTCGGCCTGGGTGGTCTCATCCCGGGTCTCGGTCTGCGCGCCATGGTGCCTGGAGGTGGCACGCGATGAACAAGAAGTTCCTGGCCTCGGGTCTCGGAATCGCGACCGCCTTCGCGCTCTGTGTCGCCTACATCTTCGGAGCCGTCCTCGACACGCCGTTGTTCTCGAGCGCGCCCACCGTCTCGGTGGAGATGCCGCGCACAGGCGGGCTGTTCAAAGGCTCCGAGGTCACCTACCGCGGGGTGAAGGTCGGCAAGGTCACCGACATGACGCTGTCCGACGACGGTGTGGTGGCGACCTTCACGATCAGCACCGGTACGGACATCCCCGCCGACACCGTCGCCAAGGTCCGCAGCCTGTCGCCGGTCGGTGAGCAGTATCTGGACCTGCGTCCGCGTAGCGAGGGTGAGCCCTTCCTGCAGGACGGCGACACGATCACCGCGGCCGCGGTCGACCTGCCGCAGACGCTGGGCAACACCGCGATCGCGCTCAACGGCCTGATCGAGCAGATCGAGCCCCGCCAGATCGAGAAGGTCCTCACCGAGATCAGCACGGGACTGTCGGGGTCCGAGCAGGACCTGCGGCGCATCGTGAACCAGGGCTCGGACCTGCTGGCCACCTTCGACGAGAACCTCCCGCTCGCCACGCGGGTGCTGACCCAGGGCCGTACGGTGCTCCAGGCCGGCGCCGACAACACGATGAACCTCGAGCGCATCGCGTCGAACTCCGCGCTGTTCGCCGCCTGGCTCAAGAGCTACGCGCCGACCTTCTTCCAGACCCTGGAGCAGGCTCCGGGGCAGCTGGAGACCATGCGTCGTCTGGTCAAGGACGTCGGCGACACGCTGCCGCCGTTCCTCGACCCGGCGATCACCATGAGCGACCTTCTCGCTGCGCGGGACCCGCACCTGCGCGAGCTCCTGGTGCAGTTCCCCCGCGGGATCAACGCCTTCGCGAGCGTCTTCCGCGACGGGGCGGCCCAGCTCGACGTCATCGCCGAGCGCGGTCAGAAGTGCGAGTACGACGTGGTGCGCCGCAGTCCGCGTGACACCTCGTTCCGCGCACTGCAGACCAGCGGCCGCTGCAGCACGTCCCTGACCATCTCCCAGCGGGGTGCGCAACACGTGCCCGCGCCGCTGCGCTGAGCCCTACAGTGGAAACCGTGGAGGACACCGAGCAGGGCGACGCGACGTACGACGCCACCGAGGAGACGCCGACGACCGCCCGGAGCGCTCCGGCCGCAGCCGCGCCCGCGTCGGGCCGCAGCCGGCTGGTGCCGGTGCTCGGCGTGCTGCTCGCGCTCGCCGTCGGTGCCGTGGCCCTGGTCTGGCTCCAGGGTGGTCAGGCCCGCGACGACGCCGCGCTCTCCGAGGCGGAGGCCCAGGCGACCCAGGTCGCCGAGGACGTGATCGTGCGGATGACGACCTACGACGCGGAGACCGTGGACAAGGACTTCACCTGGGTCTCCGAGGTCGGCACCTCCAAGTTCGAACGGGAGCAGACCGTCACCACCGAGCAGCTGATCCCGGTGATCAAGCGGACCGGTGCCCAGGCCGAGGGGACGGTGCAGCGCGCCGCCGCCACCGCCACCGACGAGGACACCGTCTCGGTGCTGCTCTTCGTGGACCAGGTGCTGGGCCGCACCGGCACCCGTCAGACCAGCTTGGACCGGACCCGGGTCGAAATGACCATGGTGCGCTCGAGCGACGGCGACTGGCTCGTCGACGAGATCGAGCTCTTCTGAGCCTCCCGCGGTCGCTCAGAGCAGCGGGCGCAGCGGGGCGAGGAAGAGCTCGGTGAACTTCTTGTGGATGCCGCGGCGTGACCACTCCTCGGGGGTGAGCTCCACGCTGTTGCTCAGGTCGACGTGAAAGATGCGCTCCATCTCGTCGGCCAGGTGGGGGTCGAAGAACTCGACGTTGACCTCGTAGTTGCCGGTCATCGAGAGGCGGTCGATGTTGGCGGTGCCGACGGTGCTCCAGGCGCCGTCGATGGTCGCGGTCTTCGCGTGCACCATGGCGTCGGTGTAGCGGAAGATCCGCACGCCGGTGGACAGCAGTTCGCCGAAATAGCCGCGGGCGATCCAGTCGGCGACGACGTGGTTGGACTTGGCCGGCAGCAGGATGCGGACGTCGACGCCGCGGCGTGACGCCTGCTTGAGGGCATCGACGAAGTCGGAGTCGGGGATGAAGTAGGCCTGCGTCAGGTAGACGTGGTCGGTGGCCCGGTTGATCGCCTCCAGGTACATCCCGCGGATCGGGAACATCCAGAGCCGCGGCACGTTGCGGTGGACCCGGATGCGGGGCTCCCAGACCGAGCCGGTGTCCAGCAGCAGCGGCCCGCCGTGGCGTCCCCGGCGGTGCAGGTTCCAGAAGTCGGCGACCGCACGCTTGAGGTCGACCACGCCGGGGCCGGTGATCCGGACGTGGGTGTCCCGCCACTCGGTGGCGTAGGCCTTGCCGAGGTTGTAGCCGCCGACGAAGGCGACCTCGTCGTCCACGACCAGGATCTTGCGGTGGTCGCGGCCGTAGCGGCGCAGGTCGAAGAAGCGCAGTCCGGCGCTGTAGACGGGGTAGCGGAGCACCTTGATGGGGGGCCGGAAGTGCTTGAAGCGGGGGGAGACGACCAGATTGGCGAAGGCGTCGTAGATCACGTAGACGTCGACGCCGCGGGCGGCGGCGTCGTACAGCGCCTGCTTGAACTGCTCCCCGACCTCGTCGGCCTTCCAGATGTAGGTCTCGAGCAGGACCTGGTGGCGGGCGCCGGCGATGGCGGTCAGCATCGCGTCGTACAGGTCCTGGCCGAAGGTGTACGTCGTGACCTGGCTCTCGCCGATCGAGACCGCGCGCGGCTCGGTGGTGGGAAACGGCTTGGGGCGTTTGCCGCGCCGCCGGTAGGAGTCGACCAGCGTCATGGACACCGCGAGCAGCAGTTGCAGCCCGAAGGTGATCAGCAGGGTCCGGCGTACGGTGGCGCGCAGGGAGAACGCCTGTCGGTGCGCTGAGGCTTCCGGTGTTCGACCCACGGCCAGAATCTAGCCCCTGGACTGTCGGAGGGGCTCGTTAGGCTCGATCCCATGAGGCCCGTCACCGATCTGCAACGCAAGGTCGCCCCCATCGAGGTGATCTCGGACTACCAGCCGTCCGGTGACCAGCCCGCCGCGATCGCCGAGATCGAGCGTCGGATCCGGGCGGGGGAGCAGGATGTCGTGCTCCTCGGCGCCACCGGCACCGGCAAGACCGCGACCATCGCCTGGGTCGTGGAGAAGCTGCAGCGTCCGACGCTGGTGCTCCAGCCCAACAAGACGCTGGCCGCGCAGTTCGCCAACGAGCTGCGGCAGCTGATGCCGAACAACGCGGTGGAGTACTTCGTGTCGTACTACGACTACTACCAACCCGAGGCGTACGTCCCCCAGACCGACACCTACATCGAGAAGGACTCCTCGATCAACGAGGAGGTCGAGCGGCTGCGCCACTCGGCGACGAACTCGCTGCTCACCCGGCGCGACGTCGTGGTGGTGTCCACGGTGTCCTGCATCTACGGCCTGGGCACCCCGCAGGAGTATGTCGACCGGATGGTCCGGTTGCGGGTGGGCGGCGAGGTCGACCGCGACCAGCTCCTGCGCCGCCTGGTGGAGATCCAGTACACCCGCAACGACCAGGCGTTCACCCGCGGCACGTTCCGGGTGCGCGGCGACACGCTCGAGGTCTTCCCGGTCTACGAGGAGCACGCGGTGCGGATCGAGCTCTTCGGCGACGAGATCGAGCGGCTGATGACGCTGCACCCGGTGACCGGTGAGGTGGTCACCGAGGACGACGAGCTCTACATCTTCCCGGCCACGCACTACGTCGCGGGACCGGAGCGGATGGAGCGGGCGATCAACGGCATCGAGGCCGAGCTCGCGGAGCGGCTGGAGGAGTTCGAGCGCCAGGGCAAGTTGCTGGAGGCCCAGCGGCTGCGGATGCGGACCACCTACGACATCGAGATGCTGCGCCAGATCGGCAGCTGCTCGGGCATCGAGAACTACTCCCTCCACATCGACGGGCGCGCCCGGGGCTCCGCGCCGAACTGTCTGCTGGACTACTTCCCCGAGGACTTCCTACTGGTGGTGGACGAGTCTCACGTGGCCGTCCCGCAGATCGGCGGGATGTACGAGGGCGACATGAGCCGCAAGCGCAACCTCGTCGACCACGGATTCCGGTTGCCGAGCGCGATGGACAACCGTCCGTTGCGCTGGGAGGAGTTCCTGGAACGGATCGGGCAGACCATCTACCTCTCCGCGACCCCGGGGCCCTACGAGCTCGACAAGATCGGCGGGGTCGACCACGCGGTCGAGCAGATCATCCGGCCCACCGGGCTGATCGACCCCGAGGTCATCGTGCGGGGCACCAAGGGCCAGATCGACGACCTGATCGGCCAGATCCGTGCTCGCGCCGAGCGCAACGAGCGCGTGCTGGTCACCACGCTCACCAAGAAGATGTCCGAGGACCTCACCGACTACCTCCTCGAGGCCGGCATCCGCACGCGCTACCTGCACAGCGAGGTCGACACGCTGCGCCGGATCGAACTGCTGCGCGAGCTGCGGCTGGGGGAGTACGACGTCCTGGTCGGCATCAACCTGCTGCGCGAGGGCCTCGACCTGCCCGAGGTGTCGCTCGTGGCGATCCTCGACGCGGACAAGGAGGGGTTCCTCCGCTCGGACAAGTCCCTCATCCAGACGATCGGCCGCGCCGCGCGCAACGTGTCCGGCCAGGTGATCATGTATGCCGACAAGATCACCCCGTCGATGGAGTCGGCGATCGAGGAGACCAACCGGCGCCGCGCCAAGCAGGTCGCCTACAACACCGAGCACGGGATCGACCCGCAGCCGCTGCGCAAGAAGATCGCCGACATCACCGAGATGCTCGCGCGCGAGGACGAGAGCACCGAGGAGCTTCTCAAGACCTGGCAGCAGGAGGGCAAGGGGCGGAAGAAGGCTCCCGTGCCGGAGTTGGGCCGGCTGCGCGAACGCGACCCGGACCTCGCGGGGCTGCCGTCGAGTGATCTGGCCGAGCTGGTCCAGCAGCTCACCGAGCAGATGCACCAGGCGGCGGCGGAGCTGCAGTTCGAGTTGGCCGCCAGGCTGCGCGACGAGATCTCGGACCTGAAGAAGGAGCTGCGCCAGATGCTCGAGGCGGGGGCTCGCTGACCCGCCGCGTGCGCTCCTGGTGGGTTTGGGGGGCGCGCGGGTCAATGAGAGACTGACCGCTGCCCATGAGGGCTGTCGTCGTCGTCGGAGGATTCTGTGAACGTTCCCGAATGGGTCTGGTGGACGACGGTCATCGTCACCATGACGGTGCTGCTGTTCGACGTCGTCATCATCGGCCGTCGGCCGCACGAGCCCTCCCGCCGCGAGGTCAGCGTCGCGCTGTCGATCTACGTCGGTGCGGCGATCCTGTTCGGCATCGGGGTGTGGTTCTTCGCCGGCCAGCAGTACGGGACCGAGTTCTTCGCGGGCTGGCTCACCGAGTATTCCCTCTCGGTGGACAACCTCTTCATCTTCATCATCATCATGAGCCGGCTGGGCGTGCCCCGTGCCTACCAGCAAGAGGCCCTGATGATCGGCATCGTCCTGGCCCTGATCTTCCGGGGCATCTTCATCGCCCTCGGCGCCGCGGTCATCGCCCAGTTCAGCTGGGTCTTCTACCTCTTCGGTGCCTTCCTCATCTACACCGGCGCCAAGCTCGCCAAGGAGGGCCCGAACGAGGACGAGGAGTACGAAGAGGCCAGGCTGGTCACCTGGGTGCGCAAGACGCTCCCGCACACCGACGACTACCGCGGCGGCAAGCTCTTCGTCCGCGAGGGCGGCCGTTGGCTGCTGACTCCGATGTTCATCGTGGCTGTCGCGCTGGGTACCACCGACCTGCTCTTCGCGCTGGACTCCATCCCGGCCATCTTCGGTCTGACCAAGGAGCCCTACCTGGTCTTCACCGCGAACGTGTTCGCCCTGATGGGTCTGCGTCAGCTCTACTTCCTCATCGGCGGGCTGCTCCAGCGTCTGGTCTACCTTTCCTACGGCCTGGCGTTCCTGCTGGCCTTCATCGGGGTCAAGCTCGTCCTGCATGCCCTCCACGAGAACGAACTGCCGTTCATCAACGGCGGCGAGCACGTCACCTGGGCCCCCGAGATCCCGATCTCGGTCTCGCTGGGTGTCATCGTGCTGACGCTGCTGGTGACCACGGTGGCCAGCCTGGCCGCGTCGCGTCGGGAGCAGCAGCGACTCGACAGCGGTTCCGACACCCACGCGGGCTGAGCCCACCTCGGCCGCGAGACATTCCCGCGAGGTCATCGACACCTCGCGGGCGCCTGTGATGGGCTGCCACTGGTCAATCGCACTGCCCGGCCGGTAAAGTAGAACTTGTTTCAGTTCTCGGACTGGAGCCGGGCACTGAACCAGGAGGTCTGGGTGGAACAGCACGTCGAGGTCGACCTGCTCATCGTGGGGGCCGGCCCGGTCGGCCTGTACGGCGCCTACTACGCGGGCTTCCGGGGACTCTCGGTGGCCCTGGTGGACTCCCTGCCCGAGCTCGGCGGGCAGATCACGGCGATGTACCCGGAGAAGGACATCTTCGACGTCGCCGGCTTCCCGGTCATCAAGGGGAAGGACCTGGTGGCGGGACTGGTCGCCCAGGCAGCGTCGGCGTTGCCGACGTACCTGCTCGGCCGTACGGCCACGGCGCTCGAGGCCACCGGCGAGCAGGTCGTCGTGGGGCTCGACGACGGCACCGCGGTGACCGCGCAGGCGGTCATCATCACCGCCGGCATCGGCAAGTTCACCCCGCGCCCGCTTCCCGCCGCGACCTCCTGGCCCGGGGACGAGGTCGCCTTCTTCGTGCCCTCCTTCGACGGCTACGTCGGCAAGGAGGTCGTCATCGTGGGCGGTGGCGACAGTGCCTTCGACTGGGCGCGCGCCTTGGAGCCGCTGGCCAAGTCGGTCACCCTGGTCCACCGCCGCGACGCCTTCCGCGCCCATCAGGCCACCGTCGACCACGTGCTCGCCTCCTCGGTCCAGGTCATCACCAACGCTCAGGTCTCCCGGCTCGTCGGCGAGGACGGCCTCGAGGCCGTCGAGGTCGAGCTGGTCAAGGCGGGGGAGACCGTGACCGTGCCCGCGCAGGCAGTCGTCGCCGCGTTGGGCTTCGTGGCCGACCTCGGCCCGATCCAGCAGTGGGGGCTCGAGGTCGACAAGCGGCACATCCTGGTCGACTCCACGACCGCCACCAACCTCCCCCGGGTGTACGCCGCCGGGGACATCACCGAGTACCCGGGCAAGGTCCGGCTGATCTCGGTCGGCTTCGGCGAGGTCGCCACCGCGGTCAACAACGCGGCCGTCGCGATCAACCCCGACGCCCACCTCTTCCCCGGACACTCCTCAGGAGGCGAGTGATGGCATCGGGCCGCCAGTCCGTCGCGATGAGCGATGCCGAGATCGGGGACTTCCTCGGCTCGGAGATGAAGGTGCAGGTCGCCAGTCTGGGCAAGGACGGGCACCCGCACCTGACCACCCTGTTCTACGGCCTCCAGGACGGGCGCATCGCCTTCTGGACCTACGCCACCAGCCAGAAGATCAAGAACCTGCAGCGCGACCCCCGCGTCTCCGCGCTGGTGGAGACCGGCACGGACTACAACGAGCTGCGCGGCGTCTCGATCAAGGGCACCGCGGAGGTCGTCACCGACCCCGACCGGATCCGCGCCATCGGCCGGATGGTGGTCGAGGTGATGGCGGGTGGTGAGGACCTGGGCGAGCTCGGGGACGCGATCGTCGAGCACCAGGTCTCCAAGCGCTACGGCGTGGTCATCACCCCCGAGAAGGTGGCCAGCTGGGACCACCGCAAGCTCACCAGCCTCCCCGGGCAGGCGGCGGCCGAGGCCGCCGTCTCCTCGGACAGCACCCCCGAGAAGGAGTGAGAGATGAAGCTCAAGGCCGACTTCGACCTGTGCGAGTCCAACGCGATCTGCGTGGGCATCGCCCCCGACGTGTTCGAGCTCGACGACGACGACTACCTGGTGATCCTCACCGACGAGGTCACCCCTGAGAACGAGGCCCGGGTGCGGCAGGCCGTCGCCTCCTGCCCCAAGGCCGCGCTGAGCATCGAGGACTGACCCGTGACCGACCTGCTCTCCCTCGACGGCCGCGTCGCCGTCGTCACCGGCGCCGGCGCCGGTCTGGGCCTCGCCGAGGCCCGGGCCCTGGCCGCGGCCGGTGCCCACGTGATCCTCAACGACCTGCCCGGTGCCGCCGACGAGGCAGCGGCGCAGATCCGCGCCGAGGGGGGCTCCGCCCAGGTCGTCGCCGGCGACGTCGGGGAGCGCGCGACCGCGGACGCGGTGATGGCCGCGGCCGCGGGGGAGCACGGGCGGCTCGACATCGTCGTCAACAATGCCGGCATCACCCGCGACCGGATGCTGTTCAACATGACCGACGACGAATGGGACGCGGTCATCCGGATCCACCTGCGGGGGCACTTCCTGCTCGCCCGCAACGCCGCCGCGCACTGGCGGGGGGTGGCGAAGTCGACCGGTGCCCCGACGTACGGCCGGATCGTGAACACCTCCTCCGAGGCGTTCCTCTCCGGCTCGCCGGGGCAGCCCAACTACGCGGCGGCCAAGGGCGGCATCGCCGCGCTCACGCTGTCCGAGGCGCGCGGGCTCAACAAGCTCGGCGTCACCGCCAACGCCATCTGCCCACGGGCGCGCACCGCGATGACGGTCGGCGTCTTCGGCGAGGAGGACGGCTCCGGAGCCGAGGTGGACCCGCTCTCGCCCGACCACGTCGCCCCGCTGGTGGCCTACCTCGCCTCGCCGGCGGCGGAGCGGATCAACGGTCAGGTCTTCGTCGTGTACGGCGGCATGGTGGCCCTGCTGTCGGCGCCGGTCGTCGAACGGCGGTTCGATGCCAGCGGCTCCGCCTGGGACCTGGCCGATCTCGACAAGCAGGTGGGGAGCTACTTCGCCGACCGTGACCCGGCGATCTGCTTCGCCGCCGACTCGGTGATGAAGTTGGAGGTCTGAGATGGGACGTCTCGCAGGCAAGGTCGCGATCGTCACCGGTGGCGCGCAGGGCCAGGGGGCCGCGATCGTGCGCGCCTTCGTGGCCGAGGGCGCTCAGGTCACCATCGCCGACGTCGCCGACGAGCCCGGCAAGGCACTCGCCGACGAACTCGGCGAAGCCGCGCGCTTCGTGCACCTCGACGTCTCCGACGAGGCCCAGTGGCGGGACGCCCTGGCGCAGACGCAGGCGGCGTTCGGACCCGTGTCGGTGCTGGTGAACAACGCCGGCATCCTCCAGTTCGCCGGGCTCACCGACATGGAGGTCGCCGATTTCGAGCGGCTCTTCCGGGTCAACATGCTCGGCTGCTTCCTCGGCATGAAGACCGTGGCGCCGGGGATGGTCGAGGCCGGTAGCGGCTCGATCATCAACTGCTCCTCCATCGAGGGCCTCGGCGGCATGCCGACGCTGGTCGGCTACACCGGCACCAAGTTCGCGGTGCGCGGCATGACCAAGGCTGCGGCGATGGAGCTCGGGCCGAAGGGCGTGCGCGTGAACTCGGTCCACCCGGGGATGATCGACACCGGCATGATCCGCGGGTACGCCGGCGAGGAGGGCATGAAGTACGCCTCCAAGATGATCCCCCTGCGCCGGGTCGGCTACCCCGAGGACATCGCTCCGCTCTACGTGTTCCTGGCCAGCGACGAGAGCCGGTACTCCACCGGTGCCGAGTTCGTCGCCGACGGGGGAGTCACCGCCACCCACGCCTTCGGCGGCTGACTGGTCGCGTTTTCCCGCCCACTGGTCAGGTCTTTCCGCCGACTGGTCACGTCTTCCCGCCGACTGGTCGCGTCTTCCCGCTGACTGGTCGCGAAAGACGCGACCAGTCGCGGGAAAGATGGGACCAGTCGCGGGAAAGATGGGACCAGTCGGCATGAGAGGCTTCGGCACGTGAGCGTCATCCCCACGGTCCGGGCGACCCGGTACGTCGTTCCGCTCCGCGAGGGCGGCTCGCTCCCCGGACTCATCGAGGCCGAGGATCTCGGCATCTACGTGTGCAAGTTCCGCGGTGCGGGCCAGGGGCTCCGCGTGCTGGTCGCGGAAGTCCTCGTCGGCGAACTGGCACGGACCCTGGGCATCCCCAGCCCTGACCTGGTCGCCGTCGACCTCGCGGCGGAGATCGCCCGCTACGAGGCCGACGAGGAGGTGCAGGACCTGCTCAACGCGAGCCTCGGCCTGAACCTCGGGATCGACTACCTCCCTGGTTCCTTCGGGTTCGACGTCGCGTGCCGCCCGGACCCACTCATCGCCGCGAAGATCCTCTGGCTCGACGCCTTCACCGCCAACGTCGACCGCTCCTGGCGCAACCCGAACCTGCTGATGTGGCACGGCAACCTCTGGGCCATCGACCACGGCGCCTCTCTCTACTTCCACCACTCCTGGGCAGGTGGCATCACCTCGCCTGAGCGGTTCGCGCTCCAGGCGTACGACGTCTCGGATCACGTCCTGGGGCAGTGGGTTCCCGGAGTCGCCGAGATCGACGAGGAACTCGCTGCGATGCTGACCCCCGACGCTGTGGAAGCCGTGGCGGCGCGCGTGCCCGAGGACTGGATCGAGGCGGTGCCTGGCGCTGACACGGAGGCCGTGCGCGCGGCGTACGTCGAGTTCCTCGTCGCACGCCTGAACGGCGGCCGACCCTGGCTTCCGGGGAGGGCGGTATGAGCACCCGACACGGCTTTCAGTACGTCGTGCTCCGCTGCGTGCCACGTGTGGACCGCGAGGAGTTCCTCAACGTCGGGGTGGTGCTGTACTGCCAGGGCGCCGACTTCTTGGACGTCGCCTGGTCGGTGGATCGAGACAGGTTGCGCGGCTTCGCGCCTCTGCTCGACCTCGAGGCCGTGTGCTCGGCGCTCGAGGCAGTCGCGGCGGTGTGCCGTGGTGAGCACTCCTCGGGGGCCGCGGGACGGGCTCCGCTCGGTACGCGGTTCGGCTTCCTCAGCGCGCCGCGCAGCACGGTCGTCCAGCCCGGTCCGATCCACGGGGGAGTGACCACCGACCCGGCGAGGCACCTCGAGCACCTGCTCGGCGCGCTCGTCGGGTAGGCCGCAACCACGCGACGCAACTCGGCGGACCACACGACGCAACTCGCGGGTGGGGCGAGCCGCGGATCGGTCAGAAGTTGATCATGTGACCTGCGATGCCCTCGACGGCCTCCTTGACCGCCTCGGAGAGCGTCGGGTGCGCGAAGACGTTGCGAGCGACCTCGTCGGCGGTGAGGTCCCACTTCTGCGCCAGCGTCAGCACCGGGAGCAACTCGGTCACATCGGGGCCGATCATGTGGGCTCCGAGGATCTCGTTGTACTTCGCGTCCGCGACGACCTTGACGAAGCCGACCGAGTCGCCGAGACCCTGCGCCTTGCCGTTGGCGGCGAAGGGGAACTTGGCGACCTTGACGTCGTAGCCCCTCTCGCGGGCCTGCGCCTCGGAGTAACCGAAGGAACCGATCTGCGGCTGGCAGTAGGTCGCGCGAGGGATCATGTCGAAGTCGATCTCGACCGTCTCAGCCCCTGCGATCGTCTCGGCCGCGACGACTCCCATCGCCTCGGCCACGTGCGCGAGCATCATCTTCCCGGTGACGTCTCCGATGGCGTACACGCCTTCGACGTTGGTACGCCCGCGAGCGTCCACCGCGATCGCGCCGCGCTCGGTGGTCGCCACGCCGGTGGCGTCGAGGCCGTAACCCTCGAGTCGCGGGGCGAACCCGATCGCCTGGAGCACCTTGTCGGCCTCGAGCACGCGCGACTCACCGCCGGCAGCGGGGGAGACGGTGACCTTCACGCCGGACCCGGTGTCCCCGATCGACTCGACCTTGGTGCCGGTCAGCACGTTCACGCCGAGCTTCTTGTAGTGCTTGGCGAGCTCCTTGGAGACTTCCTCGTCCTCGGTCGGCACCATCCGGTCGAGGAACTCCACGATGGTGACGTCCACACCGAAGTTCTTCATCACGTACGCGAACTCGACCCCGATGGCGCCGGAGCCGGCGATGATGATGCTGCCCGGCAGGCTGGAGTCGAGGATCTGCTCCTCGTAGGTCACCACTCGCTCCGAGAGCGAGGTGCCCGGGATCAACCGGGTCGTCGCACCGGTGGCGATGATCAGGTTGTCGCAGGTGTACGACGTGACGGAACCGTCGCTGCCCTTGACGTCGATCGACTTCGGTCCGGTGAGGGTGCCCCAGCCGTGGATCTCGGTGATCTTGTTCTTCTTCATCAGGAAGTGGACGCCCTTGACGATGCCGTCCGAGACCTGGCGGCTGCGCGCGTGCGTCGGGCCGAACTCCATGGTCGCGTCGCCGACGATGCCGAACTTCTGCTTCTCGTGCTGGAGCACGTGCGCGAGCTCGGCGTTCTTCAGCAGCGCCTTGCTCGGGATGCATCCGACGTTGAGGCAGACGCCGCCCCAGTACTTCTCCTCCACGACGGCGGCGGTGAGGCCGAGTTGAGAGGCGCGGATCGCAGCGACGTAGCCCCCGGGGCCACCGCCGAGGACGAGGACGTTGAAGTGCTGGGTCATGGCGCTGAGCCTAGTCCGATCCGGGACCCGAACGACAATCAGCCCGAAGACGTGACCAGTCGCGGGAAAGACGTGACCAGTCGCGGGAAAGACGTGACCAGTCGCGGGAAAGACGTGACCAGTCGCGTCAGACGGGGACGAGCTCGACCGCGCCCACGGCGTACCGGGCCAGGATCACCCGCGCGACGTCGGGGTCGGGGCCGAACGGCGCCGACACAGCGATCGCGCCGGCCTCGAGTGCCAGCTCCGCGGCCCGGTCGTGCAGGAAGCCCGGGGCGAGGAAGAGCGAGCCGACCGCGATGTGGCGGCGGCCCTGGGCACGGAAGGCGCGCACGGCCTCGCCGGTGGCCGGCGGGCTGGCGCTGGCGAACGCGGCGACCGTGGGCAGCTTGTGGCGGGTGCCCCACAGCCGGGCGAGCCGGTTGATCGACTGAGTGGCCAGCGGGTCGCTGGTGCCGGCCGCGGCCAGGACCAGCGCGTCGAGCTCGCGGCAGCGGGCGTCGGTGAGGGCCTCGCGCAGGCGCCGGTCGAGGACGTCGAGGAACACGCCTTCGAGGCCGAGCACGCTGGTGGCGCGGATGCGCAGCCCCTCGTGGCGGGCCATCGCCTCGGCGATCTCGCTGGGGACGTCGACCTTGGCGTGGTAGGCCTCGGTCAGCAGCAGCGGGACCACGACGATCTCGTCGAACCCGGCACGGACCAGCTTGGACACCACGGTGGTGAAGGAGGGGGTGGACAGCTCCAGGAACGCGACCTCGATGCGCAGGTCGGGTCGCATCCGTCGGACCTCGCCGACCAGGGCGCGGATCGTCTCGGCAGAGCGGGGGTCGCGGCTGCCGTGGGCCAGTGCCACGAGCGCGGGTGCGGTCATGTCCAGCCTCCTTCTCCTCTGAGGACTCCTGGTGGGGTCCTGGTGGTGCGTATCTCTTCAGGTGTCGTGCGGGCGCGTCGGGGACGTCGTTGTCCTCTAGGCGTGGATCCCGCACTCGGTCTTGCCGGTGCCGGCCCAGCGGCCGCTGCGCGCGTCCTCACCGGGGGCGACCCGGCGGGTGCAGGGCTCGCAGCCGATCGAGGGGTAGCCGTCGTACTGGAGCGGGTTGACCAGCACGCCGTTGCGCAGGATGTAGTCGTCCACCTGCGCGTCGCTCCACCGCGCCAACGGCGAGACCTTGACCTTCTTCTTGCCGGCGTCCCAGCCGATCACCGGGGCGATCACCCGGTTGTGGGTCTCCGCGCGACGCAGGCCGGTGGCCCAGGCGTCGTACCCGGACAGCGACTCCGCCAGCGGCTTGACCTTGCGCAGCTTGCAGCACAGGTCGGGGTCGCGCTCGTAGAGCCGCGGGCCGAACTCGGCGTCCTGCTCGGCCACGCTCTGCACCGGGGTGATGGTGAGGAGGTTGACCGGCAGCGTCGCCGCGACGGCGTCGCGGGTGCCGATGGTCTCGGCGAAGTGGTAGCCGGTGTCGAGGAAGACCACGTCGACCCCGGGAGCCACGGTCGAGGCCAGGTGGGCCAGCACCGCGTCGCCCATCGAGGAGGTCACGCAGAAGCGGGCCCCGAAGGTCGCCACCGCCCACTCGATGATCACCTCGGCCGGGGCGAGCTCGAGCTCGGCGCCGGCATGACGCACCAGGTCGCGCAGTTCGTCCTCGGTACGGCCCTCGGTCTGGGTGCCGCGTGCCCGGAACGCCCGGGTGGCGGTCGCGGCGGTCATCGGTCGCCCCCGGCGTCGGTGCCCGAGCCGGCGTCGGCCGGACGGAGCAACCCGAGGAACTTCAACGAGAACGCCCGCTGGCACGCTCGGCACTCCCACTCGCCGTGGGTGGTCCCGTGCGGACGCAGGTCCTCCTCGGCGCAGTAGGGGCAGTGGAACGGCGAGACCCGGGCGCTGCTCATCGTGCGCCCTCCAGTTCGTGCTCGCCGCGCAGGTCGGCCTCGTCGGCGCGGGTCACCCAGGCGGCGAACGTCTCGCCCTCCTCGCGACCCGCGAGGTACGCCGTGACGACCGCGGTCACGTAGTCGTCGAGTCCGGCGCTGGTGACCTTGTGGGCCCGGAGCTTGCGGCCGAAGGGCTGCGCGGTGGCCTGCGTCAGCGAGATCCCACCGCCCAGGTGCACCTGGAACCCCTCGACCTGCCGGCCGTCCTCGTCGAGCACCAGCTGGCCCTTGAGGCCGATGTCGGCGACCTGGGTGCGGGCGCACGCGTTCGGGCAGCCGTTGACGTTGACGGTGATCGGGGTGTCGAGGTCGGGGAAGCGGCGCTCGAGCTCGGCGACGAGGTCGCGGGCACGGTTCTTGGTGTCGACGATGGCGAGCTTGCAGTACTCGATGCCGGTGCAGGCCATCGTGTTGCGCCGCCAGTTCGACGGGCGGGCGGTCAGCCCGATCTCCTCCAGGCCCGCGGTGAACGCCTCCACCCGGTCAGGCGCGACGCCGAGGACGACGAGCTTCTGGTGCGCGGTGAGCCGGACGCCGGCGGCGCCGTGGGCCTCCACCAGGTCGGCCAGCGCGGAGAGCAGGGTGCCGGTCACGCGGCCGACGATCGGGGCCGCACCGATGTAGCAGAGCCCGTCCTTCTGGGCGTGCACGCCGATGTGGTCGCCGCCGGCGGTGGCGAGCTCGGGGGAGGGGCCGTCGAGCAGTGGCCGCTTGAGGTACTCGGTCTCGAGGACCTCGCGGAACTTCTCGCCGCCCCAGTCGGAGACCAGGAACTTCAGCCGGGCGCGGCTGCGCAGCCGGCGGTAGCCGTAGTCGCGGAAGATCGCGACCACGCCCTCCCAGACGTCGGGGACGTCCTCGAGCGGCACCCAGACGCCGAGCTTGGTGGCCAGGGTCGGGTTGGTGGACAGGCCGCCGCCGACCCAGAGGTCGAACCCGGGGCCGTGCTCGGGGTGGACCGTGCCGACGAAGGAGACGTCGTTGACCTCGGGGGCGCAGTCCAGCGACGGGTGGCCGGAGGCGGAGGTCTTGAACTTCCGCGGGAGGTTCGCGTACTCCGGGTCGCCGATGAACCGCCGCTTGATCTCGGCCAGCGCCGGGGTGGCGTCGATGATCTCGTCGGCGGCGACCCCGGCGACGGGGGAGCCGAGGAACGGCCGCGGGGAGTCGCCGCAGGCCTCCAGCGTGCTCAGACCGGCGCCCTCCAAGCGCTCCCAGATCGCCGGGACGTCCTCGATCCGGATCCAGTGGTACTGGATGTTCTGCCGGTCGGTGATGTCGGCGGTGTCTCGGGCGTAGGTGGTCGAGACCTCGCCGAGCGCGCGCAGGGCGTCGACGTCGAGCAGGGCGCCGTCGGTGCGCACGCGCATCATGAAGAACTCGTCGTCGAGCTCGTGCGGCTCGAGGGTGGCGGTCTTCCCGCCGTCGAACCCGGGCTTGCGCTGGGTGTAGAGACCCATCCATCGCATCCGGCCGCGCAGGTCGTTGGGGTCGATCGAGGCGAACCCGCGGTGTGCGTAGATGTGCTCGATCCGGGCGCGGACGTTGAGCGGGTTGTCGTCCTTCTTGAACTGCTCGTTCGGGTTCAGCGGCTCGCGGTAGCCCAGCGCCCACTGCCCTTCGCCGCGCCGGGGCCGCTTGACGGCGTTGCGCGGGGGGCGGGTCGGTGCGTTGGTCATGGGAGGCGTTCCTGTTCGTCCTGAGACGCACGAGCGCTGACTGGTTCCCGACCACGCTGTCGAGGTCTGCCGGCGACCGCACGCCTGAGCCAGTGGGGGCGGAGGCGTTTCTGTCGCCGGGGCGACAGGGTCAGACCGACATACACATCATGCTGCGGGTACGCCCGAGGTCCACGTGGCGCCGAGCCACGAGGACGAGAGACGTGTCCGCGATGATCATGGGCGCAAGTCTCACCCTGCGGACACCGTCCCGACAAACCCCGATCTCATTGCATGAGACACACGTCCAGCATTTGGTATGACCTCGCTCACGGGTCCCCGCTCAGGGACCCCCTCGGCGTCTCGACCGCGTGAGGCGGGTCACTAGGCTGTACGCCATGACCGACGCTCTCTCCCCTGCCGAGTCTTCCGCCGCACCCACCGCCGGCGACGTCTCCGCGGCCGCCAGCACGGCGTACGACGCGGCGCTCCAGGTGATCGCCTCCGTCGAGCCGAGGATCGCCGAGGCGACCAAGGCCGAGCTCGCCGACCAGCGGGCCTCCCTCAAGCTGATCGCCAGCGAGAACTACGCCTCGCCCGCGGTGCTGCTGACGATGGGCACCTGGCTCTCCGACAAGTACGCCGAGGGCACCGTCGGCCACCGCTTCTACGCGGGCTGCCAGAACGTCGACACCGTGGAGTCTCTCGCGGCCGAGCACGCCCGCGAGCTGTTCGGCGCGGAGTACGCCTACGTCCAGCCGCACTCCGGCATCGACGCCAACCTGGTCGCCTTCTGGGCGATCCTGGCGCACCGGGTGGAGTCGCCCGCGCTCGAGAAGCACGCGGTCAAGAACATCAACGACCTCTCCGAGGCCGACTGGGAGACGCTGCGCCACGAGCTCGGCAACCAGCGGCTGATGGGCATGTCCTTGGACGCCGGCGGCCACCTGACCCACGGCTTCCGCCCCAACATCAGCGGCAAGATGTTCCACCAGCGCTCCTACGGCACCGACCCGGAGACCGGCCTGCTGGACTACGACAAGGTCCGCGCCGCGGTCCGCGAGTTCAAGCCGCTGATCCTGGTGGCCGGCTACTCGGCGTACCCGCGGCGGGTCAACTTCGCGACCATGCGCGAGATCGCCGACGAGGTCGGCGCCACGCTGATGGTCGACATGGCGCACTTCGCCGGTCTGGTCGCGGGCAAGGTGTTCGCCGGCGACGAGGACCCGGTGCCGCACGCCCACCTGGTCACCTCGACCACGCACAAGTCGCTGCGCGGCCCGCGCGGTGGCGTGGTGCTGGCGACGGGGGAGTACGCGCCCTCGGTCGACCGCGGGTGCCCGATGGTGCTCGGCGGTCCGATGTCGCACGTGATGGCCGCCAAAGCCGTGGCGTTCGCCGAGGCCCGCCAACCCGCGTTCGCCGCCTACGCGCAGAAGGTCGCCGACAACGCGCAGTCGCTGGCCGAGGGGTTCACCAAGCGGGGCGCCTCGCTGGTCACCGGCGGCACCGACAACCACATCGTGCTCCTCGACGTCACCTCCTTCGGCCTCACCGGTCGGCAGGCGGAGTCGGCGCTGCTGGACGCCGGCGTGGTGACCAACCGCAACTCGGTGCCCGCCGACCCCAACGGCGCCTGGTACACCTCCGGCATCCGCTTCGGCACCCCGGCGCTGACCACGCGCGGCTTCGGTCACGACGAGTTCGACCGGGTGGCCGAGCTGGTCGTCGACGTCCTGTCGAACACCACGCCCAACACCACCACGGCCGGCGCGCCGTCGAAGGCGACGTACACCCTCGCGGACGGCGTCGCGGACCGCACCCGTGCGGCGTCGGCGGAGATGCTGGACAAGCACCCGCTCTACCCGGGTCTCGACCTGGCCTGAGCCCCGCTCCCGACAGCCGCCGCCCCGTGGCCGCTGAGACGGACCTCACCTGCGCCCCGGTGTCACGCCCGTGACACCGGGGCGTTGTGGTTACCGTGGTTTCCGTGGTCCGACCAGAGAGCGCCGGTGCGCTGGCGCAGCGCTCCCGGGAGACGCTGCAGCGCTGGTGGATCTCGGTGTCGCGGACGGTGTGGCGACTGATCGTCTCCACGGTCGGCAACTGCCTGCGCAACCGCGTCACCGGCCTGGCGGCCGAGGCGGCCTTCTTCGCGCTGCTGTCGCTGCCGCCGCTGGTCTTCGGGCTGGCGGGCTCGGTGGGCTACGTCGTCCGCAACGTCACCGACCAGCAGGTCGGCGAGTTCAAGGACTCCGTGGTGGCGCTGGCCTCGCAGGCGCTGACCCAGGACGCGGTCGACGCGATCATCGTGCCGACCCTGGACGACGTGCTGCGCGGCCCGCGCTTCGACGTGATCTCCATCGGGTTCGTGCTGGCCCTGTGGTCCGGTTCGCGCGCGCTCAACGTCTTCATCGACACCGTGACGATCATGTACGGCCTGGGCGGGCACCGCGGCATCGTCCGGACCCGGATGCTGTCGTTCTCGATGTACGTCCTGGGGCTGCTCACCGGCATCGTGACGATCCCGCTGGTCGTGGCCGGTCCCGCGCTGGTCGACCGCATCCTGCCCGCCCGCCTCGACGGGCTGAACGCCCTCTACTGGCCCGTCGTCGTGCTGCTCTGCGTGTGCTTCACAGCCACGCTCTACCACGCGTCGGTGCCGGTCCGGACGTCGTGGCGTTACAACCTCCCCGGCGCCGCGCTGACCCTGCTGATCTGGATCGCCGGCTCCTGGGTGCTGCGCTGGTTCCTGACCGCGACCGCCGGTGACTCCACCTCGATCTACGGCCCGCTCGCGGCACCGATCGCGGTGCTGATCTGGCTCTACATTCTGGCCATCGCCCTGCTCATCGGGGCGGCGCTCAACGCCTCCTTCGACCAGCTCTGGCCCGAGGCCGAGCCCCAGCGGGCCCGGATCGAGCTGATGCGCCGGCTGCGTCGCGGGGCCCTGGTGGTGCGTCGCCGTCGCCGGCGCGCCGACATCGCCTACGAGGAGGACGACCTGGCAGAGGACCTCGATGGGGACCTCGACGGGGATCCTGCTGATCAGGCTGAGGACGACCCCGCTGCCGACCAGGTCCGCACCGAGCCCACCGTCCGCCTGGGCGCAGACCGCGACAATCGAGATGACCGGACCGGCGCGCGGTCGTAGATTCGAGTCGTGACCATGCCCGTACGCCGCTCCGCCGGACCCGACCACGCCGTCGTCCGGCCAGGGGTGGGGCGCGTGGTGACGGTGAGCACCGGCGTGCTCCAGGTGCGGGTGCGGGGGAGGCTGGTGCGGGCCTCGTTCGGTGGAGGGCTGCTCGCCCGGATCGCCGAGGATCCGACGGCCGAGCCGCGGGTGGGAGATCGGGTCCGGCTGGCGGCCTGGTCCGACGGACGCCTGACCTGCGAACGGGTGCTGGCGCGACCGGTGTGACGCAAGGGAAGTCTCTGGGCGCGATATGGGATGCTGACGCCGTCAGCTGGTCCCGCACCCAGGAGCTCCGATGGCCACCGTCCACCTGCCCGTGCCCCTCGTGGTCGCCGGAGGAGCGCTGTGCCTCACCGCCGGCTACCTGCTCGGGGTGGCGCTCGGGCCCGACCAGGCCGACCGCACCACTGCCACCGTGGTGAGCTACGAGCGAAGCACCCGGCAGTTGTGTCTCGAGGGCGAGGCCGTGGCCGGGGATCCCTCCGCCGAGGACGGCGTGCTCTGCGGGACGCTGCGCAACCAGGGATCACGCGTGCCCCGCGAGGGCGAGGAGTTCCGCTTCGTGGTCGTCAGCAACGCCGACCAGGCCGGGGACGAGCGGGCCGTGCTCATCTACGGCGACGTCGTCGACTGACGTCCGTCCGCCGGCCCTGACCACGCCCCCAGCGGGTCACCGTCCGGCGTGGGGTCGCGCGGCGTATCTTCGTACCCGTGCCAGAGAAGGAACCGCTCGCGGTCGTCGGCAGCGTCGCGTTCCCCGTTGCCGAGACCTCCCCCTGGTGGGCTCTGGCGAAGCGGCTCCTGATCGCGCTGGGCCTGCTGGCCCTGACGGTGCTGATCGTTTACATCGACCGTGAGGGTTACCGCGACAACGCGGACCCGACGCTCGAGGTCGACCTCACCGACGCGATCTACTACACCACCGTGACGCTCAGCACGACCGGCTACGGCGACATCGCCCCCGCCTCGGAGTCGGCCCGACTCGTCAACGCCTTCGTGATCACCCCGCTGCGCATCGCCTTCCTGGTCGTGCTCATCGGCACCACCTTGGAGGTCCTGGCCAGCCAGGGCCGTGAGCAGTTCCGCATCGCCCGATGGAGGAAGAAGATGGACCAGCACGTGGTGGTCGTGGGCTACGGCACCAAGGGGCGCAGCGCCATCGAGACCCTGCGCGGCAACGGCCACGACAAGGACAGGATCGTGGTCGTCGACCCGGACGGCACCGCGGTCCAGGAGGCCACCGCGCGCGGGTTCACCGTCGTCGTCGGCGACGCGACCCGCCGCGACGTGCTGCGCCGAGCCGGCGCGGCGCGGGCCAGCCAGATCATCATCACGACCGACCGGGACGACTCGACCGTGCTCTCGGTGCTCAACGCGCGGCAGCTCAACAGCAAGGCCTACATCGTGGCTGCGGTGCGCGAGGGCGACAACGTGTCCCTGGTCCGCCAGAGCGGCGCCGACGCGGTGGTGACCTCCTCCGACGCCGTGGGCCGCCTGCTCGGTCTGTCCGCGGTCAGCCCCGCCCTGGGCTCGGTCATCGACGACCTGCTCACCTACGGCAACGGGCTCGAGGTCGCCGAGCGCGACCTCCTGGTGCCCGAGGTCGGCAAACAGCCGCAGCAGTTGCCCGACCAGGTCATCGCGGTCGTGCGGGACAACAAGGTGCACCGCTACTACGAGCCGGTGGTGACCCAGCTCGCCCGCGGAGACCGGTTGGTCGTGGTGCGCCCGGCGCAGGAGCTGCCCTGGGCGCCGCGGCCCGGCACCCACGGCGAGGACACCGCCGAGGACGTCTGAGCTTTCAAACCGAGAGCATCGCCACACGGGATGTGAGGCACCTCAAGGGCGAATTGTCACGATTCCTGGCTCTGGAGGGGTTCCCGGCTCCCTAGCCTGGACGACTGTGTCCCTGAGCCCCCTGCCCGCCCCCACGCGCCTGCGCACGGCCTTCCTCGTGGCCGCACACGGTGCGTCGGCGTCGCCCACCGCGGGTGGGCGTGTGCGCTGGGTGGATGCCGCGAAGGGCCTTGCGATCCTGCTGGTCGTGCTCTTCCACGCCGGCAAGGTCCTCGAGGACGCCGGGGTCATCGGCGGCACCTGGCTCACCGTCAACGACGTGGTCAGCACGTTCCGCATGCCGCTGTTCTTCGCTGCGAGCGGGCTCTTCCTCGGCTCGGTGGTGCAACGACCGTGGGCCGACCTGTGGCGGACCCGGCTCCGGCTCCTGCTGTGGGTCTTCGTGGTGTGGACGCTCCTGCGTTTCGGATACTTCAGTGCCTTCCCCTCGGCCTCGCGGCCGGAGGAGACCGACCCCGCCCGACTGGTCCAGGCGCTCTGGGCGCCGCCGACCGGACTGTGGTTCCTCTACGCCCTCGTGGTCTTCACGCTGATCGCGCGGGCCACCCGTTGGCTTCCCGCGTGGGCGGTCGTGGCGCCGGCCGCGCTGGCCTCAGCCGTCGTCCTGGGGCCGGTCGCGCTGCCCTACGAGACCTGGGACCGGCTCGCGGTGCACCTGGTCTTCTTCCTCGCCGCCGCCCGCTGGTCCGCGCCCCTGCGGGGCTGGGTCGCCGAGGCCTCCGGGGCGGCGCTGGGTTGGTCGACCCTTGCCTTCGCGGTGCTCGCGGCCGCGGCGGCGATCGGGCTGGGCAGCTGGCTGGCGCTCCCCGCCGGTGTCGCTGCGGTGCTGTCGGGCTTCCTGGCGGCACGGCGTACCGAGGGGACGGGGGTGGGTGCGGTGCTGGTCTGGTTCGGCGAGCGGACCCTGCCGATCTACGTCGCGCACGTGCTGGTGCTGTGCTTCCTGGCCGAGCGCCTCGTGGAGCGCGGGTACGTCGCCGCCGGGACCACCGCTGAGGTGTGGCTGCCGCTGGGCCTGAGCGCGGTGGCGGTCGCCGCGTCGCTCGTGGCCTGGGAGGCGGCCCGCCGTACGCCGCTGCGCGCCCTCTACGCGCCGCCTGCGGCACGTCCAAGGTCCTGACCCACCCGGGATCACCACGGGACCAATCGCACATGGATCACGTTCGTTCGGCCCGGCACGGCGAGCCGACGCACATGCAATCTGGAACGTAGACGTTTGCATGAAAGGGGGCCCCGATGTCCGCGAGCGGCTGGAGTTTCCATGAATGCGAGTACGGACCGCGGAGTCGGGGCGTGCAGGTCAACGTCCGGGGCGTATGGTTCGATGCCGAGTTGCTCGGGCACGACGTACGGCACGGCCGGCTGGTGGCGCACGTGCGCTGGTCGGCCGGCGTGGGCCATGAGCGTGAGGCGTGGTGTGAGCCGGGCCAGGTGATGGCCTACGAGCCGGACGGCCTCCTGCCCGACGCAGGCGACACCATCACTCGTTCGATTCCCCGCCAGCGCTGAGCCCTGCGCTCGGCCGGCGCCGCACGCGGGTTGCCCAGCGACTTCGGTGTGCACGCATCCCGCGGTCGGCCAGGTCCATCACGTGGACCCTGGGTGAGACTGAGGTGCGTTCGTTTCCCCATCCAGTTCTGACCGATCGGGCGAGGTGCCCTCTTGACCTTGTGTCAGCCTTCGATCTGAATACCCGGTGCCACTGGATAACGGCCGTTGCGGCACCCGACCTTCTTCGGGCAGAGCCCGGGCTTCGCAGGCGGTCGACGGGGGAACGTGGCGTGCCCAAAGAACCGCCCGCGGGTACTCGGAGTCCCGGGGGCGGATCTTGTTCGCGTGGATAGACGCCTAGGTCGATGCCCCTCGGCGGCGGCTGCCGCGTTTGCCGTCGTGGCACGCGGAGATGGCGCGAGGCCGGTTCCCATGTCTGGAAACCGGCCTCTGACCTGCGGTTTTACTGGTGGGCGATACTGGGTTTGAACCAGTACGACCAGTGCTTGCCGACACTGGGCCTGACCTGCGGTTTATGCCTCTGACCTGCAATTTCATGACACAGTATCGCGGGTCGCTATGTGACACAAGAGGACTCGGGTAGCCTTTAGCATCGCACGTTGATCGCACGAATCCGGAGGCGCCTGGGTGGCAGGGAAGCGGGAGCACAGGACGTTCGGCCACATCCGCAAGCTGCCAAGCGGTCGATATCAGGCGTCGTACCTCGACCCTGACGGGGTGCTCGGACCCAACGGGAAGCCGATGCGACACACCGCGCCGACTACCTTCGACGCCAAGATCGACGCCGAGGCCTGGCTCACAGACGAGCGCCGCCTCATCGTCTCCGGGCAGTGGACACCCCTGAGCGATCGCCAGGCGTCGCGGCGGGCCAAGGTGGAGCTGCTCACGTTCGGCACCTACGCCGAGGCGTGGCTCCGAGATCGGGACCTTAAGCCCCGGACCCGGCAGCACTACGCGAGTCTGCTGGAGCACCAGCTCAAGCCGACGTTCGGAGACGCCGCGCTGACGGCGATCACGCCCGAGGCCGTCAGGCAGTGGCACGCCCTGACCGGCACCAGCAAGCCGACGCTCCGCGCCCACGCCTACGGGCTGCTGCGCACGATCCTGGGGACCGCTGAGGCTGACCAGCTCATCGCGTCCAACCCCTGCCACATCCGCGGCGCCGGCAACGCTAAGCGCGTCCACAAGGTCAAGCCCTTGACCCTGCCCGAGCTGGAGGCCCTCGTGGCCGCGATGCCCCCCAACCGCCGAGCCATGACGCTGCTCGCGGCGTGGTGTGCGCTGCGCTTCGGTGAGCTGGCCGAGTTGCGGAGGAAGGATCTCGACCTGCGCAACGGGGTCATCCACGTTCGGCGGGGCGTCGTGCGGATCAAGGGCGAGGACGGGCGCATGGTCCATGTCGTCGGCACTCCCAAGACAGACGCCGGGGTGCGTGACGTGGCGATCCCGCCGCATCTCGTGCCGCTGCTCAAGGCCCACTTGGAGGACCACGTGGCGTTCGGCAGGGATGCGCTGCTCTTTCCAGGAGCCGACGGCGGGCACCTTGCGCCGAGCACGCTCTACGGCAAAGCGCCCACCCGGACCAAACCCGGCCACGGCTTCTACGCCGCCCGCGTCGCGGCCGGACACCCTTCGTTGCGCTGGCACGACCTGCGGCATACCGGGGCGGTCCTCGCGGCCCAGTCGGGTGCGACCCTCGCCGAGCTGATGGGCCGGCTAGGACACTCGACGCCTGGAGCGGCCATGCGCTACCAGCACGTGGCCGAGAACCGAGACAAGCAACTCGCGCGAAGGCTGTCGGAGCTTGCGGCGGGGGAGGGGCACTGATGAACGATCTTGCTGTCGTCGCTGAGCTGACCCTCTGCTGCGCGGAGCACCAGAAACAAGTTCTAGCCACGTACGCACTCTGTGCTGACGGACAGGTGCGGGTCATGGGTGAAGCGCCGGGGTGGTCCGAACAAAACGCGCCCGACGGCGACGGGTCTTCGTCGCATCTCAGAGAAGTCTTGAAGTGCCCTGTCGGCGGATGCGAGTACGACGCCAAGATCGTCGGTGCTTCGGACGTCATCGAAGACGCGCTAAGGGTGCTGGCTGACTCCGCAACGCCAACGCTCCGCACCGAGTGGCACCAGTTGATTCGCGTGCTCAAGCGGAATCGCTAGGGGTGTCACCGAAAGACAATCGGCTCCCCGCTTGTCGTTGCTTGGATCGACCGAGTAGGGGGTATCCTGTCGGAGCAAGTCCTCTCATGGGAGGCGCGGTATCCGCGTACCCGCGAGAGGACTTTTTTTGTGTCTAGGACACTCAAGACCGCTGCACCTGTTCGCCGCCTGGCCTCGATTCCGCGAGCTGCTGAATACGCCGACGTGTGCACCAAGACGATCCGGCGCCGTATAGCCGACGGGAGCCTGACCGGGTATCGGTTCGGGCCCCGCGTCATCCGCGTCGACCTGGACGAGGTCGACCAGTTGATGCGCCCAGTCCCCACCGCCAAGGCGGCCTCATGAATCCGTCGTGCCTGGCCGCCCGTCACGGACGAGGGGGTGCGCGTGCGCGTGCCCGAACATGAGGAAGCCCCGGCGGGCATCAATCGCCGGGGCCTCGGAATCCTCGCCGCTGCCTCAGACTCGGACGCTTACATCGTAAGCCAACGCCCGCCCCGAGGGCTACAGGTGTGCTGCGATTCGTCGGAATGGCTGATCTTCGACGAGCACACTCGCAAGAGTTGCCCCCGGCACGCCACTCCTGCCGACCACGAGCTAGTGGAGGCTCTCGACAAGCTGGCTCCGAGCGTCGGGCTCAAGCGCATGGCGGGCCCGGAGCGGTGGGGCCGGCGCTTCGCCTTCCCGTATGGGCCGAATATCGACGCTGACATGCGGTTGCGTCTGCTGGCGTGGGCCGTGCCGCTACATCTCAGGTTGAGCCGCGTTCAGCACGCCTGCGTGGAGTCGGTCCTGGAGGGCCGGTGCCGACCGTCCAAGTGCGGGCGCTGGCGTGATGGGCTCGCGCGAGACGGGCTCGACGGCTGGATCGACCACGTGACGCTCTGGACCCGTGACGGTCGCCCGGCGGTCCTTCTGGCCCAGCCGTACCACCTGAGCGGCCGTGACCTGGACCTTCTCCAGGGGCTCGACGTCGCTAACCCCAGCCTCGCCGTGGAAGTCCGCGGCAGCCACTGGTACGGGTTGGGCGCCTACGGCGTCGAGATCTGGAACGCGCACGCCCGGCCGGCCCTGCGTGCCCCCGAGTGGACGGAGCCGGCCGCGTGAAGGTCGACGACGCTGCCCGGGCCAGGCTTGTGGACGCCCCCCAAGATCCCGCGAGCAGTACGCCGGTCCAGGCGTCCGGAGTCCGGTCGGATCCCAGCAAGGCGGGCGTGGTTCGGCCTCAGAAAGTCGACCCCGTGCGGGTGCTGACCAGCGCGGCACTCGCCGCCTATGAGCTAGTGGCCGAACACGGGAAGCCGTACGCGGTCCTCCGAGGCGGCGTCACCGACGACATGCATCCGGATCTGGCCGCGCTCTATGGCATGCCCGGCGTCGCTCAGCCGATCGGGGAGGCGCTGGGGCACCGCATCGTCGCGCTTGCTCGGCGCTCGGCGCTGCCGACGATTACCCGGGGCACCCGAGACACGGTTCTGCTCCAGCTCCAATCGCTGGCAGCCGTGGAGGGGCCTGCCGTAGAGCTGCACCTGCGATTCGCCCACGACCCCGGCGCTCGGCGCGTCGTGCTGGATCTCGGCAGGCCCGAGGGCGGTTTCGTCGTGATCGACCCTCATGGCTGGACGATCCAGGATGCCCCTCCGGCGGATGTTGTGTTCCGTCGGAGCCACGCCACGCGGCCGCTGCCGATGCCGGTCCGAGGGGGGAGGCTCGACGCGCTCGCGCCGGTCCTGGCCATGGATCCGGTGTCTCGGGAGTTCCGCGCGTTGGTGGGTTGGTTGGTTGGTCTGCCCTTCGCGGCGTCGGTCCGGCCGGGTGTCCTGGCCTGGGGGCCGCCGGGCTCGGGCAAGTCGACACGGCTGCGCCTGCTGGCCTCAGTGCTTGAGCCCTCCGGCACTGAGGCGCTCGGTTCAGCGTTCGGCCGGAACTTCGCCGACGATCAGGTGCGGGCCAGCCATCGGGCCATTCCGCTCTGGGACAACCGGCTCTTCCTACCTGAGGTGGGGGTGAGCGGCGCGCCGGTGGTGGGGTGATGTCGGGGCGAGAAGGGTCGAGGCCCTCAGGATCAGTGGCGACCAAGCACACCGTTCCGAAGGACCTCGACGTTGTCCGAGCCTACGGCG